>SXUI01000054.1 GCA_005790605.1 Planctomycetia bacterium | reverse complement strand
TCGCGGGGTACTCGCCGTGGAGGTACTCTCTCGGTCATGCTTGCATCTATCGTCGTCGCAGCAGCACTCGCAGCACCACCAGAAGTGACCGAATCCGCACCCGAGCGCACATTTGAGTTGGATTTCGGGGGGCAAGCCTACTTCACACGACTCGTTGGAAACTTCAACGACGGCGCCGCGCAGGTCTCCGTCGAGGACATCGGCCTCCACGACAGCGCGATCGCGATGGACGCGGCGTTCACTGTCCATGAAGGGAAGTTTCACGCATCGCTTCAGGCACTCTCGTTTAACACGAGCGGGAGCGGCTCGGCTGCAGAGACGATGTCTTTCTCTGGCATCACCGTCAATGCTGGGGACGCATTTACCTCCAATCTCGACACATGGACCTTTGGTGCCAAGGTCGCGTATGACTTTTGGGAACCCTACGCGGAAGATGCCAACGCGCCTAACGCCGATGACTTCGCGTTCGTCATGCAAGGCATCGTTGCGGTGGAGTTTGTGAATCTCTCGCGCACGATCAATGACCTCACGACGCTGGACTCGATGGAAGGAGATGACTCCTTCCTCGTTCCGAGCGTGGGCGGAGGATTCAATGTTGGATTTGATGTTGGGCACGCCGTGCCGATGGTGCAGCGGCTGGAGATTTACACCGACGCTCTGATTGGGGCGACCCTGCCGTTGCAATCGGACGGTGGATTTGGCATGGCCTTGAACATTGACGCAGGGTGCCGACTCTGGCTTTCGCCGCACTTCTCGTTGAACCTCGGCTACCAACTCGTTGGCGGTGCCTTCGACGGACGCGACATCGATCTCACGGGAAGTATGCAGGGCATTGTCGCGGGCGCATCGTGGCGATTCTGAGAAACGCATGGACGGGCATCCAACGAAGTTTCTCCGCGCACGCATTCGGCACGCGCTCTTCACGGTGGTTCCAGATCGGCTCACGGGTGGTCGACTCCGCGCGCGGCACTTGAGCCAACCGATCGAACTCACGAAGATCGCACTTGCCCCGAAGGGTTGGCCGCGCGGCTTTGATGGATTCAAGATCGCACATCTCTCGGATTTTCACTTCGGACACCTTGCGTCGAGCGAGCGCATTCGCGAGGCCGTGGCAACGGCCAATGCGGCGCAGCCCGACCTCGTCGCGTTGACGGGCGATCTTGTTGACCTTCACGCAGACGATTGCGATCTCCTCTTCGCCGAACTCGCGCAACTGCGCGCGCCGTGCGGCATCTATATGGTGCTGGGAAATCACGATCATCTCCATGCACCGCGCAAGATCATCAAGGCAGCGCGAGAGGTTGGCATCACGGTGCTCATGAATTCGACGACCGAGGTTCGGCGTGCGGGTGACGCACTTGTCGTCGGGGGAATCGATTGGTCAAATCGCATCGCGCTCGATGCGGCGCGCCTCGACGCAATGGACGCGCTGCCTCAGCTCTTGCTCGCACACAATCCCAAGGCGTTCGCCTCCGCGAGTTCCCGCAGCATCCCCCTGACTCTCGCAGGTCATACGCATGGCGGGCAAATCGCACGACGCACGCGGCCGCAGCACAATCTTGCGTTTTCACACCGATTCTCGTCTGGTCTCTATGAGCGCGATGGCTCACACCTCATCGTCACACGCGGCGTGGGCGCGTGGTTTCCACTTCGCGTCCATTGCCCGCCGGAGGTTGTCTTGGTTGAAGTACAAGCGACCTCGCAGTGAGCTCGCCAATCGATTTAGGGCGCGTTCCCTGAGGCGGCACTCAAGGCGAGAATGGGCAGCAATGGGAAGAGGAGCGCTGTCTGTGCCGCATACTCGGGAGAGAAATTCTTTCCGTGCTTGCTCAGGAAGGTGAGGTGCACGGGTTTGTCTTCGGCTGAAGCGATCAACTCAAGTGTCGTCGTCCATTCCGTCGTTCGGTTTATCTCAAAAGTGCCATCGAGCGGGACAGCAAGTTCGTCAAGCCTCGCCGCGAGTTCGGCGTCGGTCTGCGCAACGGCATCGTGCGAGAGTGACTCGCGCCACTTCCGCAGGTGCCAATTGCAGAGCAGGCTTCGAAGTTCGATCTGCCGTGCGAGCGGCGCGTCCTTGTCTGTCGTCCACTCGGATCCTTGCGGCATCGGTGGAATGATCCATGCACGCGCCTTTGTCTCGCGGCCGAGCGGAACGATGATGTCCGTTCCCGCTTTCGAAAATCCCATCTTGCGGCGCGGGAGCTCGATCGGTTCATTGGCGATCAGCACGAGGAATGAGTTTGACTTCCATGCATAGAGTTTGTCCTTCGCGTCTTCTTCCTTCGTGGTTGCGAGCCTGGTCTTGAGGTCAATGCACTGGCCCTCGTTCGGGAGTTGCCACTTGCAGAGACTCAAGCTCTGGGTATCAGAGAACGGTGTTCCGAGGACTTCAACCTTCGGGCTTCCGGGCGCCTGCACCGTGAGTGAATCCCATGACTTGCATCCGCTGCCAAAGGTCGCGAAGAGCACGGCAAGGCAGAGGATTCTCAAGTTCCGCATCGCATCAGCGTAGCGACAGTTCACGCCAGAGCAAATCGATGTGCTCTCGCTTGGTGGAAAGCGAGCCAATCGACACTCTCAGCACTAGCCTGTCTTGCTCTGAGCCCGCGAATCGGCAGTGCGACACAAACGAGTGCCCGGTTGCATTGACGCGCTGCATCAGTGCTTCGGTGGAAGTATCGCCATCGTTGTGCGCGATTGCGATGAGGTTGAGCTTTGGTTCGACAACGAGGTGCAAATGTGTCGACGCCCGGATGCGCGCGGCTAGTTCTTGTGCCATGGACACATGTTCGCGAATCATCTTGCGAAGTCCTTCGAGTCCCCATGAGCGCAGCACAAACCACAGCTTGAGCGCGCGGAACCGTCGACCGAGTGGGATCTGCCAGTCGCGGTAGTCGATCACGCTTCCTGATTCGGTTGCGGAGTTGCGCAGGTACTCGGGGAGCACGCTCAGGGCTCGCACGAGTTCGCTTCGATTGGCCACAAACATCGCGTCGCAGTCGAAGTTCACCGGCATCCACTTATGCGGATTGAAGCACCAACTATCGGCGCACTCCGCGCCGTCGACGACGAAGCGAAACTCCGGGCAAAGCGCCGCTGTCCCACTCATCGCCGCGTCCACATGGAGCCAAAGGGGCTGCGTGTGGGTATGTCGGCGGCAGACTTCGCGGATCGCACGAACATCATCAAATCCATTGATCCCAGTCGTTCCCGTTGTGGCCGTCACGAATGCGCACTGCAATCCGGAAGCGCGATCGGAAGCCATGCGTTCATGCAAGAGATCAGTCCGCATGGCGCCTGAAGCGTCCGACGGAATGATTCGAAGGGCTTCCTTGCCAAGTCCAGCGATGCGCATGCTCTTTTCGATCGAGGAGTGCGCTTGGTCGCTCGTGTAGGCAGTCAGGCGCGCTTGCGTATCACTCAATCCCCGCGCATCACTCGCGAAGTTCGTTGCGCGCTCGCGCGCTGCGACAAGCGCGACAAGCGCAGCGGAGCTGGCGGTGTCTTGCAAGACGCCGCCACCACTTCCGGTCGAGAGAAATTGCGCTGGAAGTCCAAGCGCGTGCACGAGCCAATCAAGCACATGCGTTTCAAGCTCTGTGCACGCAGGACTTGTTGACCACAGCATGCCTTGCACGCCAAGACCCGCACTCGCGAGTTCGCCGAGGATGGATTCGTAACTTGAGTTTGCTGGGAAGTACGCAAACCAACCGGGATGCTGCCAATGCACGATCCCCGGCATCACGATTGCATCAAGATCCCGAAGAACGGTTTCAAAGGACTCGCCCTGTTCGGGCGCCGTGGCGGGAAGTCTTTCGCGAATCGCGCCTGGAGTAGTCGTGTGCTGCACTGAACGAGTTGGCAATGACTCGCGGTACTGCGCGATCCAGTCGATGAGTGCATAGCCATGTCGGCGAAACGACTCTGCATCGAGTGGAGCACTGTGCGTCTCTGCGTCAGACATAGAGGAAAGAGTAACGGTGTAGAGTAGATCCGCATGGAGTGCATAGCGCCCATCCTTACGACTTCGCGGCTGACGCTGCGGCCGCTCGTCGATGCGGATCTTCCGGCACTCGTCGAGGGACTCAACGACCGCGAGGTTTCGCGATGGCTTCGCACGGTTCCCCATCCTTATGGACACGCGGATGCGATGGCGTTCTCGCGGATCGTTCATGAGGGAAGGCGCGAGGGGAGCCTTGATGACTTTGTGATCACGATCACCGAGACGCAGAGGGTGGTCGGCGGCATCGGATTGCGATATTCCGAAGATAGGACGACCGCAGCGCTTGGATATTGGATCGGGCGCGCACACTGGGGCAAGGGATTCGCGACGGAAGCTTCGCGCCGCGTCGTTGCCTACGCGAGGGAAGAGCGCTCCGCGGTCTCACCGCTCGCATTACTCGAGGCGCATGCGCACGTTGGCAATGAGCGTTCGCGGCGCGTCTTGGCGAACTGCGGATTCACCGAGGTTCGAATCGAGATGGTTGAAGTGTGCGGTCTCGACGGCAACCGCCAAGCGCATCGGTATGAACTTTGCGTGCGTTAGGCCGGAAGCGTTTGTAATGCTCGCTCTGTCTCTGTAACGAGTTCCTGCATCAGCGGCGCGCCGAGATCGAGCCGAATGCCAGCGGTTTCGAACAATTCCGGCAGGGGGCGCGAACCTCCGAGTGCGAGCGCTTGCTTGTACTTGGCCAAGGCGCGGGCGCTATCTCGTCTCGACTGCATCCACATCTGCATGGCGCCAAGTTCAGCAATGCCGTACTCGATGTAGTAGAAGGGCGAGCCGAAGAGATGCAATTGTCGTTGCCACTGGCTGTCGAGTGTTTCCTCGAGTCCCGACCAATCGCAATCCCCGCCGAATCTGGCGTCGAGTGCGCGCCACTGCGCACGGCGTTCACTCACCGAGTGCCCGATGTGCGTGTGCGTCCAATGCTGGAACGCATCGATGGTCGCAATCCACGGCATGAGCGTGGGGAACTTCTCGAGTCGATCGCGCTCTGCGCGCTGACATTCTTGTGGCGAGTAGAACTCGTCGAGGAAAGGCAGCGTCAAGAGTTCCTGCGACATTGACGCGACTTCGGCAAACTCCATCGGCGCATTTCGGTAATCCACGAGTGGATCAGAGGCGCACAGCAAGGAGTGGAATGCGTGCCCAGCCTCATGCACCATTGTGACGAGATCGCGATGTACTCCAGCGGCATTCATGAAGATGAAGGGGCGACCGCTGCGTTGTCGCTGGTACTGATAGCCTCCGGGCGCTTTGCCTTTGCGACTCGCGAGATCGAGGCAATCGCCTTCCGCCAACGACGCATACATCTGCGAGAGCTCTGCGTCCATGCGGCGGTACATGTCTCCGCAGCCGTCGTAGAGGCGTGCGGCGTCGTCGAATGGTCGGAGGGGTTGCCGACCGTGCGGATCAACCGCGAGGTCCCAGGGCCGGAGCTTCGCAAGGCCGAGCGCCTTTGCGCGCTCGTCATGGATCTTGCGCTGCAACGGAACAAGCGTCGATGCGATGGAGCTCTGAAACCGGATGCAGTCGGCGGTCGAGTAATCGAAGCGCTTGTAGCGTCGATGTTGAAAGTCGCGGAAGTTGTCGAAGCCCGCGTTCTTCGCAAGTTGCTGGCGCTTGGCGAGCATCTCATCGTAAATCGCATCGATGTCGACGCGCGCGAGTGCGCGGCGAGCTTGGGTCGTGCGCCACGCAGATTCGCGGAGTGCACGGTCGGTATCTTCGAAGTAGCGCCCCATTTGCGCCATCGTGTGTTCCGTCCCATTGAACTGCACCGTCATGCTGCCGTTGATCTGACTGTAGCGCTGGTCCAATTGCGACAGTTCGGTCTGAATCGAGACATTCTCTTCGCGGAAGAGTTCGACATCGACGGCGAGATTGCGGAGATAAATGGCATACCGCGGCAGCGGAAGACCGGAGGCATGCGGGCTGCGCGAGATTTTCTTATCTAACTCGAACGCGGCTTTGCGCATGTTTGGCTCGACATTCGAGACAAAGTCGGCGTATGCCTTTTGGATGGCCGTGTCATCCGTATGCCGCGTCATCTCGATGTAGAGATTCGCTTCTGCTTCGCCGGTTGTTGCGTCGAGTGTGCTTCGGTCGAGAATGAGTTGTTCAAGATCCTGCGCCGAGTGGACGCCTCGCGTGGTCAGCGCCTCGTAGTAGGGCGCGATGTTCGCCCAGTCGGTGGCGTCGAGCGTTGCAGGCACAAATTCGTTCGCGGCGGGGACAGAAGGCATAGAGCAAGAGTTTACGGTCTTGCAGCTTCGCGCGAAAATCGCGGGTTGGAGCGCTCAGGCGTGTTCAACCGAGGGCGCAGGAGCAAGGCGCATGGCTCGAGCGGGGATGCCGAGCTTGCGCGAGACCGCATCAGCGAGTGCCTCCGCGTGGACCGCTTCATCCGCGACCACAAAGAGCGTGGACCCCGAACCGCTGAGGTGCACTTCGCGCTCCGCAAGTCGACCAAACTCTTCGGCATCGTCGAGCAGCGTCGGTGCACACTGCATCGCCGCTGCCGAGAGATCATTGAACGGAGCGTGACTTGCGAGCGTGTCGCCAACCATCGAGCGCACTCGATTGGCATCGACGCGCGCCGAAGTGGAAAGTTGATCGAATTGCGCGTAGACCTCAGAGGTTCGGCAGGATGCGGATGGAAAGATCGCGACGAGATGTGCCTCCGGAAGCGGCGCGGACGCAATGCGTTCGCCAAGTCCTTCGACAATCGCGCTGCCACCTTCGATGAGGAACGGCACATCTGAACCAAGTGCATGTCCAACCTCGCGAAGTTGAGCGCGAGAGATATCAAGCGCAAAGAGCTCGACGAGTCCACGAAGCATCGCTGCTGCGTCACTCGATCCGCCGCCGAGTCCGCCGCCGACCGGAATGCGTTTTCGCATGCGCAGTTGCACCGGCAGCGAGTGCTGTACACACCGTTCAAGCGCGAGGTGTGCGCGCGCCGCAAGGTCTTGAGAGATGGACCAATCAATCGGCGTCTTGCGCAGCGCGTCTTCATGCCACTCAATCGCAAACCGAGCGGGTGTTCCCGCAGGAAGTCGCGTCAGCAAGAGTTCGTCGCAGAGGTCGGTGGTCACCATCCACGACGCGATCGGGTGCATACGGTCGGGTCCGGGCGGTCCAACCGAGAGCGCAAGGTTGATTTTCGCAGGTGCGTGGACCGTGACGGTGGAGAGCATGCGATGCAAATGGTACTCAGGTTGGAGATGAATTCAGCGTATGTTCATGCAGGTTCTGGTGGAAGAGAAGGCGTAGACTTCAACACCGAGCACCCGCTTGTTCGGCACGCCATGCTGTACCAACCGCAACTGCACGATTCCTACTACGCCGCATCCGAGGCGGAACTCGCACAGCGCATCTCCGCGCGGCGCAAGGAACTCGGCGATCGACTCTTGATCCTCGGCCATCACTATCAACAAGATGATGTGATCCAGCACGCTGACTTTACGGGGGACAGCCTAAAGCTCTCGCAGATCGCTGCGAAGGAAGCACTCACGCGGGGCGCAGAGTTCATCGTGTTCTGTGGCGTGCACTTTATGGCCGAGACGGCGGACATTCTGACTCCTGCGGCAGTGCGAGTGTTGCTGCCAGACTTAAGCGCAGGTTGCTCCATGGCGGACATGGCGGCGTACGACGACGCAGTCGACGCGTGGGACTCGATCAATAGCGCCACAGCCGGAACGAAGACGCGGGTCATTCCAGTGACCTATGTCAACTCAAGTGCAGCGGTGAAGGCTTTTGTTGGCGAACGAGGCGGTGCATGCTGCACGAGTTCCAACGCCGCGGAGGTTTTCGATTGGGCACTTCGCGGGGGCGAGACGCCACTGAGGGCAAAAGAGCGCGTCAAGATTTTGTTTCTTCCGGACCAACATCTCGGTCGCAACACGGCGAAGTCGAAGGGACTCGTGACGGAAATCGATGCGCAGCGAACCGGTGAGAAGCCTGATTGCGCGCTTTGGAATCCGCGCAAGGCAGCGGGAGGTTTGTCAGCGGACCAGATCCGCGACGCGAAGGTCTTGCTCTGGGCCGGACACTGCAGCGTGCACAAGTTGTTCCGACCTGAGCATGTGCACCAAGCGCGCAGTGACAAACGAACCGTCATCGTGCATCCGGAATGCGCGCAGGAGGTCGTAGACATCGCGGACATGCGCGGTTCAACCGAACACATCATCAACACGATCGAGACCGCTGCGCCAGGAAGCCGATGGGCGCTGGGCACGGAAGTGCACTTGGTGAATCGAGTTGCGGCCGCAGCCGCGTTGCGTGGTGTTGATGCGCGCATACTTTCCGACTGCCAATGTCTCTGCACAACGATGTACCGAATCGATCAACAGCATCTCGCGTGGGTGCTCGATGAGTTGGTTGAAGGGAATGTTGTGAATGAGATTCGCGTCCATGCCGATGCACGGCGGCTCGCGAACCTCGCGCTGCAGCGCATGTTGGGGAATGTTGCGAGCAAGAAGAAGCTCGCGCAGGCTGTTGCTCTTTCGGATTGAAGATGAACACAGACACACTCTCATCCGCGCATGCGCGTCCGCGCCCTGTCCCGCGCCGCTTCCTTCGCCGCGCAACCTGGGTTGCGATCGGACTCGTTGCGCTGGTTCTCGCTTTGCCCTCACTCTTTTCGATGACGATTGGGCCGGGCTATCTTGAAGGCGCGATCGGAGAGCGAGTCAATGGAAAGGTGCGTGTCTCCTCGCTGCTCTTGCGGTGGTTTTCGTCGCAAAGCGTCGCGATGAGTGTCGATGGAGGAGATGAGGTTGGAAAGGTTGACCTCTTTGTCGAAGTGGAGCCAAGTCTGTTTGCGTTGGCGACAGGAAGTGATGTGCGCATCAAACTCATTGGCAACGCGATGAGCAGGACGGGTATCGACGGAAGTCCGAACATCTTGAAGTTGATCAAGTTATCGGCGCCTGCTGAACCCGCGGAGACGCCGTCGAGCGATGTGTCGAGTGCGAGTGCAAGAGTTGCGCCGTTCTTTGGCTCGCGCGTGATTGAGGTTTCGCTTGAGAAGTGTGCCCTTGGCACATACGACGCGGCGCGAACCACTGGTTCCATGTTCAGCGTGAGTGGAATGGCGACGCTCGCGCAGAGCGATGCGCGGCTCGATCTCCAACTTAGTATTGGAACGAAGCAGGGCGCCGATAGTTCCGCGCAGGGGACAGTCGCGTTGAAGGGCGATGTGCATGTCGAGCAACGCACAAACGGTGCGGTCGATTTGCATCACAGCACGATGGATCTTGCCATTGAGGTCAAGGACGCGCGGGTCTCTACGAATGACGGAGAGATGAAGGGCGTCGGGCTTGCCGTGCACGCGACGAAGGATGCGGAAGGCTCCATCGCGATTGACGGATCCGGCTCGGGCGCGATTGATGGGCACGCTCCATCGACGCTCTCGATGAAGGTGCGTGCGCCAGAATGCATTGACGCCGAAGGTCGCACGAAATTTGATCCGTCGAGTCTTGTCGCACACGTCGATCTTCGCGCGTTCCCCGTTGCAACGCTGACTCCGGCGCTTCGAGCCTTTGGCATGCAGGCGCCGCTGGATCCAGTTCTTGACTTCGGCGAGTCGGCTGACATTGCGGTGCAGAGCGAAGGCGCCGGATCACTGTTCGTTGTGTTCGACACGCAACGCGTGAAGTTGCGCTTCGAGGGGAGAGTCGCCGCAGATGGCGGGAGCGTTCAGGAAGGAAGGCTTGAGGGAAGTGTGTTGGTACGAAGCGAGGTGGCGACATGGCTCACGGGTTGCGAAGTGGACACGCCGTTGGCGGTCGAGTACCGAGGTAATGCCATCGAGTGGACGAAGCCGAAGAATGGCGTCGCGTCCACAACGAATGCCGTTGCGGGGAACTTCGCTGCCGAACTGAAGCGGCCCGTCGCGATGATCGTGCCACCCGACATGCTCAACACCGCAAGCCCGACGCGTGCTGATTTTTCGATTTGCACGCTCCGCGCCGAGAAGCGCGCAGGGGATGAGGCCTTGACGACTCATCTTGATGCGCAGTGGGCGATCGACGGAAGCAGCCCAACGACCCTTCAGGCGCAGTGCGCAGTCGATCTTGGAACGAAAGCGATCGCGGTCGCGAGCGCTTCCTTGTCCGCGCCACTCCATCCCGCGCTCGTTTCGGCTTGGACGAATGGCGCAGTGAAAGTTGGACCTCGCGGTGCACACTGCAAGGCGACCGTTGCGGGCGTCAAGTTGCAATCAGGCGCACAAGTACCTGTTGAAGGCGGGCGCGTTCGGCTCGAGGTTGGCGGCTCGCTCGTCCTTGAAGGCGCGGGAACGCAATCAGCCGTAACTGATCTCGCGATCGCGATCGACTTTCCACAGGCATCGAGAGAGGGAAGTGTTGCGCTCAATGCCTCTGTCGACGGCGCGAGCACGCGTATTGCACAGTCCTTCGTTGCGATTCCAAAGTCTATCGAAGAGATTGCTCCTTCTGGACTGCATGGCACGATCGATCTCGTGGGCGTGGATCCGCGCTTACTCTCGCGCATCGCTCCCTCGACGACTCCGTATCTTGGAATTCTTGGGCGCGACCCGCTGACTGTTTCGGTCCGCAACGAGAGTAAGGGCGGGAAACTCGTCGCGGAGTACGCGTTGCGTACCGTGACCGCAGAGAGTTCAGGCGCGATGCTGCTCTCGCGGGACTCGCTCGCGTTCGAGTCGGTCCGCGCGCGTGCGACGCTGAACGCCGAAGGACTCGCGTCGCTTCCGCTCGGGCAAGACATGTTCATGGAGCCAGGCGCGGAGGTATCGATCGCGCTCCCGAGCCTTTCGCTGACGAAAACGACATCTGGTTTCCAACTTCCTAACGCGATCGCGGCCACGGTCGCGCTCAAGAATGTTCGCGTGCTTCGCGCGAGTTGGCTTCGTGCTCCGATCGGGCTTGCGTCGTTGGAAGCAAAACTTGGGTACGAGGTCGATGCGCAGCGCGCGACCTGCGCTGGCGTGGGAGCGCTCGGCGGAGGCGGGACGGCCGGATCGATGCGATTTGATCTTGCATGGACGAAGCCAACGAATGCGTCGCTCTTTGGTGGCGTGAGTGGCGAGGTCGTGCTGAACGACTTCGATATTGCGCGCTTTGAACCGAGCTTTGGATTTGGTGCGGGCGAGTACTCAAGCGCGCTTGGTGGTCGCGGCGCAGTGACCGCGCGCATGAGCGACGGTGCGCAGGAACAGTTGAGCGCGTCGCTGGAGTTTCCGAGCTTGCAAGGATCGCTGACGCTGAGGGGCAGTGGCGATGCGAAGGCGCGCACTGTGCAAGGCAGCGCGAACTTGACGGCCACGATTTCGAAGGAGCGATTCGCGAAACTTGCGGCGATCGATGGCGACGCCACGCGTCGTGTGCTGCAGCCAGTCATCGTTGGGTGTTCGCTTGAGTCGTTTGTTGTTCCACTCAACGAAGCGTTGAAGCCAAAGATCGAAGAGGTTTCGTTTCGCGCGACCGGAAGCCTCTCGCCAGTTTCGATCGAGGTCCTCAGCGGGCAAGGCGCGAATGCGACGCGAGCCGTGCTTTCAACCGGAGCGCTGAAACTCAAGAGTAGTTGCACGCGCCTTGGCGATCAGTTGACCCTTCGGCTCGAGAGTGATGCGTCGACTGCGTCGCAAGGCGACGTCGCAATCGACGCGAAGGCTGCGCAATTGCTCGGAGCGTCGCCGAGCGTGGATATGGAGATTCGCGCAACAAAGTTCCCCGCAGCCACCATTGATGTTCTCGCGGGCACCGGTGGAGCAGTGCAGAAGTATGTCGGTGACGCGATCGACGCGGAGTTCGTCGCGAAGCACTTGTCGCGAGATCGAGGTGTGATCGCCGCATCTTTGCGAGGCGCGCAGGCGTCGCTTGAGGCTCCAGAGGTCGCGCTCCGTGACGGATTCCTGCGCATCACAAAGGAGCACCCGCTGCGCGTGACATGCGCCGTCAGCGGAGCGGTCAAACAGGAACTGCTCGCGACGATCAATCCTGTTTTCACTGATGTGCAAACAACGAATCCTGTTGTTTTCACGGTCTCAAGTCTTGATTGGCCAATGGACGGAGACCGGCGCAAGTTCGATGCGCTGTTCGATCTCACGCTTGGGGAAGTGCAGTTCACAAACTCTGGCGTGCTCGCGTTCCTTCTCTCTTCAGGAGGAATGGATGGGATTGTGGAGCCACTTCACGCAAGTGTTGTGGATGGGCGATTGGCGTATCGAGACTTCTTCTTGCGCCTCGGAACGATGCCGAACAAGCAATGGAAGAACACGCTGGCGTTCACCGGCGATGTGGATCTAGTGCGGCTCTACGCGAACGCAATCACCACGGAGGTGCCGCTCTCCGATGCAACGCATTGGTCGAGCAAGGCGGATCTCCTGGTGCAGGGTCTCGGCGCGAGTGGTCAGGAGTTTGTGCGCAACCTCAAGGTCGGCGTGAAACTCTCGGGTCCGCTTTTTGACGCGAATGGCAAGCCAGCAAAACTCGAAGTAACCCCGACATTCCCCGATGTTGGGAAGTCAATTCTCGATAACCCTGGTGGCCTGATCGATCTTGGCACAAGTATCTTCGACGCACTGAAGAAGTGAGTCGGGCTGCAACGCTGTCGCGTCACATCGGCTTGTCGGCGACGGTCTCGTCGAACACCTGAAGCAACTTCGTCTTGTCAAAGATGAGTTCTTGCCGTGATGTTCCCGTGACTTCGTAGTGCGGAGTCAATTCGATTGCATCGACCGGGCATGCCTCTTCGCACATACCGCAGTAAATGCAGCGCAATTCGTCGATATCGAATTGCACTGGATACTTCTCGCGATCTTCCCAAGGGCTCTCGCCGGCGACGATGTGAATGCAGTTCGCCGGGCATGCCGTTGCGCACATCATGCAGGCGACGCAGCGGACGCGACCATCCTCGTCCTTATTGAGTCGGTGCACGCCGCGGAAGTTGTCGCGGAACTGCCCGCCATCTTCCACCGCGCGGTCATCGCGCTTCTGTTCTGGGTACTGGAGTACCCACACATTCTTCCGAACCGCGCCATTGCGGCCGAAATTCTGAAACGCATGCCGCATGGTTGTGCCAAGCCCCTTGAAAATGTTGGGGATGTAGAGGCTCTCGGTCCGCGTGAGGGCGGTAGGGGTGACATCAACCACTTCGTCGTCGCGGATAGCCATGGGGTAGAGATGGTAGGGTGTCGCTGTCATGAACGAAAGTGACCATCCCTCGCGTCCGAAGCTGCCATCGAGAAGCAGCATGGAGTCCGACGCGGCCGAACTTCGCCGGTTGCGCGCGAGCCTGGAGCGCAAGGGGCCGGCCATTCGACTGTTTGGAAACACCGACGCTTCCCTCTTCGCGCTGGGGACCCAAATCATGAGCGAGGTGATCGCCGGAGTAGCCTTGGGGTGGGGGGCGGATGCACTGCTCGGAACGCACCGAAAGTGGATCGTCGTCGGGTCCATCGCGGGAGTCGTCGTGGCCATGGTGACCATTGGGCGCACGGCGGTGAAACTGAGCAGGCGGACCAACGATGCCGCGCGAGGCGAGCCATCTCGGAGGGAGTCACATGACACAGACGCAACATGATTCAACGCAGCCATTTAGCGCCAAGCTCGTTCCGTGCTATCCGACCCTGCACCTCGTCGGGGCGATCACGATTGTGAGCCTGTTGCTGCTGGTTGTTTGGACGCTGATCAAGGTCGGCGGAAGTATCGACGGGGAGGTGTATTTCGCGGGAGTCTTGGGGCTTCTTGCCGCGTTTTTTGGCAATTTTATGGGGGCGTTCTTCGGGGGGTATCTAGCTGAATCGAAGGGGCCGCAAGTTGCGTGGATTGCCTCGACCGCGCTGCGATTCCTCATCACCCCTGCAGCGGCAGTTTCGTTATACTTCTCCGCCCCTGTCCGACCAAAGCCGCTCCTTCTGGTGGCGTTGGCGGCGTATTTGATCCTGTTGTTCGCTGACGCGGCCACCATGCTCAAGTACGGCAACCGTGCGAAGCAATGACCTTCGATTGGTCATGCGCGCGCGGGGACAAGCGGGCCGCGCACAACGAGAGTTGGATGGCGGTGTTCGAATGTGATCTCGAGCGCGACCGAAGGGTCTTTCCTTCCGTTTCGCCCGAAGTTTTGAATCAGTTCGCTCTGCGTTTGTGCTGAAGTTCCACTGCTCTTGTGATGCCCATGACGCTTGATTTCGCGATTCCAACTTTCAGTCATTTCGCTGACGCATTGCCGAATGTGATCGCCTCGGGCGCGAATCCACTCGCACATGTGTTGGACAAGGAGTCCGCGATCAGCGACTTCCTTGGTTTCAAGGTGAAATTGAGTGCCGTTTCGATCGTGGCCTGCGGCGCCCTGATGTTCTGCATCTTGTGCATCGCGGCCAAGCGGATCTCGACGGGACCTGCCTCGGAAGGCACCGGTCGATTCCTCACGAAGGGTCGCGTGTCACAGATCGTTGAAGTGCTCGTGCAAGGGCTGCGCGACGGCATGCTTGAACCATTGCTCGGCAAGGCCACGGCTGCGTACTACATGCCGCTCCTGCTGTCGCTGTTCTTCTTCGTCCTGGGGATGAATCTCGTCGGCCTGATTCCGATCGGTGACGCGCAAGAGTTGGGCTTCGCGATGAGCGGGGCTGGTCACGGAAATGCTGCAGAAGACCTGATTTTCTTCGGCGGAACCGCGACGGCATCCATCTCGGTGACAGCGGGTCTCGCGCTCGTGAGTTTCTTCGCGATGCTCTTCCAAGCAGCGCGGGAACTTGGCGTGAAGGGCCTGTTTGAGCACATGTGCGGCGGCAAGGAACTGCTGTACGGACCAAAGGGATTGCTCTTGGTCGTGCCAATCATCTTCGTGGTCGAAGTGCTCGGTTTGTTCATCAAGCCCGCCGCGCTCGCCATTCGTCTTTTCGCCAACATGCTCGCAGGGCACACGCTGCTCGCGACAATCTTTATGTTCACTGGCATGGCGCTCACCGCAGGTGGTTGGGGGCTGGCAGCGCCGATCGGCGTGATTTCGATCGCGTTTGCCGTCGCGATTAGTTTCCTTGAACTCTTTGTCGCCTTCTTGCAGGCGTTCGTCTTCATGTTCCTGACCGCGGTGTTCATCAGCATGATGAGTCATCACGGCGAGCACGCGCATGAGGAAGGGCACGGAGCACACGCGCATTGAGTTGATTTCCTCCCGTCCGACTTACCCCGGGCTGTGGGATGCCCGGCTGAATGATTCCTAATCCTTCAACGGCGCGTCCCACCGCCAGCACTCAGAGATTCGACAGATTTGCAAGCAAGCAGGTACACCATGAGCAAGATGAAGAAGATCGTTCCGTTCGCCGTCCTCGGCGCAGTCGCCCTCCTCGCATCCCCAGTCCTCGCGCAAGATGACGCAGCAGCGCACGCCGCTGCCGCAGGCAAGCCTATCGCCGCTGGTCTCGCAGCCATTGGTGCTGGCCTCGCCGTCATCGGTGCTGGTCTGGGCATTGGCCGCATCGGTGGCAGCGCCGTCGAAGCAATCGCGCGTCAGCCAGAAGCCGCTGGTCTCATTGGACCTCAGATGATTCTCACCGCAGCGCTCATCGAAGGCGTTGCGCTCTTCGCGGTCGTCCTCTGCCTCCTCGGCGTTCTGTGATTGCCCGCAAGATGGTTGTTCAGGCGCATCGCTCTGATTGAGTGGCTGCGCTTGAGCGGATCACATAAACATCCGGTTCCGTCGGGGAAACCCGACGGAACCGATTCAGATCATGCGTGAGTTCCTCTCACGCGACTCCTTAGTTTCATCGACAGGACTTTCCTTATGGCCACGCTCGTCGCAGCAAGCCCACTCGACTTCGACCTCGTCGGATTCACCGTCGCGCTCACCGTCTTCCTTGTGTTCTTCGCGCTGGCCGCGAAGTTCGTGTGGCCGAAGATCGCGAAGGGCCTCGACGAGCGCTACGAGAAGATTCGACATGAGATCGAATCCGCCGAGGCGGCGAGCCGGAAGGCGATTGACGCACAAGCAGAGTTCGAGAAGCGCCTCCAAGACGCGCGTGAACAGTCAGCGCGCATGATCGAAGAGTCGCGCGAGGCTGCGCGCAAGATCGCCGCGGATCTCGTGGCGAAGAATGAGCAAGAACTCGCCGACATGAAGTTGAAGGCGATGCAGGAACTCGAGGGTGCCAAAGAAGGCGCGGTGCGCGAACTCAATGAGCACGCGATCAGTCTCGCTTCTGTCATGGCTTCCAAGATTCTCCGCCGCGAAGTTGCGGCGAACGACCAACAGCGCTTGGTGAGTGAATCCCTCGCAGAGTTGGGGAAGAGCAACAAGAACTGAGTCGCCCGAAGCGGTACGCCCTCGATTCCAGACCTGAGTTCTCGCAAAGACCACCCATTAAGTTCACCTATGGCAGCCGTCACGAACATCGATGAAATCGCCCTCGTCTACGCGCGCGCTTTGCTTGAAGAGTGTGAGCACTCTGGCGGAACCGCGCAGGCGGTTTCGATCGGGCAGGAATTGACCGAGCTCGGCGAACTCATCCGCGCCGACAAAAAGTTCAGCGAGTTTCTCCGTTCGCCGTTGCTTGACGGATCGAAGCGAGTTGCTTCGCTTTCCAAGATCTTGCAGGGTCGCGTGAGCGATGTGTTGTTCCGATTCGCAATGGTGCTTGCCGAGCGCGGTCGCGCTGGTCGCCTGTCGGATGTCGCGGACGCGTTCGATCGACTGTTGCAAGAGCGACTTGGCCGAATCGAAGTGGATGTCTACACCGTTGCGGGGAACGCCGATGAGGCGACGCTCGCGACCGTGCGTACTCGAGTGAAAGAGGCGTTCGGCAAGGAGCCCGTGCTCCATCAATACGCCGACCCCAACATGATTGGTGGCGTCAAGCTGCGCGTGGGTGATCAACTCATCGACGGCTCGATTGCAACTGGATTACGCAACATGCGAACACGGATCACGCGCCTCGGTGGCGAGCAGATTCGTGCTCGGATGCGAGACATTCTTCGTTGAACTTGGATTGATGCAATGACCCGCAGCAGACGCTGCACCGACAGAACCCCTTACGACGCAAAGAGGCATCGCTGTGAAGATTAGGACCGACGAGATTACGACTGTCATCCGCCAGGAAATCGAGCAATACTCGAGCCAACTCGAGATTTCCGAGGTCGGGCAGGTCGTTGAAGTGGGCGACGGTATCGCGCGCATCTACGGCTTGTCCAAGGCGATGGCTGGCGAGCTGTTGGAGTTCACGACCGAGCACGGCTCCGTGCAGGGTCAGGTCATGAACCTCGAGAGCGACACCGTGGGTGCCGCAATCTTCGGTGAAGCGCGATATGTGCGCGAGGGCGCATCCGTTCGCGCGACGGGCAACCTGCTTGAGGTTCCTGTTGGCGAATGCATGCTCGGTCGCGTGGTTGATCCGCTCGGCGCCCCCATCGATGGCGGTGCGGCACTGAATCCCAGCGAGTTCCGCAAGGTCGACATTGTTGCGCCTGGAATCTCCTATCGTCAGCCGGTGACTGAACCACTGCAGTTCGGCATCAAGGCCGTTGACTCGATGGTCCCTGTCGGTCGCGGTCAGCGAGAACTCGTGATCGGCGATCGAAAGACTGGCAAGACTGCCGTCTGCCTCGATGCGATCATCAATCAGAAGCGCTACTGGGGCACGAAGGATGCGGTCGTTTGCATCTATGTCGCTGTCGGTCAGAAAGAGTCGACCATCGCGAGCGTGGTGGAAACACTTCGCAAGGCTGGAGCACTTGAGTACACGATCATCGTTGCAGCAGGCGCGAGCACCGCAGCACCGTTGCAATACATCGCGCCATACTCCGGTTGCGCGATGGCCGAGTACTTCATGTGGAAGGGCAAGGACCCGAACTACACCGGTCCGAAGCACTCACTCGTCGTGTACGACGATCTTTCGAAGCAAGCTGCCGCCTACCGCGAACTCTCCTTGCTCCTCCGTCGCCCGCCGGGTCGTGAGGCGTACCCTGGCGACGTGTTCTATCTGCACTCGCGCTTGCTTGAGCGCGCAACCAAGCTCTCCAAGGAGCATGGTGGTGGATCGATCACCGCGCTTCCGATCATTGAGACGCAAGAAGGCGACGTCTCTGCGTACATTCCGACCAATGTGATCTCGATCACGGACGGTCAGATTTATCTTCAGCCCGAACTTTTCGCGGCTGGTATCCGTCCCGCGATCAATGTCGGTATCTCGGTTTCACGCGTGGGTGGTGCAGCGCAGGTGAAGGCGATGAAGGAAGTCGCTGGATCGCTTCGACTTGACCTCGCGGCGTTCCGTGAACTCGAAGCATTCGCACAACTTGGTACGGAACTCGATCCGGCTTCGCAGCGACAACTTGATCGCGGCGCGCGCATGGTCGAACTGCTCAAGCAAGGGCAGTACAAGCCATTTGATGTGATCGATCAGTGCATCTCGATCTTCGCAGGCTCGAAGGGCATCCTTGATGATGTCCCTGTTCCAGCGGTCGGGAAGTTTGAAGATGGATTGCTCGAGTACTTCCATGGTCCGGCGAAGGCGTTGCGTGACCAACTGGTCGAAAAGCGCTCCTTCAAGGGCAGTGAAGACGCGTATCTCAAGGCGATGCGCGAGTACAAGGCGACCTTCAAGGCCTAATCGAACAACACGACTCATTCCACCCGCGAGGCTGCGCACGACGCAGCCTCGCGGGTGCTTTTTTGGCTCGTTCACCCGCTCCGGTACGATGCCATCACTATGGGATGCCTAGGAACTTGCTTTCGTGTGCCCATCGCGATCATCGTCGGCTACATAGCGATGATGCTGATCGTGATGGTCGCGTTCACCGTCGCGTTCCTCGCGCTTCCACGGGAGTCGGTCTATGTGCCGCAGTCGTGGGAGCCTTCAACCCTCTGGCTCGCACTCGACATTGGCATCTGCCTCGTGGCGGGATTTACAGGCGGAGTCGTCACAACCATGATCGGTCGGAAGCGAGCGGGCATTTTGTTGGCCTTCATCGTCATGATTGGGGCTCTCGGCGTCGCTTGGTCTGTGAAGAGTGCTCCGCGTGATCTCGAGGGTCGTCCGGAGTTCCCGACGGCGGACATGAGCTTCATGGACGGAGGGAAGTGGACGGACATGCCCGAGTGGATGCCATGGGCGCACGGCGGCATTGGGTTCTTCAGCGTCTTGATGGGGACATCGTTTGCAGGCCGGCGGTCGAAGCATGACTGATGGCCGCGTGCTCGTGACGGGCGGCGCTGGTTTCATCGGAAGTCATGTGTGCGAAGCGTTGCTTCGCGCGGGCTATGCCGTGCGGGTCCTCGATGACTTCTCTTCGGGGAGTCTGTCTAACCTACCTCCGGCAGGCGCGTCACTCGAGATTGAGCACGGTTCCGTTTGCGAGGCCATCGATGTTGAACGCGCGGTTCGTGGTTGTGCTGTGGTCGTGCATCTCGCGGCGCTCACTTCGGTTGCCGCGAGTTTTCTCGACGAGGCGCATTACATCGCCGTGAATCTTGAAGGAACAAAGCGTGTCGCTGCCGCGGCGAAGCAGTGCGAAGCGCGTCGAATGCTCTTTGCGTCGAGTGCTGCGGTGTACGGCGATCGACCGGGACCACATTCGGAAACGGCGTCCTTCGCGCCGACTTCGCCGTATGCGCGAACGAAATGTGATGCGGAACTGGTGCTGCGAGAACTTTCGGCAACGACATCCTGTGACGCGCTCGCGTTTCGGATGTTCAATGTCTACGGGCCGCGACAGGCAGCGGCGGGCTCGTACTCCGCGGCGATTCCCGGATTCGTCGCGCGCCTCCGGAACAAGAAGTCGGTCCAGATCTTTGGGGATGGGACGCAGACGCGCGACTTTGTGCATGTGTCCGATGTTGCAGCGGCCTTCGTCAGCGCGATCTCGTCCGCGCATCGGTTCGGCGGCGCTGCGATCAACCTTGGCACAGGTCTTTCCACAAGCATCGGCGTTCTGGCGAAGACAGCGGCGCGCTTGGCACACTGCACGACATGTGTGGAGTTTGGTCCTGCGCGAGCGGGTGATGTGCATGAGAGCGTCGCGGTTATCGCGCGCGCGAAAGAGCTCCTCGGCTTCGAGCCACGCACGTCACTCGAAGCCGGACTGCGTGATCTCTTTGCACGCGCCGAGTCCCCAAACTCACTCTCCGTACAATGATGTTCATGCACATTGATCCCGATCATGCGCGGCTCGGACTTGACGCAGCTATCGAGCAAGCGGAGAAGGGGTGGCGCGAAGGCGGCATCCCGATCGGCAGCGTGCTCATGAATGAAGCGGGCATCATCGTTGCGCGCGGCCACAATCAGCGCGTGCAGAGCGGCGATCCCACGGCGCATGCCGAAGTCGATTGCATTCGGAACGCAGGCCGACGACGCGACTGGAAACGCCTCACGCTCGTTTCGACACTTTCGCCATGCCCCATGTGTACAGGGACAACAGTGCTGCACAAGATCCCACGCGTCGTGATCGGCGAGCATCGCACCTACATGGGTGCCGAACACTGGTTCAAGGAAACAGGCGTGATCGCCCTCGTCCTTGACGATCCGCGCTGTGTGGCATTGATGGAGCGCATGATTCGCGAGAAACCCGATCTCTGGGCTGAAGACATTGGCGATTGACTCGCGCGTGTCGTCGTGTCAAGCGCTCGGGAAGATGAAGTCATCGCGGTGGAGGACAAACAGCGCGTTGGTTGCTCGTGAACAGGCGGTGTAGAGCGCGCGCGGATTGACATTGACGCCGCTGCCTTGCACATCATGCAGAATGACGACGGGGCTCTCCGCGCCTTTGAACGTATGCAGCGTCTCGTACCGCAGGTATTCATCAGGATCTCGATCTGGGGGGTACTCGCTTGCCCGCACGAGTTGCATCCCGCAAAGTGTTTTCACGTTGGCGAGACATGTGCGATCGCGTCGGAACGGGCTGAGTAAGACGATGTCGCGGGGTCGGACATCTTCAGACTCGAGTAACTCGGTCAAGTACTGATCGAGCAATTGCAGTTGGCTCTGCACGCTTCTATCGCCAGACGGATAGGGCGCGACACGAGGTTCGCGCCCTTCGCGTGATTCGTGCGGAAGTGCTTCCTCGCACGGTGGAACCACGCCAAACCGATGGAGGAACGATGCGATGCGACGGGTGTTGCGCAGATTGCGCGTGAGAAGGAGCGGTTGCCCGAATCGCGCGCGCAGCAAGGCAGGATCCTCGTGTTCGTAGATGCCCTGCGCGCTGTCGCGGAAGGCGCACGCGCTGCCCTCTGGTGTGAGAAATCCTTGCAGTAGACACTCGATCCACGCTGGCTTGAAGTCTTGCGCTTCGTCGATCACGATCGCGTCGAACTTGGGGAGTGACGCGGCAGATGTTCGGACGAGTTCGCAAAGTTGCGACTCGATCGCATCGAAGCGGGCGGTGCCTTCGAGCGCCGCATGCGCCGCGGTCGGCAGCGTCTGTTCAGCGAGTTGGTGAAAGTGGAGGCACGCGATATGCGATTCGTTGTGGAGCATGCGCTTGGCAATGTGCTCCGCAAGAAAACGGTTGTAACAAGTCACGAGTACCCGAGGAGCGCGCTGCAGATTGGCGCTTGCCAAGCGAGCTCGTTCTCGCAACGCGCGTCTCACGGCGGCGAAGGTCTTCCCCGTTCCGGCAGCACCTTCGACGAGCACTCGGCGATGGTCGCGTGCAGCGTCGATTACATGCAGCGCCGGACTCACGAGATCCGCCTCGAGCGACCGATCGCGTTCGATTTCCGCCACGACGCGAACGCGAGGCACGGCGTGAGGGCGAAGCCAAACACTCCGAACCATGCTGACGGTGTTTGCGTGACCGGCGGCGAGATCAGGAAATCGCTTCGACAGATTCGCAAGCTCCGTTTCGATGGCGTCGCCGAGTTTGACCGAGTTGATCGCGGTGCGCGCGCAGATGAAGTCGCGGTCATCCATTCCGGCGGGGAATGCAACCGGATCGGACTCCGGGAGCGCGGCGAGCGCGCGAAATCGAATGCGCGGTTCTCCGTCATTCCACGCAAAGCGCTTGCAAAGAGTGCGCATGAGTGTGTGCGTGGCTGAGAGCGACTGCTCGTACGCACCCTTTCCGTCACTGCTGAATCCGTTATGTCGGAACCAACCCCAGCGCCCGCTCGCGGCATCAAATCCGTAGGGACCACCTTTCACTTCGATGGAGAGCCACCCGCGCCGATCATCGACGATGAGGAAATCAATCTCCCGAGTGCTTGGCCGCTGCGGTACGGAAAAGGTCAAGCCGCAGTACACCTCAAGATCAGTGTGCGCGAGCGCCGCCTCAAGTTGCGCGCGAAAGACCATCTCGCCATGAGGAGTGGTTGGATCGGCCGTAGACGGAAAGAACTTCGCCATGTGGGGGTCCCCGTGCCCATGAAGGGTACTTCAAATGATAAACCTCGCGCAGGGCGCGAGGTTTATCGACAGCACGAACCTACTGTGGGATCAATCGTCTTCGTCGTTGATGTCGTCAGCCCAGTGCGCACTCTCGTCGCTGCTTGGCTCGCGCGATGCGGACGGTGTGTAGCTGCTATTGGCCGAAACGCTGCGCGCGCTCCCTACGGTGAGCACAGCAGAATCACGCTCGGTTGCAAAGACCGTGCCTTCGCGTTCGCCCGCGTCGCGCATCGACTTCATGCGTTGCCAATCATCGACTGAAATCAAGACCTCGCGCGCAACCGAACCCTTGTGGTCACTGAGAATGCCTGCCGCACCCATCTGATCCACGAGGCGGGATGCGCGACCATATCCAATTGCGAGTCGGCGTTGCAGGAGCGAGACGCTTCCACGACCAGAGTCGATCATTACCTCGACTGCTTTGTCGAAGAGTGGGTCGCGATCCGCTTCGCCATCGCTGATGTCGGCCTCGCCGTCGCCCTCGGGCGATTTCGAAACGGCACGCAGCGTCATGAGTTGCCGTTCAAATGTTGGCATCGCCACATCCCGCAGGAATCGCGCAACCTTGCGCGTTTCGCCGTCGGTCACGAACGTGCCTTGGCAGCGGCGCGCCTCGGTTTGACTTGGCGTGACGACGAGCATGTCGCCTTGACCGAGCAGGAGTTCCGCGCCCTTCTGATCAAGCACGATGCGACTGTCCATGCTTGACGCGACTTTGAATCCGATGCGGCAGGGCATGTTGGACTTAATGAGACCAGTGACGACGGATGCTTGTGGTCGTTGCGTCGCGAGCACGAGGTGGATACCGACCGCGCGCGCCTTCTGCGCGATGCGAACGATCGAGTGTTCGACCTCCTTGTTGGTGAGCATGAGGTCTGCGAGCTCGTCGATGACGAAGACCATGTAGTGCATCTTCTTGGGGAACTTCGCCCACTCAAGATCATCCGCAGGACTGACGCGGCTCTTCAACTCCTCCTCGCCGAGGTTGTTGAACGAGGCGATGTTCTGCACACCAACCTCCTTGAGCAGTTCATATCGCTCGTCCATCTTTTGAACAGCCCACTCGAGCACGGCGGAGGCCTTCGACATCTCGGTGATGACTGGGCACGCGAGGTGTGGAACCTCGCTGAACTGCGCCATTTCGACCATCTTGGGGTCGACGAGCACGAGCTTCAATTCGTCGGGCCGTTTCGTGTACAGCCAACTCATGATGATCGTGTTCATGCACACGCTCTTTCCCGAACCTGTGGTTCCGGCGATCAGCATGTGCGGCATCTTGGCGAGGTCAAGAACGAGTGGCTCACCCGCGCTGTCCTTCCCGAGGAACATGGGGAGCGTCATGCCTGCCGCATGGCCGCTCGACATGAGTTCTTTGAGGCGCACCTTCTCCTTCTGTTGATTGGGCACTTCAATGCCGACCGCCGTTCGGCCCACCATGTTGGGAATGATTCGAATGTTCGGCGCGCGCAGCGATCGTGCAATGTCGAGCGAGACGCGCTCGAGTTTCGAGACGAGCGTTCCTGGCGCGAGTTCTACCGAGTACACGGTGACGACCGGCCCACTCTCGATCTGTGTGATTTCGCCTTCGATCTTGTACTCGCGTAGGGCGTTGATCAAGACCGTAGCCTGATCTCGCACGAAGGTTTCAAGCTTGGCGGAGTAGTTCCCTTCCGCTTCTTCGAGAAGATCGAGCGTTGGGAACTGATAGCCGGAGTAGTCAGGCGTGCGCGGGATGTCCTCATCGCGCAGCGCGGGCTGTTCCACATGCGACGCAATCTTCACCGGCAACATGCTGATGCGAGACCGGATTTCATCATCGCTCAGAGGCGCGCGTTTGGTTGGCTCGGCCTCGACTGGCGTCGCAACGGCAGCGGGAGTTGTGTCGAGCTCCTCGCATGCGTCCTCAGTTTCCTCTGCAACGAGAGCCGCATCTTCTTCGTCAAGGTCGGCAATCGCGGGCGCGGACTGTGTTGTGACGGCGGTGGCGAGCGCGGTGGCGCGTGTGCGTGCTGGCTTGCTTGGAGCGTTCGATGGAACACCAGCGACTTGTGGTTGGGGGAACAGACCGGCAACGCGCATCCTGATGGATTCGAAGTGACCACTCCAGTCCGCGCGGAAAATCGGCGCAAGGAATGAGAGGGCCGATTGCACCGCACCAGGAATGCGAGCGACGATGTGATCCGCAGTCACGACTGCGCCAACAAGCAGCGCCGTCATGAAGAGAAGCGATGCGCCGACAGGTCCGAATCTCGCGCCGAGTTCATCCGTGAAGAAGGTCGGAATGAGTCCAGCGGCCGCGCCGCCGAGCGTGCCGACATTGGGAAACCACTGCGCGTGGAGCGCACCGACCGCGAGCATCATGATGAGCGTGCCAAGCGCGCGAGTTCCGGCGTGCGTCAGTTCGCGACTTGCCGCGACGAATCCCAGCCAAGTTCCAAGAAACAACACTGGAACCCAAACGCCGAATCCGAGTGAGTGGTAACTCCAGTACGCAATCGCCGCGCCGAAACGACCACAGAGGTTGACCGGCGGATCGGTGGGGTTTGCGACGACATGGGTTGGCCAATCGGCGGACTGGAAACTGGCGAGCGAAACGACGAGCACGACCCAAGCTGCCGTTGCGGCAACCCAAAGGATCTTCTTGCGAATGTGCTCGGGGATCGGGAGGGGTGTTTCTTCTTCCGCGAGAACCGAAACAGACGGAGTCTTCGACCTAGCCATAGTTGCGAAACATCGGCGTTTAGCGGTTGTTGTGACCAGATTCGCCCAGAGCCGATAGGATTCCGGACGCATGAAATTTGTCCTCGTGGATCGCTTCCTCTCGCTCGATGAAAACGCCGCCGTCGCGGTCAAGAATGTCACGGCCGCAGAGGAGTACCTCGGCGATCACTTTCCGGGTTTTCCCGTCCTGCCTGGCGTGTTCATGATTGAAGCGTTGACTCAAGCCGCGCGCGCGGTCATGGCGAAGCGTGGCGTGCCCCGCATGGTTCTTGGCGAGGTGAAGGCGCTGCGCTACGGTTCGTTTGTGCGACCAGGAGAGACGCTTCGAGTCGAAGTCACTCTTGAGAAACTACTTGACGACGGAAGGGTCTCCTTCAAGGCTGCCGGAACTGTTGTTAGGCTCGCCTCAGGGCCGAAAGAAGGCGATTCCAAGCCAGAAACAGCGGTCTCGGGTCGCCTTATACTGCGCCCCCTTCAAACGACCGAATGACCGGCAATCGCCGGGTGAGACCGCGGAGACCGCTATGACAATGAACCGTGCAGATATCGAGAAGCATGTGACTGAAGTCCTCGTCGACGCCCTCGGGGTGGATGATTCCGATGTCACTCCGGACGCGACCCTCGCAGGCGACCTTGGCGCTGAGAGCATCGACTACCTCGACATCGTGTACCGACTCGAGAAGAAGTTCGCGACCCCAGAGAAGCCATTCAAGGTTCAGCAGGGCGAGCTCTTTCCTGAAAATCTGATGACCGATCCTGGGTTGGTTGTCGGCGGCAAGGTGACGGAAGCAGGGATGCAATTGCTCCGCGACCGCATGCCGCATATCGCGCTTGGCGACTTCGCCGCCGATCCGCAGGTGACCAAGCTCTCATCGTTGTTCACGGTGAAGAGCCTCTGTGACTTTGTTGAGAGAAAACTCTCCGCCTAAACACCCTCTCGAAGAACTGCGCACCGCATGCGTTGGATGTGGATTGACCGAGTTGTGTTGCATGAACCCGGCCGACGACTCGTCGCGGTGAAGAATGTCTCGTTGGCTGAAGAGCATCTGCACGACCACTTCGCGCGCGATGGTCAACTCGAGGCGTTCCCTGTGATGCCCAACTCGCTCATTATCGAGGGGATGGCGCAGACGGCGGGCATTCTCGTGGGCGCAACCCGAAACTTCGAGGAGAAAGTCGTCCTCGCAAAGATTGCCTCCGCCGTCATCGCCTCGGATGTATTGCCAGGTCAGTGCATTCGTTACGACGCGACCATCGATCGCGTGGACGAGGTTGGCGCGAACACGATCGGGACGATAGAGCGCCTCGATCACCGCGATGGCTCGTGGACGCAGATTGGTCGCATCGAAATGATGTTTAGCCACCTTGATCAGAATCGCGCAGGCATGAAGTTTCCTGAGGAGAACTTCGTGTTCGGCGAGAATTTCCGCACGCTCCTGATTGGTGCGGGACTTCAGAAAGCCCAACCTGCGACCGCACCAGCGCCTGCGAGCTGATCTCGTGCGGGCAACTTGAGTTTGACCGCTTCCTCTCTCCCTGAACCCACCGTGACTCCTTGATGACTGTGAGAATCCACTATGCCCCGACTCGAAGTTGCTGAACCATCGTCCACCACGGGCATCGTCGCCCAAACGCTCGCGAGCGCGCCGATCAACATCTTCAAGGGTCTCGCCGCCCACCCTCGACTCTTTGAGGGCTATCTCGCGTTCAGCAAGGGACTCGCTGAAGGCGGCGCGCTGACGGCAATCGAGCGTGAAATCGTCATGCTGTTCGTGAGCGAGATTCGCGATTGCGATTACTGCCTTGCTGCACACACCGTGATCGGCGCGAAGGCTGGTCTCAGTGCGGAAGCCGCGATGGCCGCACGCACAGGCGAAGGCGGGGACGAGAAGCAACAGGCGTTGCTCGACTTCACTGCAATCATTCTTGAGTCCGATGGCTTCGTCACGGACGAAGAACTCTCAGAGTTCCGACGCGCTGGATACGGCGACCGTGCTGCGATCGAAGTGATCGCGTGCATCACCTTGATGACATTCACGAATCTCTTCAATCATGTTCATGAGACAGAGATTGACTTCCCAGAGGCGCCCGCGATCGACAACGATCAAGCGGACTAAACATCTCTGTGCTTGAGGGTGGATGAAAAACGACAGGCCTCGCGGAATTGCGTGCCGCGAGGCCTGTCTCTCCTCAAAGGCCCTGATCGGGGAGGCGTTCCGATGCAGGGCCGATCCAGGGTCGAAACCCATCACGAACGCGGAGTCCCAGACGCGCCCGTGACAAAGAGAACATCGAATGTAGACACGCCACATGCAAGTGAAGTGATTACAGTGGGTTGCGAGAGTGTTCCACCTGTGCGTTCTAGATCGATTCAGACCCTTCGCAAGCCCTAAGATGGGCGCCCTCAACCGTTGGAGCCCTCTTGAAGAGTTCGCACACGCATCATCTCGGGATCTACACCGGATCGTTTGACCCGATCACCTTCGGTCACCTTGACATCCTCAGGCGCAGCCGAAAGTTGTTCGATGAAGTCGTGCTTGCGATCGGACGAAATCCAAACAAGGAGGCGATGTTCACCTTCGAGGAACGGGTTGAACTCGCAAAGCTCCTTGTCAACGAACTTCTTGCGTCGGAAAAAGATGGAGCGCCGATTCGCGTCGAGCATTACGCCGGATTGACGGTGGATTACGCGCGCAGCGTTGGCGCGAGCGCGATCATCCGCGGCATCCGCAACATCACCGATCTTGCGGCCGAGTGTCAACTCGCGATCACCAATCGGCAGGTTGCGGAGATCGAGACGGTCTTCATCGTGACAGGTGAGAGTTACGCATACACGAGTTCAAGCCTCATCAAGCAGATTGCGGCACTTGGTGGATCGCTCGATGCACTTGCGACGCTTGTGCCGCCGCAGGTCGTCGCGGCACTCGCCAAGATGCGTCGCGATCCGAACAGCGCCATCAGCCGACTCGCGCGCGATGGCCTTGCAGAGTAAATCGTATGTCCGCAAGTTTCCGTGTTATCTCCATTGGCACGCTCGCCGCGAATCCGTTTTGGAATGAGCGAGGATCGGTTCGCGCAGCGCACGCAACGACGACGCTCATTCTCAGCGGCGATGCTCGCATCCTCGTCGATCCCTCGCTTCCCGCGCAGATCCTCCTGCCCAAACTTGCGGAACGATCTGGTCTTCAGCCAGAGCAGATCACGCATGTGTTCTTGACCTGCTTCAGCCCGATCCATCGACGCGCGATCGCTTCCTTTGAGAGCGCGCAGTGGTTGATCGCCGAACGAGAACGCGAGGCGATCGGGCAACAACTTGTCGCGAAATTCCATGAGGCTCGCGGTGCGGGCGATACAGAATTGCTCGCGGCCATCACGCCCGAGATCGCGGTCCTTGAGCGGACCAAGGCGGCACCAGACGCGCTCGGGAAGGGCGTTGATCTGTTCCCGCTCTGTGGCGTGTCACCCGGGTTGTCGGGACTCTTGCTCCCCGGACGGACCGCGACCGTGCTCATCGCGGGCGATGCGGTTCCGACACTTGAGCATCTCGAAGGCGGGCAAGTGCTCACGCCATGTTTCGACCTTGAGATGGCGCGCGCGTCGCTCGGGGAGGCGGCTGAGATTGCCGATTGGATCGTCTGTGGGAGAGATAATGTGCTCCCGAACCCGACCCGCAGACCGTTCTAGCGCGCACGGTGTCGAATAGTATTTCCGCATGCAGCCCACGCGAGAATCGCCCGAAACTTCGGTACCGCAATGTGACGATTGCAATGCGCCGCCGAAGTGGTCCGGGCCAGACTCTTCCATCGCGCCAGTCAGTATCCGCGCGCTCCAACGCGCGACGCGTGAAGGATTGAAGTTTGCGTGCCTCACTTGTTACGACGCGACCTCCGCTCGCTGGCTCGAACGAGCGGGCGTCCCCGTGTTGCTCGTTGGGGATACGGCCGCAGAGATGATTCTCGGTTTTCCGAACACGCTTCACGCGCCGCTTGACTTTCTGATCACGCTCACCGCGGCCGTGAAACGCGGCGCTCCAAAATGCCTTGTCATGGCGGACATGCCATTCATGAGTTATCAAGTTGAGGATGCGGAAGGCGTCCGCAACGCTGGGCGATTCATGACGGAAGGCACGGCGGATTGCGTCAAGCTCGAAGTGGATCGCTCCTTTGCTCCGCTTGTGACGCGCCTGTCACGGGCAGGCATCCCGGTTGTTGCGCACATTGGCTCGCGGCCGCAGCATGCGAAGGTGCAGGGCGGGTACTACGCAGCTGGAAAGACCGCAGCGAGTGCGGTGGACTTGGTTGAGGACGCGCGCGTCATGATCGAGGCGGGCGCGACGATGCTGCTCGTGGAGGCGACGCCTGTTGAGGTCACGGAGGAAATCGTTCGCCGGTCGACGATCCCGGTCATCGGTTGTGGCGCTGGCGCGGCCTGCCATGGCCAAGTTGTCGTGACTTCGGATCTGCTCGGATTGACGGCGCGCCAGCCACCTTTCGCGTTACCGCTCGTGCAAATGGGCGCGATGCTCGATGAAATGGCAAAAATGTGGCGAGAACGAGTGCGGACTGGCGTGTTGGGCGAACATCCTTACGCGCTGAGCGAAGAAGAAGCAGTCGAGTTTCGGCGGCGCATGCAGCATTGAACCGTGTGCGCGCATCCGAACGCGCGGCTGCCCGTTTGATCATTGCTTGAGGAAATCTCCATGAGAGCAATCACTACCTATGGTCCTGCCCTTGTCGTCCTCTCCGCGGTCGGTGCGGTGCTCGTCGCTGCGCCTGCGGTGATCCGCAACAGCGCTGAGGCGGAAACGCGCTCGCTTGTGCAAGCGGCATCACAACGGTTGGATCAGACGGATGTGCTTGCGCAGATCAATCAAGCGCAGCGCGACATCGCAACGCTCGTCGAGCCATCGGTCGTGCATGTCAGCACCGAGACCACCATGCAACGGAGGCGCTTCACGGAGTCCTACGCCTCAAGTGGAAGCGGATGGATTTGGGATGAAGATGGACATGTCGTCACCAACGCACATGTTGTGGATGGCGCGGATCGGATTCAGATTCAACTGCACGACGGCGAAATGCGCAGCGCAACGCTGGTTGGTCTTGATCTGCATACCGATATCGCGGTCCTCGCCGTTGCGCCGGGTCGACTTCACGCATCACTCCGAGGCGACAGTGATGCTGTGCGGCAGGGCGACCAAGTGTTTGCGTTCGGCTCTCCCTTTGACTTTCGTTTCTCGATGTCGCGAGGCATCGTGAGCGGACTCGGTCGTAGCGCGGGTCTTGCAGACATCGATTACGAGAACTTCATTCAGACCGATGCGGAGATCAATCCTGGGAATTCCGGCGGTCCGCTCACCGACATTCGTGGACGCGTAATCGGCATGAACACCGCAATCGCCACTGGGCGCGGGAACTCTGTTGGCCAGGGACAATTCGCGGGCATCGGACTCGCGATTCCGATTTCCATGATCGATTCCGTGGTCTCGCAGATCATCGAGCTTGGCGAAGTGAAAAAGGGCTATCTCGGCGTAAGCGTCGCACCGATCGCGATGATCCGTTCGGGTGTGCGCCTCGATAATCCGGCGATGCGCGTGCTCGCGAACGCATACAACGGCGATGGCGCGGTTGTGAGCTTTGTCAGTGAGGGCTCGCCCGCAGCGAACGCAGGCCTTCGTATCGGTGATGTCATCGTGAGCCTCGACGGAAAACGGATCACAGAGGACGGACAGATTCCTGCGCTCATTAGTTCAATGCGCCCCGGCTCTTCAGTGAATTTCTCTGTTGTCCGACCCAATGTCGAGACGAACGCGCTCGAGGAACTCACGATGAGCGCGACGCTGAGTGAACTTGATCCCGCCTTGCGCGCGTCGCCGGCGTTGCTCGCAGCGCTCCGTCGCGCGGGCTTCGAGAGTTTGGTGACGAGTAATGTGGCTTCCGCTGCGCGTCTTGAAGCGACGCATCACCCCGGCGTACTGATCGAGTCGGTGCGAGAAGGATCCGATGTTGATCAACTTCTCGACGAGGGTGACACGATCATCGGCATCATGGGGCAGCCCATTCAGACCATCGACGAGTTGTACGCGCGTGTGCTTCGCGCCGCTGGCCCGCAGGGCGCGCTGCCTCGCGAAGTCCCGCTGACCTGTCAACTTGCCGATGGCCGTACGATCCAGATTGCGGTTCGCCTTTATTGACGGATGTAATCCATCGGATTTTCCTGTTGACTTTGGGAGCGATGAGATAGAGTGCCGAGCGTGCTCTCTGACACTCATGCTCCCGCGCTTCTCGAGGTGAAAAACCTCCGCACTTGGTTTCCCATTCGCAAGGGTCTCCTCCAGCGAACGGTCGGTCACTTCAAGGCCGTCGATGATGTGAGTTTTACGATCGCGAAGGGTGAGACGCTTGGATTGGTAGGAGAGTCCGGATGTGGGAAGACCACAGTCGGACGCACGATCTTGCGTCTGATTCGCGCGACTGGAGGCGAAGTTCGATTTGAAGGGAACTCGGTCTTTGATGCGACGGCAACGCAGCTGCGTGCGTTGCGTCGTCAGATGCAGATTATTTTTCAGGATCCCGGTGGAAGTCTCAATCCTCGCATGCGCGTCGGAAGCATCATCGGCGAGCCGCTCGAGGTGCATGGGCTGACAAAGTCGAGCGAGGAGACGCGTGCGCGAGTCGAGGAGTTGCTCGTGAAGTGCGGTCTCTGGAAACAAGCGGCGGACCGCTATCCACATGAGTTTTCCGGTGGACAGCGGCAACGCATCGGTATCGCACGCGCGCTTTCACTGAACCCGAAGTTGATCGTGTGCGACGAGCCGACGAGCGCCCTTGATGTCTCGATTCAGTCGCAGATTCTGAACCTCTTGAAGGATCTCCAGTCAGAGTTTGGGCTCTCCTACCTTTTCATTTCACACGACATGGCAGTCATCCATCACATCTGTGATCGAATCGCTGTCATGTATAACGGCAAGATCGTGGAAGAGGGTTCGCGCGCCGAAGTGATCGAGCGACCTCAACAGGCGTATACGCAGGCACTTCTGTCTGCCGTGCCAGAGCCCGATCCTCATCGAAAGAAGAAGCGCATTACATTCGACGGCATGCGGATGTGAGGATCAGTGCGAGATGCGTTCACGCTCCGCACGGGTGGCGAGCGGATAGACCTTGAAAATCGTGATCGCGCGTTCCCGTCGCGTCAGAAGCAGGGACCCCAAGCATCCAAGAGTGCTGCGAGATCTGCAGCGTCCACGATTCCATCGCCATTGAGGTCGGCGGCGCCTGAGGCAAGGCCCCATGAACCGAGCATGCCAGCAAGGTCAGCAGCGTCGACATTGCTGTCGCCGTTCAGGTCGCCCGTGCATGGCGGAGCGATCACGCAACTCCCCTCGTTCGAAAAATCATCGGTGCCTGCGGTGAAGTCAGTGAAGTCAATGAGCGCAAGGGAGATGCGCGTGTACCCATCTTTCTCGAAGAAGACTCCGAATCGATCGCAATCAAGTGGTACTGGCAGGCTGTACGCAAATGCTCCGATGTACACACGCGCTTTGCGCGGCCAAGTGAGGCCGCCGTCGTAGGAGAGCCACGCGAAGCCGTTGGTGCGCGCGGTCGCGTTGGGGCCACAGAAGATGAGGCGCGACTGCGCGAATCCGTCGAGTGGATCGGTCAATGCAATCAATCCGGCCATGCATGACGGATCTGGCAGCTCGTCATCGTTTGCGAGTGCGCTCCATGTGAGTCCGGCGTCCGTCGAGATTGCCGTCTTGCGCCAGCCGCCGCCGCTGAACTGTCGAGAGTTCAGCATGAGTGAGCCGTCGGCGCGCTCGACCATTTGCACTTCGTTTCCGGTACCTGCACTTCCATTTGCTGCGACCTCGCCGTACTGCCATGTGTCGCCACCATCATCGGAGTAAACGGCGTAGCAAGCCCAGACGCCGTAGGGTCCTTGGTTGAACGGCATGATGATTCGACCTGCATGCTTCCCGTGACGAAGTTGGATCCCGATGCCGGGGCCACTTGCGACACTTGTGACGATGGTTGGTCGTTTGACGGACGCGGTCACATCAACGGCAGAACTCCAAGTCGCACCTCCATCATCTGAGAACTTCACAAAGGTCCGGCAGATGTTTGTCCCCTTGTTTCCAGGCACGACGCAACTCTCACCGCAACCCGTCGGGTAAGACTGATACATCGCAATCGCGCGACCGGCGTGGATGCCCGTGCGAACTTCAACGACGCATGGGTTGTTGAGCGAACGCCCAGGCTGATCGTCGACGAGTGCGAGCGGACTCCAAGTCGTACCCAAATCGTCGCTTGACTTCATCACGATGTCATTGATTCCGTTGTCGGCGCCAGAGCCGCGGCCTTCTGCAAAGGCGAGCAACCGACCTGACTCAAGTTGCATGATGGCGGGAATGCGGTAGGTGTTGTAGCCCTCTTGCCCACTCACAAACACATCGACCATCGGCAGCGGCGGCGGTGGCGTGTCGATCACATACTTCTGCGCGATGTAGGTTTCGATGGAGAGCCGTTCAGCGTCCGAGAGTGCCTTGTCGAAGATGAGGACCTCGCTGATCGAGCCAGTCAGTGGATTCGCCAAGTTGTAACGACTGCCGAGCATCGCGCCCGACATGTTTTGCATCGCGATGGTTCCGGTGCCTACGAGCGCGCCGTTCACATGAAGAGTCTGCGCACCGGCAGAAACCGTGCAGGAAATGAGTGACACGCCACTCTCAAAGACCGCGCCTCCGAGTGTGGTGGGTGTCGCGCCTGGATAGAGAACCCATTGTGCGGGCGTTGCAAGTTCACCAGTCAAGAGCGCGGTGCGACCAGCGCTCGAGGAGCTGTCGAAGATGTAACCACCGTTGGCCGACGTCGGTCGCGCGACGCAGATCACTGTGCGCGCCGTCGAGATCACGCTGAATTCTGCAGCGGTGTTCGCAGACCAGAGGTAGTCGTTCCCGTCGAACTCAACGCCAGGCGCACCGTTTGCGACGGACGCTCGAAAGGTTGGTCGCTGCGTGAGTGTGGCGGAGACTCGCGCGAGGTCGTGATTGCGAATCGAGGAGTCTTCCCATCGTGTGACGGTTGTGCCATCGGCTGGCGCGCCCGCTTGCGCGTTTACACCAACATCGGCGCGCCACCATGCATAGAGATTGGTGAACGCTGGGTCGGGTGTGCCATCAGGTAGCACAATGTCCCCGAATCCCGTCGAAGTGATCGCGGCGACAAGCGCGCTCGTGATCAGCGAGGACTTGAAAGCGCGAGTGCCTGCATTTCCGTCGGAGCGATCAGCGCGTGACATGCGCGAAACATGACACGCTTCGGTCTTCGTGCAAGTGCATTATCACCATCGATCGGATGGTTTTTCTCGACGCAGAGAGAACTCGCGGCGCGCAATTGAACGCGCCTCGCGATTCCATCTGGTGCAGGGGCCATGCAAACTGCGGGGCTCGTTCATGCTCGAGCTTGTCGCGGAGCGCGGAATCGATGCAAACGCCTCGCCGGCTGCGATTCGCGTCAATCGAGTGTTACGCTTGCACGATGCAAGGCAAGCGCCTCGTCCACATCATTCTCATCTGCTTTGTTCTCGCGGCCATCGGTACTACGATCTTTGCATGGAGCGTCGTCAGCGGCGTGCGTAAGGATGCGAGGTTCACGACAGCTCGCTTGCGCCTGCTGACTGATGCGGTCGTGCAGTACTCGGCGCAATCGGGAGGGTTTCCACTAGGCGCGGAGGAACTTCTCGATGGAGGCGATCCTCATGCCCGACGCGCGATGATCGAGGCGCTCAGCGTCGTACGGGTGGAATGGCCCATCGATAGAACGGTCGAGCCGATTCTTCGCGTCGATGGACGACCGACCGAAGCAGGCGCACTTGGTTTGGCAGCGGAAGCACTGAGCCAAGCTGCGTCAGCGGTCCGCGCGAGAACGCGAGTACCTCCGCCGACGCGCTGATTTTTGCGAGATTTGCGGGAGCGATTGCATCGGAATTGTTGGCATAATGCGGAAATGCCATCTGATGTGCCCACCGAACAACGCGCGACCACAACGACATCTGTTCTGCCGGAAATGATGGCGGGCGCGCCAGTTCGACCGATGGTTCGCACGGCTCCAGAAACTCCACTTATCGATGTGATGGGCGGAAGCAGCCGCTGGCAGATTCCAGTGCACGAGCATGGATTTGTTGCACTGTGCGACGCGATGCCGCGACTCGTCCCTGAAGGAAAGACGGCTGACTTTGCCATTGTGCAAGCCGCGCGTGTGTCCTACGGCGATGGGACGAAGCATGTCAACGAGGATCGCGGGCTTGTGCGCTACCTCTTGCGCCATCGGCACACGACGCCACTCGAGATGGTCGAGTTCAAGTTCCACATCGCGATGCCTATTTTCATCGCGCGGCAATGGATCCGCCATCGGACCGCGAATGTGAACGAATGCTCCGCGCGATACTCGATCATGCCCGATCGCTTCTATCGCCCCTCCATCTCAAGCGTGCGCAAGCAATCGAAGTCAAATCGCCAAGGTTCCGATGGCACCATCGACGTTGGAACAGCCGAGCAGTTTCTCGAACTCCTCGCGGATGCCGAGGCGCACTACGCGAAGTATCTCAAGCTCATCGAGCAGGGGGTTGCCCGCGAGCTTGCTCGCGCGGCACTTCCGGTCAGTCTGTACACCGAGTGGTATTGGAAATGCGATCTGCACAACATCTTCCACTTCCTCTCGCTCCGAATGGATGATCATGCACAACTTGAGATTCAAGACTTTGCGCGCGCGATGTTCGCGTTGATCAAGCCGATCGTGCCCATCGCGTGCGAGGCGTTTGAGGACTATCGGCTGAAGTCGATGCATCTCACCGCACTTGAAGTCGAGGCGTTGCGAAGTGGGCAGCCGCTCGCGACGGAGAATTCTCGGGAGCGCGCGGAGTGGGAAGCGAAGCGTTCGCAGCTCGGGCTCTAAGCCTCTCGGTCCGAAGTGGGATCAGTTCCCAGTTGCGAGACGCGCGCGATCGAGTTCGCGTTCCGTAGGGATCGAAATGAGACCGATCAGTTCATCGCCTGCTGCGGTTTGAAACTGCACCAGCCGAATCGGCGTGGGCTGAAAGCGGCGGAAGATTCCGCCAGGGAAGGGAGCTTCTCCGCGGTGATCCCAAAAGTCTTCGACCGCGAGTCGGATGGTTTCGCCGGGAGCGATGTGTTGCACATGCTGCAGGTACCGCTGATTGAGCCAGACATCGACTTCCTTGAACTCCTCAAGCGTGGCGTTGACGATCACCATCGTCGCGTCGACATTGAGCACTTGCGCGTTGAGCACTCGCTTCTGTGAGAGTTCAAACGGATATGCGCGCGTGGCCTTCGCAGGGTCGGTGCGCACCCCTGTACCGCAACTGACACAAGCGCACAGAAGCAGGCACGAGAAGAGTGCGTTGTGGGCGAGCTTCGTGGATCGAGCGAGACACATGCGCTTGAAGTGTACTGCCCAGTCGATTCCCTAGTCGATCACCTAGAGCCCGGCGGCTGCGCGGCATTGCTGTACAAGTGCCTGCGCGCGCTCGGCGGTTGCGGCTTCCGCGATGACCCGGACGATCGGTTCCGTGTTGGATGCGCGCAAGTGCACCCAGCCGTCATCGAAATCAATACGCACGCCGTCAGCATCGTTGATGCGCTCCTTGGCGAACGCGTGTTTCACTTTCGAAAGGGCTGCTGGAACCGCGGCGTTTCCGCCGATTGCCGCGAGATCCAGTTTGGTCTTCAGCATCGTGTAGCGAGGCATGCTTTCGACGAGCTGTGCAAGTGACTGAGGATGGTGCGACGCGAGAAGGTCAAGCACAAGGGCCATCGAGGAGAGCGAGTCCCTCACGAAGCAGACTTCGGGAACGATCACGCCGCCGTTGCCTTCGCCGCCGATTCGACCACCTGCAGGCTTGAGCGCGCTCACGACATGCGCCTCGCCGACCGGCGTGCGGAGCACGCTCGTGCCGGGATAGCGAGCCGCAACATCATCGATCATGCGCGACGTCGAGAGATTTGCCGCCATCGTGGTCGGTCCGCTGCGCGCGAGCATCGCGCACGCGCACAGCACAAGGGTGTACTCCTCGCCGATGAACCGACCGCGTTCATCGACAATCGCAACTCGATCCGCGTCGGGATCCTGTGCGAATCCAACTGCTGTCCCGCGCGTTGACGCGACTGCTGCGCAGAGTTGTCCGAGGTTCTCCTCGACGGGTTCAGGTCGATGTGCAAAGATGCCGGTTGCTTCACCATTGAGATGGGAGAGTTCGCAGCCGAGGCGTTCAAGGAGCATCCGACCTGGGACGCATCCGGATGCATTCACGCTGTCGAGCACGACGCGAAACTTTCGTGCAGCGATCGCTTGCACGCTCTTAGGCGAAAGCAAAGAGAGCACTTTCGCGACATGCATCTCATGTGCGTCGCTTCGCGTGGTTGCTACTCCGATGCGTTCAGCATCCACGAACAGAAACTGTTCACTTCGAAAGCGAGCGATGATCGCGTCCGCTTCCGCTTTGGCCGGCGCGAGGCCGTCTTCGTTGAGACACTTCAGGCCATTCCACTCAAGCGGATTGTGACTTGCGGTGACGACCATGCCTCCATCGAGATTGAGCTCTCGGATCATCACGCCAATGGTTGGCGTCATCACGACCCCGAAGTCGACGACATCGCATCCAACTGCAGTCAGCGCGCCCTTCACCGAATGCGCGAACGCCTCTCCTCCCGCGCGACCGTCTCGTCCGAGCGCGAGCTTCGGGCGTCGCGCGTCGGAAGATCGTCTTGCGGCACACAAGTGCGATCCAAAGGCGGAAGCGAACTTGCTTGCGACGACAGGCGTCATACTTGCGCCGACGATGCCTCGCGCGCCTGAGACGGAGAGCATGAACGGTGCGTCAGGAGCAGTCATGATGGTGCCGGAGAATAGTCGACCGCCTCTCGATTCGTTGGGTCACGGTCGCGCTCGGCGCGTGGCGAGGAATTGCGCGAATGCGTCGATCGTGGCTGGGCTCACATGATGTTCAATGCCTTCGGCATCGATGCGAGCTGTCGCATCATCAACGCCCAGTTCGAGCAAGAATGCGTGCACGAGCTCGTGCCTTGCCCGAGCGGCTTCCGCAAGTTTGCGTCCCTTGGGCGTGAGCACGATCGGTCGATACGGTGCAGACTCAAGCAGCCCCTCACGCCCGAGGCGGGCGATCGTGCGGCTCACGGTGACATGCGACAGACCGAATCGGCGCGCGAGGTGCACAACTCGACTCACACCAGTCGCATCGATCGCATCTTGGATTGCCTCGCAATAGTCTTCCGCGCGCTCACTCGCGTGTTGTGCGCGAAGTCGAGCGTGGTCCGCCGCGGTTGCTCGAGGCGCCGCGTCGCGCGAATGCGGGGTCCCTTCAGGCCGCTTGCTCACTCGTCGTTTCCTCGTAGCGCGGCGAGCGCGCCGAAGTCATCGAGAGTGGAAGTGTCTTGCGTAGACTCTTTGCCCGCGGCGACATCCCTCAGCAGTCGACGCATGATCTTTCCGGAGCGGGTCTTGGGGAGTGCTGCTGTAAAGCGCAGCATGTCGGGTCTTGCGATTGCGCCGAGCACGCTTGAAACATGCTCGCGCAGTTCCGCTTTGAGCGCCTCACTCGCGGTCGCCTGGAGGCTGAGCGTGACAAAGGCTGCAATCCCGGTTCCCTTGATTTCATGCGGCATGCCTACGACTGCCGCTTCAACGACTGCTGGGTGCGAGACGAGCGCGCTCTCAACTTCCATCGTGCCGAGTCGATGACCGGAGACATTGATCACATCATCGATGCGTCCCATGATCCAGAAGTAGCCGCGTTCGTCGCGGCGCGCACCATCGCCCGCGAGGTACATGCCGGCAATTCGCGACCAATAGGTATCGATGAATCGCTGTCGATCTCCGTGAATGCCTCGGAGCATGGAGGGCCATGGCTTGCGGATGACGAGGAGTCCTCCGGTGTTCGGAGGAAGTTCGTTTCCGGTTTCATCGACGATTGCCGCGTCAATGCCGAAGAACGGAAGGGTGCAAGATCCCGGCACGGTTGGCGTCGCGCAGGGGAGCGGTGTAATCACATGCCCACCGGTTTCGGTTTGCCAGAAGGTGTCAACGATCGGGCAACGCGAGGCGCCGATTTGTTCGTGATACCAAATCCACGCCTCTGGATTGATCGGTTCACCAACTGTGCCAAGCAGTTTGAGGGATGAAAGATCGTGCTTCTTCGGATGCGACTCCCCCCACTTCATGAAGGCGCGAATAGCGGTTGGCGCGGTATAGAAGTGCGTCACGCGATGCCGCGCGACGATCTCCCAAAAACGATCTTCTGCGGGAAAATTTGGGGCGCCTTCATACATCAATGTCGGCACGCGATTGGGCAGTAGGCCATAGACAATGTAGGAGTGACCTGTGACCCATCCGATGTCTGCCGTGCACCAGAACACATGATTCGCGTTGGGCTTGAGGTTGAAAGTCATCCGCGCGGTGTAGGCGGTGTAGACCATGTAGCCACCGCTCGTATGCCGAATGCCCTTTGGTTTTCCGGTGGATCCTGAGGTGTAGAGCACGAACAGCAAGTCCTCTGCATCGACGGCCTCGCATGGGCACTCGCTCGATTCCTTCGCGATGACATCGTGCCACCAGTGGTCTCGCGCGGCGTTCCACTCGATCGGAGTCGCCGTGCGCTTCAACACAACACAGTGCTCAATCGCGTGTCCTTGCGCGACCAACGACTGCATCGCTTCATCCACATTCTTCTTCAGCGGAACAACGCTTCCGCGGCGCCATGCGCCATCGCAAGTGACGATCACGCGCGACTTCGCATCAAGAACGCGGTCGACGATGGACGGTGCGGGGAAGCCGCCGAAGATGACGCTGTGTGCGGCGCCGATGCGCGCGCATGCAAGCATCGCGATCGGTAACTCAGGAACCATGCCCATGTAGAGCGTGACGATTTCGCCCTTCTTCACGCCAAGCGCTTTGAGCGCGTTGGCGAATCGCGAGACCTCGTCTTGGAGCTCGCCATAGGCGAGGTGTCGCACTTCTGGCATTCCGCTCGCTTGTGGCTCGCCTTCCCAGATGAGTCCGACATCGTTCGCGTGGCCCTCGAGCACATGGCGGTCGATCGCGTTGAAGCACACATTCGTCTGCGCGCCCACAAACCACTTCGCGTCCGGACAATTCCACTCAAGAACGCTCGTCCATGGCTTGAACCACTCGAAGTCCTGCGCGATTTCGCCCCAAAAACCACTTGGATCCGCGACCGAGCGCGCGTGGAGGGCGTGGTACTGCTCTAGGCTCTCAACATTCGCACCACCAAGCGCGTCGGCTTGAGCGGTGTGAGGCGGAAAGATGCGATCCTCCTTGAGTAGCGACTCAACCGAAGTGGACGAGACTTGCGAAATCGACATGCGGGGAAAGATATCGAAAGTGCTCGACTGCGCGAGAAGCGAGATCTGCGCGCGGGAGTTGCTGAAACTATTGCGATCGACAGCGCTTCTCCTAACACAACCGCCCGCCAGCATGGGCAATGCTTGGCGGGCGGCCATCCTGCTTGCGACCAACCAGGTCCCGGAGGGGTGATGAGCTGCAGCTGATGCTATGCACGATCGCGGAGTCGCGCGGCCGTACATAGTGAGTGCTTTACGACGGAGAGGTGTGCCGTGTTCGGTGGGCGCACTCTCTCGTCGAAAATTCGTGGCGTGGCAGTCCGGATGTTTGCCTCTTGCGATCGTCGCTTCGCGGTTCCATCACGAAGCTGCGGCGCTGAGGTTCCTGCTCTCAATATACGGTCGAGCGGATGGTGATATCTCCACATACACAGAAGTGGGGTGAGAGCCCTAGCAACGAGTTCGCTTTGCAAGAGCTAGCGCGTTTGGTTGGCGAATGCTCGTGCAGCGAGTAGCGCCTCGTGCAGTTTGTCAGGATCCTTCCCTCCAGCCTGAGCCGCATCGGGCTTTCCGCCACCGTTGCCGCCGCAAGCAACTGCTGCGACCTTCACCCACTCACCAGCTTTCAGTCCCTTCTCGATCGCACACTTTGGACAGATCGCGGCGAGAGAAACTCTCTTCTCGTCGTGATCGGCACTCAGAAACATCGTCGCAGTCGACGGAAGTCGTGTGCGTGCAACATCAAGTGCAGCCATGAGCGTGGGCGTGTCTGCATCGTCGATGACGGCGATGAGCGCCGCGTCTGCGCCGGCGCCGCTTGCGGCGTGTTGTTCGGTGAGTTCGCGTGCTTGTGCGACGGCGCGATCGCGCATCGCCCCCTCTGCATCTTTGCGCGCGGCCTTCGCTTTGGCTTTTAGTGGCTCCATCGCGGTATCGAACGCCGCGCGTCCGAGCGCGCCAAGCGTGAGCGCCTGAGCGGACTTCGAAATGTCCGCAGATTCCGCGAGAAGTTCAGGGCCGGAGAGCTCAAGAGCGAGGGAAACCCGATTGAGCAGCCCTTCAACAGTTGCGTCTGCCGCCGCGGCGGCCGCACCAGTCCAGGCGAAGACTCTGCGAATGCCTGCGGCGAGGCCGCCTTCACTCGCGAGGACGAACTGCTTTGCGTCGCCGGTGCGTGCGAGATGCGTACCGCCGCAGAATTCGGTGGACTGAAGCGCCCATGCGGCGTTACTCGGATTTGCGAGAAGCGCATCCACTGATGCGCCGATTGAGACCACGCGTACGGGGTCGGGATACCGCTCTCCGAAGACTGCGCGGACGCCGTGAATGGTGCGCGCAGCTGCGAGCGAAACTTCCTGTGCATCCACGAGCAGGTTGGCGCGGATTGCGTCGTTGACGCGCGCTTCGATGGATCTCACTTGCTCGAGGCTCAATCCCTGCTTCGCGCTGTAGTCGAATCGCAATCGTTCTCGATCGACCATCGAACCCTTCTGTTCCACATCAGGACCGAGTTCCGCTCTGAGCGCAAGGTTGAGAAGATGCGTAGTTGTGTGGTTCGCGCGAATGAGTTCGCGGCGTTCGCGCTCGATCATGAGCGTTCCTTCATCGCCAACGCGCAAGCGACCTCGTGTCACCTTCCCAATGTGCAAGACATAGCCGCCGACGCGTTTCGCATCGGTGATGGAGATCGACGCATGTTCGCCACTGGCATGCTCCGCTTGGAACACGCCGTGATCGGCGACCTGTCCGCCCATTTCCGCATAGAAAGGCGTGCGGCCGAAGACCACCGCGACCAGTCGTTCCGCGTCAGCATCCGCGTGCTCGTCGAAACTAGTGCCATTCCAGATCGCGCGCACGGTGGCGGTGAGTGGCTTTGGATCGAACTTGGTTGAATCATCCGTCGCGTGGACCTGCAATGCTTCGAGCTTCGCGATGGCGTCTGGTGGGAAGTGCATTTCCGCATCCGTGCCTTGGACCGCACGGCTCTTTTCGCGGGCTTCCTCCATGAGGGCTTCGTATCCAGCGACATCAACACCTAACCCAGCCTCTTCCGCCATCACTTGCGTGAGGTCAATAGGAAACCCGAAGGTATCGTGAAGTTTGAACGCATCTTGCGCGGGGATCGTGTTGCCCGATTGCGTGCGGACGCGTGCGGCCGCCTCGCCGAAGAGCGCGAGGCCTCGCTCAAGGGTTCGCCCAAACTGCACTTCTTCATCGAGGATGACCTGCGCAACTCGCGTCGCGTGTTGCTTAACCTCTGGGAACGCATCGCCGAGCGTAAGCACCACCGCGTTCACGAGGTCGTGAAGGAATGGCCCGCGCACGCCCATGGTTTGATGCCCATGACGCACCGCGCGCCGAAGGATGCGACGGAGCACATATCCACGACCTTCGTTGGAAGGATTCGCGCCGTCCGTGATCGCAAGCGAGAGACATCGAATGTGATCTGCAATCACGCGATACGCGATATCGACAGAGTCATCGAGCTTGCCTCCGTACGGCCGAGCGCCGGTGCGTGTTTGAATTGCTGCAAACACTGGCGACCACAGGTCCGTGTCATAGTTCGAGCGCTTGCCCTGAATGACGGAGACGAGTCGCTCAAGACCCATGCCGGTGTCGACATGTTTTGCCGGAAGTGATTTGAGCGAGCGATCCGGTTCACGATTGAACTGGATAAACACATGATTCCAAATCTCAAGGACATCAGGATCGCCGCTGTTGACGAGTTGCGCGGCGTTTCGCCCTCCGATTCGGTCGAAGTGGATTTCGCTGCAAGGTCCACAAGGGCCCGTTTCGCCCATCTCCCAGAAGTTGTCCTTCATGTTGCCAGGAATGACATGACCCGCGGGCAGGAGTGATTCCCAAAGCGCCTTCGCCTCGAGATCGGGCTCGAGGCCAGCTTCCTTGTTTCCCTCAAACCAAGTTGCGTAGAGCCGATTGGGATCGAGGCCGTACACCTCCGTGAGTAACTCGAATCCCCAGCGAATGGATTCTGACTTGAAGTAGTCGCCGAACGACCAGTTCCCCAACATCTCAAAAAATGTGTGGTGATAGGTGTCCTTGCCCACATCTTCAAGATCGTTGTGCTTGCCGCCCGCGCGAATGCACTTCTGTGTATTGACGGCCCGTGTGTAGTTGCGCTTGCCTCTTCCAAGAAAGACATCCTTGAATTGGTTCATTCCGGCGTTCGTGAACAGAAGCGTTGGATCATCATGCGGAACGACGGCGCTTGATGGCGCAAAGGTGTGTCCCGCCTTCGCAATGAAGAAGTCGATGAACGCTTGACGGATAGCAACGGCGGTAGACGGGCGCATGGGGTCGCAAGCGTACGGGAGAGCATCCTCGGTGTACGCTTGCAGCATGAGCCAGTCGTTGCATTCCGGTGCCGCACGCCCCACGCGCCGTCCATTCATCGGTGGCAACTGGAAGATGAATACGGATGTCGCGCAGGCAGCCGAGTTGGCCGACGACATCGCGAATGGATGCGCGCAACTCGCCGAGCGCCTCGATATCGCGATCTTTCCGCCGTTTCCGTATCTCCACTCCGCGGCGCACGCGGTCGGACACCGGCCGGTGCTTGTCGGCGGCCAAGATGTGAGTGCTCACGCTGCGGGGGCGTACACGGGGCAGACAAGCGCTGCCATGTTGGTCGACCTCGGTTGCCGCTGCGTGCTTATCGGGCATTCGGAGCGGCGTCATGGACTTGGCGAACTTGACGCGCTTCTGAGAGTGAAGTTGGCGCGAGCGGTCGAGAATGGGCTGATTCCGGTGCTTTGCGTCGGGGAAACCAAGGCGCAGCGTCGTGAAGGTCGCGCCTGTGCAGTGATCGACGAGCAGGTACGAAGTTCCCTCAGCGGTATTAGCGAAGAACGGGCGAGCGGCCTCGTCGTCGCTTATGAGCCAGTCTGGGCGATCGGTACCGGTTTAGCCGCTACTGCGGATGACGCTCAGCAGGTGCATTGCGATATTGTTCGCAAATCACTTGCGGATCAATTTGGCAGCGATGTAGCCCAGAAGATCCGCATTCTGTACGGCGGGTCCGTCAATGCTGCCAATGCAGCCGAGTACTTTACCAAGCCCGATATCGATGGAGCTTTGGTAGGCGGAGCAAGCCTCAAGAGCGATGATTTTATCGCTATCGTTCAGGCTGCTTCCAATTAACCTGATAGCCCGAACAGCGGCATGGGTCTGGAACCCGTGCCGCTGTTAATTTAACCGATATGGCTGAAGAAACCCGCTTGGTGTTGGAAAGTGTATTTTGGTTGTTGGCAATGTTGTTTTTGCTGATGTTGTTGCAGCGTTGGTTGCACAAGGCACTGCAGGGGCTATTGTTGCTGCTAACGCACGACCTTGGCATAACCATTGGCATTTTTTCCTTCCTGTTTTTACCCGGAGTTTTATTGCACGAGTTAAGCCATTTTTTTGCTGCCAAAATATTGCGGGTCAAGACCGGCCGTTTTTCGGTGATACCTAAAGTGTTGCCAAATGGAAAAGTGCAGCTGGGATATGTAGAAGTAGCGGCGACCGATTTTGTGCGCGATTCCGTGGTTGGGGTAGCGCCCTTGATCAGTGGTATGGGGGTGATCTTGTTGGTTGCGCAGTACATATTCGGTTTGCCCATTTTGGCAACCGAACAGCTCGGTCCTCGGCTTCTCCCCCAATTGTGGGGTTCAGTTTTTCAGGTGCCAGACGCATGGCTATGGATCTATTTGGTCTTTGCAGTCTCTACGACCATGATGCCTTCAGAATCTGACAGACACGCCTGGTTCCCGCTATTATTTTTTTCGGCGGGTATCCTTGGTTTGGCGGTTTTGGCTGGCGCTGGCGATTGGTTAAAAACAGCCATGGCATCACCGTTCGGCCATTTTTCCCGCATCGCGGTCCTGATTTTCGGCGTGTGTAATGTTCTTCACCTGGCTTTTTTAGCACCGATTATCTTGCTTCAAAGCCTGGTTTCGCGCCTAACCGGATACCAGGTCCGGTGATGATCCTGCCCCCCATTCTTTAACATTAAAAAAGTTTAAATTTAACGAATGGGTCATTGCTACCATGGTCGCGCTATGCTAAAATCTTTTTATTGCCGTATAGAGCAGGGTCATCGCGTCTTCTAATCCATATATGGCGGCTACAAATGTTCTATTAATGGAGAAAGATGCGTTGTCCCTATTGTCAGCATTACGAATCCAAAGTGATCGACACAACCCACGACAGCCATGGTGGAATTCGCAGGCGTCGTGAGTGCCTAAAATGCGGCCAGCGTTTCAGTTCTTACGAAAGGCCGATCCTGGCAACCCCCTTGTTGATCAAGCAGGATAGTACTCGCGAGGAGTTTGATCGCGAAAAACTCGCCCGTGGTATCCGTATCTCCTGCGCCAAACGCAAGGTTTCGGCGGCTGATATCGAACGTCTGGTTGGCAAAGTAGAGGCAGAACTGCAAAAAATGGGCAAAGCCGAAGTATCCTCAAGAGTTGTGGGGGATTTGGTTACGGCAGGCCTAAAGGAAATTGATCAGGTGGCTTATATTCGCTATGCCACTGTTTATTTAAAACTGGATGACCTGCGGTCCATCCGGGCTGAAATTGACCGTCTGCTTGAGGCGGAACAGAAATGATCAGCTACTAATTGTTACCGCCGAGCAAAAAGGAGAAAAAATGGCAACAGTTAACATGCCTTCAAAACATGGTATTTTGCCAACCCCCGATATTCCGGTTGGTTTGGGTCAGGTAGCGCTTACAGAAAATGCCAAACAGGTACTTCTAAAACGCTATGTTAGGCGTGGTGACGATGGCAAGCCTGCCGAAACGGTGGAAGAAATGTTTTGGCGTGTGGCTTACCATGTTGCCAAGGTGGAAGTTGAATGGGATGGCGATGTAATGCAGCGCGCCCAGCATTTTTACACCCTTCTCAGCAGTAAAAAATTCTTCCCTAATTCCCCCACCTTTACCGGGGCAGGAACACCATTGGGCCAATTGGCTGCCTGTTTCGTATTGCCGATCACAGACGATATGGGCAAGGACCCATCCGGCATCTTCCAATCGCTTCGAGATGCGGCACTGATCCAACAAACCGGTGGCGGAAATGGCTTCTCCTTTTCCCGGTTGCGCCCCAAAGGTGGTTTGGTCAAAAGCTCCTCTGGCACAGCCACCGGCCCGGTAGGATTTTTACACGTCTACGACCATGCCTTTGGAGAGATCGCCCAAGGCGGAACCCGCCGGGGTGCCAACATGGGTGTATTGCGGGTAGACCATCCGGATGTGGAAGAATTCATCACCTGCAAGACCAGTGAAAACGCCATCACCAACTTCAATATTTCCGTGGGCATTACCGATGCCTTCATGGAAGCTGTACGCGAGGACAAAGATTGGGATTTGGTTTTCCCTGACATCGCCTCACCTGAATACCGAAAATTCCGCGGCACCATTGAACAGGCGCGGGAACATAATATTCCTTTGGTGGTGTATAAAACTGTTCGGGCGCGAGACCTGTTTGAACAGATCGTGACCCAGGCACACCACAATGGCGAACCCGGAGTGCTTTTCCTGGATGCCGCCAACCGTCAAAACCCGGTACCGCATTTGTATCCGTTGGAATCCACCAACCCGTGCGGCGAACAATGGCTTGGACCTTACGAAAACTGCTGCCTGGGTTCGATTAACCTGGCAGAGCATTTCGGTGAAAATGGTTCAGTGGACTGGGATGGATTAAAACAAAGCATTTCTCTCTCCACCATCTTTTTGGATGATGTTGTGCAAGCAAACGCCTATGTACCTGCCGTACCGCAACTGCGCGAGGCTGCCTTGCGGGCTCGCCGTATTGGCTTGGGCATCATGGGCCTTGCCGACCTGATGTACCATGTTGGCGTCCGCTATGGCTCCCCGGAAGGCCAGGAATTTGCTTCCCAGGTGATGGAATTTATCCGCTACCACTGTATGCAAACATCAATCGAGCTCGCCAAAAGTCGTGGTGCTTTCCCTGCGATCAGCGGCTCGGTTTACGACCCTGAAAATTTGAAATGGACCGTCCCGCAGCCATTGGAACCATATCAGTCCAGTTGGGAACGCCCTGAGCTCAATTGGGAGGAAATTGTAGATGGTATCCGTGCTTTTGGCATCCGCAATGCTGCCCAAACAACCGTAGCACCAACAGGCACCATCGCCACCGTAGCAGGTTGCGAAGGGTACGGTTGTGAGCCGGTCTTTGCCTTGGCCTACATCCGTCATGTCAACGACAATGGCAAAGACCTCAAACTTACCTATGGGTCGCCTGCGTTCGAAAAAGCCCTGCGCAAGGCCGGAGTCCCGCTGGATGACCAACAAGATATCTTTGAGCAAGTAATGAATTTCGGCAGCTGCCAAACCATATCCAATTTGCCGAGTAATTTACGTGATGTATTTGTTACCGCTGGCGATGTGACAGCCGAAGAGCACGTTCGGATGGCCGCGGCTTTGCAGGCCTTTGTAGATAACTCGATCTCCAAAACGATCAACTTCCCTGAAGGCACCACCGAAGATGAGGTTGCCAAAGCGTATTTGTTGGCTTGGGAACTGGGTGCAAAAGGGATCACCGTGTACGTTACCGGAAGCCGCGACAAAGTAGTGTTGGAGACCCACGCCACCGCCAGCAAAAAAGAAACCCCTGTTGCTGATCATCTGCCAGTACCCGAAACGCAAAAAGTGATCTGGCACGAGACTAAAAAGCCGCGCCCCCGTTCCTTGCACGGCATGACCTTCAACGTAGATACACCTCTCGGTAAGGCGTTTGTAACTGTCAATGCCAATGGCGGTAACCAGCCATTCGAAGTATTCGTAAATACTTCCAAGGCTGGGTCCGATACCGCCGCCGTATCAGAGGCGATCGGCCGATTGATCTCCTACATTCTGCGATTGGCATCTCCGATCGCCCCGATCGACAGGATGCGAGAGGTGGTTGCACAGTTGATGGGTATTGGCGGCGGCCGGGCGTTAGGGTTTGGCCCTCACCGTGTACGCAGCCTGCCCGATGGTGTTGGTCAGGTTTTGGGTGAGTATCTGCGTACCTGGGAAGGTTCCAAGGAATCGGAAGAGGAAATGGATAGTAGCCAAACAACCAGTACATACTCTGGGATCTCCCAGCCGATGGCTTTTGGGGATCTGTGCCCGGAATGTGGCGAGGCAGCAGTGGTCAATGAAGAAGGTTGCCGCAAGTGTTACTCCTGCGGCTTTAGCGAGTGCTAACCCTCGCAGATCGGCAATAACATTTATGGCTACCGGTGATTGCGCCGGTAGCTTTTTTTTAGGCATTGCCAAAAATGCAGAAAGAGATCGGACTGCTTGGCCAAAGGATCTTTTCCATGATTATGTGCGATGCATGCTGCGGGTAAGTGATCCTGTCAAATCTTGTCTGTACGAGTAACCGCGAATATTTGGGTGTTACAATACTGCTCAGAATTTGCGACAAAATTGAGGTGTGACAGTGGTTAAGATCTATTCAGTTGAAGATGCAAAAAAAACCATATTAAAGCGCATTCCGCCTGATGAAGTCAAAGTTACAGAGGGCATGTTGGCGCGCATAGAAGCTACCTTTGGCGAGCGGATCATGCCTGAAGAGGCGGTGCGACGCATCATCCGTGATATTCGTGAAAACGGAGATGCCGGTTTGGCATTGTGGAACCAAAAACTGGATGGTTTTCCAAGGGGCGTTTCGAATAAAGTTCCGGTAGAAGATATCCAACGTTCGTTGGAATTGATCCCCCACGCGGAGCGGGAAGCCTTGACAGTTGCTGCGCAAAGGATCCGTTCGTTTTACCAAAAGCAACCAACCCATAGTTGGGTCACCAACGACTTGGGTGGCACGCTCGGGCAGTTCATTCGCCCGCATCATCGGGTAGGCGTATATGTACCTGGTGGAACGGCAGCGTTGCCGTCATCTGTGTTGATGAGCGCGGTGCCCGCCCAGGTAGCCGGGGTTAAAGAGATCGTGATCGTCTCCCCGCCTGTTCGCGCTTCAGGGCAAGATGCGGCCGAATCGCCGATCTTCCCTTATCTGCCAAAGATCATTTTGGCAGCCTGTGCCGTGATCGGCATTACCGAGGTGTATGCCATCGGTGGGGCACAATCGATCGGCGCGCTGGCGTTTGGTACCGAAACCATTCCACCAGTGGATAAGATCTTTGGCCCGGGAAACTTGTTTGTAACCCTTGCCAAACGTCAGGTATTTGGAATGGTGGGCATCGATGGCCTTGCGGGGCCGACTGAAACGATGATCATTGCTGATGGCAATGCAAAACCGGCTTGGGTGGCAGCAGATATGCTGGCCCAGGCAGAACATGATGTGCTGGCCTCAGCCATCTTGCTTACACCATCGTTGGATCTTGCAAAACAGGTACAAACCGAGCTGGAAAAGCAAGCCGCAACCTTGCCGCGTAAGGAGATCCTCGACCAGTCGCTCGCCAACCAAAGCGGCATCGTGATCACTGAAAACCTGGAAGAAGCCATAAACATCAACAACCAATACGCCCCTGAGCATTTGTGCCTTGCGGTGGATGACCCATGGAGCCTGAGCGATAAGGTGAAGAACGCCGGGGGTATTTTTATAGGCGAACAGAGTTTTGAAATGCTCGGCGATTATATCGCCGGTCCCAGCCATGTAATGCCAACCGGCGGTTCCGCGCGATTTGCTTCCCCTGTCAATGTGTGGGATTTTGTCCACATCATCAGCCTGATCGCGTTGGACAAAAAGACAACCCAGGAGATCTCCCCTTTGGCAGCCAGAATTGCCCGCGCCGAGGGGCTCGAAGCACACGCCCGTTCTGCCGATTTTAGGATCAACGAAGGATAAATGGCACCCCCGATCAAATTACCGAAACACATCACCGATCTGCCTGCGTATACGCCGATCGAACCATTCGAAGTGTTATCCGCGCGGATAAACCGGCCACCCGACAAGATCATCAAGCTGGATGCCAATGAAAATCCGTTTGGCATGTCTCCGCGGGCAAGGGAGGCACTTGCAGACTTGCGTTTTGCCCACATCTACCCAGACCCCGAAAGCCGCGCCTTGCGTAGCGCGCTGGCGAATTTTTGCGCTGTGCCAGCCGATAACCTGTTGGCAGGCGCCGGGGCGGATGAATTGATCGACCTGGTGATGCGGGTAACACTTGAAAAAGGGGATGTGATCCTGAACTGCCCACCTACCTTTGGAATGTATCGCTTCGATGGCGACTTGAACGGCGCCACGGTGGTCGATATTTTCCGCAAGCCAGATTTTAGCCTGGACCTGCCGGCACTCTTGCAAGCGGCTGAAGAATTCCAGCCAAAGCTGATCTTCCTAACATCGCCCAATAATCCGGATGGCTCCTTGATCACACGGGAAGTGATCGAGCGCATTTTGGAATTACCTGCCTTGGTTGTGCTCGATGAAGCCTATATTGAATTTGCCTCACCGAGTGACCTTGGCCGCTCGGCCAGTTTGATCCAACAGGTTGCCCGGCGCGACAACCTCATCGTTCTGCGCACCTTCAGCAAGCTTGCCGGGTTGGCCGGTTTGCGGGTTGGCTATGGCGCTTTCCCGGGTTGGATGATGCAAGTGTTATGGAAGGCCAAGCAACCATACAATGTTAATGTGGCCGCCAGTGTAGCCGCGATCGCGGCCTTAAAGGATGAGAGCTACCTGCTTAACACGGTAGCCATTTTGGTTGCAGAGCGGCAACGGATGCTTGTCGAATTGGCAAAGTTCGGTTTTCTGTCACCTTTTCCAAGCGAATCCAATTTTATTTTGTGCACAGTAACTGGCCGCAATGCGTTAGAGCTAAAAGAACGACTTGCCAATGATCACGGGATTTTTATTCGCTATTTCAACAAACCAGGCCTTACCGATTGCATTCGCATTTCGGTGGGTACCCCGGAACAAAATGATCTGTTGCTTGCTACTTTGCGTGAAATTGTAAAGTGAGGTGATGATGCGAACCGCGAAGATCGAACGGAAAACCAATGAAACACAAGTACGTGTTGAATTGTGCCTGGATGGAACAGGGAAACACACCATCCAAACCGGTATCGGATTTTTAGATCATATGCTCACCCATGTGGCTGTGCATGGGATGTTCGATCTGGAGGTCCACGCCAAGGGAGACCTGCACATCGATGTTCACCATACTGTGGAGGACATCGCCATCACCCTTGGGATGGCCTTTGACCAAGCCTTGTCGGACCGAAAAGGAATTGTTCGAACCGCGCATAGTTATGTGCCGATGGATGAAACACTGGCTTTTGTGGCGGTGGACTTGTCTAGCCGACCGTACAGTGTGTTTTCCGCGCAGTTTGGCCCCAGCCCGGTTGGCAATATCCCAACCAGCCTGTTCGAACACTTTTTTGAATCCTTTGCCGTCCATGCCAAATGCAACCTGCATGCCCGGGTGGAGTATGGCCGAGACGACCACCACAAAGCTGAGGCTCTATTTAAAGCCTTTGCCCGCTGTTTAGATGCTGCCACCCAGATCGATAGCCGCCGAGGCGGGATCCCGTCGACCAAAGGTGTGATCTGACGAGCATGACGGAACAATCCTTCACAGTTTTTCCGGCAATCGATCTGCGGGATGGAAAAGTGGTCCGCTTGGAACAGGGAGACCCCAACCGGCAAACCATATACAGTGATGACCCGGCGGCTTTTGCCCAAAAGTGGCGCTCAGCCGGGGCGGCCTGGTTGCACATCATCAACCTTAGCGGCGCCTTTGGCGAGGATGAGACAGCCAATATGGATGCGTTGAAAAAGATCGTTTCCACTGGCTTAAAAGTGGAGTTTGGTGGTGGGGTTCGCAGCTTGGAAACGATTGAAAAACTGCTCGCTTTTGGCGTCGATCGCATTTTTCTCGGCACTATCGCTATTCAGCAACCCCAATTGCTACAGCAGGCGGTATCAATTTTTGGAGACCAAAAGATCGCAGGCGATATTGGGGCGAAGGATGGCAAGGTAGTGATCAAGGGCTGGCAGGAATCGCTTCCACTATCCGTAGCGGATGCAGGCAAATTGTTTGTTGATGCCGGTGTTAGGTGGTGTGTGCTGACGGATGTAAGCCGTGATGGTGTAGGCAAAGGTGTCAACATAGATTCTGCCTTAGGGTTGCAAAACCAAACCGGCTTGCGTGTTGTCGCTTCCGGTGGGGTTGCCAGCATCGAGGAAGTAAAAAAAGCAAGACTGGCCGGCCTTGCAGGTATCATCATTGGCCGCGCGCTATATACCGGCCAAATTAATTTAAAGGATTGCATAACAGTCTGAACATGATCACGATCATTGACTATAAAGCCGGCAACCAAACCTCGGTGCATCGGGCATTGAATTATTTGGGTATCCCCAATCAGATCAGTGCCGATCCAAGGCTGATCCTCTCCTCAGACCGGTTGGTTTTTCCGGGGGTAGGGCATGCTGGTGCCTCTATGAAAGTTTTGCAAGAGCGTGGACTCGATATTGCCCTTAAACAAGCCTATGCTGCGGGTATCCCTGTTTTGGGCATTTGCATCGGAAGCCAGATCATTCTTGACCATTCTGAAGAAGGGGATACCGAATGCCTGGGCATTTTGCCCGGCAAAGTAAAAAGGTTCGAAATTGACGACCCGGCATACAAGATCCCGCATATGGGCTGGAACAGCATTACCATCACCCAGCAACACCCAGTTTTTGAGGGATTGGCCAGCGGTACAGAGTTTTATTTTGTCCACTCCTACTACACCCAACCCAGCTTGCCAGAGCAGGTGTTTGCCGAGTGCGAGTATGGATCCACATTTCCGGTAGCGATTGGCGAGGGTAACTTGTTCGCGGTGCAATTCCATGCGGAAAAAAGTGGCAAGGCCGGTTTGCGATTGTTGCAAAATTTCTCCCGATGGAAACCTTAGGAGCGTATGCTAAGTAAACGGATCATCAGCTGCCTGGATGTGCGAGATGGCAAACTTGCCAAAAGCATCCGCTTTGTTGATACAAAAGACATTGGCGACCCAGTAGCCAAAGCCCGCCAATATTTTGAGGACGGGCTGGATGAGCTGGTCTTTTAC
>SXUI01000053.1 GCA_005790605.1 Planctomycetia bacterium | reverse complement strand
GCACGCCTTCTTCAAGGCGCTCTTGTTCCTCACGGCCGGCGCAGTGATGCACGGATTCGCGGGACAAATCGACATCCGCAAACTCTCCGGCGTGCGAAGCATTCCTGGATTCAAATTGGTGAGTTGGCTCGCACTGCTGGGCTGCCTTTGGCTCGCGGCGTTGCCTTTCTCTGCAGCATTCTTCTCCAAGGACACCATTCTCACCGCAGCGCTCGGCTCGGAACGCGCGGACTTCCAATTCCTCGGATGGCTTGGACTCCTGACGGCGGGCCTCACGGCGTACTACACCTTCCGAGTGTGGTTCCGCGCCTTCGCCGGTCCCGTGCAGTACGAAATGGGGACTGATCATCACGACGCGCATGACGATCACGCGCACGACTCACACGATCACGCGCCTGCCCCGGCCAAGTCGCACGCTTCGCACGACGATCACGCGTCGCATCCACATCCGCCCCGATTCGCGATTCGCCTTCCTTTGCTGCTCATCGCATTGGGCGCTATCGCCGCCGGTTGGCCTGCGTACAACGCATTCTTCCTCCACGGACCGAACTGGGTGCAGACGATGGTCTCGCACTCGAGCGCCGTTGCGGGCGCTGCGGATGTGCATGGTCACGACGTGTTCGGACTCAGCGCACATCTGATGACTTCCATCGTTGGCTCCGCGGCCTGCGTGATCGGGATCGCGATCGCATACTGGATGCACCTGGCCAATCGCAGTGCTGCGGATCGCGCGCGCTCGGGACTGCGCGCCTTCGCGCTCACGCGATGGATTCCGTCGACACTCGAGAATCGCTGGTATGTCGACGAGATCTACCACGCACTGTTCCGGCTGCCGCTGTGGGTGATGTCACACATCATTCATTTCTTTGACAAGACTTTCGTCGACGGCTTCCTCGTCGACGGAACGGGACGCGTGCCCGTGGCTGTCGCGCGACTGTTTCAACCGCTCTACAACGGCATTCTGCAGGGATACGCAGCCACCATGGCTGGCGGATTCGTGCTGATTGCGGGTTGGGTTTTCTGGATCTGGCTGCGAGGCAATGGCTGATGGACGGAATGCTCGCCTACTCCCTTATCGTTCTTCCCATCGCGTTTGCGGCGGTCATTGGCTTCGCGCCCACGCGGATGTCCAAGTGGATCGGCACGGCGGGCGCGTGTGTAACCCTTGCAGCCTCGCTCCTCTTCGCGTGGACCTTTCCACACTGGACTGACGGCGGGTATGCACCTTCGCTCGACGCCGCCGATTGGTTTCCAGCGATGGGAGTCTCGGTTGCGATCGGCGCGGATAGCGTCGCGCTGCTCTTGATCCTGATGACCGCGGTGTTGATGCCGCTCATTCTCATCGGATCGTTTACCGCAATCACCGAGCGACCGAAGGATTACTACTTCTGGTTCCTGCTGCTCGAAGCATCCATGCTTGGCGCATTCCTCGCGCGCGACGCTGTAATTTTCTTCGTGAGCTATGAGTTCACGATGATTCCCATGTTCTTCCTCATCGCCAATTGGGGTGGGGTGCAGCGGCGACAAGCGGCGGTGAAGTATGTGCTGTACTCGTTTGGTGGTGGCATTCTCACGCTCGTTGGATTGCTCTATGTCGCCATGAAAATGCATGCGGCGACGCAATCGTGGGACTTTGGCATCGCATCGATGACCGAGTTCTGCTCGACCAAGATGCCGGCCTCCGAGCAAGTGTGGGTGTTCATCCTGCTGATGGCGGGATTCGCGGTCAAGATTCCGCTCGTCCCCTTCCATACATGGCTCCCGCTCGTACACGATCAAGCGCCAACGGGCGGTTCGGTGATCCTCGCAGGAACGCTGCTCAAGCTCGGCACCTTCGGCGAGTTCCGGATTGCGATGCCAATGGCCCCGATTGGCGGCGTGGAGTGGAACGGTGTACTCAGCGTGCTCTGTCTCATCGGCATCCTCGCCGCAGCGCTGATCTGCTGGGTGCAACACGACGCGAAGAAGCTTGTCGCGTACAGCTCCGTCACACACATCGCGTTCTGCATGCTCGGCATGTTCTCGCTGAATTCCATTGGCGTGACTGGCTCAGTCATGTACATGATCAGTCACGGACTTTCGACCGGCGCACTGTTCCTCTGCATTGGCATGATCTACGAGCGCTATCACACGAAGGACATGGACGAACTTGGCGGGCTGTATCGCCGCATGCCGATTTGGTCGTTCTTCATGGTGTTCTTCGCGCTTGCGAGCCTTGGACTCCCAGGCCTGAATGGATTCGTTGGCGAGTTCTATTGCCTCATCGGCGCGTTCATCGCGGAAGACACCGCAGCCACGGGCTATCCGGGCTTGATGGGACCTTGGTACGCAATTCTCGCAGGACTCGGCCTCATCGCCGCGGCGATGTATCTCTTGATGCTCGTGGGTCGACTCGTGTGGGGACCGCTCCGCGAGCCAGGTCATCACGATGCGCATCATTCGACGCATCAGACTGCGGCCGCGCACGCAGACGCTCATGCGACGCAGCTCCCACGCGACCTTAGCCCGCGCGAGATCGGCATCTTGCTTCCGATCGCCGTGCTTTGCCTCGCGATGGGATTGTTTCCGCAACCGATGCTGCGCGTCATTGAACCGAGCGTGAAGAACATGCTCGCCCCCTACCCCGCGCTCGTCGAACGATACGCGCGCGACGGCACGCTGCTTGAGGCCGACCCGAACTCGCCACTCGCCGCTGCCGAAGCATCGACTGCTCCGTAACTCATTCTCGCCTCCGCACCGCCCACGAACACCAACGCGCGCCACATGGATCCGACGACCGCCAAACTCACACTCATCGCACCCGAAATGGTGATCTGCTTCGGCGCTGTCGTCGTGGCGGTGCTCGGGCTCATGCAACAGGCATCACTGCGTCGAAGTGTTCCGCTGGTCGCGGCGCTCTTCCTCGCCCTCAGCGTCGCCGCATGCGCGTGGAGTTACTCCACACCCGCTGCGGAATCGAGCGGACTGCTGCTGCCATATCTCGGCTCGTTCGCGAAACCACTCATTGCGTGTGTCGGCATCCTCTTGGTCATGCTCGGTGGAACTGCAGTCGATCGACGCCTCGAGGCTGCGTTTGAGAGCGGCCGAGTACCGTTTGAAGCCGTGCGCGTGCTGCGAGGCGAGTTCCACGCGTTCCTGCTGCTCAGCATCGCGGGAACCATGCTGCTTGCGTCAGCGACCGATCTCATCTGGCTCTTCCTCGCGCTCGAACTCTCAAGCCTGCCAAGTTATGTCATGGTCGCGATCGGACGGCATGCTCGCAAAGCGCAAGAAGCTGGCGTGAAGTACTTTTTCCTCGGCGCAATGTCGAGTGCGATTTTCTTGTACGGCTTTGCCTTGCTCTACGGCGCGACTGGGAGCCTGCAGTGCACGGAGATTGCGAAGGCGCTCGCGCTGCAATCTGAGACAACGGGCGTCTCCACACTCGCCATCGTCGGCGGCGTGATGGCGATTCTTGGGATCTCCTTCAAGCTCGCGGCGGTACCGATGCACTTCTACGCGCCTGATGTGTATGAAGGTGCCTCTGGACCAGTCACCGCGTTCCTTGGATTCGTCCCGAAGGCCGCAGGCATCCTCGGACTTCTGACCGTGCTCTCGATGTTCGGATGGACAGGACACATCGCGGTCCTCGGCGGACAAGAGGTTGAGTTACACGGTCTTCCTGCGCCCATCGCGGCGATGCTTTGGATGATGAGCGTCCTGACGATGACGCTCGGCAACATCGGCGCGCTGTTGCAACGCAACATCAAGCGCATGCTTGGTTACAGCTCGATCGCGCATTCGGGTTACCTCTTGATGGGATTGCTCGCGGGTCCGGAAGCGGGCCTGAACGCGGTGCTGTTCTATCTCATCGGTTACGGCGTCATGAACACCGTGGTGCTCGCGAGCATCAGCGCCCTTGAACGCAACGGCGAAGAGGTTGAGACACTCGAGGACATCGCAGGCCTTCGAAACCGACAGCCCGTGCTCGCTTGGATGCTCGCCATCGCAGCGGGCAGCCTGATCGGACTTCCGCCGATGATCGGCTTCTTCGGAAAGATCTATTTGTTCACGGCGGTTCTTGAGCAGGGCCAAACTGCGCTCGTTTTGATCGCAGCGATCAACAGCGCCGTCTCCGTGTTCTACTACTTGCAGCTGGTGCTCTTGCCGATGCTCGCGCAGCCGAACCCACGCAGCGAGACCGTTACCGCCATTCCCTCTCCTTGGCCGAAAGTCGCATCAGTCGTTGGCGGCGTGAGCATCATTGCGTTGGCGATTTTCGCGCAACCGCTTCTTGAGGCCGCGAGCAGTGCATTTGGCGCCCCGACGGTGAGTGCGGCAGCCGCAACCTCTACACCGACGGAAGACAGCCTGAGTCGCGTCATCGACCGCTGACTTCCTGATACTGCACAGACTCAGGGCGCAGAGAAATTGCGCCCACGAATCGCTATACTTCGCCCCCTCAGTTGCGACCGTAGCTCAATTGGATAGAGCACGAGCCTACGAAGCTCGGGGTTGCAGGTTCGATTCCTGCCGGTCGCGTTTGTCCGCCCTCCTGCCGCCCTGTCGCGTGCGGCGTTCGATTCGCATGCATCTCGGGGACGCGCGGCGCCACTTTCGACGCCTCCATCACAGTCCGTGACTCTCATGTTCGCCCTGCGAGTCGCCATGATCCGCGGCGAACTTCTATGCCTCTGCCAAAGCCGCCCATCACTGACGAATTCATCGCGAGGCGCGATCAGCAGCACACCACGATGCGTCGCTTGCTGATGCTGATTGCTGGCGCGATCCTCGTCACTGCTGGACTCGCGCTCGGTCCCGTCCCCGTCCTTCCAGGTTTCCCACTCACGATGCTCGGCCTCGTCCTCCTCGCGTCCGCGAGTGAGACGATGCGGCGTTTAGTGAACTGGGTCGATACAAAACTTCCCCGCTGGCTCCGAGCGTTCATGCGAAAGTTCCGGCGCAAACAGTCGTGACGACAAGGGCCGATTGCGCGAGAATGCCGCCGTGAGCGAAGGAACCGCTGCATCCGAAACACCAACAGCGCCACTGCGCGATCTCCCGCGGCTGTGTGCGATCTTGGGTGTCTGCGCCTGCGTGCTGAGTCCGATTGTCCTTGGACTCCTCCCAGGTGCACTCGGTGTGCGGACTTCGATCGACGCGTACCGGATTGGCTATCGCGGCTGGCTCCTCCGATGCGGGATGCTGCTCAGTTCGCTTGGACTTGCGTGTTCACTCATCGCGATGATCATCTGGGGCGGAACGCTCGGCACGATTTTGCTCAGCCGTGAAGTGGAGCGCGATGCGGTGGTTTGGCGAGGGCGCGAGCTCGCGGATTTCTCGCTGCAACTCTCGAATGGGGCTGCGTTCGATTTCTCGGAGTTTCGCGCGCAAGACGCATCGAAACGCCTCGTGTTGCATTTTTGGTCAAGCGCATTTGAGCCGTGCCGTGCTGGCGTACACAATGTGATTCTTGCATCGGAAGAGTCTCCGAATATCCAACTCATTGGTGTCGCGCCAGAAGACGCAGAGGCATCCGCGCGCCAGTTTCTCGGCCCAGACGCGAGTCGCATGCTGTCCGCGTTTGGCGCACAACGCATGCCTGCGCCGCTTGATCAGGCAGGAGTAAGACCGACGACGGCCATCATCAATGCAGATGGGAAGATCGAGCTTGTCCTTCTTGGCGTGCGAAGCGTGGAGGAGCTTCGAACCGCATTCGTAGGCGCGAGTCCGAAGCCATGATCATTGGGATTGATGTCGAAACCGCGAACTCCACCGCGGGTGCGGTGTGCGCGCTTGGGATTGCGGTGGTCCAGCGTGGCGCGGTTGTCCGTGACGCACACTGGCTTGTGAATCCGGGTGGCACCTTTGACGCTCGATACATTCAGATCCACGGCATCACGGCGAGCGCCGTTCGGGGCCGACCGAGCATCGTGGGAATCTGGCCGGAAGTGCTGCAGTTTCTCGAGCGAGCGAAGACTGATTTCGCCCAACCCCGGCTGTTCGACTTCATCCCTCCAGATGAGACGCCGGTCACTTTCGTCGCGCACAACGCACCGTTTGATCGCGGGCAACTTGAGTCTGCGCTCGGCATGGCCCTTCCCTTCCATCTCGATTGCACGGTCGCAATGTCGCGGAAGGCGTTTCCGCAGCTCCCAAGGCACAACCTCTCGACTGTGGCCGCACACCTAGGGATCCCACTGAAGCATCACGACGCCCTCAGCGACGCTCGAGCTTGCGCGCTCATCGCAGCGCGCTGCTAGGGCGCCCACAGAACCACGCCGCACGCACAAAAACGAAGAAGCGCGCGTGTCTGGGACGCGCGCGCTTCTGAGATGGGAGTGGACCATACTGGACTCGAACCAGTGACCTTCTCCGTGTCATGGAGACGCGCTAACCAACTGCGCCAATGGTCCGTGCAGCGCGGGACTCTAGCACACTCTCGCACCGAGATGCAAGGGCTCGCACAAAGTCGCTCCCTCTACGCGAGTTTCCTGCTAGAGGCGAACTACGGAGTCGGCGACGCCAGCACCAGGATTTCTCCGTCAAACCAACCGCACTTCTCGCGGGGAATCGACGTGCTTTGCGTGCAAGCGGTCTGGTTGTTGCACGGACCCGGGCTGCATCCACCCACATTCGGATCCTCACATCGGCAGACCTTCTTCACGACGACGATCGTCTCCGAATGCTCGAACTTCGTGACCGATCCAGATGCATTTTCGAGGGTTGCGTTCCATGCGTCATACTCAACATGAAGACTTCCATCTGGCAGGATCATCAGAGTTCCGAATATCTGTTCGATGTCCTCGGCACTGCAAGGGGTCACGCATCCAACGAAATGCACCTCGCCAGACGATTGAAACTCTTGGAGGACGAGGAACTCCGAAACTTCACTTTCACGAACCCGAGTGATGCTGACGATGCCCTCGGAGTGCGAGATCATGATTCCATCGATGGGCACCTCAACGAAGCCGGATCTCGACGCATAGAGGCTCTGATGATCAAGCGTGGACTCTTGTGCAGCGGCGACCGTCGCACTGATGCCTAGGATGGCGAATGCTGCGACAGCGGCGAGGAAAGGCGAGCGCGATTTCATTCTTCGACTCCTTGGCTATAGGTGTATGTTCGATCCACCGCCATATAAGCCACGCGCGAACCGAACTTCGCATGCGTATAGAGGGAGTTCCAACCGACGAGTTGGAATTCCTTATCAATGAAAAATTGATCCGTTCGGGTGCTCCGCATGGAGGCCTCCAGCTTGTCGTAGCAGGGACGAATGAGGATAAAGACATCCTCACCGTCTCGCTTCGACGCGGATACAGCCACCGATTCACTGATGATCTCGCGGAAGGCGCTGCGTTGATGACTGTGTTCCCCGAGCCAGTTGTAATAGAACTCAGCAAGGGCGCAGACGGGCGCCCCCTGTGACTGAATGTCCGCCCAGAGGGTGTGCTCAACCTTGAGCCCGTCAACGCCTGATGGATCTTCTATCACATACGGCTCGCCTCGGAGATATGCCTGTCGGTCGGCGTACCAGTGCGTCTCTTGCAACATCGCCTCGCCGTTCTCCCGAGTGAGTTCGAGGATGGTTTCCGGCTGCAACGACGATCGCCGCCGGAAGGTCGTCCGCATGGAGTGCTGCGTCATCACCGACTCGGCGAGAACTTCGAGCGCGGTGTGTGGAAGTGCGACGATGGCTGCACGGGTGTCGCGAATGCTCTGCGCAGACTCAAGCGCCGACATGCCTTCGAGCGATTGCGTCGCGAAGGAAACCAACTGCGTCGAACGGACAGTGATCGACTGCGTCTCTTCGAGGCGTCGCGCGACCTTCTGCGCGATGCCCGCTATCAGGATCGATTGGACTGCGGGGTCTTGCGGCAACAACGCAGTGCCGCTCTCCGGATGTTGCACGACCAGCGAACTTGGCTGTGGAGACTCGCAGCCGATGAGCAGAGAGAGCAGGAGACAGGGCGCGGGAGCGGGAGCGATGCGCGGCATTTGATTCGGTTGCTGCCTGGCAACAATCTACTGCGAGACTTGCGCAGCGTGAACATTCGCGCGAGTGAATGCCGAGCTCAAGGAGTGCGAGCGACGCGGAACCCGATGCCACCGTACATGATGTCCGGCGTGAGGTAGTAACGGTAGGAGGAACGCAAGCTGCCGCTGCTGCCGTTCCACGCACCGCCGCGAATCACGCGGTACGAACCGGATATCGAACCAGTCGGATTCGATTGTGCTCCAAACAAGTAACCGCCGAACCAATCGTGCACCCATTCCCACACATTGCCCGCCATGTCGTGCAATCCGAGCGCGTTTGCCGCCTTGCCGCCCACTGCGTGCGTCTGACTTCCAGAATTGTTGTCGCGCCACGCGATGATCGCGGTCTGATTGTCGTCATTGGTTCCGTTTGGATACCCGGGCATCGAGTGAAACGCCGTGGTGGTCCCCGCGCGGTACGCATACTCCCACTCAGCTTCGGTCAAGAGGCGCAGACCAGTCGCGCTGATGAAACTCTGAATCATGTTCCACGAAACTCGCTCCACGGGTCGGCTCGGCGAGTCGCCGTAACCTTGGAAGGACGACGGGTTCGATCCCATTTTCGCCTGCCACTGCGCCTGCGTCACTTCGTAGCGACCGGTGTAGTACGCGTTGGTCAGAGTTACTTGGTGCACGGGAGTTTCATCGGAAGTGCATCCATACTGATTCGACCAAGAGCATCCCATGTTGAATGTCCCCCGCGGCACCAAGAGCATTTCAATCTACGAACTGTTGTCCCGCACACGCCACGGAAGTCCAGTTGCGATGATCGCGCTCCGCAGCGTTGCGTTGGTCACGATCGCGGGATCAGGAATGAAGGTCAGCGTCATTGCCCACGGAAGGGTGAAGCAGTTTCCCCCTGCATACGGCGTCGCGCCCCAGCTTGAGAGGAGGATCGCGAGATCCGCAGCGTCAACAAACCCATCGCCTGACAAATCCACAAACGCATTCTCTGATTCCCACAAACTGAGCAGGAGCGTGAGGTCATCACCACCGACAATTCCGTCAAGCCCGAAGTCCCCCACCGCATGCTCGCACGAATCTGGCGTGCAGTTCTGATTGTCGTCCGCCGAGCCATTCACCAGAGTGTCACAGCGATCGAGCGTGCCGTTGCCGTCGCAATCTTGGGCGGAACCTGATGAGATCTCGCACGAATCAGGAATGCTGTTGGCGTTGCAATCCGCGGCGGTCCCGGCGGCGATATCGCAAGAGTCTTGTACACCGTTGCCGTCACAATCGATCGACTCGGCAAACGCAACCGTTACTTGACTCATCGGGCGCGGGCACGCGGTTGCGCTGACCTCCGGACTGCCAAAGATCGTGACCGCCATCGTGCCGTTGGGACTGGCAGTGACGAGCTTGTTCCAAGTCTTCTTCGAGATCTGGAAGGTGTAACTATCCGGCAAGGACGGACAAGGAACACCACCGCCTTGAAAGGCCGTCGCAACAAACTGGTGTGCGAGCATGAGTGTCGCGAACTGCGTCGGATTGCCAAAGTCGCCAATCGCTTCGACGGTGACTTGGACATTCCCTGCGCTCGGTGCGACTCCCTCAAGCGAGCCGAAGGTTTGGCTTTCCGAACCGATCGCGCCCATGTTGCCGGTTGCAAGCTCAATCGACGACTGACACGCATCGCCGACGCCGTTACTGTCGCAATCTGCTTGTTCGGCATTGGCGACCGACGGACAGTTGTCACTCGCATCCGGCACGCCGTCGCCGTCGGAGTCCTGCGCGAGAGCCAGACTTGCGCACAGCAGCATCGAAAGCGACGAATGACCACAGACCGCCATCAACAGGTTGTTCTTCATGAATACTCTCCAACCAAGAGCCGACTGCCTTGCATCCAAACCACACCGACGCGACGAACAGATGTAAGGTAGCGCGCCAAGTCCGCTGCGCAGCACAGAATCCCCGCGAATCGGAGCCGTACGCCTGAGAACAGGCGAGTTTTCGTTTTTCGCAACCCACAATCCACCTACCGCAGCGCCACCGCCCACTCGATGCAGCGGTCAAGTCTCCGCAGCGATCCAGGTTTTCCAACGAGCAGCAGCGTGTCCCAAATCGGCGGACTGACGGTCGTGCCACTCACTGCCACGCGAAGTGGCTGCGCCACGGAACCAATCTTTCCGCCCGCGCAATCAGTCGCGTACGCGTTCGCCGCATGCTCGAGCGCGTCGTGCGTCCATTCGCACTGCTCAAGAATCGAACGCATGGCGCGAAGGTGATCAAGACCTGACTTCGCGCCCGCCTCGCTTGTCGCACCAATGCCGAGTGCCTTGCGCACTGCCTTGTCGTCCTTGAATTGGAGCGATTCGTTAGTTTCGAGCAAGAATGCGTTGCTCTTGAATGGCTCATCGAGCGTCTTGCTTCGCTCCTTGGTCGCGGTCATGAGTCGCGCGAACTGTTCAGGCGTGAGTCGTGCGAGGTACTCCGGTCGAAACGCTTCCGCGTGGGCTCGGCAGCGCGCCACGAACTCCTCATGCGACATCGCATTCATCGCATCGGTGTTGAACGCGAGCAACTTCACGCGATCAAACTTCGCCGGCGTCTTGAGCACGCGATCGAGCCCGAACCGCTCCTTGAGAAACTCGTTGTCGAACTTCTCGACATCGTGGCCAGGACTCCAACCGTTCAGCGCCAGGAAATTGCAGATGACTTCGGGGAGGTAGCCGCTTCGGCGGAAGTCATCGACATTGATCTCAGGGAGTTGCACGCGCAGCGCATCTGCCAATCGAATCGCGCCTTCAAGCGAAAGCTGTACAGCGTCACTCGCGGTCCACGCTGTCCACTCTTCCACGCTCACCGTCGATTCTGGAGGCGCTGTGATCCCCTGCTCCTTCACCGCCTTGCGCAGCACCTTGTCTTTGTCGCGCTTCGACATCTTTGAATCATCAGGATTCTTGATGATTGAAAGATGCCCGTACACTGGCCGCCGGAATCCGAGCGCGTCTTGAAGGAGGACATGCTTGGCAGTGTTCGTGAAGTGCTCCTGCGCGCGAAACACATGCGTCACGCGCATGAGTTCGTCATCCACAACCACCGCAAAGTGATAGGTTGGAAATCCGTCCTTCTTGCGGATCACGAAATCATCGACTTCGCCTTCGGGGAGCACGGTGTATCCAAGCACTTCGTCGGGGATCGTCACAGGCGCTAGCTTTGCGCGGAAACGAACGACGGGAACACGACCCTCCGCCGCAAACCGAGCTCGATCTTCCGCGCTCGGCTCGCCGCGAAATCGGTACCGAAACGCTTCTTTGCGTCCGAGCGCCTCCTTGCGGAGTGCTTCGAGCTCCTCCTGCGAGTCCCACGCTTCATACGCATTCCCGCTTGCGATCAGGCGCGCAATGTGGTGGTTATAGATCTCCAAACGCTCGGATTGAAAGTAGGGACCATGCTCGCCGCCACCCACGCTCGAGCCGTCTGGCGCGCGAAAAACGGGGCCCTCATCCCACCGAATCCCCAGCCATTCCAAATCCTTGAGGAATCCAACGCTCGCGGCATCGCTGGAGCGCTTCTGGTCGGTGTCTTCGATTCGGATCACGAACTTCCCGCCCCGCCCCTTGGCGAAGGCCCAGCAAAACAAGGCAGTTCTTGCGCCACCCACATGCAGGTGCCCTGAGGGGGATGGGGCAAAACGAGTAACTGGTGAAGAATTTGCAGGTTCGCTATTGGAATCCATCAAAGGAAGGGTACCGTGGATGCAGAACACCCAAGTGGAGGCTCGCATCATGGGCCAGATCATCGGCGTCCTGTCGGATTCTCACGGCCGTTGGCAACGCACCCGCGCAGCGATCACTGCGCTCGCGAGCCGTGGCGCAACTAGATTTGTGCATCTCGGCGATGTGGGAAGCGAGCAAGTCTTAGACATGTTCGCAGGGCTCGACGCGACCGTCGTCTTTGGCAACTGTGATGATGAACGACCGCTGCATCGCTACGCGGATTTTTTGGGGATCGAAACGAAACATCCCGCAGGCGTCGTCACCTGTGGCGAAAAGACAATCGGTGTTACACACGGCCACCTGCCCGAAGCCATCGACTTCCTTCTCGGCGAACATGTCGACTACCTCTTGAGTGGTCACTCGCATGAGGCGCATGATCAACGAGTCGGAGCAACTCGCTGCATGAATCCAGGCGCACTCGATCGGGCACGCCGATTTACAGTCTTGCTGCTCGAGCCAGAATCCGGCGCCGCGGAATGGATCGAAGTCGGCGAGTCCGACGCGCTCTGAGTGACTCGACGCATTCGATTCGGATAGTCTTTCCGCGTGCTCAACGCGCCGAGTACCCTTGGTCGATTGCTTCCAGAAACTGCTGCGCTCGCTGGGGCGCAAGTTGAAACCGTCTTGTCGCGACTGAGGGAGAAACCCGCGCACGCGCTGCGTGCATGTTTTCGAGAAGGCTACGGACTCCAGAGTTTTCGCACAGACCTGCTCGCTGGTCTCGTCGTGGGAGTCATCGCGCTGCCCTTGTCGATGGCGTTAGGTATTGCGGTCGGTGTCGGCCCGCAAGCGGGAATCTTTACGGCAATCGTCGCCGGAACAGTCGCCGCAGTGCTCGGCGGAAGTCGAGTGCAGGTCACCGGCCCAACGGCAGCATTTGTGGTGATCTTGGCACCGAGCGTGGCTGAGTTCGGCGTCGCGGGACTTCTTGTCGCGACCTTCTTCGCGGGACTCATGCTCATTGCGCTAGGTTTGAGTGGGCTCGGTCGCGCAATCAGCTTCATCCCGTTTCCTGTCGTGCTCGGGTTCACCGCTGGCATTGCCGCAACGATCGCCATCCTCCAATTGAAAGATTTTCTTGGGGTCACACTCACGGATACGCCGCACGGTTCACTCGCGAAGTTCGCGGCGACCGTCCGAGCATTGCCTACCCTCAGCGCGGGCGATCTCTCAATCGGAACTGGCACGCTACTGGTGCTGATCGCGTTGCAGCGTTTCTCCCGCCAAGTGCCTCCCGCGCTTATCGCGATCACCGTCGCGACGATTGCGGCGACTCTCCTTGCGCACTATGCCCCGCAACTTCAGATCGAGACCATCGCGTCGCGATTCGGAACCGAAGCCGTTCCGTCAGGCATCGCTGCCACGATCCCGACCTTTGATGTTCCTTGGCTACGGCTCTCCGAGGGTCTCTCTTGGGACGCTTTCCGCGAGCTCATGCCAAGCGCTCTGGCGATCGCATTGCTGGGCGCGATCGAATCGCTTCTCTCCGCTGTGGCATCCGATGGCATGACCGGGCACCGTCACGATCCTGACGCGGAACTCGTTGGCCAAGGCTGCGGCAATGTCGCTTGCTCCCTTTTTGGGGGAATCGCGGCCACGGGTGCCATCGCTCGAACAGCCGCCAATGCCCGCGCAGGAGCACGCTCTCCGATCGCTGCTGTTGTGCACGCCGCGTTCCTGACCGTTGCGGTCCTCAGCCTCTCAACCATTCTTGGCCACCTTCCGCTTGCCTCACTCTCTGCGCTGTTGCTCTTCATTGCGTGGAACATTGCCGACCTCGGTCACTGCGTACGGGTGCTGCGTACGGCTCCGCGCGGCGACAGCGTCGTCCTCATCGCCTGCTTTGTGCTCACAGTCAGTTTCGACATGGTGATCGCGGTCTTCGTGGGAGTGACGCTCGCGTCGATCCTCTTCATCGCGCGCATGTCGGAGATCACGGGTGTTGAACGAGCGGAAGAGAACGACAAAGCGTTTCCCACGCTTCCTCCGCACACCGCCTTGTATCGCGTGTCGGGTCCGATGTTTTTCGGCGCAGCCGAGCGTGCACTCGCAGAGTTTGAGCGGGTCGATTCGAGCGCGAAGCATGTCTTCATCGATCTCTCCGATGTGCCAGCCGTCGATGCGACGGCGCTAGTGCATCTCGAGGGCGCCCTGCACCAGCTCTCCAAGCGTGGCGTCAGCGCGACGATTGTCGGCGTGCGAAGTGCTCCGAAAGACGCCATCATGCGCGCCATGCACCATTGGAGGACGAAGCCGAGTCTTACGCTTTCGCTTGACGAGGCGCTCCTGCTGCACTCGCGAGCGGACGCCCACCCGCATGCTCCATCAGGACCACGCCAATGATGGATGACGCAGCAACCGCAGGAGCGATGGGCGTCGACGCGGAACCTCGAATGCCACTCTTCCGCGTCACCTCGTGGAATCCAACCCAGGCGAGCGTCGCCGAGTTTGCGTCACTTGAGTCCGCACGCATCGCCATTGAACAGACCACCGACTTCGCGTGGCTTGACATCGAGTGTGCATCGCTGTCGGTGATTGAACCGGAGTTGCAGCGCCTCATCCACCTCCACCCGATTGCCGCAGATGCGTTGCGAGATGGCCCCGCCCGCGCAAAGGTCCAGGACTTTGGCGCGCAACTGCTCGCCACGATGATCTTCATCCACTCGCTGAAGACGGGCGAGCGCGTCGGTGAAGTGATCGACTTCCTCGTCACGGATCGCCTCCTCGTCACGATTCAGGATCGCAAGGGCGACTGCTTCGACAGCGTGCGCGAACAAATCCGCGACGAATCGGCCCGCGTACGCAAGCTTGGACCGTACTTCCTCCTCCTCCAACTCGGTCGTTCTATCGCGCAGAGCTACCGCCCGCTCTTTGCGGAGTGGGAGAAGAAGGTCGATCGACTTGAGGATGCCCTCACCCGTCGCGCCGATCGGACCATGCTCCATCGCATCCATCAACTTCGCGGGCACCTCGTCACCTATCGCGAGTGCGTCATTCCGATTCGTGAATCGATTCGAAGGCGCCTCTCGAAGCAAGGCGGCCTCACCGAGGAGGCGGCTCTCTCACTGCAAGAACTTGAGGATGAGTTTGGTGCACTCCAAGTCATCGTTGAGTTCCAAACCGACCGCGTCCAACGCCTCATGGATCTCTACCTGAACGCGATTGCGAACCGCGCCAACGAGGTCATGCGCGTGCTTACGATCATTTCGACAATCTTCATGCCGCTCTCGTTCGTCGCGAGCCTCTACGGCATGAATTTCCAAGCAGAAGATGGCGCCAATCCTTGGAACATGCCGGAGTTGTATTGGAAGTACGGCTACCTCTTCGCGCTTGGCCTGATGTTCGTGATCAGCATTTCGTTCCTTTGCTTCTTCTGGCGAAAGGGTTGGATTGGCTCACTCGCGCAGAGCGATCGCAAACCGAGCCTTGAAGGACTCACGCAAGAGTTCGCCGGAGTCATCGGCCTTTCGAATCTAGCGAAAGGCCGCCGTCCACGCGTGACTCGAGCAACACAACCGCCTATGGTTCGGCAGCGCTGAGTCGACGCGTGCAACCGGTGTGAATTCCAAAAACATCGGTGTTTCCCGCCTTGCGTGCACGCGCAATGCCTCCGATACTGCCAAGCGACTGAGAGGATGGATCCTCTCATGCATTCCTTCACTCTTTCTGCTTCACCGCCGCTCATGCCACACTCATCACCCGCCACACTCTCGGGTCCTAAGGATCGTTCAATGACACAGCGACGCGTTTCCGACACCTACGGCTGCCTTGTCTTTTCCGGCGATGTCATGCTCAAGCGCTTGCCGCCTGAGGTGTTCATGAATCTGGACAAGACGATCACGACGGGATCGCCTCTCGATCCAAAGATCGCGAACACCGTCGCTGCGGCGATGAAGGACTGGGCGATCGAGAATGGAGTGACGCACTACTGCCACTGGTTCCAACCGCTCACCGGATTGACTGCCGAGAAGCACGACGCGTTTCTCTCGATCAATGCGGATGGAAGTGCGATTGAGAAGTTCAGCGGCTCACAGTTGATTCAGGGCGAACCTGACGCGTCGAGTTTCCCACACGGCGGTATTCGCGACACCTATGAAGCGCGCGGCTACACCGCATGGGACGCGACGAGTCCTGCGTTCATCCACAAGGTGGGCGAGCAAGCAACCCTCTGCATTCCGACCGTGTTCGTGAGTTACACCGGCGAAGCACTCGACAAGAAGACCCCTCTGCTTCGTTCCATTCAGGCTGTTTCGAAGCAAGCGCTGCGCCTTGTTCGTATCTTCGGCGACACCACAACGAAGCAAATCATCTCCACGCTCGGCGTTGAACAAGAGTACTTCTTGATCGATTCTGAACTTGCACAAGCCCGGCCGGATCTCAAGATCTGTGGGCGAACCCTTGTCGGTGCTGGCGCGCCGAAGGGGCAGCAGATGGAAGACCACTACTTCGGCGCAATTCCGGAGCGAGTGCTCGCATTCATGGCAGATCTCGAAGGTCGACTGTTCGAACTCGGAATCCCCGTGAAGACCCGCCACAACGAAGTTGCACCGGGTCAGTTTGAGATCGCGCCCACCTTCGAGAATGCGAATGTCGCGGTCGATCATCAGATGCTCACGATGACCATCCTGCAGGAAACGGCGCCCAAGCATGGCTTCGTCTGCTTGATTCACGAGAAGCCATTTGCGGGCGTCAATGGATCCGGCAAGCACAACAACTGGTCGCTCTCGACGGACGGTGGAGCAAACCTCCTCGATCCACGCGACGACACCCACTCGAACATGCAGTTCTTGACGGTGCTCTGCGCCATCATGCGAGCGATCGACCTGCACGCCGATCTGCTTCGAGCGTCGATCGCCAGTGCCGCGAACGATCACCGACTCGGCGCCAATGAGGCGCCACCCGCGATCATGTCGATCTTTCTCGGCGACATGCTCACCGACATCATCGATCAGCTTGAATCCGGCGATGCGAAGAAGACCATGAAGGGCGGAGCAATGGATCTGGGAGCGACAACGCTTCCACAGATTCCGAAGCATTCAAGTGACCGCAATCGCACTTCACCGTTTGCCTTCACGGGGAACAAATTCGAGTTCCGCGCCGTCGGAAGCTCGCAACCCGTCGCATGGCCCAACACCGTGCTCAACACGATCATCGCGGAGAGCCTCGACTTCGTCGCGACGCAACTTGAGAAGCGCGCCGGGAAAAATCCAACGCAAGCGAAGCTTGAGTCGAGCGTGAAGTCGTTGCTCAAGGAGATCATCAAAGAACACCGCCGCGTGTGCTTTGACGGCGATGGATACTCCCAAGCGTGGCAGGACGAAGCCGCCAAGCGCGGATTGCCAAATCTCCGCTCGACACCTGAGGCGCTCGCTGCACTCCGACCCAAGAAGGTTGCCGACCTCTTCTCGAAGTACGGCATTCTTTCGAAGCGCGAACTCGACGCTCGCACGGAAGTGCTCGTCGAGCACTACAACAAGCTGCTCGCGATCGAGGGCCGAACCTTGCTTTCCATGTCGCGCACGCTCCTGCTTCCCGCGGCACTTCGCGCGCAAGCCGAGCTCGCGGATGTCGTGGCTGCCACGCAAGGTGCCGGCGTTGAATGTCCGTCCACCGAACTCGACTTGCGTGAGTTTGTGAAGTTGGTTGAACAACTTCGGACAAGCACGCTCGAACTCGAGAAGTCACTCACCCATCACGAAGCAAACGCAGAGAAGCACATGAAGTACATGCGCGATCATGTCGTGGTCGCGATGGGTAAGGTCCGAGACTGCTCCGACGCTCTTGAGCGCCGGATGCCAGCCGATCAGTGGCCACTCCCGACCTACGCGGAATTGCTTTTCTCAACGCGGTAAGGCTGCATTCGTCCGGTGTGTGCCAGGCGCGTGGCATGCGCCGGCGTTATCTCGACGACTTCGCCGAAAGTGGCACACAGCGCTTTGCCTTCAAGCGGCTGCCTTGCTACCTTGCTCGGCTCACTCCACCGTCTGCGCAAAGGACTTAGGCCATGACCACCACCGCTGCTCCGATCGATTTCGACATCCAAGTTGCTGACACCGCACCCTGCGCGAAGCGCATCACGCTGACCATTCCGGCGCAGGCTGTCAATGCGCGCCTCGACGCGGCGTTCGAATCGTTCGCGGCTGGCGCAGTCGTCCCTGGCTTCCGCAAGGGCAAGGCTCCGCGCGCACTGCTTGAGAAGAAGGTCGGCGAGTCCCTCGGCAGCGAAGCGCGGCAACAGTTGATGTCCGAGGCCTACCAGAAGGCGATTGAATCCAAGTCGCTGCGTCCGATCTCCGAGCCCATGCAGGTTGAGGGAACCGTCATTCCTGAACTCGCGCGCGGAAAAGCATTCACCTTCCAAGTTGACATCGAAACACTCCCTGACTTCGAGGTCAAGGGCGCCGAAGGCGTGAGCGTGAAGCGACCGATGGTGGAGATCAAGGACGAGCACATCAACGGCGAGTTGCTGCGGCAGTGCTACCGCTTCGGAACGCCGTCGAGAATCGAAGGTCCGTTTGAAAATCTCGATCGCATGGTTGGCAAGGCCGTCGTCACCGTCGAAGGTCGCGATGGAAACTACTTCGAATCAGAGAACGCGCTCTGCGTCGTTCCAGCCAAGGAAGATGAAGGCAAGGGCGCGCTGCTGGGCATGATCTTCGAAGGGCTTGAAGCAGCACTCTTGGGAAAGAGCGTCGGATCAACGATCGTCGTCTCCGTTGTGGGCGCGGATGCGCACGAGCGCGAAGAGTTGCGTGGAAAGAAGATCACCGTCACCTACACCGTGAAGGAAGCCGAGCGCATCACTCCGCAAGAAGTGAGCAAGTTGGCGGAAATGTTCGGTCTTGAGAGCGAAGCGATGCTGCGCGAACAAGTCAACGATGCGCTCGAGCAGCGCCGCGACGGTGAACAACGCGCAGCCATGCGCGAGCAGGTCTACGAGACGATTCTCGACGCGACCGACTTTGAGATGCCGAAGAAACTGGGGGAAATGCAAGTTGCGAGGACGCTCGAGCAACAGCGCTACAACCTGCTCTCGCGCGGCGTCGATCCAGAAGCAGCGGAGCGTCGCGTCGCGGAAATGCAATCCGGCAGCGCCGATGCGGTGCGTCGAAAGCTGAAGCAGTTCTTCATCGTTGGAAAGCTTGCGGAGCAGTTCGGTGTGACGGTGACCGAAGCAGAACTGAATGGTCGCATTGCGTCCCTCGCCCAACAGCAGAATGTGCGACCCGAAGTCCTCCGTAAGGACCTCGAAAAGAACAACCGGATGGGCGAAGTCATGCATGTGATTCGCGAAGCCAAGGTCGCAGATCGGTTGCTCGTGAATGCGAAGGTTGAGGATGTCCCTGCGGATGATTGGAACGCATTGGTGAACGAGAAGGCGAAGCAGGCCTCGAGGTAGGCTCGCTCCTTGGGAATGCAGGCATGCACAGCGCACTGACTCTCGGTGAAACTGACTTCTGGGTCCCGGTCACCGCGATCCTCGTCCTCCCCGTTGTTGGGCTCCTCATCCTCACCCTCGTCGGATTCATGGTCGCCATGCGTCTTCGCGACCGGGCCAAAGCAGAACCGATGGCGGACGATTTCACCCTTGAGGATCTTCGCCAACTTCACCGAGAAGGGAAGTTGTCCGCAGAAGAGTTCGCTGCGGCGAGTGCCCGCTTCAAACTCAAACTACGGCAGGATGCGGCGCCCAAAAACGAAAGCACCGGCGCGACGACTTCCGCACGGCAATCACCGAGAGCTCCGCGGGAGAAGCGGTAGCGTCGGGGGTGGTAACTTCGCCCCAATGCGTGGTGATGCATGCGCGTTGAAGCGCGGGAATCAAGCAATCGCACGCAGATCTCGTGCTGCGCGCAATGGTCAGGGCAGAATTGACGATACTCTTCCACCGCATCTTTGTTCGCACCGATTCCTCGGCCTTATCCATGGCGACCCAACCAGACCCCTCGCGCGCAGACTCAGCTTCCCAACCCATGCTTGTGGGCGCGAGTAACAACCCCCCCCGCCGTGGACCGGGCGCGCCCGGAAGTGGTGATGGACAAGGCGGACCAGGGAGCACAGGCGGCCAAGGAGGCAGCGGAAGCGGCACGGGCGGCGATGGCGGCTTCCGCGGTCGGAAGATGACGACGTGCTCGTTCTGTGGCAAGACCAGTCGTGAAGTGGGTCCAATGGTTGAAGGCCCGAGCGATGTGTACATCTGCTCGAACTGCACAGACCTCTGCCAGAACATCTTCAAGCAAGAGCGACGCCGTGTTTCGACCGCTCGGCCACTGTTCTCAACGATTCCATCACCGCGCAAGTTGCGCGAGTTCCTCGACCAATATGTCATTGGTCAGGATCAAGCCAAGATCGCGCTCTCGGTCGCAGTCCACAATCACTACAAGCGACTCGCGCAAGCGGAGAACGAAGACTGCCCAGTCGAACTCGACAAGTCGAATGTGCTGCTCATCGGACCCACTGGAACGGGCAAGACTTTGCTCGCCAAGACCCTTGCGCGTGTGCTCAATGTGCCCTTCGCAATCGGCGACGCCACGACGGCGTTGACGTCGAGATGCGCCTGACGGACCGCCGCCTCGAGGTTCCGCACCGGCGCGCCGTCGGCCATGATGATATGAATGTCGACGCCGAGGCGGTCGGCGTGCAGCCCGATCGGGTTCTTGACCCCGGTC
>SXUI01000052.1 GCA_005790605.1 Planctomycetia bacterium | reverse complement strand
TGCCTCCCCAGGAAGGCATCCAGAGCATCAAGCTGAAGAGCATGCCCAGCGTGCTTGCCCACGCAGGAAGCGCGGTGTAATGCAGGTGGTGGGGACCAGCCCAGACATACAGAAACACGATCGTCCAGAAGTGCACGATCGACAGCCGATACGAGAAAACAGGCCGATCCGCGGCTTTGGGAAGAAAGTAGTACATGAGGCCAAGAAACGGCGTCGTCAAGAAGAACGCGACGGCGTTATGCCCATACCACCACTGCATGAACGCGTCTTGGGTTCCTGCATAGATGGAATACGAGCGAAGCCAGCCCGCAGGAATCACCAGGTTGTTAAAGATGTAGAGGACCGCGATCGCGACCACGGTCGCGATGTAGAACCATAGCGCAACATAGAGATGCCGCTCGCGCCGTTTCGCGATTGTTCCGAAGAGGTTGACAGCGAACACGACCCACACGAAGACGACGGCGACGTCGATGGGCCATTCGAGTTCCGCATATTCCTTGCCTTGCGTGGCGCCCAAGGGAAGCGTGAGCGCCGCCGACGCGATAATGGCTTGCCATCCCCAGAAGTGCACGCGCGAGAGCAGATCGCTGAACATTCGCGCCTTCAGAAGGCGTTGACTCGAGTAGTAGACGGCGAGGAAGACGGCGTTGCCCGCGAACGCGAAGATCACAGCATTCGTGTGCAGCGGTCGAAGGCGACCGAAACTCGTCCACTCCAGTCCGAGGTTGAAGCGAGGATCGGCAAGTTGCAATGCAATGAGGACCCCAACGAGGAGCCCAACCACGCCCCAGAGCACTGTGGCGCCTAGGAAGAGGCGGCAGGTCGAGTCGTCGTAGGAGAACTGCTCAAGGACGCGCCTCGCGGGCGTCGCCGAAGGCGTCGGGTGGGAGGGGTTGGCGGTTGTCGAGTTCGACATGTGCTGTTCCGAAAGGGGTTCGCAGTGCCCTCGGCAATGGAGAACAAGGGCTTCTTAGAGTATACGGATATGTATATCCGGATCTGTTTGAATTGTCAAATCGGGAAAAAGTGCTGGCGCGTCTTGCGTAATACGATAAACGGAGACATATATCTGTATCTAAGGAGGATTGCAAGTGTCCCTCGAAGCTCCAGCCGTAGATCCGACCACCCTTCCCCAGAAGCGCCGACGCCGTGCAATCATCGTCCTCCTCTGCTCCGCGACGCTGATCGCAGGGGGATTGATCCCGACGACAGAGGAGGACTTTCATCTCCCCGGTACGCAGATCGGGGACATGACAGAAGACATGATGCTGCAGAGCGACAACTGCATGGGGTGTCACGGGCTCACGCTCAACACCGCGGATCCCTACACAACTTGGTCTGGAAGTCTGATGGCACATGCCGGTCGAGACCCGCTGTTTGAAGCGCAGATGGTGACCGCGAATCAAGATGTCACATACGCGGGCTACTACTGCATGCGCTGCCATGTGCCGATGTCCATTCCGACCGGTCACGCGCTGCCCCCGGATGGATCAGAGCGCGACCCGTTCGACTCCGATGGCGTGAGTTGCCATTTCTGTCATGCCATGGTCGATCCTCAGTATGTCAAGGGCGAGAGCCCTTCTGAGGACGCCGCAGTACTCGCTGCGCTCGCTGAGGTTCCTGAGTACTACGGCAACGCGGCGTTCGTGCTTGATCCGAATGGCACGCGGAGAGGTCCTCGAGTCACGCCACTTGCAGCGCATGCGACGATTCAATCAGATTTTTTCAAATCGGGTGACATGTGTGGCACCTGCCACGATGTTGGCAACCTCTGCATCACGCGCGATGCAGACGGCGTCTACCGATACAACGCGATCGGCGAACCGACGCCGAATCATGATCCATGGACGCAGTTCCCACTTGAGCGAACCTACACGGAGTGGAAACTCAGCGCATTCAATCAAGGTGGCGTAGACATGGGTGGCCGTTTCGGCGGCGTTGGGGGCGGCGTCGTTTCAAGTTGCCAAGATTGCCACATGCCACGCGCGGTCGGCCAAGCGTGTGTGTGGGGGCCTGAATATCCAGACTTGGCCCGTCATGACTTCGCGGGCGCAAGCGCGTGGGTCTTGCAGATCATTGCGATGGCGTATCCGAATGACCCAAGCGTCAACCAGAAGTCGCTTCTCGCCGGGCAGGCAGCTGCAGTCGACATGTTGCAACGGGCTGCATCACTCAGCGCAGCGCAAGAGTGCGGTCACTACACGGTTCGCGTGACCAACGAGAGCGGTCACAAGATTCCGACGGGTCATATCGAGGGACGGCGCATCTGGCTCAATGTCAAGTTCTACTCGGGCAAGAAGACTCTTGCGCGCGAGTATGGTCACTACGACATGGCGCAGGCGCATCTCGATGAAGAGACCACAGTCGTCTATGAAATGCATGTCGGATTGAGCCCTGATGCGTCGGCATTGACCGGCTATCCGGCGGGCGAAACGACGCACATGGCGCTCGCCGATGTGATCGTGAAAGACAATCGCATCCCACCACGAGGTTTCGACAATGAAACCTACGCAGCTGCTGGCGCTCCGGCGATCGCGGGCGTGTATGCCGACGGTCAGCATTGGAGCGATGTCTCCTTCGCGATTCCGGACGGCGTGAATCGCGTCGAAGTCACGCTCAACTACCAGACGGTGACGCGTCATTACATCGAGGCGCTGCGGGATGGCAACCACACCAATACAAAGGGTCAAGAGCTTTACGACCTGTGGGAGCAATCCGGCAAGTGCGCGCCGATTTCCATGGCCACGCTCAGCAGCGCAATCTCTGGATTCGTCTTCGGAGATCTCGATTGCGACGGCGTGGTGGGCGGAACGGACCTCGCCGTCATGCTCAACGCATGGGGCGCGCACAATCACGCAGCCGATCTCTCTGGGGACGGCGTCGTGGATGCGGCTGATCTCGCGATGATGCTCTCAGCGTGGGAGTGATAGTGAGTCGATCCCGTTGGCGCGCATGCACTCTTCTCGGTGTGCACTTGCTCATTGCAGTGCATATCTCCTGTTGGTACTTCGCGGGAAGAGCGCTCGCGCCCGTAGAACTCAATGAGTCGATGTTCACGCTTGAGCATGGCGTGATCACGACCGGATTCATACTCATCGCGCTCATCATCGTGAGCGTTGTCATCGTCGGTCGGTTTTTTTGCTCGTGGGGCTGTCATGTGCTCGCGCTCCAAGACCTTTCGGAGTGGGCGCTCGCGCGCATCGGGATTCGCCCAAAGCCTGTGCGGATGCGCGTGCTGCTGCTCCTGCCGGTCGCGGCCGCGCTCTACATGTTCGCGTGGCCGCAGGTCGCGCGCTTCAACGCAGGCGCCGCGTGGGGACCGATGCGAATCTCGACAGACGCGCAAGGATTTGGTTCGCTCATGACGACGGACTTTTTCCGCAACCTTCCTCCATGGTGGATTGCGGTCATCACCTTCGTGTTCTGCGGATTCGTCCTTGTGTACCTGATGGGAAGCCGTTCCTTCTGCACCTATGTCTGCCCCTACGGCGCCGTGTTCGCCGTTGCCGATCGCGCGGCGATTGGGCGCATCAAGTTGGTCGAATCGCCGGACGGTTGTGCAGGGTGCGCCAAGTGCACTGCAGCGTGCAACTCGCACATTCGAGTGCATCAAGAGCTTGCGCGTTTCGGGCGTGTCGTGAGTCCAGCGTGTTTGAAAGATCTTGATTGCGTTGATGCGTGCCCGCGGGGTGCGATTGAATTCGGGTTCTCGAAGCCAAGCGGCTTGCTGAGTTGGCGCAAGTGGGGGAGATTTGGAGTGCCTTATGACTGCTCGCTCGCGGAAGAATGCTTCGCGCTCGTAGCAGGTGTCGGTGCATTCGTCGTGACGCGCGGCTTGTATGGCGCCATTCCGTTTTTTCTCGCGATGGCGATCGCAGCGTTGGTCGCTTGGTCCGCAGTCATTGCAGTCCGCGTCGCGTCGCGTCGAGATGTTCGTTGGGCTCGTGCGACGCTCAAGCGAAGCGCACAAATCACGCGATCAGGTTGGGTGCTCTGCGCTGTGCTCGCGTTGCTTGCTGTGTTTCTCCTTCAAGCCGGCGCGGTTCGTCACATCACGCAGCATGGCGTGGCATCCTGGGAGCGCGGCGATCGGAGCCTCGCGCACGCGCAGCTCGAGTTAGCGCAAACTTGGTCTCTGTTTCACTGCGACGAGATTGACGTGCCACTCGCGAGCGTCCTCCTCGAGAGCGGAGCACCTTCCCAAGCGCGCGTGGTGATTGCTCGCATTGTTGCTCGTGATCCACGGCGCGTTGGCTGGAAGAGCGCGCTTGACGATTGCGATCGGGTTACGGGCGGACACTAGGGTGAAGGGAGGAACTGCCGTCTCGTGGGATTTCGAAGTCGGCGGTTCAATAGTCCGAGAATAATCGCTGTTATCAAGCTCCAACGCCAGTTGTTGCCATCGGCTCGAGTTCGCGGGAGCCGACTTGACTGTCCAACATAGTTTAGGATATAAATATCTATCACTCAGAGATTCAGGAATTCACATGGCGCAAGTTCGCTCTCCACTCCACCCGGCCTCGCGATTCGAAAACCCTCGGTTTCGGCGAGGCGCAACTGAACTTTTCGCACTCGGCCTCACGACTGGCGCGCTGCTATTCGTTGTCGGTCTCGTCTGGGGAGCGTGGACGCTCATGACTTCCGCGCAGGCTTGGCATCTTCGAGACACATCGCTTGACGGACTACCACTCGTGGAAGGACCCGTGATCGAAGTCGCGCAGGCAACGCGCGGTCGCGCGCTCTTTCTCTCGACTTGTGCAACCTGCCACGGTGGAACGGGACGAGGTCAACCAGGACTCGGGAAAGATCTGGTGCTCAGTGCCTTCTGCCGAGGACTTGATGACGGCGAGCTTTTCGCCTTCGTTCGCAAAGGTCGTGAAGCGACCGATCCACTCAACACGACAGGCATCGCGATGCCACCTTCAGGAGGGAACCCGACGCTCTCCGACGCGCAGGTCACGGATGTCGTTGCGTATGTCCGCGCACTGCAGAATCGCGAGCGCATGCCAGTGCTTCCGGTCCCGACGACCGAACATGTGATGGATGTGCTCATGGCCATGGCGCCGGCACTCCCCACGGCTGGCGCCTCTGGCGAAAGCGGTGACGCGCGCTACGAGGATCCGGAGTATGAGACAGGCGACATCACGATGGGTGCGCGCTTGTACGCGATGAGTTGCGTTTCTTGTCACGGCGTCGATGGTCGCGGTCTTCCCAAGCTCGGCAAAGACCTCGTCGCAAGCACCTTCATCCAACAGATGACCGACGATGAGGCGATCATTGCGTTTCTCGGCAAGGGTCGGTCGACGAGTGACCCATTGAACACAACCAAAGTGGATATGCCGCCGCGTGGCGGAAATCCCGCACTGAACGACGATCGACTCTTTCAGATCGTCGCCTATCTGCGCTGGCTTCAGAAGCATCCGGGTCAGCAGTAAGCGATTCGCACCACCTTTCATTCGGAGGATTTTTCGTGAGACACAGAGTTCCAATCTTCACGCTCAGCTTCGCCATGACACTTGGCGTCGGCGCGAGCTTCGTGTTTGATGTTCCGGCTGCCGCAGCGCAGGACACGACCAAGAAAAAGCGTCGCAAGGAGGCCGAGATTGCTGCAGTGGAGATCACGCCAGCGGTTGCTGCAGACTTGCAGAAGGTCGCAACCGAGCGCGGGCTTCGAGTTGAGGACCTGACCGCAGCGCTCAAGACCTATCTGCCGAGTGGCAAGCTCGACGACTACATCATCTTTTCGAGCGGTGGTCACTCCGGCCAGGTGTTCATGATTGGCGTGCCGTCCATGCGCCTGCTTCGCTCGATCGCGGTCTTCACGCCTGAGCCATGGCAGGGCTATGGATATGGTGCCGGTCAAGAGGTGCTCGAGCAAGGCAACTTTGGAGAGTCCGAAGTGCTTTGGGGCGACACCCACCACCCAGCGCTGAGCGAAACGGGTGGCGAGTACGACGGTCAGTTTCTCTTCATCGGCGACAAGGCCAATGCGCGACTCGCAGTGATTGACTTGCGCGATATGGAAACGAAGCAGATCGTCAAGAATCCGCTCACCGTGAGCGATCACGGCGCATCCTTCGTGACGCCTGACACGGATTACATCGTGGAAGGTGGTCAATACTCAACGCCGTTGGGTTTCGCATACTCGACTGTCGAGGACTATGAGGCGAACTATCGCGGCATGGTCACGCTCTGGAAGTTCGATCGGAAAACCGGGCGGATCGACCCTTCGAAGTCCTTCGCGCTTGAGCTTCCTCCGTACTTCCAAGATCTTGCGGATGCTGGGAAAAAGGTGAGCGATGGCCTGATCTTCCTCAACTCCTTCTGCGTCGAGAGCGTCACGCCGGGCTTCGACATTGGTGCAGTGAACTTCGAAGCAGGTTGCAGTCAGCGCGACACCGATTACCTCCACATCATTGACTGGAAGAAGGCGGCGCAAGTGTTCGCCGCTGGTGGTTGTGAGATGGTCAACGGCTTTCCAGTCATGAAGATGAAGAAGGCGGCGGAAGAGGGCGTGCTCTGCTTGGCGCCCGAGCCCAAGAGTCCGCATGGCGTTGATGTCACTCCCAACGGCGAGTTCATCGTCGTTGCCGGCAAACTTGATCCTCATGTCACCGTGTACAGCAACACCAAGATTCGCGACGCAATCGCCAAGAAGAAGTTCTCAAGCAGCGATGCGTATGGGATTCCCGTGCTCGACTTTGATGCCGTGATGGAAGTGCAGGTTGAGCTCGGTCTTGGCCCTCTGCACACACAGTACGACAATCAAGGCTACGCATACACATCACTCTTCCTTGATAGCGCGGTCGCGCGCTGGACGCTCGGCGGAGAGTACGCATCGAAGCATCCTGAGGAACCATGGAAACTCGTGACGAAGACGCCGGTCCAATACAACATTGGGCACCTCGTTGCGGCAGAGGGCGACACCGTCTCGCCCGATGGCGGTTACCTCGTCGCGATGAACAAGTGGTCGCTTGATCGCTTCTTCCCCACCGGTCCACTTCTCCCGCAGAATTTCCAGTTGGTTGACATTGCCAAATCGGGCACAACGATGCCTGTGCTGTACGACATGCCCATCGGTGTCGGTGAACCGCACTACGCGCAGATGATCAAAGCGGACAAGCTTCATCCATGGACGGTCTACCCCGCCGTTGGATGGAATCCGCAAACGCAGTCACCGGATCCCAACGCCGTGAAGCTTGGCGAGGAGAAGGTGGTTCGTGATGGGCACAATGTCACCGTCTACATGACGGCGGTGCGCAGTCACTTCGCGCCTGATCGCTTCGAGTTGAATGAAGGCGACAGCGTCACGATGCACATCACAAGCCAAGAGCAATCGCTCGACGCGACCCACGGTTTCTGCATCGGTGGCTACAACATCAACCTCAGCCTCGAGCCTGGTGAGTCGGCCACGCTGCACTTCAAGGCTGACAAGTCAGGTGTGTATCCCTTCTATTGCACCGAGTTCTGTTCTGCTCTGCATCTTGAAATGCTCGGGTACATGGTCGTGAAGCCATCGGAACCCGCAGTCAAGGTCACGGAGGCATCCAAGCCGTGACAAGCGTGATGTTCAGCTTGTTTGGGCCCCGCGTGAGCAACGATGAGTTGCTCACGCGGGGTGCCCGCTACGCGCTCCCAACCGTTGTGTTGACCGCGGCGCGCATCCTGCTCATCGTCTCAGTCTTTTTCCCATACTGGAGCATGGTGCTTGAGGCGCCGCAGTATCCCGATGGACTTGGCGTCATTGCATATGTCAATACGCTCTCAGGGGACGTGGCAGAGGTGAATGGCCTCAATCACTACATCGGAATGCGCCCGTTGGAAGAGGCTGCGAACTTTGAGCGTGCGACGGCGGTGTGGATGGTGCTCGCGATGTTTCTTCTCATTGAGTTGGCCGCCATTGTGCACAGCCGGTGGGCACTGCTGTTGGTCCTCCCAGCGATGCTTTTCCCGCTGGGATTTCTCGCTGATTTGCAGTTCTGGCTGTATCACTTTGGACAGAATCTCGACCCTTCGGCGCCGCTGTCCTCAAGCGTCAAGCCGTTCACGTCTCCGGCGCTTGGTGTCGGCGAGATTGGACAGTTCAAGACCGTTGCAAGAGTTGAGACTGGTTGGTGGCTCGCGTGCGCGAGTTCACTCCTTGTCATTGCGGGGATTTTTCTCCACCGACGCGCATACAAGCCGCTCTTTGAAACGGCTGCGCGCGAGCGGGAAGCGATGAGGGCTGCAGCATGACGAGCGGCGCCCTCGTCGCGATTTTGTGGGCAGTGGCTGGGTCGAGTCCACAGAGTGGTGGGCTCGACCTCGCCGCGCTCATTCGTGACGCTGCGCCTGGTGCCGTAGTGCGAGTCCCATCGGGGCGGTACCGAGGTGTGGTGACGATCGACAAGCCTCTCACGCTCGAGGGCGTGGATCGACCGATTATTGAGGGACATGGACGGGGAGACTTGCTGTTGATCACTTCCGCGGATGTCACTGTGCGCGGGTTTGATGTGCGATCGACGGGCGATGATCTTGATAAAGAGAACTGCGGCATTCGCGTGCTCGCTCCGCGCGTGACGCTTGAAGATAATCGGCTTGAGGATGTGCTCTTTGGGATCGACCTTCGTGGCGCACCCGACAGCATTCTGCGCGGCAATGTCGTCGGCGGAAAATCACTGGACATCGCGCGGCGCGGCGATGGCCTGCGTCTTTGGCAATCCGATCGCACGCTCATTGAGAACAACACGCTGCACGACGGTCGCGATGCCGTGTTGTGGTACTCCAAAGCAGTCCAGGTGCGAGGCAATCGCGTGGAGCACTGCCGCTACGGTTTTCACTTGATGTATAGCCATCAAGTCGTTGTCGAGCGAAACGAGTTCGTTGGAAATTCTGTCGGCATCTACATCATGTACAGCGACACCGTCGATGTCCGTGACAATCTGATTGCTCGCAACCGTGGTCCAAGTGGATTTGGAATTGGCCTCAAGGAGGTCTCCGACTATCGCTTGGAACGAAATCTCATTCGCGAAAACTGCGTCGGCGTCTACATGGATGATGCGCCCTTCCGACCTGGTCACGCCAAACTCATCGAGAATGTCATCGCGTGCAACAACATCGCCATGAGCGTGTTGCCGAATTCCAAAGGCAATGTGATTGCAGGCAACGCATTCTTTGACAACCTGCAAAGCGTGACGCCGCTCGGGCGTGGAGACCTGTACGCCAACGCGTTTGACGAAGCCGAGCGCGGGAACTACTGGTCGGACTACATCGGTTACGACGAAGACGGCGATGGTGTTGGTGAGTGGGTGCATGAACCGACAGCGCTCTTTGGTCAACTCATCGCCCGAGAGCCGCGATTGGCGGTTTTCCGTTTCAGTCCCGCGGAGCAGGCAGTCGATTTCGTCGCGCGCGCATTGCCAGCGATTCGACCGCCTGCGGTGTTTGTGGACGAGTACCCGCTGACGATGCCACCGCCGTCGATCGATCGCACCTTCGCTGCGGGGCGTGAGCGCCCAATCGCGCCGGTCACATCTCGATCTTCAGCGCTCATCGCGTCTGTGGTGCTGCTGTGTGTCTCGTTCGTGAGTGCGATTGGAGCTCGCCATGATTGACATTCTCGATGTGCGTATGTCGTTTGGATCTCTGCATGTGCTTCGTGGTGTTTCCCTTCGAGTTGCAGAGGGTGAGTCCGTTGCCTTGTGTGGCACGAACGGCGCGGGGAAGAGCACGCTGATGCAATGCATCACGGGGGTGCACTCCTTCCGAGGAAGCATTCGCGTCGGGGGCTTCGATGTGCGGACAGATGGCAAGCGGGCGCGCCGACTCTTAGGGTATGTCCCGCAGGAATTGGCGTTTCGGGATGACATGCGCGTGTCAGAGGCGGTGCGCTTTTATGCCGCGCTTCGAGGCTTGCGGTCGACCGATGTTCGCGCGGTCTTACGACCAGTGCTTCTCGAGGAGCACGCGCAAGCTCGAGTCCGTGCACTTTCCGGCGGCATGAAGCAGCGTCTCGCGTTAGCCATTGCGCTTCTGGGCGACCCTCCAATGCTTCTGCTCGACGAACTCTCTTCGAGTCTCGACATCGAGGGTCGCGAGTCGTTTCTACGGCTACTCATGGAACTTCGTGGCGAGGGTCGAACGCTTGTCTTCGCGTCACATCGCAAGGAGGAAGTAGCGATGCTTGCCGATCGCGCGATGTGGATCGTCGATGGAGCGCTTCACGCTTGTGCCGCGGACGGTTCGGTGTGCGTGCCTGCGCCATGTTTTGCGTGTGTGAAATCGATAAAGGAGATCGACGATGTCGCGATGCCTACCACTGCCTGAGTCCATGGGCGCGAATGTGTGGACACTCGCGCGTCGTGAACTGCGCGAGTCGCTTCGCAGTCGCTGGTTCTTGTTGCATACGGGTGTCTTCATGTTGCTCGGCATTGCAGTGTCATTTCTTTCCGCATCGACAGCGGGAGGAGGCGGCCTTGCAGGATTTGGACGAACGAGCGCAGGACTTGCAAATCTCGTCACCCTGGTTGTGCCGCTCATGGCGCTCACCGCCGGAGCGGGGTGCGTGGCGAGTGAGCGAGAGCGGGGCATGTTGGCGTTCCTGCTGTCTCAGCCGATCAGCCGGTTCGAGGTCATCGCGGGGAAGTGGCTCGGGCTTGCACTGGCGTTGACTGCTTCGATCTGTTTTGGTTTTGGGTCGTGCGCCCTCGTCATTTCACTCGAGGGTTCGAGCGAACGCGCAATCTCTATGGTGCAACTTGCGTGCTTGAGCCTTTTCTTGGCTGTCGGGATGTTGGGCGTCGGCGTGCTCATCAGCGTGCTCTCGCCTCGGATGAGCATGGCGACCGGTCTCGCGATTTTCGCGTGGCTGCTCTTTGCGTTCGTGAGCGATCTAGGTCTTATGGCGGGAACGATTGTGTGGAAGGTGTCGATTCAGTCGTTGTTCGTCGCGTGCATGGTCAACCCACTGCAAGCGTTCAAGATCTGGTCGCTCGATGGCAGTGGGATTCCGCTCGATGTCCTCGGGCCGGTCGGGCAGTACGCGACAGATCACTTCCCGCGCGCTTTGCCGTGGTTCGCGGCGGCATCGTTGTCGGTGTGGGGCTTCGCACCCATTGCACTTGCCGCGCTCTGTTTCACTCGGAGGCCACGCCCATGAGCTCAACACGAATGTGCCGCCTGCTGATGTCGTCGGTCTGCGTGCTCGCGATTGAGGCGTGTGTCGATCCAGAGGCATCCGGTCCTCCAGCGTTGCACGGAGGCGTCGATGTTTGCGCGGACTGTGGGATGAGTATTCTCGCGCCGAACTTCGCGGCCGCAGCGCTCATCGAGCGTGAGGGAAGGCGCGAGCACGCCGTTTTCGACGATGTCGGGTGCATGCTGCTCTGGAAGAAGCAAGCGACTGGTGTTCGCATTCTCGAAGAATGGAGCGGAACCATGGAAGGGAACGGCTGGGTGCGAGTCAACGATGGTTACTTTGTCGTTGGCTCGGATGTACAGACGCCGATGGACTTTCACATCGTGTGCTGCGCGTCAAGCAGCGCGGCGGATGCGGTGGTACGAAGTCGCGGGGGATCGCGCGTCCCGTACGCAAGTGTGCAGCCCGTAATCGCACCCTCCCAATCGAATCAAGCAACTCCGAACTCGCCATGAAAGGAATGGTGTCTTATGTTTTCTCAAACCGTTGAATACGCACTTCGCGCAATGGTGTTCTTGAGCGCGAACAGCGCGCTTCCCGTGTCTGCGCAAGTAATCGCTGCTCACGCGCAGGTTCCGGAGCGTTACATGTCGAAGGTGATGCGAAACCTCGTCGTTGCGGGACTCGTGAAGAGCCGCCGTGGGCCGACGGGAGGATTCACACTTGCTCGAAAACCCGCAGAGATCTCGATGCTTTCCGTCGTCGAGGCTCTCGAACCGATCCCGCGCATCGAGCGCTGCCCACTCGCGAACCCGCGTCACCTCGACTTGTGTCCGATGCATCGACGCCTCGATGCCGCCTATGCGTTGATTCGACGGGTGCTCGGGCAGAGTTCGCTTGAAGAGGTTGCGGCGGACGCGGGGCCGGCCGGATGCGGCATGCTCTCTGAGTCCGTGGGCGATCTTGCAAAGATGTGTTCTGGAACCTGCGGAGGACACTGCTCGCGAAATCGGGCGCTCGGTGGGAGTGGCATCGAACACATCGTCGAGTAGTGACGAGCTGACGATCGTCGGCTGATTGCGTTGGGTCCGAGGCTCAATCTGCCGCGAGTGTGACCTTCACTGGCGAAACAGCGGGCGTTGATCCCTCGGGGGACACGCCCGCGCCAAGGACCATCAAGCCTTGGCGCGCATGGTCGATGCTCTCGGCCAAGATTCTCGCAGCCTCTTGGGGCGCGTGGAACCCCATCGAGTTCTCCGCGCTTACCCAGTCAAGACGGAACTGCGCGGCGCGTTGGAGTTGGCGCGCCTTCGTGAGCACATCGAGGGATGCGCCGACCGTCTCGGCGCGCGCGATGCCCGCGATGAGATCGGCGGTCGCTTGCTCAGCTCGCGTGAGGAGCGCCTTTGTCGTGTCTTGGATCACTGCGACTCGCTCGATGAGTACCGCCGCGTCGGTGGGATGGCAATTCAAACACGCATTCGTCACATTCAGAAGTGGGCTGCGCACATGGTGGCTGCTCACTTTTACCGCTCCGAGTCGCTCATAGGGCATGTGGCAATCTGCGCAACTCACGCCCATGCGCGCATGCACGCCCTGCGACCACATTTCGAACTCTGGATGTTGCGCTTTGAGCGCGGGCGCCTTACTGATCGCGTGCGTCCAGTCATTGAAACTTCGCTCGTTGTAGTAGCGCTCCGCGTCCTCAACTTTCAGTCCATACATCCATGGATAGGTGACGCGTTTCGCATCTGGTGTGAAGTAGTACTCGACATGGCACTGACCGCAGACGAGTGAACGCATCTCTTGACGCGATGCCATCGCATTGGGGTTGTAATGATCCTTCTTGCCTGCCTCCCGCCATCTGGTGATACTCGGAAGGTGGGGAGTCGGCGCGTCTCCACTCGCAAGCGCAGCGATGCCTTCTAACATTCCAGGGCGAGTGACGCGCAGGGCGAGCGTCTTCGGATCGTGGCAGTCGATGCAGCCGACTGGATGTTCAACAAGCGCGGTCGCGTCCGCATATGGCATCTTGCAAACTTCCCCGAATCCAAGCATCAATTGCGCTTGTCCAGTGGCCGAGGTGAGGGCATCGGTCGGAGTCCCTGGAGCTCCCGCCGCAATGCCCTTTGCCCGATATGCGGGAATGGCGCTCGCGTGGCAATGCAAGCACGCACCTGGTTGTTTGCGCTGTTTGACACGCTCTGTGTTGCGCTGGTCTTCGAGCATGTACGCGTGTCCGCGATCCTCCCGAAAGTCGATGCCGAATGCGTAGCCGTTCCAAATCTCACGCCACACGGGGGACTCATCGAGTTTCTGGTACGCCTCGCTTCCGCCGTGTCGAGTCCTCTCGGTGTCCACCGTTCGCTTGTAGCTGTCGAACTGATGCGGAAAATCTCGCCCCCATATCGAAGCGTCGACGGTTGTTTCATCGAGGTCCACGGTCCGGAACGCGACAGCCGCGCCTTCTTGCTTGCGCGTCGCGATGTTGTCACGGAGCGCGAACGCGACGACCGTTGCGCTCGCGGCGACGATCGCCACGCCGACCCAAAGCAGATGCGAGCGCTTGGGTCGAAAGACCGTATGCATGGAGCGGTGTGATTCAGAATTCTTTTGTAGTTGCATTGCGTGGGCCTCGTTCGGGAATTTCTAGTGCGGGACGATGGAGTGCTCGGCTGCGTGGGCGACCCCCGCGTGGCATCGCACACACCCATCGTTGATGACAAGCGCGGCGGCTTGCGGCGTCGCGTGATGAAAGAGATTCCCATGACAGCGCACGCAGTTCTCTTCGACCACTCCGAGATTCTGCGCTTTGATCCGGATGATCTCAGGGTAGTCGCCGAGCGTAAACGCCTTCGAGTGATGCCAACCGTTCGCTGATTTCGCAATCCACTTGTGGAGGCCGTCAGCTGGAATGTGGCAATCGTTACATGTCGCCACTGCGTGATGGCGCCCTCGCTCCCACGAGGCAAACTGCGGCCGCATGACATGGCAGTTCACGCATGCCTCAGGGTCATCCCGTAGATAGGAGGTCCCTTCAGCGAAATCGAAAGTCGAGATCACGGTACCTAACGCGATACCGACGAGGGTGAGTGAAAGGGTTGGGAGAATCCGAACGCGCATGACGCGGATGTCAGCGAGGGGAACCTCGCGTGCTCAACAATCGAGAAAAGTGCTCGCCTTTCCAGCTTTCTGGATATGCAAGGTCGTCCATCTCAATGGCATCTTGTGTGGGGAGGAATGGGCGGAAGGTGTCACACATCACTGCGAGTTCGTCAGTGTGCGATTTCCCGAGCGACCCCTCGATCGTTCCGGGGTGCGGTCCATGCGGAATGCCGAGTGGATGCAATGAGATTGATCCGACACCGATGCCTCTGCGCGCCTTGTAGTCTCCGCTCACGTAGTACATGACCTCATCGGAATCGATGTTCGAGTGGTTGTACGGGATCGGAATGGCTTGCGGATGGAAGTCGAGTGGGCGCGGACAGAAGGCGCAGATCACAAAGTTGTGACCTTCGAAGACTTGGTGAATCGGCGGCGGGAGATGCACCATGCCGACGATCGGCTGAAACTCATCTGCATTGAAACAATAGGGGTAGTAGCAACCATCCCATCCGACGACATCGAGTGGGTGATAGTCGAACTCATAACTGTGCATGCGACCGAGCGCTTTAATGCGCACCTCAAAGCTGCCGCGCTCGTCATACACAAGCGGTTCTTGTGGGACGCGGAGGTCTCGCTCGCAGTAGGGCGCATCCTCGAGAAACTGTGAAGTCTTTTTCGAGATGTAGCGCGGTGGTGGCGTGATGTGCGAGCCATTGACAGCTTCAAAGCAGATGAACTTTCCGAACGGCATTTCTGTTTTCGTCACGCCTTGCGGTCGGTCCTCGTCGGCGAGCGCATCGAACTCCATGGCGTAGATGGTTCCACGCGGAATCACGATGAAGTCACGCGGACGGAATCGAAGCGTCCCGAACATGGAACGGATGACGCCAGAGCCAAAGTGAACGAAGAGACACTCGTCGCCCTGCGCGTTCTTGAAGTGGAAGTCCATGCCTTTCTCTGGCTGGCAGAGCGACATCTCGACATCGCCATTGCCTAGAAGCACGCGCCGACCGGAAATCGGGTCGCCGTTTGCCCTCATTCGCCACGATTGGAGATGGCGCATTCGGAGGACATCTGTTTCAACGTACTTTGGCGCGGTGGACTCGAGCGCGTGCCATCCGCTGACTTGGGTCGGCGGATGGATGTGGTAGAGGGTGCTCGTGGGCCCAGAGAACCCCTCGGTTCCAAACACTTCCTCGCTGTAGAGCGCGCCGTCTGGGCGACGGAATTGAATGTGGCGCTTGGTGGGGATGTTCCCGCGTTGCATGTAGTAAGGCATGGCGTGACTCGATGAAAGGGTGATCTAGAGGTTTCCGCGGCGCGCTTGCTCAATCTCAAGACTTTCGAAGAGAGCTCGGAAGTTTCCTTTGCCAAAACTCTGCGAGCCTCGTCGGCAAATGATCTCGAGGAAGAGGGTCGGTCGATCTTGCAGTGGCATCGTGAAGAGTTGCAGGAGGTATCCCTCGTCATCCGCGTCGACGAGGATCCCGAGTTCCTTGATGCGATCATGATCCTCGCGGACATTCGCGTGGAGTTCGCCTTCGACACGATCCCAGACGCGGTCGTAGTACGACTCCGGAAGTCGAAGGAAATCGACGCCTCGATGACGAAGTTCGGCAACAGTTTCGAGCGCATCCTCGCAGCGGAACGCGAGATGTTGCACGCCCGGAATGTTGTCCGTGAAGTCGAGATATTCTTGAACTTGGCTCTTTCGCTTGCCCGTTGCAGGTTCGTTGATCGGAATCTTGATGAGCCCCGATCCAGAGTCCATCACCTTCGACATCAGCGCGGAATACTCCGTGGAGATGTCACGATCATCAAAGTGCTTGAAGAGAGAGAATCCCAAGATGTCGGCGTACCACTGCACCCATTGATTCATGCCGCCGAGACCAACATTCCCGACGCAGTGATCGAGGCAGATCAGGCCGCACGGTCGCGCGGCGTTGTATGCATTCAGCGGGAAGCACTTCGTCGGCGCAAATCCCGGCATGAAGGTCCCGCCTTCACGCATCTTGCCGAGAGCGTATCCGCCGCGCCGCGAGACGAAAGTGTGGACGCAGTGACCAAAGGTCTTGATCGAAGCGGTGGTGACGCTGCCGATGGCGTCGGTCGTTTCACGCGGCGACTGCGCTGATTCGGCGCCGTTCTTCAGCGCGCGTTCCCACGCGGCGGTCGCGTCAAGCACGGTGAATGCGATGTCCTTCACAGCATCGCCATACAGCGCGACCTCGTTGCATGCGGGATGGCTTGCATGGAGACCAGTTGTGAGGAGTAGACGAATGTTGCCCTGACGGAGCAGGTAGGACGCTTCCTCTCGCGAGCCTGTGGTGAGATCAGCAAACTGTTCGACTTGGAATCCGAAGGCGTGCGCGTAGAAGTAGGCCGCTTGTTTGGCGTTGCCGACATACATGCGGACATGGTCGACATCGGCGAGCGCAAGTGGATCGGTTGTGCGAACAGGATTCGTGATGGGGAGTGTCGTGGTCATGCGATGGCTCCTGATCTGAGGATGGCACCTGACTTTGGCGCATTGGATCCGTGCGCTGCTCGAACTGTGTTTGCATACGACCGCATTGCGTCGCGAAGCTGTTCGAACGATTCGAGGACGAACAGCGTGGGCTGGTAGTGATCAATCTCGAACTTCGTCTCGCAGACCTCCTCGAGGTTGAAGGGTCGGCGCTCGACCTCGTGAGAAGTGAGACAATGCCTTGATTCGCCGGGCGAACTGATAAGGCCGGCGCCATAGACCTTGAGTTCACCCGATTCACGGATAAGGCCGAACTCGACCGTAAACCAGAAAAGACGCGCGAGGCGCTCCGTTTCGAGCGTGTCTGCGATGAGCGCAGCACTTCCGTATTCCTGCAAGAAGTCAGCGAAGGCTGGATCTGCGTGCAGCGGAACATGCCCGAAAACATCGTGGAAGATGTCAGGTTCCGGCAGATAGTCCATACAGCGGCGCGGACGAAGCACGACAGTCGTAGGGAACTCTCGTCGAGCGAGACAGGCAAAGAACGGGCGAGCCGCGATGAAACCTCCAACCGCGCGAGATTGCCATCCAGTCAGTGGTCGCAGGTTTGCATTGATGGACGCAAGATTCGGAATGCGGTCCGCGGTGAGGCCGATTGCGCGTGCGCCAGAGAGCCAGATCTTGCTCGCGTGCTCAGCAAGATGAGGCTCTTGTCGTTCATAGAGTTCGCGCCAGACGGACTGATCCTCGGCGGTGTAGCCGTCATAGACCTGCTCGATGTAGAGCTTTGTTGCGTCGAGGAATCCCGGTTCGCCGAAGCGGAGTGCGTACGCTGCGGACGCTTGGGCCTTGCGATCATCAAGCATCGCGTGATGGAGGTTGTAGGGAACCGAAGAGTCGCTTTGCGTGGCGAGCGAGGGAGCATGCTGTGCGTCGCTTGGGTTCATGAGCAGGGGTCTCGAGAGGTGCGTCGCGCTCGGGCGCCATCAAACGGCTTGAATCGCGTTCAATAGAAATCATGATACAGGTATAACTGTTTCAAGTAAGGTGCATTTCCCGAGGAATTTTCCCCTTTCACGCAAACTCCATGCGACCGCTCTCGCCAGGCCGCGCCAAGCGTTCCGCAGGGAAGTCCTGCGTCAGAATTCACGCAGACTCAGAAGCCGTGCCTCGCTAGTCATCCTGATCGTGATGCGGCTTCCATGCCGAGATGAGCTGCTGTTGCACCGTGGCTGGCGCGAAGTCGTCGTGGCTGTACTCCATCACGAAGGAACCTGTGCCGCGCGTCATCGACTTGAGGGTGTTGGCGTAGGTCGCGACCTCGGCAAGTGGCGCCTGCGCTTTCACCACAGAAGTGTCTCCGGCGAGAGACTGCGTATCAAGAATGCGGCCTCGTCGACCTGAGAGATCTGCCGCGACTGATCCAAGCGAGTCCGTTGGCGCAGTGATTTCCAATTCCACAAATGGTTCCATCAAGACCGGATTCGCCTTCTTGAACGCATCGAGAAACGCCTTGCGCCCCGCGGACACAAACGCGATTTCCTTGCTGTCGACCGCATGTGTCTTGCCGTCGTACACGCTGACCTTGATGCCGCGGACAGGGTATCCAGCGATGACACCAGAACTCATCGCTTGTCGCACACCCTTTTCAATGGCAGGAAAGAACTGTCGCGGAACGCTTCCGCCAAAGGTCTCGTCGGCCATTTCGAGTCCCTGCGGATCACCGTCAACTTCCGCAATGGGCTCGATGCGCAAGAAAACCTCAGCGAACTGCCCCGCGCCACCGGTCTGCTTCTTGTGCCGACAGTGCCCATCGGCCTTTGTGGTGATCGCCTCACGATAGGGAATGCGCGGAGGTCGTGATTCAATCGTCACGCCGAATCGTTCTGCGAGCATGCGCACGATCACGCGTAAGTGCAACTCGCCCATGCCGCGGATGACGGTCTCTCCCGTCGATGCAACATGCTCGACATGGAAGGCGGGATCTTCAAGCACGAGCTTGTGGAGCGCTTCGCTCAATTTCGCTTCGCCACCCTTGATCGAGGGTTCGATCGCGAGCCCTTGCATGGGCGTTGGAATCTCCATCGCCTTGATGTGCAGGCCTTCGGGAACTCTTCCATCGTGCAAGATGTTTCCGGAACGAAGCTCTTCAATCTTCGAAATGACGCCGATGTCGCCCGCTGCGAGTCGATCGACCTCGGTGAGCTTCTTGCCTTGCACGCGATAGAGGTGCTTGATGTGAATCAGTTTCTTCTGGCCGTCGATGTGTACCTGCATGTCCTTCGCGATCGTGCCCTGATGCACACGAAAGCTCGCGAGCCGTCCGACATAGGGATCGGCGGCGATCTTCCAGACATGCGCGACGAGTGGCAACGCCGGATCCGACTGCGGTTTCCATTCGGCTCCTGCGTCGCCATCGTGTTCGAACGGACGCGGATTTCCTTCCGTCGGGCAGGGGGCAAGCGCGATGAAATCAGCGAGCAATTGCCTGATTCCCGTGCGGTCACGAGCGGAGCAGAACGCGAGCGGAACAAGGTGCGCCTCGCGGAGCGCCTTTTCGAACGCGTCATGCAGCGGGATCGGCGGAAGCGATCCATCACTCAGATACCGTTCCATCAGTGCTTCGTCGACTTCCACAATCTGATCGATGACTCCGGAGTGAAAACCAGCGACCGGGCCTAGGTCGCTGGTTCCAGATTCCGCTTCGTAGCAGTCAATCACGGCATGACCGTGATCCTGCGGCAGATCAATCGGGCGTAAAGCGGTCCCAAAGAGCTCCTGCAGTGCAGCGATCACCGGCTGCATGTCTTCCTCTCGATCAATCTTGTTCACGACGACCATGTGCGGAAAGTTCCGCTCCTCCGCGAGGCGCGCGACTCGGCGCAGCACAGGATCGTGCGTTGATCGTGCATCAACGACGAGCACGACGAGGTCCGCGGCTTGGATCGCGTGCATGGTCTTCCCAAAGAAATCCATCGAGCCTGGTGTATCGATGATGTTGAGATGCACGCCATGCGCCTCGAGATATGCAAGCGTCGTCTCGATCGAGTGACGGAGGTCGCGGGAGATCGCATCGTGATCGCCCACCGTGTCTCCATGCTCCACGGTTCCGAGTTTCTTTGTGACACCTGCTTCGAAGAGCAGCGCCTCAAGGAGTGATGTCTTGCCGACTCCCGCAGGACCGACAAGCGCAATGTTCCGGATTCCCATCGTTGTTGTGTTGTTCGTCATGAAGCAAATGCCTCCGAAGTTGGTTGTATGCCCGCGACTTCCCTATGACACGCTTTTCGCCGCAGAATGCAAGGATCGTGCAATGATTCACAAACATTGCACTGGAGTCTCTTCCCACTTCGAATGCGGAAGGCGGCGCGGTTTTCCGCGCTTCTTGAGAGCGACGCTTCCAAAAAGAACCACGCACCGATCGGGAATCGGTGCGTGGCGTGTGCATCCAAGATGAGGAAGTCGGGAGGTTTAGCCCCACGCGCTCAGGAGGGCTGCGAGGTCAGCACCATCGACTGTGCCATTTCCGTCGATGTCGCCCGAACCCGTCCCGCCCCAGTTATTGAGGAGCATCGCGAGATCGGCGCCATTCACTGCACCGTCGCCGTTGAGATCAGCAGGAGCTGCGGCTGGAGCGCTCGGTCCTCGGACCGCTGCCGACGCAGAGGTGGGTGCACCAGCGCCGCCCGGCTTGAACAACTCGATGGATCCGTTCACGTTCATTGGAGCGGTGTTCGCGTCGAACCAGAAGTTGTACATCGATGCGAATCGGATTGCATTGTTGTTGGGACTCGACGCATAGGTTCCGCAATTCCAAGTCAGCGCGCCGCCCGTGTTGGAATTGGTCCAGTCCGTTCCGAGCGACGGATCGCCCGAGTGATAGTTCACATCATGGAACCCGACATTCGAGATCGTCACGCCTGCGGGAACCGGCACAGAGAATCCGCGCGCGGATCGATCGGAGTTCAGATTGTGCACGGCATACTCATAGCGCCAAGTACCGTTTCCGTTGTTCTTCGCGGTGCATCCGACGAAGAAGCGACCGTCATTCGCGACGTCGACTGCAACCACGGTTGCGTTCGCGTCAAGTCCGGGCCAGGCTTGAATCGCAGCCTTTTGCTGGATCGTTCCGCCTGTCAACGTCAGTGTGTACGCGCCGCTCGCGAGTGCGCCGACTGTAAATGAGCGATAGGACGCGTTGTTGTTCTTGTTTCCAACCGTCGCGTCTTGTTGGTGCACATACTGCGCCTCAAAGAAATACTGCGCGCCCGTGTTGAGCGCCGGATCCAAGTCATTTCCGTTGACTTGGAGGCGACGGCCGATTGTCGCGGCAGCCGCAGGCATTCCAGCGTTCGATGTGCCGGGGAACGTTCCGGTCGCGGCGTTGACTTCGCTTCGAGTGCCAAGTCCGCCTTGACTACCGTTCAGGCTTGAACTGTACGGGTCCGAGCATCCAACACCCAAGTAGGTTCCGTTCGGGTGCGCGGTGCACGCACTGCAGAGCGTTTGCTGAAGGGCGGTGAAGCCGTGTTTTCCCCAACTCATGCCGATCTGTTCAAAGCGTCCGTTCTTCAATCGGAACGCATTCATTGGAATGAATGGGTGGCGGTTGTCCGGAGAGGCAAACCACTCGAGTGGTGCGGTACCGATATTGCAACTCGTGGTGCCGATCGAGTACGCCATGATTGTCTGGCCACTCACGACGACCGAGCCGTACTTCGAAACATTGGGAATCGCGCCGACAATCACATCCGCGCCGACGCTCGCAGTTCCACCGTCGCCGCCTCGGCTGTTGCCAGTCGTGGCATTGAGTTGCCCGATGAAGATGGCGGTCGATCCAAGCGCGAGGGCAGAGAGAAGGTGTGTTGATTTCATGTGGTTACCAGAGCGTGCAAGGGGTGTGCGAGCGATACAAGAGTACTCTCAGTTTTGAGGAAGTCGAGCGACGCGCGTAGAGTTTGATACGTCGTCAGCCGGTTGGTTGTTTTCTGATATCGCGGTTTCTCGCCAACCAAAGGGGTTCGAGGCGCGGTTAGCCTGCAAGGAATGCCACGAATCAGCTCGTCTTCGCGCTGCGCCACCGAGAAAGCGGGGGGGCGAGCAACTGTCTCGCAATCCGAGGCGCGGAGGTTGTTGCTCTTGGGCTGTGCACTCGCGACGCCGCCGCAAAGGGCGTCGCGCAACGTTGTTGGCGCGTTGGTGCGACGCTTGGGGTTCTTGCAGGTTGACAGCATCAACAGCGTCGAACGCGCGCACCACCTGATCTTGCATTCGAGGCTCGATGGGTACGCGCCATCGATGCTCGCACACGTGACAGAGACGCAGCGCTTGCTGTTTGAGCATTGGACGCACGACGCGAGTTTGATTCGTTCGGACTGGCGGCAATGGTGGTCCCATCGATTTGTTGCCGCGCGCGAGCGGATGGGGAAGAGCGCATGGTTTCAAAGCCAACTTGGCCGAAACGGCAAGCGGCACATTGCGCAGGTTCGAGACGCGATTCGCGAGCGAGGACCTCTCATGGCGCGCGACTTTCCGCGGCCAAAGCGAGCCGGCGCAGGATGGTGGGATTGGTCGCCACAGAAGGCTGCTCTTGAGTATCTTTGGCGAACGGGAGACATCGCGATTCACTCGCGAAAGAACTTCGACAAGGTGTACGACCTCGCGGTCCGAGTGCATCCAGAACCGATTTCGTCCTCGTCACGAAGTGCGATGATTGATTGGGCTTGCGATGCGGCGCTCGCGCGTCTCGGATGCGCAACCGCGCGAGAACTCTCGCACTTCATGCATGCGGTGACGATTCAAGAGGCGCGAGCGTGGTGCCTTGATGCGACAGCGAGCGGCCGTGTAATCCGAGTTGTCCTTGAGCGAGGGGATTCCAAGCCGCTTGATGGAGTGGCGACAGTGGATTGGCGAGATCGAGCAAATCAGGGAGTTCCTACGACGCCCGCGAGGCTGCTCGCGCCTTTCGATCCCTTGATTCGGGATCGCGCTCGCCTGTTGGGCCTGTTCAACTTTGACTACCGCTTCGAGGCGTTCACGCCTGAAGCGAAGCGTCGATTTGGTTACTACACGATGCCAGTGCTCTTCGGTGAGGAGCTCGTCGCGCGCGTCGATCTCGCGAGCGATCGCGAAGCGGGGGTGCTGCGCGTTTCGCGTATTTTTCGAGAGAAGAGTTGTGCAGCGCGGGCGGCGCGCGCCGCCGCGCGCGAGGCTTGCGAGCGTCTCGCGGGGCAACTCCAACTGCGTGTTGCACTCCCGAGCGCGTGCGAAAAAACACTCGCGTAAGAAGTGTCACGCGAGTGTGCATGGATGAGGTGAGGAGGCTCAGGACTTAGATCGGGCTCCATGCGCTCAGCAGAATTGCCAAGTCTGCAGCGTCGACTGTGCCTGTGCCATCGAAGTCGGCTGAGCCAGGACCGCCCCATTGATCGAGAAGGATCGCGAGGTCGGCAGCATCAACGATGCCATCGCTGTTGAGATCGCCGAGCAAACCGGATGGTTGACCCAGCGTTCCGTCAGCACCGATGCGGCCGACATACACATCGGACGCGCCAGTGCTCACGCCGCCCTGCCAAGCAACAAGCGAGCCGTCATCATCGGTGTTCGTCGCCGTGAGTCGATACTTCACGCCCGCATTGGTGGCGACATCGCTCGTCCATGAAATCCCGCCGGTACCCGTGAGGCCTGCGCAGCGGAGCGAGCCTTGTGTCGCCGATGCGTTGTCGACCCAGAAACAATTGATACCTGTTCCCGCACGCGCAGCGGTCGCAAAGTCGCGCGAGTAGGAGGTCGTGTTCATCGCTTGCACGGCCACGCCGTCGTTGCCCCAAACGCGAGCACCCTTCGCAAAGCACTGCCCATAAATCCCATAGTTCGAGCTTGTTGGAACATGTTGCGACCAGAAGGTGTAGAGCCTGCCATCAGCGCCAAGCACACTCGACGGGCTCACTCGCTCGTAGCCGGTAGTCGTTGAAGTCACGGTTGTGCCGTTGGCTCCGTACATGGCCACGCCCGCCGAGCTCACGCGTTGCACGGACGACTGCAGTGGGCTCGACGTGTACCAGGTGAAGTACGCACCACCCGCGCCGTCAGAGATGAATGGAGGGTATGCGCCAAACTGCAGAGATCCGGTTGTGAATACTGCAGTGCCCGTTGCGGCCCATGGTTTCGTGCCGTCGAGATTCACCTTGTGCGCACGGAGCACTTTCGCACCCGTGAAGGTGGTGTACCGAACGCACGAGACGATGACGCCGCCGTCGTTGGACGGTTGGATGTCTGCGCTCAACTGGTTCGCGCCTGTTTCAGAGATCGTGATCGGTGAAGCAAATGTCTTCGCACCCGTGATCGGATCGAAACGCGCAACGCGCGTGGTCGCGTCTTGAATGTGACACGCCCAAATGCCGCCATCACTCGCAACAGTGACGCGCCCAACTGCGATGTACGCAGTCGCGCTCTCAGTCACGACGCTCTTCCATCCAAGCGTCCCGTTCGCTTTCACTTGTTGAACGATGATCGCGGGAGTCGTGCCGTTCACGCCGTCAAAGGCGAGGTACGCATTGCCAGCGGAGTCACTTGCGAGGCCGTAGTCAGTCGTCGATGAAACGCTGCGATCGGCGACGAGTATTGAACCCTGCTTCCACGCGTAGAGTCCACTCGTGTCAAGCTTCGTGATGAACACGTCGTAGCCGGAGTCGCTGAAAAAACTGATGTAGCGGCATCCGTCTGGTGCCGGCGCAGTCTTTGGCTGCACATCGTCAAACGGCGTCGCGCGAGCGGCCATCGGCGTCGCGGGATCGGACGAGAACTGCGCACTAGCAGTCGGGAGGCTCGAATGCAATGTCGCCACTGCCACACCTGTCCAAAGCGTCAATCGATTCATGCACACACTATGCCTCGATTCTCGCGCCGTGCAACCGGCAGCTCCTTCTGCGCCGAGGAAACATCGAATTCCGCTCCGCAACGCTCCGAAACTCGAAGCATTTCAGGCTTGAATCGTGGGACCCTCGTACATAATGTGTGTGTGAAACACAGGCCTCTCGCCCAACGAATTGCCTTCGCGACGATCGCTGCGGTTGCCGGAGCGGCGGTTTGTGCACCCGCGCAAAGCGTCGAGGTCGTGGCATTCGGCTGGAACAGCTTCGGTCAAGTGGATGTGCCAGCGAGTCTTGGTGCGGTGCGCGCGATCTCCGCCGGATACGCACACTCCGCAGCCGTGAAGCTCGATGGAAGCGTTGCGTGCTGGGGCTACAACGCGGCAGGCCAGTCCATCGCTCCTGCTGGTCTCTATGAAGTGACGAGCGTTGCGGCGGGCGGATTTCATTCGGTTGCGCTTCGATCCAATGGCACACTTGTGTGTTGGGGAAGTAATGGTCAAGGTCAATGCGCTCCACCCAAGAACATTGGCACTGTGCAGGCAATCGCAACGGGTGGCTATCACACGATGGCACTCAAGAACGGCGCGACCGTCGCGTGCTTTGGCCACAACTCGCAGGGGCAATGCACTGTGCCTACAACGCTCGGTCAAGTCACCGCGGTTGCAGCTGGTTGGCATCATTCGGTTTCGCTCAACGCCGTTGGCATCGTGAAGGCATGGGGATCCAATACCTACGGTCAATGCAGTGTGCCAGTCAATCTCAGCGGCGTGGTTTCAGTCGCAAGCGGAAGTTGGCATGGAGCCGCGATTCGATCGAGTGGCACCGTGGACTGCTGGGGACTCAATGACTTTGGTCAATGCAATGTTCCGCCCAACCTCCTTGGCGTTACCGCGGTCGCGGCGGGCGCGTATCACACGGTCGCACTGCGCCTTGATGGCAGCGTGCATTGTTGGGGTTCCAACGCGCATGATCAGTGCTATCCACCCAGCGATCTCGGCGCAGTGACGGCGGTGGCTGCGGGAAATGAACACACGCTTGTCATCGCGCAGGCGCCTCCATGCGATGCCGACTTCGACAACGACGGCGCGGTCAATGGCGCGGATCTCGCCGTGCTCCTTTCGCAGTGGGGGAGTGCTGGAACTGAGTGCGTCGATCTCAGCGGAAATGGTGCTGTGGGCGGGGAGGATCTCGCGATTCTGCTGTCGCAGTGGTAGCATTTTCGGATCCTGATTAATGCTTCCGACGAATGGGAATGAACGGTCATGATTCTCGCGAACATCACGCATCCGGTCTTCATCGTGGCCTTTCCGTTGTGGGCCGCTCCCATCGTCGGTGGGGGACTCTTGATGGAGGCGTGGATTGCGCGGTTGAAGTTTCAACTCAGCTGGCGGAGCACTTTCGTCGCCATCGTCGCCGTCAATCTCGTTTCCGCCATACTTGCAGTTCCATTGCTGCTCGTGGGACGCGAGTTACTTCACCCGCTCGAAGACGCCCTCCATCTTCAACTCACGCACGGGTACCGGGATTTCACGGGAGCTCCAAGTTTAGTCGTGGCGTATGTGTTGACGACGATCATCAACACTGGCGTCGAAACCGCGATGCTCATGAAGTTCTGGAATGTTCCCGCGTCGCTTCGTCCGTTTCGTTGGTGGTTGCTCGCAAACGGAATCAGCAACGGCTTGGTGTTCGCGGCGTTCATCGCGCTCCTGGTGCTCACGACTTCAAGTTGATCACGAGTCTTGCCTCACAGCATTCGGATCGCGAACAACGAACCGCCCGCGACTAATACCCAAAGCAGCGTCGCTTGCGTGATGGCGCGAAGACCGACTTCCCGAAGCGCTTGCATCGTCAGGCCGCTGCCGATGAGGAACAGCGCGGCACGAAACCCCACACCAGAGACTTGAGCGATCTCGCTTTCGAATGATTCCATCGACGGCACGAGCGTTCGAACGCCGCTCGCTGCGAGGAAGCAGAGGATGAACCACGGAAATGGCGAGCGATTCGAGGATTGGATTCCCGATGCGGCGAAGCGGCCCGCGAGAATCGCGAGCGGGGTAATCCAGATGACGCGCGTGAGCTTCACGATCGTTGCGGTCTCAAATGCCACGGCCCCGTACTCTTTCGATGCGCCTCCGACCGACGCGATGTCGTGAAGCGCGATGCCGGCCCATTGGCCGAACTCCACTTCAGAGAGTCCGAGCGAATGTCCAATGGACGGGAGCGTCCAGAGGCCGAACGCGTTGAGCACGAAAATCGCGCCGGTTGCGACGGCCATGTTGGAAGTGGACGCGCCGATCGAAGTTCCAATCGCCACGATCGCGGATCCGCCGCAGATCGCAGTACCGGAGGTGATCAGTGTCGAGATCTCGCGACTCGTGCGCAGGAGTTTTCCGAGAAAGAGTCCGAGCACGATCGCGCCAACAATCGTGCCGACCCCGAGAAAGAACCCGTCCTGCGCTGACTCGGCCAGCTTCCCAAGGTCGAGGCGAAATCCAAGAAGGACGACGCAGCCTTGGATCAGCCACTTCGAGGTTGTTTTACTTTGCTTCGGCCACGCGGTCAGGCCAAGGAGCGCGAGCGCGATGCCCAAGAGCAACGCGAACTCTGCGCGCGACCAGGGGGACGCCGAGTAGAGCAGCGCGAAGAGAAAGACGCATGGAATCCACCTCGCACTCGCGGGTGGTTGCTCGTTTGGAGGTGTAGTGGGCGCAGCGACGATGCGTCGAGCGTATCGCGTATCCACTCGATGCGTCTTCGCTGCGATGCGTGCAGAACGCACAGTTCACTCCACCGCGCAAGATGCCCGCGCGGTGGAGCGAACCTGTGGTGTGCCTCCGTTGTCAGTCGCGACGGCGGCGACCGAGGAATCCTGCGAGGCCGAGCAGGGCGATTGCGCCAGGTGCTGGCGTAATCGTCAGATCGGTGTTGTCCACGAAGCCGGGATTGCCGCCCATCGAGGCGTTGTTGAATGCGACTTGATACATCATCCAAGTGGTGCCCACGGGAATGAGTGAGCTCGTCGATGCCGATTGCCAAGTCTGTGGGTTTGCATCGAGGAAGAGCGCGCCATTGGGAGATGCGCTGATGAGCGACCCGTAGGTGGATCCGCTGAAGAACGAGACATTGACGATGGCGAGCGCGCCCGTGAACCCACCGACCGTGTTGAAGAGCGCGCTGGCGTTCACGGTTGCGGTGCCAGAGTTGATGAGCCCGGAGAAACTCGTCACATCCACCGTTTGAAACGCTTGCGTGTAACTCAGTCCGTCGTCGTTGAGTTCGAGCATGTTTGAGCCAGCGGCAGGGGAGACTCCGCCACTTGGTCCAGTGATGACACCAACTTCCGGTCCCCAAACGCCCTGCCAACCGGGGAAGTTGCCGAGCACATTGCCCGCGCCCGTCCATGACGAAACTTCAAATCCCGCGTTCGTTAAGAGGTTTGCGCTGGCGCTCGATGCGATGCACGCGACAGCGGAGAAAAAGGCGAGCGCGACGAAGTTGCGTTGCGTGGGGCGAAGAGCAAGAGAACAGAGGAGCGTCTGGGACATGAAAAACCTTTGGCGCAGAGGCCAGTGAGATGGAGGCGAGCCATCGGTTCTAGTTTCGCGAGATGCTGCACGAGCAGCGCGCCTCACCTTGAGGCTGACTCCGAGTTGGTGCCATCCAACGGAACCCTTCCACGCGATGCGCCTGTTTCTCGCAGCACACTCGCGCTCGAAGATCGAATGGGGAATGTGCCGGAGGCGATGCTACGCGGAGTAGTTACTTCGTCAGCGCTGCAATCGGCGCGCGATAGAGCTTCACGCTGCGCGACTTGTTCGCGTCGACTGCTGTGCAAGTCAACCAGACATCGTTGTCTTGCAGCACCGCGCGGGGGAAACCGCTCGAACGATCGGCAGAGACGCGCGCGATCGTGTGTGCGGCGCCGATCGAGCCACTTGTCGCGAGCCACTTGCCGACGAGTTTCGCGTTCGCTCCGTCGAGGTCGTACCAGAAGACGAGTGCGTCACGATTCGGAAGGAGCAAGGTCTCCACGCGCCCAAGCGACCCGTCCGTATCGAGATCGAATGCCTCGCTGAAACTCCTGGCTCCATCTTTCGATCGCGCCGCGCGAACTGCTCCATGCTCTGGTTCGCCGGTCCACCACGCCACGAACACATCGTTCCCGTTCGCCGAGATGCTCGGACCATTCACCGGGCATCCTTCGAGCATCCATCCATCGCGCGAAACTAGTTTCGGGACTGACCAGCCTTCACCGAGCCATCGAACGACTGCAATGTCGCGCGTGCCGTCTTCGCCTCGATCGCGATAGACGATGATCGGTCCGAAGTGGCCGATTGCAAGGTCGGTCGGGCAGCATTCGCAGACGCGGTCATCGAGGATCTCCGATGGCGGTGAGACACGATCAGCCCGCGGGGCAACGCGTGTGGCGCGAAGCATCATGTCGCCGCCACCATGACCATGTCCGCCCGCGCTCTCGTCGGGCAACTCCATCGCGCGACCATCAAGCCAGCAGTAGGCCGTGAGCTCATGCAACGAGGACCCGCTGACGAACCCATGTTCCGCAGGTTTTTCGTCGCTGTGTATTGATCCAAGTGTTTCCCAAGTCTTCCCGTCATCCTTCGACTCTGAAACGACCGCGTCGTAGGCGTAGGTGCTCTCCGCGCTCTTTCGAAGCCATGTGGCAAGCAGGCGGCCATCCGTAGCGCGCACAACCGTCGGAGTGTCGGCCCAATTCGCGAAGAGATTCTCGCCTGACGCGATGACTGCAACATCGCTCCACGCGCCATCAGTGCATCGCGACATACACACGCGGTGCGTCGTCTTTGCTGATGGAGCGACCGGTGGAATCGCTTCGATCCAGGAGAGAAGCAGCGCACTGCCGTCAACCATGAGGCGCGGCGCGAACGAGTCACCTCGCGCGGGGCAGAGGACTTCGACGGCGATCGAGGTCTGTGCGAAACTGGGAGCGCACAGTAGGAGGGACGCCGCAAACGAGGCCGCTATCGAGATCGCAGATTGGAGAGTGGATCGCACGGATAGATCGTATCGGCGAGGAGATATTGGGCGTGGAAACCGCATGCGAGGGGAGCATGGGCTCTCGAAGTCAAGCCCGGGAGTGAGGTTGGGATGTTGAAATCGCGCGGTGGATGGGAAATGCTTGGTTTGTGCCCGCCTCTTTGTCAGCGCGCGGCGGATCCGTCGCGTCTCCTCTTGTGGGCTCTTGATTGTGGATCGGTTTCCACTGCGCGAGCTCAGCGCTCATGTAGGAGGTTTTCGGATGCGCTGCTTTCATCATTCTTTCCATTCTTCGGCGACGAGTGCGATGATCGCACTGACTGCCCTCTGCGCACCAGTGAGCGCCGCTGAGAATCATGTGATGAAACTCTCCGCGATCGGTGACTACATGGTCGTGCCGCACTCCGCTTCATTGGGGGCGAGTGCGGAGATCACGGTCGAGTATTGGTTGCTGTTTCAGAATACTTCGAGCCACGGTCGCATTGGGAAGCACTCAGGAGGCGACTGTCAGTGGGCTTCTGGACCAGCTGTTCAACCGGACAACCTTTTCGAACTATGTGGGCCTGCGATTGATGTGCCCGCTCCAGCCGGATTCACAAACCCTCATAGTGAGTGGTTTCACTTCGCGGCGACCTTCAATCAGTCTGCCGGCGTCGCAAAGGTATTCTTGAACGGGCGATTGATTGCGACCGCCACGGGTACCGCTCCGATGCAGAACATGGAGATCCCACTGCATGTAGGTCTGCAACCAGGCTACGCCACGAGTCAACTCTACGGCTCCATCGACAACTTTAGAATCTGGACCGTCGAACGAACGCAAGAGCAAATCGCAGAGATGCGCTTCACGGAGATCGCGCCAGGCGAAACGAAGGGTCACACTGGACTCGTTACTTCGTGGACTTTCGAAAGCGGCGCGAGTGATTCCACGGGTTTGAATCCCGGCACACTCATGGGTGGTGCTTCAATTGTTGTGGATGATTCGTTCTACCCCAACGATTGCGTCGCTGACATCATCGCGGATGGCGTCGTTGACGGTGTCGATCTCGCAACGATCCTCACGAATTGGGCGCAGACGCCGTCAGGGCTCTACAACGCTGATCTTGACGGCAGCGGCATCATCGATGCGGCGGACCTCGCGATTCTGCTCGATGGATGGGGTACCTGCCCGTGATCGCCATGTGCCAAGTTCAATCACGCACCCTCGTGCTCGGCCTTCCGGGGTTGGGCACGAGGGATTCAGCGCGACCGCGTTTGGCACGCAAGCCTTATTTCGTCGCGACAATGCCTTCATTCGCGCGAAAAGCGCGCTGCACATTGGCGATGGACTCGATGCGGAGTAACCTGTGGTGGGCTCGGACCTCCCGCATGGCAGAAACGATGTTCACTTCTTTGGTCGAGCAGCACTACGCGTCCTTGCGTCAGCTGGCTGCTCGTGCCATTCGCAACCGTGCGTATCCAGAGCGCATCAGCCCAACCTCGCTCGTGTCTGATTGCATGGTTCGATTGCTTCAGCAACGGGATGCGCCCGCTTCGGAAGAGCACCTTCGCGGTTTGGCAACTGTCTTCATGGCGCGAGTCCTCGCAGACGCGGGCAAGTCTCGTCGACGGAAGAAGCGCGGGAGTAGTCAGCTTGCGCAATCGATTGACGATCGCGGCATTGAGATTGAAGTTGATGTTCGGCGTAACGGACGAGCGGGCAGCACGCTTGCACCAAGTGAGCCGCTCGCCGATCGCGATGTGCTGCTTGCCGCGATGGAGGGATTGGCGGCGGAGTATCCAAGGCAGATGGAAGTGCTCACGCTGCACTTGGTCGCAGACATTCCGCTTACTCGAGTTGCGGAGTTAGTCGGTGTCAGTGAACGCACAGCGTTTCGCGATCTTGACGAGGGAAGACGCGCGCTTGCGCGGAAGCTACGCGAAGTGCAATAGGGGGGCGAGCATGCTTGAAGAGGAATTCTTCGCTGAGCCGGATGCCGTCGAACTTGCGACACTCGACGAGTCCTTGCGGTCGCTCGGTGGGCAGGTGGACCACGCGCTGCGCGATGGTGGAAATCGTTGCGGCCAGTACACGCTTCTTCAGGAAATCGGCGAAGGCGGTTACGGCGAAGTGCATGTCGCGGTGCAGAGCGCGCAAACGAGTGAACGCGTTGCGGTGAAGATTCTCAAGCGCGGCCTCGACACGCGCGAGATCTTACGCCGGTTCGAGCGCGAACAACGGGCGTTGGCGCGCATCGATCATCCGAATGTCGCGGCAATTCTCGACGCTGGCGTGACGGACGATGGTCGCCCTTGGTTTGCGATGCCGTTTCTCGATGGTGAATCGATCACCGCAACCTGCGATGACGCGGGGCTAGGGATCGATGAACGATTGCGGCTCTTCACGCAAGTGTGTGATGGCGTGCAGGCGGCGCATGCGCAGGGCATCGTGCACCGCGATCTCAAGCCTGGGAACATCATCGTCGTTCGCGCGGAGGATGGCGGCTTGGTCCCCAAGGTGATCGACTTCGGCATCGCGAAGGCCGTCGATGACGAAGCAGCCGATGCGGTCACCCGTTCGCGCGAGTTGTCGAGGCTTGGAACGCCCGCGTACATGTCACCGGAGCAATTGGATCAGACGGCGCCCTGGGCGGATACACGGTCGGATGTGCATGCGCTCGGCGTCACGCTGCTTGAGCTTCTCTCGGGAGTTGCGCCACGGACGCGGAATCCGCGCGATGCCTCGTTGTCGCCGCGCTTGTCCGAAACCATCTCTCACGCAGCGCGCATTGACGCGGACGCGCTGCTGATGTCCGCGCAACGACGCGGATTCGCGAGCGTTGAAGCAATGGCGCGGCGACTCCGCGGAGACCTCGAAGCGGTTGTTGCGAAGGCGATGGCGACGGATCCGGAGCATCGGTATCAAACCGCGGAGGCACTCGCGCTTGAATTGCGCCGCTGGCTTGAACACGCACCAGTGACGGCGCGCAATCCGACTCGCTTTGAGCGCATGATGCTAATGGCGAAACGACATCGTGCGGCGGTTGCGTTCACGACGGCGTGCGTGCTGCTGGTGATGAGTTTCTCGGTGGTTGCGTTGGTGCAAGCGTCGATCGCACGCGAACAGACCGCGCGCGCCGAGACTGAGTCGAAGCGCACTACGGAAGTTGTCTCTGCGTTGCGCGGCTTGCTCGCAGGCATCGATAGGGCGGCGGTCGGGGGTCGTGACCGTGCGCTCGTGATTGCATTGCTCGATGCAGGTGCCGCGCGTCAATCCATGGCGGAGGAAACGCGCGACCCCATTGCGAGTGCTGAGATCGCGACAGTGCTTGGAGATGGCTACATCGCGCTCGATGAACCGGACACCGCGCTCCTTCTCGCGGATGCTGCGCTTGAGCGCATGCACGCGGCGCTTGGATCAGATCGCACGCACATGAACAGCGCGGCGCTTCTCGCGCTCGGTCGGCTCTACACGCTGCGGGGCGATGCGCTGTCAAGGCGCGAGTGTTTGGAAGACGCGCGAATGAAAATCCTCGTCACAACCGCGGAGTCGCGTGAAGCATGGGACGCTGCGCTTCGTTGCTTTCAGCAGGCCGGGGCGCTATCCGATCCAGCGGCGATTCGTTGCAAGATCCGTTTTTGGGGAAGCGATCGGTACTGGCCACCGGAGTCGACGAACAGAATCTTGGAGGCGGAGATCGTTCGCGATGTCGAGGCACTCGATGAACAGGATCCGATCAAGTGGTTGTTCTATCTCCGTCAAGGTGAGATGAACAATTGGGTGCGAATTCTTGAGCTCTATCCCCTCGCGCTCGCACGCGCGGAGGCAGCGCTCGGAAATCAGCATCCAGTGGTACTCACGGGCCGGCTGCGCCACATGCTCTTCCGCCTCGCGAGCGCGGTGGAATCCCGCCCGCATCCTCGAAGCGGCGCTCCGTCGTTGAGTAACAACGAACTCGCCGCGGTTTGGGATGAAGTTGCGTCTGATGGAAGGCAACTCATTGCAGATGGAACGCAATCTCTTGGAGCCGATCATCTGTTGACACTCTCAGCGCGTTTGTGCACGGCATGTGCAGTTGGGTACGCGTCGGGAGCAAGAGTCGTTGAACCAGACTTCGTCGCATTGCGCGCGGATGTCGCGAGAGTCTTTGGAAGCGACTCGGAGTTTGCGCGGCAGTTGGAGGCTGCTTGGCAGGGAGCGTTGCACGGTCCGATCGCCGGTCGGTGGTGGTAGAGAGGAACTCGGTGCGTTGTCCAAGTTCATGGCGTGCATCGTGAGTTGGTTCGGTTCGCAGAGCCTTTGCGTCATGGTTTCGCCACGAGCGTGTTGTCGCACCGAGCCTGAATTCCGATAAGGCTAGGTATGAAGGACTTGTTTACGTGAATCCGATGCCGATTCGTGAGTAGACGGCACGATCGAAGTACTGGGTTCGCTGCCCAACGCTCTGCGAACTCAAGGACTGCCCGCGACGGTGGAACGGCAACTCGAGGTCATCGGTTTGTGGCAATCGTTCGATGCCCGGCGAAGTTCATCGAGCAGGACGGCTTTGCGAGATCGGACCTCGGTGCACTTGACGAGCGTCCTCCGTAGAGGGTCTTGAGGTGCTCCTGCACTCACGGCTTCTCGGCTCCTGCCGTGCGCATCGCGGAGTGCATCAATGCAGATTTCCCCAATGGTTCAGCAGAATCGCGAGGTCGCGTGTGGGAACCACTCCGTCGCGATCCACGTGAGTTCTGCTCCATCGCACTCGCGGCGGTTCAGGTCTCGCGCCTCTAATTCAGCACGGGACCTCAACGGTCGAGAAGAATCGCGAGGTCTGCGCCGCCGATGACGCCGTCGAGATTGAGGTCGCCATAGACGGCGTCTGCGACACCCCACCTGTCGAGGAGGTCCGCGAGGTCGTCAGCAATGACGAAGCCGTCAAGATTGAAGTCCCCAACCGCCATCTCGCAAGCATCTAACTGCCCATCGTTGTCGAGGTCCGCAGCCCCGGTGTCTACCTCGCACGAATCGTGAATCTGGTTGTAGTTGCAGTCGATCCAACCAAGCGGGTACGCGAGCAGAATCTCACTGTACGGATTCGCGCATTGCGCCGTACTCACGGCCGACGACGCGACGAGCTTCACGGTGAGTGCTCGGTCGGGGAGGAGCAATCCACCGAAGTTTGCCGATGAAAGCGGGAGAGCAATCTCGTCGTGAATCGGAGGGCAGTCGGTTCCACTTTTCACAAAGATGTCTTCCCATGCAAGACCATCGAGGTAGACGGTGAGAAACTCCAGCGGCAGGTTGAGGTCGGCGCGCGCGCGGACAGTGACGCTCACTGTGTCGTCGGCGAGTGGAAGATTCTCAAATGTGTACTCGCGCGTTGTTCCCGCTCCGATGGCACCGAGGTCTCCGGAGTTTCGATACACGGTTGGCGGCGCACAAGTCAGCGCGAGGTTGTGCTCTCCCCCGGCAGAGACATCGCCGACATCCAACTGCCCAACCGGTGGTGTGCTCTGTCCGGAAGCGTTGGATCCCCAACTCACAATCGTGCGGTCGCGCTTGAGCGCGATCGTGTGGCTCGTTCCCGCTGAAACCCTGCGCACACTCGCGAGCCCGTTTGGAACGGTGCATTGACCAGAGGTGTTGAGCCACCATGCCACAACGGTGCCATTGCGCAGACACACGACGGTGTGATTGCCGCCTGCGTCAATGTCGTTGACATCCGCGAGTGCGGCGGGAATGTTGCACTGACCGAAGTCGTTTCTTCCCCAGCACTTGACGGTGCGGTCGCTTTGAAGCAAGACCGTATGGAACGAGCCGGCCGCGATTCGACTTGCATTCCCGAGCCCGGCGGGGACTGTCGATTGACCACTTGAATTGTCTCCCCAGCAAATGACATGCATGCCACCATGGATCGCAGCAGAGTGGAGGTCGCCGCCGTCGACTTCACTCACTGGGAGAATCGCCGCGGGGATCGTGCATTGTCCTGCATTGTTGAGTCCCCAACACTTGATGGTGCGGTTACTTCTGATGGCGATGCTGTGGTACTTTCCGGCGGCAACGCGTATCACATTGAGAAGGTTTGCGGGCACCGTGCATTGACCAACATTGTTCAGCCCCCAGCACACGACTGTGCCGTTCGCCTTGAGGCCGACGGAGTGATATCCACCTGCTGCGAGGCCAAGCACGCCTCCGAGACCGAGAGGAAGGGTCGATTGGTTGTTGACATTGGAGCCCCAGGCATCTGCGGTGATCTCGCCTCGAAGCGAACTTGCGCAGGAGAGCGTCGCAAGAGCCGCGGCGAAAAGTGTGCAGCAGCCTCGTGCCCAAAGTGAGTGTGCGGAGCCATTCGCGTACTGCAGAGCGCGCTCTTGCATCACTCCGCATGAAGATGGTGTATTCACGGTCATCGTCGTAGGCCAGCCTTCCGGGTTGCGGGCATCGAGTCGGGGCATCGCGACAGTCGTCCTCACGCTGTGCGACTTTATTCTGCCACGGGTTCTTGACATTGCGAGCTAGTCTCCGTGCGATTTATGGCAATCGCAAGGGCTCCCGAATCGCGTGGGGCGCAATTGAACGAGTGAATCGATGCGCATCGCTCCGTGTTGGGCGGGCTCCATTGCTGCCGCTTCCTTCTGTGGCCCGCGAGTCTGTTAGGATTTCTTCGGAGCGTGTATGGACTGCACGGTGTCTTATGAAAGCGAAGAGCAGCGGCTCGGTGTTGCGCAAGTTGACCACGGCGATTTCGCTTGCGCTTTCACTCGCTGCGAAGTCGGCGTCGTGCGCTCTTCAGGCATCTGCTGATTCGCGAGGCGACGATCTCGTCGCGCCGCCGATCGCGCTTGCTCGTCTTGCCTCCACGCTCGAAGCGTGCGTTACTCCACCTCCAACGGCTGAGGAGTTGTTGTTGGTATCCGCGCTGCACCGCGAGATGGTGGATTCCTATGGTGCCTCGGGTGTGGGAAGCGGCGGCCAGGCATGGCGTACAGGGAACACGCTCTATGACGAACTGCGCGCTCTGAAGCGCGACCCCACTCGTGCGCAAGCCAAGGAGTTGGTGCGTCTCCAAGTGCAGATGCTCAGTGATGCTGACGCGGCAGAGCGGACGATGTTCGACTCCATTGCTGCCGTCCTCGCCGCGGATGAGTCGGACGAAACGACTCGCACGAAAGTGCTTGCGGAAGTAGCGCGCGCCCGTGTGCTCCGCGAGACGGACCGATTGCTGGCGTCCTTTCCCCTTGGCGAGCCGACTGGCGTGCGCACAGGACTCCGCGACGCGCTTGGACGATTGGGACTCACGAAGGAAGTGCGCACGCAAGTGGATGCGATTCTGAGCGAGCGTGAGTTGTTTCTCGCGCCGGCGTTGCGGCATGAACTTCGCGAGTATCACGCCTTTGTGATCGCTGCCGCCGCCGCGTTTGACGAGCTCTTTGGTGGCGCGCTTCCGCCTGCTGGGGTCATCTTCTCTGAAGACCAGGAGAAATGGCTGCGCGAGAACATGCGTTCGCGTTGTGAGCGAGAAGGGGAAGCGTTTCTCGCGGCTCGACGCGGCGTGCGTTCGCACGAGGATGCGACCGTGCGTCGAATCTGCGCAGTGTTGTCCGCTGAAGAGGCCGTCGAGTTGCAGCTTCGGCTGTCGCCTGCAATCACCGGTTCAAACTATCTCCTTCTTGGCGCGGAAGGTCATGTACGGGACGCGCTCCGCGATCTTCCACTTGGATCGCCTGCGCGAGCGAGTGTCGCAGAGTTTGCGCCTCGCTGGCGCAAGGCCTTGACTGAGAGCATCGAGCGCAGTCTTGATGCTGCGCGCCGACGCGAGGACACCACATTCTGGAGTCCAACTCCCGCGCGGGGCAGCCTGCTGGAACTCCAAAGTCAATACGAGGACTTCGACAGTGGAACGGGTGGCGGGCGTGCGTTGCTTCCGGAACTCGATCGGATTCTCGCTCCAACCGTCATGGCCGCAGGAGGCAAACTTGGGAATCTTCAAGCGACGGACAGGGACAGCAACAACGCATGGCTCCTTGAGCGCCGTTCGATGGGGGCGTGGCGTGAGGAACTCGCGTCAGGCGACCCCGTTGTGGTTTCTTCCGATGATCGAATTGCGCTCATCGACATCGTGTCGTTCAAAGACGAAAAGTTGACGCCGCAACAACTCGCGTCCTTTGGTCTGATTCGGCGGGGAATCGCGAGTCGCCTCGATCGCGCGACGATTGAATCACCGATGCTCGCGAGTGCCCTTGACCTCGCGTGTCGCGACGCGGCATGGATTGCATATGACGCGCGGTGGAGTACGGAGGTGGAGGACGCTGTCGCGGCGTTGACCGACGCTCGACGAACCCTTCGAACTTTCAGCTCGAAGTACTACTGGACGGACGACGAAACTGAGAATTCCTCCAATGATCTCGCGGCACGCACGAAGGCGCTTCAGCACGCACTTGTGCTGCGCGACACTGCTTGGCGCGCCGCTGAGAGCTGCGACGAAGAACTGTTCCACGCGTTGTTGACTTGCGCGAGAGAACTGCCCGAACCAATTCGGCGCGAGATTGAGCTGTCGCGATGCACGCGCGCTATTGAACGCGAGAGTCGCGGATTCGCGAAGGCCAATTCCCTTGGGCGGGGAGTTGACGCGCATCCTGATTGGGTGTCTATCGTGCGCGGCGCGGGACTTGATCCTGACACCCAAACTCGCGTTGAGCGGAGTATTGTTGCGTGCGCGCCTCGCATGAAGTCCGACTCAATTGCGCGTCGTCAGATTGCGTTCGATCTTGCCGCGGCTGCGGATGCGACCTTCCTCGGTCTCCGCGACACCGCGTTCTACCGTCAGAAGCTTCGCTCTTCGTCGGGATACAGCGACGCACAGCGGCGAGCGGCAGTGGCGACTGCGGATTTCGTTGGTGCACTCCTTGACGCCGCGGAAGCACACGAGGACTTGTCCCACGGCGCGGCGCAGCGGGCGCTGCTTGAACACGCATTCGTCCAGTGTCTGTATCGGGAGTGGACGACGGACCCAATCGTCCGCCGAACTGCGGCGCTTGCGCGTCATGCAGCGAAAAGTGAGGAAGAGATCGCGGCAGTTGATCGGGCGCTTGATACATATCTTCGGGCAGACCGAGCGGCGAATGAGCGAGACGCTCGACTCGCGCTCGCGGCAAGTTCCATCGCGCGCACTTCGAACGGCACCATCCTCTTCGCGATGCCCTCACAGGCGGCAGTGGCAGGGAGCGATGAACGGCTCGAAGCACAGATCGCGCGGGAGCGAGCGGATTTGCAAACCGAGTTTGACATCGAACTCCTCAGCATTCTCGACCGTGATCGCTGGGCACTCGTTTCGCCGCCGGACATCTTTGAGTTGAACGGTGTAGGCAGCCGCGACCGCTTGGGTGCGCAGTTTCGATCGGGTGAGTAGTGCCCGATCCTAGTCTCGCGTGCGCGCGGCCCGCGTCGGGGTTCGCTTGGCAGACACAGAGCGGTTGTATGAGTCGGGGAGGAGATATTGCGCCACCTCACGCAAGTTTTTCGCACAAGCACACTCGCAAGTGCTATACTCGCCTCCGGCATCAAGAGTTTCAGACAGCCTCTTGTCTGAACGGCAACCGACGAACAACTGCTCAATCGCAGTGCGCACGGTGCCGAGGCAGCCCCGAAGGGGGAACGATGCGGCTGCACGAATGTTCCTTGTTTTCTAGGAAAATCGTGTGACGCAAAGTGTTTGAGCACCGTCTTGCTCAAACATCGTGGCGCGTGAGCAGTCTGCTCACGCGAACCCTTTCCGAACTGCACATGTTGATGTTCGACACTGCTTGGCGCAGCCGTGCTTGGCTTGCGCTCACCTGCGTGTCGAACCTCATCGTGTGCATTCGGAATGCAGCGAGCTCTCGATGCCATGGATTGTCCCATGGCACACCACACATCGACCGCAACAACGACTTCGACTTCTTCGCCTGCGCCATCCTCTTCGGGCTCCGGAGCGGTTCCAAGCGTTGCAACCCGATTTCTGCGCGAGCTCGGCATCATCGGTGTCGATCGGCTCGATGCCGTCATCCTTGCGGCACTCGCAACCAAGGCACCAATCCTGCTCATTGGGCAACACGGGACGGCGAAGAGTCTTCTCCTCGCGCGCATAGCTGAGGCACTTGGTCTCTCGTTTCGACACTACAACGCGAGCTTGCTGAACTACGACGACCTCGTGGGATATCCACTCCCCGACGCTGACGGTTCGCTGAAATTCGTGCAGACCCCGGCGAGCATCTGGGACGCGCAGGCTGTATTTCTCGATGAAATCTCGCGCTGCCGTCCGGAACTGCAAAACAAGTGCTTCCCGATCATTCACGAAAAGTGCGTGCAGGGCATTCCGCTCTCGAAGTTGGAGTATCGCTGGGCCGCGATGAATCCGCCGGCGAGTGATTCGAGTAGCGGCCAGGAGGGAACGGAGTACTTCGGCAGCGAAGCGCTCGATGTCGCGCTCGCGGATCGCTTTCCATTCGTGATCGAAATGCCGAATTGGCGCACATTCAGTGAAGCGGATCGCCTCGCGATCATTGGGAGTCGCATCACCCCCATTCCGGTCGCGACGCGATGCGCGATCAGTGCGTTGGTGACGCTCGTTCGAGAGCGCGTTGCCGCTGTTGTTGCCGCGTTTGACCCTTGGGTCTGTGACTATGTCCAACACCTCTCGACGGAGTTAGCGAGTCTCAATCTCCATCTGTCCGCTCGGCGCGGCGTGATGCTCCATGATGCGGTGCTGAGTGTGCACGCGGCGCGTTGGACGCTTGGCGCACAATTCAATATGGAGGAAAGTGCGTGGATCGCGTTCAAACACTCGATTCCAGATCGCGCCCGGGGAGCGGCGATCGATGAGGGCAAGCTGCAATTGCTGCACCGTCGGGTCTGCGGGCTAGTCACCCTCGACCGCGCTGACCCGCGGCGCCTCCTCGGGCAAGAGTCCGATCCTGTAAGCCGAGCATTCCTCGCGCTCGAATTGGACTCACTTGCTGGGCACGAACTCTCAGCGTATGTCGCGGATGCGCTCGCGTCATGTGAACTTGGAGCGCGTCACCTTCTCGCGGCCGCGATCGTCGAACATCCGTCGATGGCGCGCGTGCACCCCGCCGTCGCCGAGCAAATCGGGACCTTAGTCGGTGAGATCGAGGTGAGTTGTTCAGTCGACGAAGTCGTGCGTGGGAATGTGACTCGCATCGGAGCCTTCAATGAGATCATCGAAGCAACGAGCGCGCCAAGTGGTCCGCGGGCGGTCATGCTTCCGCTTCAGAACCTCCTCCTCAGGTTGTGGAGTAGTGGTCAGTGTGCTTCGGAAAAGGCAGTGGGGCGTTTGGTGTCGGACTACGAATCGATGTCGCAGCGGCTCTTGGAGAGGAAGACGCATGCGTGATGAACACGTCCCCATTGGAAGCGTGCTGCTTCACAACATGCATTGCGGTGTGAAGACCGTCAAGGCTCAAGGAATTGGCGTTCGCGAGGGACGACTCGTGCAAGGCGCGGAATGGTTGAAGTGGGAGTGCGCGAGCAACAACTTCACCACCTCACGCTCGCGATACCTCGAACAACTCTTGGAACTCTGCAAAGCGTTCTCGTTGCGCTCAGTGACTACCGCAGGAGAATTCTGCGAAGCGCTCCAAATGGCACCGGAGGACCTCTCGCTTGTGAACGCGCTGCCGCTGATCGCCCCAGTCTCAGCGTGCGAAATCGTGACCGAGATCGCAGAGGGAGGGCGACATGACTATCACCGCACCTTTCCGGTTCTCGCGCGATGCACCGACAAAGTATTCATTCGTTCGCAAACCCCTGTGTACTCACCGCGGCGACTCGGTCGGGAAGTGTCGCTTGCGCTCCCTCGCGATTGGAAAATCAAGGAGAAGTCAACATGAATCAGATAGCAGTAGGAAGTCCATCTCATCCATGCGTGCCGCGGAACTCTGAGTTGATTGAGCAAGTGCTGCAGTCCGTACCGGCGGTTCACTATGGAGTCTCGGCGATGCTTCGTCTCCTCTCCATCGAGGAGTCGACCGAGATTCCAACGGCGTGCGTGTCCTGTGGCGAATACTCGACGCTTCGCATCAATCCAGAATTCTGTGCGCGGCATGCGGCGACGAAAGAAAAGATGATGATGCTTGTGCTGCACGAACTGCACCACATCGTGCTTGGGCATACGCGCTTGTTCCCGAGAGCCACCAAGCTCGACAACATTGTGTTTGACGCCGTAATCAACGCGATGCTCTGTCACGCGAATCCGGCGCCCGCGTACACGGCGATGTTTCGCGATCTTTATGACGAACACGACGCGCTGCAGTGTCTTTTGCGCCCAGCGTCTGGTTGGGTGATTTCGGGAGAACTCATCGCGCCCCCCGGGTTGCGCGGTTACCCGGAGCTCGCGCAGCTGCATAAGAAGTTGTACTCCGTTGGTTGCACGTATGGAGAGTTGCGCGATGCGGTCGAGCGCGCTGCACTTGATCGGGAGATGGATCTGGGATTGCTTTTAGGGAACCATGACGATCCGGGCGCGTCGCTCCTTGAGGACGCGCCCGCACTGACGGAGCTTGTGCAATCGATCGTCGACCGTTTGCCTTGCGACACCCGTTTGTTTGGAAGATCCATCGGCGAACTGCTGCGCGCGGTACGAGTGGTGGTGAAGCCGACGAAGCGCGGCATCTTGCGCGCCCTACTGCGCAAGATTGGTCGATTGGAGGTGGGCGGGCGAGTCCGGCGTCGTTCGGTTGCGCTCCGCGACTACGAGTCGCCGATTCCCCGCATCGATCGGCGAGGCTGTGTCCTGCGCGCGCTCGGCAGTCGGCCTTTGCATTTCACGCATTCGCAGCTGCGGGCGGCGACGATTGGTGACGGTGGGAAGGTCCATGTGTACTTCGATGTGTCAGGCAGCATGCAGAACATCATCGCGCCCTTGTGCGCAGCAATCGCGGACTGCGCGGAGTGTGTGCACCCGAGGGTCCATCTGTTCTCCACGGAGGTTGCTGATGTGACACTGGGTGCTCTTCGCGCGGGCGCGTTGCAATCCACCGGGGGAACTTGCATCGCGTGCGTCGCAGAGCATGTGAAAGCGCACGGGATCAAACGGGCAGTCATTGTGACGGATGGACTTGTCGGCGCGCTCGGGAATGACCTCTCGGCCGTGATGCAAGGGGTAACGCTTGGCATCGCGATGCCTGAGCAAGGCTCAGCGCGCACGGACCTTGAGCCTTATGGAGATGAGTGGACCATGATTCCGGAGGATGCACTATGAGACATGAGCATGACGATTGGACACTTCGAACGGCCGAGTGGGTCTTGCCGGGTCATCCTGACAAACTGAGCGACGCGATTGCGGATTCCATTGTGCAAGCGGCGTGGCGCAAGGATCCACGCGCGCTTGTGGGCATTGAAGTCGCGCTCGTCCGCAAGAGCGTGTTCCTGACGGGACGCATCGCAGGTGCCAACACCGAACAGCTTTGCGTTGAGTCGTTGGTGCACAATGTCTTTGCGAGTGCTGGGTACAGCGAGAAATCGGCATTGAGGGTGAGTGACCTCCATGTCGTCACCGATCTGTGTCGAGGTCCGCTTGAAGGCAATGAGTCCGAGTTGCGGGCAAGTTCGGACGATCAGTCGATCGTGACGGGATATGCGTGTAGTTCACCTGGAACGAGCTGCCTTCCTGTGGAACACGCGCTTGCTCGACATCTTGCGAAGGCGCTGCACGCGTTCGTTCGAACTGATTCGTCCAGCTTCGGGCAGGATGGGAAGGTGATCGTCTTTGTCCGTGAGTCGCCTGATGCACGGCGTTGGGAACTTGACGCGCTGTCTGTTTCGGTCGAGCAACTCGGGGAAGCGTGTTCGACGGGAGGCGCGTATCAACTGCGCGTCGCAATGCAGCGCGCGCTCGATGTGTTTGCGCAGCGGGTTCCTGGCTTCTCACATGCTCCAAGTGTCCCGATGCACGTCAATGGCAATGGTTGGACGGGAGTCGGCGGGCCGATGAGTGACAATGGACTCTCGGGGAAAAAACTCGTCGTGGACTTCTATGGACCGCGGGTCCCGATCGGTGGTGGCGCGATGAGCGGAAAGGACTTTTGGAAAGTCGATCGCGCAGGTCCGTTGATCGCGCGTGAACTTGCCGTGAAAGCAATTGAACGGCATGGGTGCAGAGAGGCATTCGTGACACTCGGGATCTGCCCTGGTGAGACTCTGTTTCGAGTTGTACGAATCGAAGCGGAGAACCGCATCCGGCTCGACGCGCGTCAACTCGCCGCGAGCGTTGATCTCCGACTCGCAAGCCGCGCGCGTTGGCTTGAAGGAAAGGACCTCGTGGAAGTCGCGCGCTGGGGGCATTGGACAGAAGAGAGCAAACTGAAGGAGTACGACGGAGATCGCACGACGATGAGGCAGCTCTCGACCTCGCCAGTGGCGATGTAAGGGGGCGTGCTCGCGTGGCATGCGGCTCAATGAGTTGGCACACGACCCCAGCGACGCGTTTGAGATCAAGGCATCGCGTTGCATCACGCCATCAGTGCGTAGGGCAGCCGATGATTGTTTGCGGACGCGTGGAAGCGCCCGCCTCGCCAGGCCCGGGCAGCGACTGCGAGCGGCATGCGGCGCGGGAAGATTTTTGGGTTAGAGAACCTCTGCCCGGAGCCCCGCCTGCGTGGCGAGACGCGCACCCATTCGTAGATCGATTTCTTCGCTGTCGTAGAACGCAAACACGACACGGAGTGAGTGCTCCTTCGCTTGGGTGCGATCAAACCCGCTCATTCGTTTGATCTGCGGACTGGAGCGCGAGAGGATCAAGAGTGGTCAAGAGATGATTCTGGCTCGCTATGCTGTCAATATGGATGATCCGAGCTATTCGCACCCAAGCAATGATCGTTGCGACGCCGCGATGCTCGAGATACTGCGCGGCCGGTCGGCGCGCGCCAAGCTTCTCTCGCTCGATGCGTTCTGGGGTTCGGCTGTCGTGCTCGTGCGCGCTGGCGTGGTGTCCCAGCATCCCGAATGGTCGGAGGCGCTGGTTACCGCTGAGACAGCGCGGCGCATGGCAGGTCAGTGGGAGCAGCGTGAAGGGGAGTAATGGAACTCACGGAACTCTTGCAAATTGTGGGTGAGCATCTCGACCGCGTCGGCTGCGAGCGATTCGTGACGGGATCGGTCGCCTCGACAGTCTTCGGTGAACCGCGGTTCACGAATGACATTGACATCGTTGTTCGAATGGATGAGCAAACTGCATCGGAATTCGCGAAGTCATTCAGCGGTGACGAGTGGTATGTGAGCGTCGAAGCCGCAGTCGCATCCGCGAGAGCGCGCGGGATGTTCAATGTGATTCATGTGTCTTCCGGATTGAAGGCAGACATCATCATCTCGCGTGGCACCGAGCACGACGAAGCGCGATTCGCACGAGTACGGCGAATCGAGATGCCTAGTGGCAGACAGGAGCCGTTCGCGTCCCCGGAGGATGTGATACTCAAGAAACTCGAGTTCTTTCGTGAAGGCCGTTCATCGAAACACCTCCGCGACATCCGCTCCATGATTGCTGTCCAAGGCGTTGCGTCGCTGGATTGGCAATATCTCGAGGAGTGGGCGCAGCGGCTTGGGATTTCGGCGGAACTCCTTCATGTCCGTGGTCTGCAGTAGCCATCGACGAAGTCGCGTGGGGAGGCGCTCCCGCTCGCTTGAGCCTTGCGATCAAGAAAGCGACGCACTCGCGCCTCAACGCATCAGGGAAGCGGCCCCCAGCGGTCGAGAAGGATCGCGAGGTCGGCGCCTCCGATCGCGCCGTCGTTGTTGAGGTCTCCGTAGGGTGGGTTGGGGAAGCCCCACAGACTCAGGAGATCCGCAAGGTCGGCTGCGCTGATTGCGCCATCAAGGTCAAAGTCGCCGAGTGCGATCTCACAGGTGTCGAGTCGGCCGTCGGCATCTTTGTCTTGCGCGCCCTCCGCGATTTCGCAGGCGTCGAGTTCGCCGTTGCTGTTGCAGTCTGCGTCAGGCGGGGTCAATTCGCACGCGTCGAGCGTTCCACTGTGATCGCAATCGAGTGCAGGGTTGCTCGCGATTTCGCAAGTATCGAGCAGTGCGTTGGCATTGCAATCAAGTGCTGGGTTCGTGGCGATTTCATAGGAGTCTGGCTGCGAGTTGTTGTTGCAGTCGACCTGACAGGAATCCGGAATCCCATTGGCGTCGATGTCAGTGCTCGTGCCAGACGCGATGTCACAGGAATCCGGAATCGAGTTTGTGTTGCAATCGGGTGAACTGCCGTTCGCGACCTCGCACGCGTCGGGTATTGCATTCGCATTGCAGTCGAGGGCGGTACCTCTCGCAATGTCGCAGGAGTCGATCTTGCCGTTGTTGTTGCAGTCGGGTGCCATGCCTTGCGAAAGCTCGTAGCTGTCGGGGAGATCGTTGCTGTTGCAGTCGAACTCACACTCGTCTGGCGTGCCATCGGTGTTGATGTCGAAGGAGTCGCCGGTCGTGATATCGCAGTCATCAGGCACGCCGTTGCTGTTGCAATCGTTCGACGGATTTAAGGCCTCGCACGAGTCTTCAACTCCGTTGCTGTTGCAGTCGACGGCCACCGATTCGTAGTTCAGGGCGATTTCGCAGTAGCCGTCGACACATTGCGATGCGTTGACACCTGAGGGCGCTTCAAGTCGCACAAGGAGCGTGCCTGTTGGTGCAATCATCGCGTTGAACTGCTTGGCGGTGAGACTTAGGACGATCTCATCGGGAGTAGCTGGGCAGTCGTTGCCAGAGTCGACAAAGATCGTGCTGTACGCCCCGCCGTTCAGTCGAACGGTAAGAAACTCCGTTGCGAGATTGAGGTCCGCGCGCGAGCGGATGGTGAGATCGACAGAGCCCGCAGCGGAGGCGAGGCTGTCGAACGCAAACTCGCGCGGCGAACCGGATCCAACCGCGCCGAGGTTGCCTGAAGTGCGGGAGGTCGTCGGAGTAGTGCAGACGAGGGCGACGGTGTGGAAGAATCCCGCATCCAGAACCGTTACGGTTCCAAGTGGCTGCGGGGGAGTCCCTTGCCCATACTGATTGTCTCCCCACGACGCGATCGTGCCATTACTACGAAGCGCGACGGTGTGGAAGCCGCTCGCGGCTATACGAACAATGTCTTCACCGGGTGGCGGAGCATTACATTGGCCGTACTCGTTGGAGCCCCAGCAATGAATCTCTCCGTTCAGTCCGAGCGCAACGCTGTGAAAGTGACCCGCAGCGACCGTTTTGGAGAGCCCGACCCCAGGCGGAGCCGCGGACTGTCCGTAGTAGTTGTAGCCCCAACACGCGACGATTCCATTGTGCAACACGACCATTGTGTGACCACCACCGGCCGCGATGGCTGACACGCTCTGAACCATCTTTGGGATATCGCACTGGCCGAGCGTGTTACCGCCCCAACACACGATGGCGGTGTCATTCTTGAGCGCGACTATGTGCGAACCACCGGCGCTGATTTGCGCGACACTTGCGAGTCCTGCAGGGATGTCACATTGGCCCTCTGAATTGTTACCCCAACACATCACGCTGCCATCAGCGCGCAACGCAGCAGTATGCGCCTGGCTCGCTGAAACTTCGATGATTCCGAAAACCCTTTCGGGCACATCACACTGTCCGTAGTGATTGAGCCCCCAGCAAACTACCGTTCCGTCCTGTCGAAGCGCGACGGTATGGTTTCCGCCACCAGCAATGCGTACGACTTCCGTGAGCCCGATTGGTGGATCGCATTGTCCAAGTGCTTGTCCCCAACACACGACTTGTGTATCCGCGTGAACCGGGCTCGCGCTCAACAGCGCAACGGCGCAGAAGGTTGCTCTTAGAAGTGCCGCGCGTGCTGATCTCGCGCAACCATCAGTTTGATTTCGAGTATCGCCACCGCACCGCACCGCACCGCACCGAACCGCACCGCACCGCACCGCACCGCGCCGTGCGAGAGCACGCTGACATCCAGTTCCACACACGCGACTTGAGTCCTCGATGCATCGTCATCCACCTCTCGTGTTCGCTGTTCACCTCATCCAGTCCATCACCGCCACCATCGCCGCTGCCATTCAACGCTGTGCGAGGCCGCACGCGCGAATTGGCATTCTGCCACAGTCGCGCGTTTAGCCATGGGTGAGTTTCCAGATTCAGACAAAATGTGTGGAAAGGCGCGATTCGTGCGGCAGTTACCTCGTGCTTAGTAGGGAGCGCCAAATGACGAGGCGCCGAGGCTCTGCGTTATCGTGCTCAAGCGCTGACCCGCTCGCAGCGTCGGCGCGTTGGATTCTACGACTGGCGGAGCCTTTCTCACCGTTCGAGGCGCATGCTCAAGACGACTCAAGACAACACGCTTTGGCTCGTGAGCCAGACCGATCACAGCCATCTCGCGGGCTACTTCGCCGCGCATTGGGGGAATCGCGAGTTCGCACGACCGGGCCACTACCTCTCGCCGACTCCAGTCATCGACTCCGAGCGGCTTCGCGCCGAGTGCGTGCTCGCAATCGCCGAGCATGACAACGGTTGGTGGGAGTGGGAGGCGACGCCAGAACTGTCGATCGATGACGGGTATCCCGCCGGCCTCGTTGAGGCGCTTCAGAACCAGCAGGCGTCGATGCAACGATTTCGGCTTGGACTCTCGCGATTTCCCTCGCATCCGCTTCTGCGACTCTTGATCAGTAGTCACGGCTACTTGTTCTACGCTCCTCGCGCGCTTGAGAAGTCGGACCCAGCTTTCACGCACCCGCTCTACTGGAAGTCGATTCCCGATAAGTTCGCGTCGAGCAGCCTTGAAGGGACGCTCGCATTCATGAAGGAACTTGAACTCGTTCAAGTGCGCTGCATCGAACTTCTCAAGCGCGATTCCCATACCGCCGCATGGGCCGTTCCTGAAACTCTTCAACCGTTGCAACGACTGATGCAATTGTGTGATGGGATTTCGCTCTGGCTCTGTTCTGCACTCATGCCGCCTGCGGCAGGAATCGCGCGCGGCATAGGCGACGACGCATTTGAGTTGCACCAAGTGCCTCGTCGTGCCTGGAACGATCGACAGACCATCAAGGTCACGCCAATGGGAGGTCGCCGCGTGCGCTTTGATCCTTATCCGTTTGATGTCGAGCCACTTCCGGTGATGCTTCCCGCGCGCACGGTGCAACTTCCGGCCAAGTGCCCATCGCACTTCTACGCTTCGTGGCACGCATTGCAGAAGGAAATGATCGAGTTCACTTTTGTGGCTTGAACCGCGGGCGAATGAGTCGCTCGGAACCTAGCCTTTACTCGATGTCCGTGTCCTTCAACAGCTCGCGTGTCGCGGGGAGACTCTTGAAGTAGTCGAGCAGTGCGCGTCCGCCGTCGCTCCCCTCCGGCAGAGGAGCTCGGTTTCGCAGGGATTGCCGTGATGGTCGTAGCGTCACTTGTGGAAGGCGCAACGAAGCGAGAAGCGAATCTGTCGAGGCTTGCCAGTCTGGAGTGAGCGAGACCTTCAAGATGCTTGGATGATTGGTTGAACAGTAGGAGAGGAATGCCCAATGCCGCATCTCAGGATCTGTGGTTGCGTCGCAGATGGCCTTCACGACCAATCCGAGCTCGCTGAGCGAAGTGGAATCAAAGTGGTGGTCGCTGAACCGTATGTCGAGTTGGGGATTTCCCGTCGACGCTACTCCGCATGTTGGGCAGGCACAGAACGCTCCGAACTTCATCTCGCCACATCGCAAACACAATGCCATCGTCATCGTTCATCCTCCGATTGTGAAGTCGTTCCTTGAGGCGATCAAAGCCCGCGCCGCATCGCGTAGGTCAATCTCGATCCCTCGTTCTGCGTGGAGTGTAGGCATGCAAGAGCGCTGCGTCGATTCCAGCCAATTCAGCCGTGATGCCATTGAACCCGTTGCGACGATTCGCGGATCAGTGACGCACCTATGCTTCAAGCGACCGTCTTACGCAACGCGCGATACACCTCAATTCCTTCGGAGTACCACCTATGACAACGAAACTGAAACTGGCGAAGTCTTGTTGGTTCGGCATAGCTTCCATGATCATGCTTGGGGCATGTAATGCGATGCATAACGCTCCAACTGTAAGCGCTGTCGGTCATTACGCATTGGTGTCTGTTGACGGGAAGCCCGTCCCAGCAGATGTCTCACATGATGGCGCAAAGCTCGAGGTGCGATCGGGGAGTTTCACGATCGATGCCGATGGGACATGTCGAACAACGACCGTGTTCGTGCCGCCCACGGGCAGAGAGGTTGCACGCGAAGTCAGTGCAACTTACACGCAGGAAGGTGCGACGCTGACGATGCGATGGAAGGGTGCGGGGATGACGATTGGCAGTGTGGAGGGATCGACCTTCACGATGAATAACGAGGGAATGTTGTTCGTCTATACGAAGTAGCGGGTCCACGCGCCTCTGGCACTGCGCGCGCGCATCGCAGGCGATATGTTGATCACATGAACAAGTTCACTGCGTCGATGTGTGTGAGTCTGCTTCTGGCTTCGAACTCGGTGGAGTGCGGACTCGCAGCATCGCCTGCGGATGAGCGAGAGGAGTTATCCCGGTGGGTTGCCAACCGCGACGAACGCATGGCGTGGTGGCGGGATGCCCGATTCGGCATGTTTATTCACTGGGGGCTCTACTCTGGGGCGGGAGGAAGTTGGAACGGCAAGATCTACCCGCAGCACTACGCTGAGTGGATTCAACATTGGGCGGCCGTTCCATGCGACGAATACGCGAGGACGATGAAGCCGCTCTTCACGCCTGATGTTGGCGCGACGGACGCGATCGCAGATCTCGCGAAGTCGGCGGGCATGCGCTACGCGATCATGACCTCGAAGCATCATGATGGGTTTACGCTCTTCAATTCGCGCGAACCGTACTCGCTTGCGAATCCGATCACCCAATGCACGAACATCTCGCCGAATGGTCGCGATCTCGCGCGCGAGTTTGCGGAATCGATGCGCTCGCGCGGTGTGCGGCCGGGGTTCTACTATTCCCTTCTCGATTGGCAGCACCCTGATGCATATCCGATGGCGTTGCCCGCGTACCCAAAGACGGATCGCAAGCGAGAACATGCAACATACATCGCCTATGTTCGGGGTCATGTGAATGAACTTCTTTCGAACTACGGACCGCTGTGCACGATCTGGTTTGACTACTCCGATCATGAACGCCAAGGGGAAGCGTGGGGGGCGACGCAGTTGCTTGAGACGCTTCGCACGAAGCAGCCAAGCATCGTCGTGAACAACCGACTTTTTCAGGGGCTGGAGAACAAGAATGGCGACTACGGCACGCCTGAAAAGTATGTGCCTCCGACGGGACTTCCGGGGATGGATTGGGAAGTCAATCACACGCTGAACGAGTCCTATGGATTCAGCGCGCATGACAAGGGTTGGAAGGACACTGCAACGGTCGTCCAGCTCCTTTGTGATGTCGTGTCGAAGGGAGGCAACCTTCTGCTCAACATTGGACCGGATGCGCATGGAAATGTTCCTGAAGCGGCCGCTGAGAGACTTCGGGGTGTTGGCGATTGGATGAGTGTGAACGCTGAAGCGATCTACGGCACGACGGCGAGTCCTTTCGCGCGTTTGCCGTGGGGTCGCGCAACGCAGAAGCCCGGGACGCTGTACCTCATGGTGTTTGAGTGGCCAACCGATGGACTGCTCTATGTTCCGATGCGCGGTGGAGTGAAGTCCGCGCGGCTGCTCGGTCGTGACGACGAAGTCCTGTTCACCGCCGCGACGAAGGGGCGAGAGCGCCTCGAAGTGCAACTTCCTGCGCGTACGAGTGACTTTGGTTGTTCGATTGTCAAACTCGAACTTGAGAGCGAGGTATCGCCGCTTGCGCCGATGGTCTTCCCGACGCGTGATGGAGTCGCGGTGCTTGGGCCGCACGATGCGACGATCACAGGTCCATCGCTTCGCATTGAACAAGTCGGCGCGGTCGAAGATGTGCAGTACAACCTCGGCTACTGGCTTGATCCAAGTGCGACCGCCAGTTTTCCGATTGGCATCGACGCAAGTCAGGCAGGGGAGTACTCCGTAGAGGTTGAAGTTGCGTGCGCCGTCGCTTCCGCTGGTGCGAAGGTGCAGCTCGAAGCACCTGCGGGAAACATGGAGTTCACGGTGCCGCCAACTGGAGGCTGGCAGAGATATCAGGTCCTCTCGCTTGGACACCTGAAACTAGGCGCTGGCGCGCACTCGCTCGTGTTACGCGCATCGACGAAACCTGGCGAGGCTGTCGCGAATGTGCGGTCGGTCACATTGCGAGCCATGAAGCGGTAGGGATTGCGGCGACCTTGGTCTAGTTTCGATTCTGCGACGCAGCATGCGCGACACATTGGAGGTATGAGCATGGTTCATCGTTGGATCGTCGCCATCTGTTCGTTGGCGATGGCGCTGAGTGTTCACGCAGGTGAAGCGCGGCCGCAGAATCTCGTGGCCATCGTGACCGATGATCAGGCGCTTTGGACGCTCGGCTGCTATGGCGGTCGAGAGTTGCCGACGCCAAACATCGATCGCCTCGCCGCGCAGGGTGTTCGGTTCACACACGCGTTTGTTCACACGCCAGTCTGTTCGCCAAGCCGCGCCGCCTATCTGACGGGGCGCTTGGGCACGGAAGTTGGTTTCACGGACTGGCTGACTCCGGAGCAGGCCAAGACGAAGGGCATCGCGCGCGCGGTGCCGACTTGGCCGTCTGTGCTTCAGAGGCGCGGTTACACGACGGCACTCATCGGGAAATGGCATTTGGGAGAGCGGGGCGAGTCGCTCCCTTGGAACAACGGTTTCACGAGATTCGTCGGCAATCTGTCGGGTGGCTGGAGCACGAAGAAGATTGACTTCATCAACGAGAAGGGAGAGCGGCATTCGTCGGACGGATTCTCCGTTGAAGTGTGCACGGACCTTGCGATGAAGTTCATCGATGA
>SXUI01000051.1 GCA_005790605.1 Planctomycetia bacterium | reverse complement strand
GTTGTGTCGTAGCTGTAGGTGAACCTGCGTTCACCGGCCTGTGTTTGTGCGACCGCGAGGGCGAGGGTTGCGAGAGTCAACGGGAGAGCGAAGCGGATGGGCTGAAGCATGGGATTGGCGCAGTTAGGCGTAAGAGAACGAGCGACCTTGTATTAGTTGAGACTGAGTCTCAGTCTCATAGGTTGGGACTTTAGTAATCTCTCCGGCAGCTGTCAAACGGGTTCTTGAAGCTTCTCACCCAACCCCCGTGAGTGCATTCCTGACTCCCTGCCGTGCTCCGACCGACTGAGGCCCGCCTCCCCGTCCAACAGGACCCACCCGCGTTACGCGCGGCAGTCGTGGTACGGATTGAGGCCCCTTCAGGGGAGCGCAGTCGGTTGGAAGTGCGTCGACGTCGGACGACTCGCCCGCGAGAACACTCTCTTCGATCGCAAAGAGAGAACACTCGCGGACCTCGATCGCCTCTGGTCTTGCGGACCTGCGACTTTGATCGAACGCACTTCGATACGCGCGAGAGTCTCCGAGGACCGCGCGCGCGAAGCGCGGAGAAACCCAGCACAACCATCTCCCCGCCGGATACCAACAAACCGCGATCTATCATCGCGTTCATGACAACCCTGGTCCACGCCATCTGTCTGTCGCTCGCACTTCCATGCGCGCGCGGCGTCGCGTTTGCTCCGCCCTCAACTCCACCTTCCACTCCCTCGACCTACAAAGTGTTCGTCCTCGCGGGTCAGTCGAACATGGCGGGCCACGGCGTTGTCGACCTCACTCTGAACGACAACACCGAGTCACCAGGCACACTCGTCTCGATAGCAAGCGATACCACGATTGCTCCTCTCGTCGCGCATCTGCGCGACGCCTCTGGCGCGTGGAAATCCCGCGACGATGTCTTCGTCCGTTACACGCCCGAGGGAAGCGCCGCGCAGACTGGACCTCTCGCGTTCGGTTTCACTCCGCATCTCAACGAGCATCACTTTGGCCCCGAACTTCAACTCGGGCACATTCTCGGCGATGCGATTGACGAGCCCGTGCTCCTTGTAAAGACCGCGTGGGGCGGGAAGAGCCTTTTCGTCGACTTTCGACCGCCGTCGTCAAGTGGCGACACCGGACCGTACTACACACGCATGATTGACGATGTCCGCGCTGCGCTCGCGCGCGCAAGCGATGAGATTCCAGCGCTGAAGGGGCGCTCGCCCGAACTCGCTGGTTTTGTGTGGTATCACGGCTGGAATGATGGCTGCGATCCCGAGCATGCCGTTCCGGAGTACGAGTCAAATCTCGTCAACCTCATTCGAGATGTACGCAGCGAACTGGGTGTGGCGGATCTGCCAGTGGTGATTGGCGAGATCACAGGTCCGTGGGTGGAAGCACCGGGTGAGTGGAATCTGCTGCGACGCGCACAGGCCGCGGCAGCCACGCGAGAGGAAGTTCGCAGTAGCGACGGGAGCACTCGCGTGACCTTCGTGCCTACCGCGGCATTTGTGCGTGATCGAAACGACTCGCCTCACCCCACGCATGAGCATCACGAATTCGGAAACGCGGAGACCTACTTTCTTGTTGGAGATGCACTTGGAAAGGCGATGCGCGCGCTCGCGGTCAAAGGCGCGCCCGCATTCGCTCCAACGCTTCCACCGACGGCGAGCGAACTTCCAAAGAAGGGCGAAATGTCAGGCTACATGCTCGTTCCCGTGGAGCCCGTGCCCGAGGAGTTCAACGCCGGTTACACACTCTACGCAGCCGCATGGCCGTTGCTCGAGCGCTATCCGGGATCGCAGTTTCAGTCCGGACTCTTCGGCACGTGGATGTTCGCGCAGTACGCGCGTGGCGCGGATGGCAAACACGACCCGAGCGATCATCCCGGCAAGATGTACTCGGACATCGAAGGCGGACTCGGCTGGTGGCGCGATACGCGCTTCGCGACGAGAACCCCGAAGTTCATCATGGGCGGAGTTGCGCCCGATTTCATTTCCTGGGCGAATGGTCCGGGTGCAGGAAAGGGTCGCGATTGGGACAAGCCTCTCGGGAAGTACGCTGTGGCACAGCTCAGTCCGTGGATCGTGTGGCCGCCTGATGGCCTCAATCTCGCGCAAGGCACATGCGGAGAACTCTTCGGCTATGGCTATGTCCCGCTCCCACTCATCGACGCGAAGCCAACGACGAGTGGCGCCCAGATTGAAACCGGAGGGCAATGCTGGACGCTCTTCCTCAACACCGTGAACTTCAAGGGCCCGCTTGCGTTCTTCACTCCGCACTATTGGTCCGAGACGAAACTGGCGCGACCGGAGCTCGCTGGCAAGCTGCTCGACACTCGCGCGAGTGATCCAAACAAGGCCTTTCAAATGGAAACACAGTGGATTCCTGCCTCGATCGGCGCGAAGTCATCCGATGGCTCAATCTACGCGCGCGTGGCACCGATGTCGTTTCCTCTTGACGCAGATGGCCGCACTGTCGTGCTCCATCGACTCACGTCCTACACGCGAGCGGCGCTTGCGGACGCCGTGACTTCGTGGTTTAGAGGCGGGTCAACGCCGAGCGGCGCGCTCGATCCGTCGGCCTCCCACGTGCAGCGATTCAGAGACGGCGGCGGCTCTACGTGGCGCATCTTCGAAGCCGGAAAGGAACGGGAGGATCGCGACGATGTCGATTGGCGAAGCTTCGGCACTCCCACCGCGCATGATGAGTACTCGTATGGATATGCGTGGAGTAGCGACGCGGTGCATCCAGTCGCAAGTCCACGCAAGGATGTCGACGGCGCGAGCAGTGGCGCGAACCGCGTGCGATTCCCCGAGTATTTCCGCCTCACCGAGCGAGATGGGAAGCCGCCGCTGTGGCAGGTCGTGGACGCGAAAGATGTCCCCGCGGAGAGTGGGCTCGCAAACTTGCGCTTCAGTACGCCGCGCGAACGAGGCGAAGGCGCATACACAACTCCTGACTCAGTGGAGAGTGCATATCGCACGCCCGGTCCGGTCGCTGGTCCATTCGAGACGACGCTCGGAGATCGCAGCACGCTCACCTACTGTTGGTATCGATTCGCCGATCAACCTGCGATGCTTCATGCTGGTCTCACCGACGCGGAGCGCGAGGAAACGCAACGCCGAGTCGAACTCATCCATCGTGCCTGGACAAGGGAGCGCGAGTACATCGCGCCTCCGACAACCGGCTCGCTTGCATCGATTGATCCCGCGCTGATCGTCACTCCACCAAGTGGACTCGAAGTGGGCTACGTGCCTATCGCGATTCGGCAAGAGCGAAAGCGCTGATCTGGCGCGATGAGCCGATCGGCCTCCCCCATTGGATTGAGTCGTGGTACCGCCTCGAGCCAATCGCCGCACAATCACGCTTGCGCCGCTCTCACCGACCAGTGTTGGGGGCGAGGGCCGCTCTGACCGCTGAGTTCCCGCCGACGACAGGAAGTTCAAGTGACGTGCCGGCGAGATCTACCGTGAGCGTTGTGCCTGACTCTGGCCACAGTGTGAACTCACGATCCGTGCTGAAGATCATCAACGCCAACTGCTCTCCAGCAGGAATCACTTGATCATCTGGCTCAAGTTCGAAAGAAACATCGTAAAACTTCCCCTTCTCAAGCGGCTCTTGCTTCTCGATCGACGCGTAGTTTCGCGGATCTGCCCAGCCGCGCGTAATGAGATCGCCGTTGATTCCATTCGTGCCTGTCCACGGCAGCGAGACGATCCACACCGACAGATTCGCCGCTGGTCTGTCACACGCAACCCGAACTGTGACCTTCGGAGTTCCAGAAAGATGCAGCGGCGCGGTAAGTGGTGGCAGCGCGTAGAGCAGCCGATTCGGTGACGCGGCTGCCCGCGCGAGCGACGCGCCAGTCGGCTCTGAGTCGTCCACGATTGTCTCTTTGACTGCCTCGTTGGTGCCTCTCTGCGCATCGCTCGTCAGCGCAAGTGCTCCGAGTCCATGGCCGCCCGCGCTCGGTCGAAGGAGGACCGCCTGCGCGTCCGGATTCGGCCAATCCGCATAATGCGTTGGCGATGCGGGCGATGCGCCCTCGCGCACAATCGCGCTCGGCAACTCATCTTCAACCCCATTCTCGACGCCGCACAACCAATGAGAGAACCAACGATTCATGACCTCAAACGGCGGATCCCCGCCGTGACCGCCCTGATGCAGATACAGCCGCGAGGTGACGCCTTGTTTCTTGAGCGCGCGATAGACATGCGTGCTGTGCGAAGGCATCACGTTCCAATCATTGAGTCCGTGCGCGAGTAACGTCGGAACCTTGACGGTCGCGAGTTGCAGCCAGTAGTCGCGCGCGCTCCAGAAGTCATTCCAATCGCCTGTCTGTCGATCGATTCCAGCCAACAACTGAGCGTCGCGAATGTGCGTATCCGACCACGCGCGCCGCGCAGGGTCACCACTCTGAATGAACTCATAGAGCACATCCATGTCCTCGCCCATGTATCCACCTGGGTGACGCACGAGCCCATTTGCACGGTAGTAGCGGTAGTACGATGTGTTGGGCGAGACTGGAATGATCGCGGCGAGCCCCGCAACACCGGTTGTGGCGGCAGCGATACAGAGCGTGCCGTTGTACGACGTGCCCGTCATGCCGACCTTGCCACTCGACCAATACGCCGTGACTTCTTCGTCGCCATCGGCGCGCGTGTACCCCTTAGCGCGACCGTTCAACCAATCGATGACTGCTTTCGGCGCAAGCGCTTCATTCTTGCCGCCGCATGTCGGTGCTCCCTGCGAGAGCCCTGTTCCCGGCGACGCGGAATGCACGACTGCGAACCCACGCGGCACCCACTCCGCGACTAAGGCATTGCTGATCTGAAGCTTGTTTGGATCGAAGCGAATCGCCGGCGGAGCTTCATGCGGCGGCGGAGACTCATGCAGTTCGTGTCGAGGATTCCAAGTGTAGTTGGGCGATTCGGCAGCAACTGCTGCAAAGTAAGGACTGGTCTCATAGACGACCGCAACCTTGAGACCATCTTCAGTCTGCGCGGGACGAGTGACATCCGTGTGCATGCGATCGAGCTTGCCGTCGCCGTCGGAATCAAACTCCGTCTCCACCCAAAGGACATCATGCACCCACTGCTTAGGATCGGCGAACGCAGCCACCACTTGAGCCTGCCCATCAACGAAGACTTGAGTTTCCACCGCGCGTGCGAGTGGATGCGCAGCGGCCGAAGCTGCGTGAGCAATTGAAATCGCGATACAAGCGCACGAGTGCGCGCCGAGGACCGGTCGCGGCAAGTCATGCGGGAGATCCGTTGAGTTGCGTCGATGCGTCAAAAGATGCGCCATGATGCAGTGGAGACTAGCACTCTGACCAATGGTCGGTTCCACGTCTTCGCGCCCGCAACGAAGCGTCAAGTCGCACCGCCTCGACTCCTCTTGCTGCGAGCGCCTGATCGCGCGTCACCGACTCCGCTACATTCGCGACTCTAAGCCATGCTCCGACTGACCGAAATCCGCTTGCCTCTCCACCACAATGCGCCGGCGTTACGCGCAGCGGTCTTGGCACGGCTTCGCATTCCTTCGGAGGAACTCATTGGCTTCGAAGTGTTTCGACGAGGCGTCGATGCGCGACGACGGTCTGCGATTCTCTTCATCTACACCATCGACGCAGAAGTCCTCAACGAGACCGCGGTGCTTGCCCGTGCGCGCGGCGAGAGACGGATCGGCATTGCCCCCGATACTTCCTATCACTTCGTCGGCGCAGCCTCCTCGAACCGCCCCTCGTCCGATCGCCGCCCAGTGATTGTTGGCATGGGACCTGCGGGACTCTTCACCGCGCTGATCCTTGCACAAAGCGGCTTCCGTCCACTGGTGCTTGAACGGGGCAAGTGCGTCCGTGACCGCACGAAGGACACCTTCGCGATGTGGCGCGGCGGCGTTCTGAATCCGGAATCCAACACGCAGTTCGGCGAAGGCGGCGCTGGCACATTTTCCGACGGCAAACTGCATAGTCAGATCAAAGACCCGAAGCACTACGGGCGGAAGGTCCTGCGCGAGTTTGTCGCGGCTGGTGCGCCGGAAGAAATCCTCTTCGTCAGCAAACCGCACATCGGCACATTCCGGCTCGTCAGCATGATTGAGAAGATGCGCGCGAAGATCATCGAGCTCGGTGGCGAGATTCGATTTGAGAGCCGCGTCGATGACATTGAGTTTGTGCCGCACGCCGACGCAAGCGCCACATCCCGCACGCAACGCGTAAACGCAGTCGTGCTTTCGAACGGCGAGCGAGTTCCCTGTGAGCAACTTGTGCTCGCGGTTGGCCACAGCGCCCGCGACACCTTTGAAATGCTGCACAAGCGCGGCGTCTACATCGAAGCCAAACCGTTCTCGATTGGATTTCGCATCGAACATCCGCAATCGCTCGTCGATGCGTGCCGCTTCGGCGAGGCAGCGAATCACGAACTTCTCGGCGCCGCCGATTACAAACTCGTCCATCACGCTCGGAACGGACGATCGGTCTACTCCTTCTGTATGTGTCCGGGCGGCACGGTGGTTGCTGCGACCTCAGAAACGAATCGCGTCGTCACCAATGGCAGGAGCCAGTACTCACGGAACGAACGTAACGCGAATGCGGGCATCGTGGTAGGCATCACTCCAGAGATTGATTTCCCTGACGGTCCTCTCGCGGGCATTGCCTTGCAACGCGAGCTCGAGTCTCGCGCGTTCGAACTCGGTGGTTCCAACTACTTCGCACCTGGGCAGCGCGTCGGTGATTTTCTCGCCAGGCGCGCGTCGACGAAGTTTGGTTCCGTCATTCCGTCGTACACACCAGGCGTCACTCCTTGCGATCTCTCCCATGCACTTCCTGCGTTTGCGATCGAAGCGATCCGCGAGGCGATCCCGGAGTTTGCGAAGGAGTTGAAGAACTTCGACCTCGCAGACGCTGTCCTCACTGGTGTGGAAACGCGCACTTCCTCGCCGATCCGAATCAAGCGGGACGAATCGGATTTGCAGAGCATCAACTGCAGCGGGCTCTACCCCGCAGGCGAAGGCGCGGGATATGCGGGCGGAATTCTCTCTGCTGCGGTTGACGGAATCAAAGTCGCGGAGGCGGCAATCCTCAGTACAATCGCACGCGCTCACACTGCTGATTAGGGAACCATCTATGCGCATTGCAAACACGATCGGTCTTTCTCTCACACTTCTCACACTCGCGAGCGGACTGACCGCATGCGGCACCGCACCAAAAACCGCGGCTGATCGGCGCGTCTTGACCGCGGATGTCGATGCGTTCATCATGAGCCTGAAGGAGAGCGACCCATCCATCGCGAAGTACTTCGACAGTGCTGAGGGATACGCGGCATATCCATCTATCGGCAAAGGTGGGCTGATCATTGGCGGCGCATTCGGGCACGGCGAAGTGTTCTCCAAGGGCGGCACGCTCATCGGTTACTCCGACCTGACACAAGGATCGATTGGTGCGCAAATCGGAGGCCAGAGCTTCGGTGAAATCGTCTTCTTTGAGACTCAAGAGGCGCTGTCAAACTTCAAGAACGGAAACTTCGTGCTTGCCGCGACCATCTCCGCTGTTGCCGTCAGCGCCGGCGCGGCCGCCGAAGCGAAGTACGACCACGGTGTCGTCGTGTTTCTGACCAAGGCGAAGGGCTTGATGGCAGAAGCGAGTGTCGGTGGACAGCAACTCGGCTACCGCTCGGTCGCTGACTTCGAATGATGCGATACGTCATCGCGTGAGACCTCTGAAGCTATCGCTTAGAACGATCAGCCATGCGAGTCAATGCGTTCATCGCGACCGCGTTGTGGGGATGCGGGCTGTGCGCTGCGCATGGTCAAGATGCGGAGCAATCCACTGCGCAAGCCCGTGCCGATCTTGAAGCGCTCACGACGAAGGATCTCTCGCAGTATCAGACGCCCCTCACACAGTTTCCATGGAACCTGACGGATGGCATTGAGCGTGCACGGATTGGGTCTGCGCTCTTCTCTCCACCGCGATTCATCACACTCTTTGAGCCGCGCGAAATCCCAGTAAAGCTCCATCTCGGAGCGCCGCAGGCGGGCGCGTACGGATTTTCTCCCGACGCGCCACTGTTCGCGGATCCACTGGATTTCCCGCTTCGGCCCGCGCGAAATCTCGAGCAATTCCTCTACGAGGGTCTTTCAAGCTCGACCAACATTTTCTACACGCTCCTTCTTCAAGGGCTCTCGCGCACGGCCGATGATCCAAGCGGCGACCCGTATCAGAAGTGGAGCGGCACTGGTCGAATCGATGTGAACTTGCAAACGGTGTTCGCGAAGTCGCACGGCTTAGGGACTTCCATGCTTCAAGTGCTCTTTCGAGAAGGCGTGGTGATCGGCGCCCCAGGGAGTTACACAAGCGGTGCGGCCGCCGGAACATTTTTCAATGCGAATGCATTGAGTATGGGCGACACCGCCTCGCTGAAGACGATCTTTCTTGAACAAGGGTTTTTGGACGATCGATTCGCCGTGTCCGTAGGAAAGTTGTCGGTGAACAACTACTTCATGGTGAATTACTTCGCCGACGATGAGAGTTCGCAGTTTCTCAATGGATCGCTCGACGGAAATGATGTATTCGCTGCTGGATTCAACAACCACTTCCCGGGCGTCCTCTTGCAAGGCATTCCGTGCGACGACATCTATGTCAACTTCGGCGTGTTCGACATCGGCAGCGACAGCGCGTCTTCAATTGAGTTTCTGCAGGATGGCCTTTACTTCGCAGTACTTGAGGTTGGATACACCCCCAAGGGCGATGCGGACATCACCCGTTACTCGGCTACTGTGGCTGTCACGAATCAAGGCCGCGACTGGGAGATGACCGGAGAGAAGCAGTCGAATCTGATGCTCGGACTCATGGCGCAAAGACGCCTCAACAACAACCTCGCTCCATTTTTCGAGTGGGCGATTGGTTCAAATGAGAACATCTCCGCATCGATGGAGTTGAGCCTCGGCGTTGGCATCTTCTCGCCACTCGGACGCAGTGACGATTACGCAGGCATCGCTGCCTCTTGGGCGCAACCGACGACGCCGTATGGCGACCTTCCACCAAGCCTCGACCCGCCTTCGACCCAAGTCCTCGAAGCGTTTTATCGCGTGCAACTCACCGACAGCATGCAGCTCTCGCCCGACCTGCAGGTGTTTCTGAATCCGCAGAACGGCGACGACTCGCCCGTCGTTGCGTTTTCGCTTCGTCTGAAGACGCAGTTCTAGTCGTGGCGACGGTCGGAGTTCGGGCTCAGTCCGCCGGTCGCGCGCGAACGGAAGACCCTGAATTGCGCCGAGGGCCCAGCACCTGATACTTGCACTCGCCCCGGCGCACGCGAAAGCGAGCGAGGAATCCGCTGTTTTGAGCGGATTCCAAGTCGCGAGCGCTCAAAACATGCGCGACCGCTCAAGACATGCGCGAGGAGGCGATACGCTGCGTTTCATGAAGCGCATTCATCCAGTTGCGTTGTGTCTCCTTCTCGTGAGCGCTTGCGCACTCGCATCATGTACCTGTCGATTTCGGGCGCAGTGCCCCGCGCCCTGCGGACAGGGCTGCGTGACACATGTTGTCCTAGTCGAGCTCGCCGATGACGCTGATCTCGCGGCGATGCGCTCCGACTCTAACGAGAAACTCCCGAAGATCGCTGGCGTCTGTGGATACCAGTGCGGGGCACCACTTGACATCGGTCGCACGAATGTCACTGGCGACTATGACCTCGGCATCCTCGTGCAGTTTCCGACTGTCGAGGCATACAAGGCGTACCTCGACGACCCATCGCACAAAGAACTTGTCGCGAAGTGGCGGCCGAAGTGGAAGTCGTCACGGATCTTTGACTTTTCGTCCAACAACTAGGGCCACCGCATGACCGCGATTGAGGAACTCCTCCGAAACAATGTGAAGTGGCGCAACGAGAAGGAGCGCGTTCAGCCTGGGTTTTTTTCAGCCCTCGCCAAACAGCAGCGCCCTCGATTCCTGTGGATCGGCTGCTCCGACAGCCGCGTGCCCGCGAACGAAATCGTCGACCTCCCGCCTGGTGAAGTGTTCGTGCATCGCAACATCGCGAACCTTGTCGTTCACAGCGACCTCAACTGCCTCTCGGTGCTCGACTACGCACTGAACACGCTCGAGATCAGCGAAGTCATCGTGTGCGGACACTACGGATGTGGCGGCATCGCGGCAGGACTGCGTGATGATCCGTCGCAGTCGCTCGTCGAGCACTGGGTGCGACATGTACGCGACATTTCAAAGTTCTATCGCGAGGAACTCGATAGTCAACCCTGTGAAGTGACTCGAGCGCGTCGACTGTGCGAGATCAATGTTGCCGTCCAAGTTGTGCATCTTCGGCAGAATCCGATCATGGCAGATATCACAAGGCGCCGCGAGGTTCGAGTGCACGGACTCATTTACGATGTTGCGGACGGTCTCTTGCACAACTTGACACATACTGTTGAAGGACTGCGCGCACGCGACCCCTCTTGCCGAATTGGTGGCAAGTGAACGACAACTTCGCTGGCAAGAAAACCGCTTTGCTCCGGACCATCGGCGCGCCAAGCGCGGCTTGCGTCATCATCGCTGCAATGGTTGGCAGCGGCATTTTTTCGCTGACTGGGCAGTTCGGCGCGAAACTCCAATCTCCCACGAATGTGCTCGCCGCATGGGTGTTTGGAGGTGTCCTCGCGCTCACCGGGGCGCTCTGCTTCGCGGAGCTGGGCGCGATGATCCCCTGCTCCGGCGGCAGCGTGGAGTTTGCTCGTCGCGCGTTTGGTGCGACGGTCGGCTACCTCGTGGCGATGGTGACGATCCTCGCTGGATACATTCTTTCTGCCGCGCTCGTCGCACTCTTTCTTGCGGGTTACATCGATGATCTCTTTGCCGCAGATCTGCCCGACGGCACGATCGCAGCCGTCTCGATCGTGCTCGCACTGCTCACGCAGTTACTCAGTGTTCGCTCGGGATTCTTTGCGAATTCCGCGCTCGCGTATGTGAAGATCGGATTTGTGTTGCTCTTCGTGGTCGCGGGCTTGCTCGTTCCGATGGAAACGCGCATTGAAAGCAACGCGGTGAACACTGCGGTGACTCCAAGTCTGTTCAGCCCCGCTGTCGCGCTCGCCACGCTCTCGGTGTCCTTCGCATACCTCGGCTGGTCGACCGGTGCTGACATCGCAGGCGAACTGCGCGATCCCGGACGAACCGTACCGCGTGCGATTCTTCTCGCGATGGGACTTGTGTTCGCGCTCTACATCGGTGTGAATCTCGTCTATCTGCGCGTGATGGATCCAAGCGCGATGCTTGATGCGGATGGCACCCCGATGCAGGCTATTGGCGCGACGACCGCGAGGCATCTCTTTGGAACTGCGATCGGCAACGGTATGGGCGCGGTCATCGCGCTCTTGTTTTTCTCGACGAATGTCGCAGGCCTCATCGCGGGGGCGCGCATTCTCGAGTCGATGGCGCATGCGGGTGAGGTTCCCGCTGCGCTTGAGACTCGAACCGCTCGAGGCGTCCCGCGTAATGCACTTCTCGTCGTCACCGGCGGATCGCTGCTCTCGCTCGGGCTTGGATCACTGCAAGAACTGCTCGACCTACTCACGGTGCTAATCGCCGTCTTCTCCGCTCTCTCTGTCGCCGCAGTGCTCGTGCTACGCAGGACGATGCCACATGCGGAGCGCCCATTTCGCGTACCGCTTTTTCCGATTCCTCCGCTGGTCTACCTCGGCGTGACGGCGTGGAGCGTGTTCATGAGTGTTGAAGCAGCTGGGTGGGAACCACTCGGCGCGGCGCTTGTCGCGGTTCTCCTCCTCCTCATCGCCCGACCGCTTCTCGCGAATCAACGCACCGCTGCGTGATAAACTCCGCGCATGTTGCCCTCAACGCTCTTGGCCGACGGAATGGGTTCGATCTTTCTGCTTGGTGGGATTGCAGTGGTTGTCTTGCTCCCCATCTGGTGGGTCATTGCTGTGTACAACTGCATTCGTAAGCAACAAGTCCGCGCGCAAAATGCGTTCAGCCAGATCGATGTGCAACTCAAACGGCGTTGCGATCTCATTCCCAATCTGGTTGAGATTGTGAAGGGGTACATGGCACACGAGCGTTCCACACTCGAAGCTGTGGTTGAGGCGCGGGCGAAAGCAGCGAGCGCACTCACCGCTGTTGGTGGCGTGCCCACAAGTGTCGGGGCGATGTCTGCGCTCGCTGGAGCGAGTGGCGCGCTTGACCACGCGATGGGGCGATTGTTCGGCCTCATGGAGGCGTATCCTGAACTCAAAGCGAATCAGAACGCGCTCGCGCTGCAAGAGGAACTCTCGAGCACGGAAAATCGGATCGCGTTTGCGCGTCAAGGATTCAACGACAGTGTGATGCGGCTGAACGAGTCCATCGTCGTCTTCCCATCAAGCCTCGTTGCGAAGTGCTTTGGCATGCCCACGATGGGTATGTTTGAAGCGGACGCGGCTGATCGCGCCTTGCCGAGCGTGAAGCTCTCTTAATCGCTTGCTGGAGGGGATGCAATGGCTAATGACTTCTTCTCAAATCAAGATCGCGCTCGTTCGCAAACCGGACGACTCGTTGCGCTCTTTATTCTTGGCGTGCTCGGCACGATCCTCTCTTTTTGGATCGTTGCCGCGACCGCGATTTCGATTGGATCAAAGGAAGAGGGCCAGATTCAATGGAGCGAAGGCTTCGGAAGCCCGCAGCTCTTTCTCGGTGTTGCGGGCGCCGTTTCACTTCTCGTGCTCATCGGAACGCTCTTCAAACTCTCCCAACTCTCTGCGGGGGGTCCTGCCATCGCGCAGATGCTTGGCGGCGTTGCGATTGACCCAAACTCGCGCAAGCCAGCCGAACAACAAGTGCTCAACATCGTGGAGGAGATGGCGATAGCAAGCGGTCTTCCCGTCCCACCTGTGTATGTCATCGACACGCCGGGGATGAATGCGTTCGCAGCGGGTCCCGATCCCACGCACAGCGTCATTGGCGTCACGCGTGGGCTCATCGAGTCGCTCAATCGCGACGAACTCCAAGGCGTGATCGCACACGAATTCAGCCACATCTTTCATGGTGACACGCGGATCAACGCGCGAACCACCGCGGCCATCGCGGGCATCATGCTCGTGGGGACGATCGGTTGGTTCACTTTCCGTTACATCGGACCGCAATTGATGCGTGGCAGCCGTGGCGGAAAGAAGGGCGACGGCGGGATAGGCATTGCGATTGTCGTTGCGGGACTTCTCATCTGGATCATCGGCTCACTTGGAGTCTTGGTCGGACGCATCATCCAAGCCGCGATTAGCCGTCAACGAGAATTCCTCGCGGATGCTTCCGCAGTGCAGTACACGCGCAATCCAGACGGCATCGCGAATGCGCTTCGCAAGTTGCGAGACGGACACACGACGGAAGTTCCCGCAGCTGCAGCGAGCGAGCTCAATCACTTCTTCTTCTGCTCAAGCCTTTCCACGATGTTTGCGACGCACCCGCCGCTCGACGAACGGATCTCGCGCATTGAAGCCATGGGTGCACAGAAGATCGATCATGCTCCGACGACCACTTCGGCCGCGCGCGAGAGAGTCGCGCCCCCGCCGCCGCCACGCGCGACTGCGCCCGCGACGATTGGCTTTTCAGCAGCATTCGCGCACGCGGGAACGCTCGACCCAGCAAGCATCGAGGCCGCACATGCGTGGCAAGCCAACATCGACCCTGCGATCCGTGCGAGCCTCAAGACTCCACAAGGCGCACGCGCGGTGATCTACGCCATCGCGCGGCACGGAAGTGTTGCGAACGGAGTCGATGCGATCGTCTCGCAGCGCGATGATGAAGCGTTTCCGAGATATCAGGCGGTCGCCTCTGCGGTGAGCGCGCTCGATGCATCTGCGCGCATCGGACTTGTAGACCTCGCAGCTCCATCGCTTCTCACGCTCAGCCCTGGCGGCTACCGTGCGTTTCGAGAGACTGTCGCGTTGGCTATGCGAACCGACGGCGCGGTGGATGTCTATGAATGGGCGCTGTCGAAAGCGCTCGAACGACAAGTGGAACGCCGCCTTGGGAGCAAGCGACAATCCGCGCGCGCGAGCTTCGCGCAACATGAAGGCGACGCAAGGCTCGTGCTTGGGTTGATCGCGCTCGAGAGTCACGCGAGTGGAGGATCGAAAGAGGCGTATGCCGCAGCATGCCGATCTGTGGGTATTGCGGGTGGCGACCTCCCCTCGACTGCGGAGCGGACGCTCGATGCACTAGACGCTGCCGTCACGCAGCTCGCGTTGATTCCAAACACCGACCGCGCACGACTGCTTGAAGCCTGCGCCATGGCCGCAGCGCATGATGGGACGATCACAACCAACGAATTCGTCCTCACGCGCGCGGTGGCAGACGCCCTCGATGTCCCGCTCCCGCGCCAATTCATTGCAGCCTGAATTCCACCCCCTCTAGAGGTCGCCTAGACTAGTCCCCACTATGGCATACCCACAGGTCTCTATCGAAACTGACGCTGGCACAATCGTTGTTGAACTTTGGAACGATGTCGCGCCGAATCACGCTGCGAATTTCATCAAGCTCGCGACGCAAAATTTCTACGACACGACAGGGTTCCATCGAATCCTTCCAAACTTCGTCATCCAAGGTGGTTGCAACCGTGGCGATGGCACGGGTGGACCGGGCTGGAATGTGAAGGCCGAGTTCAACGATCGCAAGCACGAGAAGGGCGTCCTCTCGATGGCGCGATCCGCGCACCCGGACTCAGCAGGCAGTCAGTTCTTCATCTGCCTCAGCCGCGAAGGCTGCACGCATCTTGACAAGCAGTACACCGCCTTCGGAAAAGTGATCTCGGGCATCGAAGTCGTTGAGAAAACTGCGTCGACCCCGATCGATCGCCACTCCGGTCGACCCCTCGGCGCGATGCCGAAAATGACGAAAGTGCGGGAAATCGCAACTGCGACTGCCTGAGCAACCGCACACGAAGTTTCGCCGTCAGAGATTTTCCGAGATTTTCGCGCTCCCTTTGGGGGGATTTCGTCGAATTGGTGATTGCATTGGCATAATGCACACGGAACGAATCGACGAAGGGATCTCACATGAACCTAGTTTCGACAACCCGAACACTCGCGAGCCTCGCTACGCTCGCTGTCGCGTGCACGGTTCTGGCGCAAGATGTTCCAGCGCCCTCTCCGATGCAAGATCCGAGCGACACTCCGCCGACGCCGGTCTTCAGTCCGAGTGATCGCCCAGTCGGTCCCGCAGCGAAGCCATCGAAGCGTTCGCCGGGTACGCCGATCGAAGCGCCGCGTCCGCCTGGTTTCGAGTCGACACCAGGAAGGAATCATCCAGCCAATCCAATCGAAGCGCCGCGCGCGCCAGGATTCGGAACGGCACCAGGACGCAATCATCCTGCAACGCCGGTTGAGCCACCTCGCGCACCAGGGTTTGGATCGAATCCAGGTCGCAATCACCCATCGAATCCAATCGCGCCGCCGCGTGCGCCAGGTTTCGGGTCGAACCCAGGACGCAATCATCCTGAGTCGCCGATCGCGCCACCGAGTGCGCCGGGATTCGGATCGAATCCGGGTCGCAATCATCCACGCAACCCAATCGCGCCGCCGAGTGCTCCTGGGTTTGGTGACCGACCAGGACGCAATCATCCTGAACATCCCGTCGACCCACCGAGTGCGCCGGGATTTGGTGATCGTCCGGGGCGCAATCCTCCAGGCAATCCAGTCGACCCACCGAGTGCGCCGGGCTTCGGTTGATCGATTAGGCTGATACGCGAAGGCCTTGAAGGTACTCAGACAACCATAGACACGAGCGGAGTTCAATCCGCTCGCGTTTTCTTGTGCGCGAGTAAGTGCTCCGCACGCTCGCCTCGCATTGAGAACACGCGTTTCCCTGCAAAATCTCGATGCGTACAGCACTCGGCTGCGAAGGGGAACTCAATTCCGCGCGCGCTGATACCAACTCGGCAAGAGATAGCGGCGCCCCTCGAAAAGAAGAACATTCCCGCTCAGCACAATCTCGTACACACCATCAGTTTCTCGCGCGCTGCGCTCAAGCCGTTCAAGCATCAGGCATGGGAGCAACTCGAGCGCGAGATCATCATGCGCATTGCGTGCCTGCTGCGGGAGAAATCGCCACGCACCAGTGGACGGGTCTCTCGTGAGTTGACCGCGCCTGGCATGCAGTCGAGGATCATCACTGACTCGCGTGTTCGCAGCGTCATCCCTCGTGTCGACTGTGGTGACCGGTTCGACGCGCCGCGGGTCATCTCGCCTTCCAACGCCTGGCACGCTACCGATGCGAGACTCAAGCCGTCGCTCAAGATCCTGCACAGCCGCGTCATCCGGATCGTCGCTCAGTACCACGCTTGACTTCCCATTGGGAGTCGGAGTGATCGCGTTCGCTGGTTCACTTGGGGCTGTCGCAGCACTCGGTGCTGCATCGAAACGCATAATCGGCGGCGCGAGTTCCGGAAGCAGCCAGTTGCGTCCTCGATAAATGAAGACCTTCCCAGTCACCTCGAACTCAACCGGCACAGGAGAGAGGTGTTGGACACGAAGCATGTCCTCGAGCACTGGTGACGGCATCAGCAAGAGTTCTCGACGCAGCGAAGCCGACTCGCCAGTCGCCGCGCTATTGAGCGTCCCGAGCCGCGCGCGAAACACCCAGTTGCGCTCATCCGGGTCTTGGGTGATTTCACCCATTGCGTGCACAAGCGAGGCTCCTTCCCGAAGGAGTGCCAGCCGATATCCGCCAAGATCCGCGGAGGCCGCTGGTTTTGGCGCCTGTGGGGTCGATTCCGTTGGCTGCGCTTGGGTTGGCGGCGTCTGCGCGACCGCGAAATCAGCGATCGCAACGATGGAACCGAACAACACGGAAACATGCCAAGCGAGGCCAAAGCGGGTCTGCGATGAAGAGAGCAAGCGCATGGTGATGGTGGCAACTCGCGTGGACAACCAATGATTTCGACCGTTTGAGGCTCTTCGGGCAAATCGTACCCACCTTTCGAGCCAACAGTCCTCAGATTGGTTTGACGAACCTCATCCTTGCTGCGAAGATCGCCGATTCACCGTCTGACCACTGGCCGAGTACCCAAGTGGTCTAAGGGAACGGATTGCAAATCCGTGATTCGCGGGTTCGAATCCCGCCTCGGCCTCTCCGAAAACACGCCGCCCTCGCGGCGTGTTTTCATTTGAGCAGTTCGATTTCCTAACGCGAAGTCATCAGACCCGTGGTTAGGGCTGCTTTGAGCACTCGCCACCCAGAGCATTCCGAATGCTGCCAACAAATGTTTCGGAGTGCCGAGGGGCGATGATGGGTGTTCAGGGATACGCGTCGCCAAGGGTTCTGCGATCGGGACGCCGCTGATCGTGCGATTCGTCCACCTACTTCTGAGCGGCAACCCTCAAATCAACGCGTTTCTCAACATTCGCCTCCTTCACAACCGCTCTGCATGCGTGGCCGTACCGTTCAGGCAAGCCAAGGGTCTGCGGTCAAGTCCCCGAGCAGGCGAGGATCCATCCGCAGCAGAATGACGCGGGCGCAGCGCGGCATTCTCAAATCCCGGCGCATTGATGGAATGGCGGCTAGCTGGCAAGTCGTCGATCCCCACGGCTCACCGTGCGCTTGCATTCGCTCGCGCGCGAGCCACAATAGTTTACGCCGAACCTCGGATCGAACGGAGTTGCCTGTATGGCTCGAACCCTTCTCCTCGGAAACGCCTCGCCCGCCGGACTCACCGCTGCTGTGCTCCTCGCTGTCAGTGCGTCGTCGATCGCCGCACCCCAAGAGAATGTGAAACCATCGCGAGGAATGCCCCCGATGGCGAACCCTGCGATGAGTCAGCCTCGCGCACCGGTGATGCCTTCGAAGCAGCCGTCGCTTCCTTCGCCCCCACCGCCACAACGACCGGTGAAGCAACCACCCTCAGCGGCGCCGATTGCACCACCCGTCGCGCCGCCATCCATGCGGCCGATTGAACGACCAATCATCGCCCCTCCCACCGCGAGGCCGATCGAAGCGCCTGTGGTCCTGCCGCCTTCGCCGCGTGTTCCAGAACGCCCGGCTGTGACACCGCCGGTATCGCAGCCCGTTGTTGTTCCGCCAGCGACCAAGCCACGGCAGCAACCTGTCGCTGCGCCGCCCGCGGCTCCCCCTCCGAACTGGAGGCCTGCGCCACCACCTTCGAAACAACCAACGCGGCCGATTCAGATTGTGGAGTCGCCTGAAGTCCGCAAGCCTTCGCAGCCACCGACGCAGATTTCGCCCACGCCGCGACGGCCAAGTTCGACGCCACCCTCGACGCAGAAACCAGCGGAATCGAAGCCTTCTGCGAATCCAACGAGTTCGCCAGTCAAACCGGCGGATGCAGGTCAGCGCAACAATCGAAAGCCGATTGAGAACGGGAAACCAAGCAGTTCCAAGACTCCAAGACCGTCGCGCGGCTCTGTGACGATCAACCCAAGCACGATTGCGCCGAAGCCCGAAGCGAGAAATCCTTCGCCCAGCCGTCCCGTCATCGTGGATGTTCCGGACATCGATCAACCCCGCGAACGAGAAGTCACGCAACCCAAGCCGCGGCCAACCGCGATCAAGCCCGACGCTGTGCTCGACAACAGCACGCTCGCCGGTGTGCCACTCGAGAAACCACGAGTGCGCGATACCACCGGCGGAAGTTTCGGCACGAACGCGAACACGACCAACATCAACAACAGTGTCGTCAACAACTCGGTTGTCTACAACAACTATGTTTCGAATGTCTCTTATGCCAACGGTTGGGGATGCGAGCGCGGTTGGGTTCCGCCCTGCGGACCATGCGACTACTGGCAGCCCTACGACTCTGATGGTTTCAGCTTCGCGATTGGCTTTGGCGGAAGCGGCTGGGGCCTCGGCTTCTTCTACGGAAGCGGCGCCTCTCCGCTCTGCGGAAGTTGGGGAAATCCGTGGTGGAACGGATACGCGACCGCGTCCTACTGCTCAAGCGCTTGGAATCCTTGCTGGAATCCTTGCTTTCCGAACTACTGGTCGAACTGTTGGTGGCCTCGCCCCGCGTACTACCCCTACGGCTGTTATCCGATCTACCCCTACACGCCAGTTTGGTACACGCCGTATTGGTCGGGCGGTTACAGCAATGTTTCATTCTCGAGTTCGCTGCTCGTGAATACGACTACGACCTGTCCGGTGACGCCGTCAACACCTCCAGCAGTCATCGCTCCGCTGCCATCGGTTGACGCGATGTGGTCGCTGCTGAGTGATGGATTCGATCAAGACGCCGCGCAAGGCTTCGATCAACTCGTGCAGCATGACGCGAATGATGCGGTCTCACGCGTTGGCGAAGCACTCGCGCATGCATTCGGCGGAGACCTCACGGGCGCCACCATCACGATGCGTCAGGCCATCATGGTGGAACCAGGCGTGCTCGCGCGCGTTCCAATGAACCCCGCGCTCGCTTCTCGAACCACGATGCTCCTCGACAACCTGCGCGCGGCGGTTGCGGCAGTGCCTCCATCTCTCGATGCGCTGTACATCAAGGCGTGCTGTCAAGCGCTGCTCGGCAATGAAGGCGACGCGTACTTCACGACGACGCTGCTCATTCGAGAACACGACGCGAGTGCATCGACTCTTGCCCTTCAAGGTTGGCTCGACCTTCGCTTACGCAATCCCGTTCCCTAAACTAACTCCACGCATTCAGGAGAATCGCGAGATCGGCGCCGTCGACGACGCCTGTGCCATTGATGTTTCCCACACCAGTTGTACCCCACGCGTTCAGCAGAATCGCGAGATCCGACCCATTCACAGCACCGTCGTGATTGAGATCAGATGGATTTGGTGGCGGCCCGGGCGTGTACACAATCGTCAGCGTAGGCCTCGTCGCAACGACGCCAGATTCGCGACTATCGAATCGCTTCACGGTCTGCAATTCACCGCCTTCATCACAGATCACGATCCAGCCATGATTCGTTAATGGCGCGTTCACCCAACCCTGCACATCAGCAACGAGTGCTGCTGTCGTTGACCATGTGTAGTACCCAATGCTTCCGACATTCTTCGTTGCGGAGATCGTCGAACTAAACGAGCCGCCTGGGGTTGGCCAGAGTGTCGTGGGGTAGTACTGATAGTTCCAAGTCGAATCGGGAGGCTCAGGAAATGCACCGCCGCCGCCAAATGCGACGGATGGACCCTCGCCGAAACTCAGCGTCGCGCGTCGTAAGTCGACCGGTTGCGCGGTCGTCAATCCCGCCGCGCCGCAATACATCCGCAGCGAGACGCTTGTGATCGTCGAGCCCACTGGAATCGCGCTCACATCAAACTGCATCGCGCCTCGTCGCAGCGTGCTTCCACCGTTGATGCCGACACGACCGGCGAAAAAGTAAGTTGCCGCTCCACAAGACCACTCCCCTGGTGTCTGCTGAATGAGCGTGTTGTCCTTCGTCGGAGTTCGGGTGATCGTGTCGGCTGACACCATTGGAGATGCGGCGGCAATCACAAGTGCGCAGGTGAAGAGCGCGGGAACAGCGCGAGAGGTTTGCATACGCATCGAGAGGATCAATGAAAGCTTGGGTCAAACGAAATGATCAACTGCCCCATGCACCGAGTAGGAGCGCGATATCGGCAGCATCCACGATGCCACTCTGGTCAATGTCACCCGGTCCGGCCGTTCCCCACGCATTCAGAAGAATCGAGAGATCCGCGCCGTCGATCGTGCCATCGCCATTGAGGTCCGCTGGATTGCCAGTCGCGACAACTGTCGCGTGCAGCGTCAGCGCGATTGGCGTGCTCACAGCGCCCACGAGGTTTTCGTCACTCGTCGAAACGGTCGCATTCGCTGTGTAGACGCCAGGCGCCTTGCCGGTCGCGTCGAAGCGAACTCGGACCACTCCCGAGCCTGCGCCAATATTCGGAATGGCCGTCGTGACGCCGGTGAATCCCGCGCTGAGACCGCTCACGCTATCGACATCAAGGAGTGCTTGAAGTGCGTTGTAGCCGTTGTTCCAAACGCTCACTTCAAAGTCGATCGTGTTCGACCCGAACGCAACATCCGCATTCACCGTCGCGGCATTCAGGTCGGATTTCGCACTGAACGAGGCGTTCGCGCGACGGATGACTGTGCCTGCGACATTGACCGCCGTTGCGGCTTGCCCACCCTCGGCGGTACTCGTCGCTCCAACGACGCCGGTCTTCGCCCCTACCGTCGCGCTATTGACATTGACGGTTGCGGTCGCAGTTGCTGGCGAAAGGGGGACCGCGACGCTCGCAACGCCGCCTGTCAGTGCGGTGCCCGAGTAACTCATCGCTGCGTGGTTCACGAACATGCCTTGGCTGAATTGAACCGGTGCGATGTTTGATACAAAGTACGACAGCGAAACCGTTGCGCCCTGCAAGACGCGACCGAAGTTGGTGGCGCCTTGCAGTTGAAGCTTGGGAGGAATCGTGTAGTCCGCGATCAAAGGAATGTGATCACTCGCGAGGAGCAGCGCGTTGGCCAGTGCCTGCGATCGAGCGGCTTGCCCGATGAAGTAACTGTTTGCTGGCGAGTTGATCGCCATGTTGTAGTGATTCGCGTCGTTGCCGAGCGGGCGGTAGGTGTTGGCAATAAGCGCGATTCCAGCGCCGTCCTGAAACTCGGTGTTCGAGAGCTGAAAATCAAACCGATCATCAAGGCCACCGGCGACGAGCCCATTGGTGGAAGTCAAGATCGGCGACTGGGTGTGCTTATAAGCATTCGCGGCGCCAGTCCAATCGGCCGTGCCGTAGGGATCGACTCCTTGCCCAACACCCGCCGAGATGTACTCAATGAATCCAGGCTCCGTGTTCGTGTAGAAGTTGAAGTCGCCGCAATACAAGATGTGACTTCCCACCGGAAGCGCATCGGAGTTGTTCCGGATCGTCTGCACGCCCGCGAGTCGCGTCTGCGCATCGGCTGAGGTGTTGCTCGCCTTGAGATGAGACGAATAGACATAGAACCCGGCTTGCGGAGATGAATACCCATTCAGTTGGAGAAACCAACGATCGGTGTAGCGACTCGCGCCCGTCGATAGATCAAGGTGCAGTGCGGTGTTCTCTGTCAGGAGATCCGCGCGGTAGTACATGCACTGCGCCCCTCCCGCGCTGTCTTCTCCGCTCGCCGTCGTGTACGTGGCTCGTGTATAAACCGTCGGCGCGAAAGCCGCAGCAACATGTCCGTCGAGCGCCGTCACAATGGACGCTGGCACTTCTTGAAAAGTGATGACCGCCGGATCAATCGCGAACCCTTGACGATCATCTTCTGCCGCAGCGAGGAGAACCGCGCGAAAAGCATTCGTGTCACCGATCAGCTTGGCGGTGTTGTAGTTCACGAAGCGCATCTGCGCGGAGGCCGACGAGCCGCAGAACGCAGCGACACCGACCGCGAGGGAAGTGGCAGCGAAGGAGTTCGATGGGCGCATTTGCATTTGGATTTCGCGTACGCAAGAGTGATGCGGGCAGGGGGACTGATCGGGGGAACTACACGGAGCCTACGCAGGAAATGACCGCACGCCAACAAAGCACGGCGGTTCACAGAAGAGACTGCTTCGCTGCGGCTGAAGTGTAAGTTCTTATAACGCGCGCCGCGCGCGAAAGAAGGATTGCCACGCATAGCGCGGGGGCACGGTATAGGCTGCCCCGCCCCAAACGCAGCCAACCCAAACCGGAGTCCCGAATGCACAAGTCCGGCACCGCGATCCTCGCGCTCGCCCTCTCTCTCCCTCCCGCTCTCTCCACATCCGCGACACATGCACAGCAAGTGACACCGGAAGTGTTCGTCCTCGAGAACGGGATGAAGTTTCTTCTCGTTCCTCGGCACGACCAGCCCAATGTGATCGCCGCAGGCTGGGTTGCCAAAGTCGGTTCCGTCAATGAGCGACCCGGCATCACTGGGATCAGCCACTTCTTTGAGCACATGATGTTCAAGGGGACTGACACGATTGGGACTGCGAATCCAAAACTTGATGCCGAGTACCGCGCTCGCCAATCAGCGCTTCGGGCGCAGATCAATGATCTGATTTGGCACGATCAATACACGCGCTACTACCGAGGCGAGATTGATGATCCGTGGAATCCAGCCTCCGATACGCCCGAGATTGCCGCGCTCCGGAAGGAACTGAAGGCCAACATGGATGCGCAGCAGGGCCGCGCGAACGCTGAAAAGATTGCTTCGCTTGAATCGCAGTTAAAGGCCGCCCCGAGCGGCGCCGAAGCGCAATCTCAACGCGGCGCGCTCGAAAACGAGATTGCGCAATTGAAGGCCGCGCAAGTCACAAAGTCGTCCATCGTCAAAGATGAATTCGACCTCATCTACACCTCACAAGGTGGCTCTGGAATGAACGCATTCACGAGCAACGATGTGACTTTCTACTTCATCAATGTTCCATCGAACAAGTTCGAGCTCTGGGCGTGGATGGAGAGCGACCGCCTTCAAGGCTCGGTGTTCCGCGAGTTCTACTCCGAACGAGATGTCGTCCATGAAGAACGACGACTCCGCACGGAAAGCACCCCGACTGGCGTGTTCCAAGAGCAGTTCGACGCGATGTTTTGGATGTCGAGCGGATACGCATGGCCTGTGATCGGTTGGACGAGCGATCTCAACAGTTACACGATGGAAGAGGCGCTGAAGTACTGGAACATCTACTACCGGCCGAACAACCTTTGCGGCGTCGTCGTTGGCGATTTCGATCCAGGTGAAGTCCGCGCGCAAATCGAGCGTTATTTCAGTCGGCTCACGCCGGGTGGTGCCGTTCCGCCCGTGGTGACCCTCGAAGTGCCACAACTTGCCGAACAGCGCATGCTCGCGTCGTGCGAGTGCCAGCCATCCGTCGAAGTGCGATACCACGCCGTCCCCTTCGCGCACAAAGATGGATATGCACTCGAAGTACTCGCCGCAATTCTGAACGGTCGAACCGGCCGCCTCTACAAGGGTCTCGTCGAAGGTCGCGAGATCGCGAGCTCCGCGCGGGCACAGTTTGAGGCTCGCAAGTACGCGGGCGCCTTCAGTTTCACTTCCGAAGTGAAGGGCGATCACACACCGCTCGAACTCGAAGCCGCGTGGAAGGAAGAAGTCGCGCGTGTGCAGAACGAAATCGTTCCGGCCTTGGAGCTTGAGAAAGTCAAGAATCAGTTCACCGCGGAAAACTACCGGCGCCTGCGCGCTAACTTCTTCCTTCTTGTGCAACTCGGATACCTCGAGGCACTCGGTGGTTGGGAGGAAATCAACACGGGCCCCGTGAAACTCGCGGCAGTGACAGCAGAAGATGTGCAGCGCGTGGCGAAGCAATACCTCACACCCAACAACAGCAGTGTTGCGATCTACACGCGAAAGGCAGGAAGCGCGCAAGAGGCTGAAGATCCAGCGATCGCGGCATTCCCTCCGCAACTCCAACAGATGGTGAAGGGCGCTCTCAAGAAGATCGCCGCCGAGACCGACGCGGAGAAGCTTCGGAGCGGAGTCGCTGAACTCACTGCACAGTCTGGCCAAGTTCCTCCACCCATGAAACCCGCGTTCGATTACATGCTCAAGAAGATGACCGAGCGACTTGCCGAGCTCGACGCCGGAGCACCGGCCGCTTCGCCCGCTGCAAGCGGAGGTACGCCATGACCGCGCAGACACACACGCCACTCCCCTTCGCCTCCTACTTCACGCAGCCCATGCACACACTCCCCATTTTCTGCGCGCTCGCCCTCGCGATGCAATCCGCGGCGCAAGTTCCTGCTTCGAGCGCGGAGATTCCCGCCCGACCAGAGTCCCTCTCATTTTCTCCCCTGCGCTTTGAACCCCCAGTTGCAAGTGGATATCGCCACACACTCAGCTCCGGCGTCGTGGTCTTCCTCGCACCAAGCACGGAACTTCCACTCATCGACCTTTCGATGACCTTCAAGGGTGGCGCGTATCTCGAGCGCGCTGGCGAATCCGGGCTCGCTGGCATGACGGGGGCGATGCTCCGCGTTGGCGGCACAACCTCTCTTGCACCATCAGACCTCGACGAAAAGGTCGATTTCCTCGCAAGCGAGATTGGCGTGAACATCGGATCGACGAGCGCGCAGGCTTCGATTAACTGCTTGAAGCAAAACTTCGATGCCAGTCTCGCGCTGCTCATGGACATGTTGCGAAATCCGCGGTTCGATGCCGAGCAACTCATGCTTCGCAAGCAGGAAGCGCTTGAGAGCATGAAGCAACGCAATGATGATGCGGAGTCGATTCTCGATCGCGAATGGTCCATGCTGCTCTACGGCGAGGATCATTTCGAGTCGGCCGAACCAACCGCGGACAGCATCGCGAACATCTCGCCCGATGGCATGCGCGCATTCGCCCAGCGCATCCTGCACCCTGGCAATGTTGTGATCGCCGTGAGTGGAGACTTCGAAGTCGACGCGATGCTTGCCAAACTCGAGTCCGCTCTCGCCGGATGGCCTGCCGGAGAGACTGTGAATGATCCGCCGGCTCCGACCGCGAGCTTTACCCCAGGGCTCTATCACATTCAAAAAGACATCCCCCAAGGAAAGGTCTTCATCGGCGGGCGATCCATCACTCGCGATGATCCGGATTACTTCAAGTACCTCGTCATGAATGAGATCCTCGGGGGCGGTGGCTTCACGAGTCGCATCATGAAGAGTGTGCGAAGCGATAAGGGGCTGGCCTACTCCGCGGGAAGCTCATTGGCGCCGCGCGTGTGGTATCCCGGCGAGTTCCGCGCGGGTTTCCAGTCCAAGAACGCGACTGTCGCTGAAGCAGAAGCGACGGTCTTCGCAGAGTTCGAAAAGATGCGGAACACCCAGGTCAGTGCAGAAGAACTCGAAACGGCGAAGAAGTCGTTCATCGAGACATTCCCGCGCACCTTTGAGTCGAAGCCGCAAATGCTCAATGTGTTCGTCACGGATGAAATGACGAAGCGCGACGCAAACTACTGGCGCAACTATCGCGCGAACATTGAGAGCGTCACGGCGGAAGATGTGCAAGCCGTCGCGAAGAAGTACCTCGACCCGGATGCGATGGCAGTGTTCATCGTGGGCGAGTGGAGCACGATCAGCAACGGCGACCCGACCGCGGGACCATCGCGACCGAAGTTCAGTGAAGACGGGACGACGCACTTGCCACTGCGCGATCCGCTCACCATGAAGCCTATGACTCCGGCGCCAAGCACCGCTCCTGCTCCGCGTCAGTAAGCAAGCCTGATCTCGTCAAAACGACATGAGCCGCCGAAATCTCGGCGGCTCATGTCTCTTTTCGCCCGTCGCGCTGCTCTCGAAGCGAGAGCGACGACTCTTCTCCTCACATTCCTGTGGCGGACGGTCAAGGCAACAATCACGCTGCGCTAGGCCGTCCGCCGTCATCGTGGTCACTCGTCCGCGTGCATCCGAGCGCGCGAGCGAGGTCATTCATCTTTCGACTCACTGCTTCCATTGCAGCGAGCGCATCGTCTGATGCAGCGCGAGAGTGAATGGGCAAATCGCGAATACACACCGGAAAGGGAAGCGGCTGCGGAGTCGACTCTGTCGCTTGCGCGCCAGTGATTCCTACGAGCCTAAGCCGTGCTGGTCCGTGCATGGGTAAAACGCCCTTTCCGGCCACACCCATCCGTGGGTGCACCGTGTATTCCTTTCATTTGTCGGCGGATACTGGCAGTCACTTCATCGAGGAAGGAGGAATCCTTCAAGAATGCGCCACAGAAGGCGTCATTCGCCGATCAAATCAGTCATCAAGCGCTTCCATCATCTTGGGAGCGCGCCGTGCGAAAGCCCATCCTCCGAACCCAAGACACAACGCGATCGCAAATCCGGCTCCGAAAATTCCAGCAGCGCGAAATGTGCGGTCTGGATCTGGCATGGCGCGACCTTCGCTAAAGACCACTCGACCAGAATCTTGTCGAAGGCCGGCAATCGACACGCGCAGGCAATCCTGCTTGCGCTCTGGGGCCTTGTTCACTTCTTGCACAAGTGTGGTGGTCGCTGTGTCGAGCACCATGCGCGACCGTGCATCGCCTACATAGGTCAGATGCACAAACGCTCCGTTTGAGGAGTCGATCTTGAGCCGCTCGGGGAGCACCTTCATCTCCGCAATCGCCTCGGCATTGGTGAACCCGCGATCCTGGAGACGAGCGGCCACCGTCGAGTGAAACGTCGGGTCCTTGGGCGCCTGCTGCATGAACGCAAGAATCGGTGCTGGATCCGCTTCCTCTCGCGCGTTCACATCGCCAGACCGGCTTGTGACAGCGAGATCGAGGCTCGCGATCGCCGTCTTGGGCGCGAGTTCACCGGAGAGCCACCATGCGCACCACGCACACAGCGCGATGCCAACGCATGAAAGTGCGAGCACCGTCCCGCCGCGCGTTGTGCTGTATCTGCGCGAGAGTTCATGCTCGCTCTCTGAAAGCAACCGGCGATTCTCGGAGAGTTCAAGCCGCTCGCGTTCCTGCCGCTCCTCTTCCTCACGAACCCTGCGCTGAAACTCTTCCATCGTCACCGACGGCACGCCAGAACCGCGCTGGAGTTCCGCAACCGCTTCACGCACGCGCTGCTCAGCATCGCGCTTCGCATCCGCACGCGCCTCTTCACGCACTTCATTGATCTTCCGCTCAACTGCTCGAGCAATCTCTGTTTCCCGTGCGCCCCACTCAGCACGGCGCGCGCCAACTGCCGCGCGGTACTTTCGCAGGGTCTCGCGACGGTGATCGAGGAATGCTGCACGCCGCTCCAAGTCTCGACGCAGCGCGGCGAGTTCCTGCGCCGCGGGCGCTACCGCTTCGCTTGGCTGACCGCTACTCGCGGCATTCGCCTCCCATTGAGCTTGGACTTCGCGCTGCATACGAAGTTCGTCATTCGCAGCGGCAATCCGTGCCTCAAGCGCTGTTCGCTCAGCGGCCCATGCCGAGTCATCGGTCGCTGCATCAGAGCAGTTCGATGCTGCGAGTTGCCCCTGCAGTTCCGCGATCTTGCGCGCCTGCTCGACCGTGTGCTTCGCGAGCACGCCGAGGCGATCAGTCGCGAGCCGCAAGTTTGCTTGGGCCGTTTCGGATTCACGCGCGCGAGATTCCGTTTCGCGTTTGGCCGTCGCCACGCGCGTTTCAAGTTCTGTCGCGAGCGCCTCCGCGGCCGCAAGCGAGGCACGGACCTCGCTCAACGAGTTTTCTCTTTGGTCGAGCAACGACTGCAGTGACGCACTTGCCTCGTCACTTGCGCCACCAGCGATCGCGAGGCTATCCAACGAAGCACGCAGCGAATCGCACTCCGCGCGCGCTTGACTAGCCTCTGATTGCTTCTGCGCAAACTCAGCGCGCAAGGCTTCGAGACTCTGCTCCGCAGCGCTGCACAGCGCCGAACGCGAAGCGCACTCTGCCTCCCACTGCGCATTCACGGACGCAGCGTCGATCGCTGAAGCCTTGAGTGACTTCACCTCCGACTGTGCTTGCTCCATCGCCCTTCGAAACTCTTCTCTCTCGCATCCAAGATGCGCGATGCGCGCTTGAGCTGCGAGGCTCTGCTCAAGCAAATCGTCCCGCTCATCTGCGAGGGTTGCGGCACTCGACCGTTCTTCGTCAAGCGCGTCCTGCACCGCACGGAGGGTCGAGACTGATCGCTCCATTTCATCAATGAGTGCGAGCACATCCGTGCGTGCAGCTGCCGGGCGATGCAATTTTCCGCTTTGAGGGACCGCGTCCATGAGTTCTCCAAGAAGCGAGATCGGCACTTCCTGCCGCATGGAGCAGCGCATCACTGATATAGCCATGAACGCAGGGTGCAACTGTGCGGAAGAGTTTGATTATGCGGCTCCCCGCACGACCTGATGAGAGCGCTGCACGAAGCGCCGAACTCATCGTCGTCGACTCAACCTCGAGTCTGCCGTTGAAGAAACTCCTCCACGCGAACCGCCTCACTGCTGATCTGCTCAGCTATCCCGCTTGCGACACCTCGCTCGCTCGTTGCATCACAGCATTCGAGAGCGACACAAAGCGCCATCAGCTTATGGGCTCCAAAGCTCCCGGCTGATCCCTTCAGTTTGTGCGCAAGCATGCGCGCATCTGCCATTCGTTCCTCCATCACCGCGAGACGAATCTCGTTTGAAAGAGCAATCGACCTGGCGCAGAAAATGGCGAGAAGCTCCGACAACGCGCCATGCGCATCACCTACAGAATTCCTCAGCGAAGACAGGTCAACGACGTCGCTGCATCCCGCGTCATCAGGCACAATCACGGCCTGCTCCGAGGTTCGGTCTGTCTCGCCGTCGCGCGCACGCGGCGAAACGGGTAGCCACATTCTCAACTTCTCGCGAAGCGCATCGAGCAGCACTGGCTTTCCCAGGAAGTCGTCTGCACCAGACGCAAGGCAACGCTCCTGCTCCTCTTTCAACAAGTTCGCTGTCACGATGATGATCGGCGTGTGGCGAGATCCATTCCTTCCCTCTTCAGTTCGAATCGCTCTTGTCAGGCCATGCCCATCCAAACGAGGCATCTGCACATCCGCCAAGACAAGCGCATATTCGCTCACGCGCCAACGCTCCAGTGCCAATGCGCCATTCGAGACAATGTCTGCGGAATATCCCAGAACCTCGAGCTGCAACCGAATGACTTCTTGATTCGTCTCGTTGTCCTCCGCGACGAGAATCAACCGACCGAGCTTCCGCTGCTCTTCACGCGCGCCGGCTGGGGCAGGCAACTCCGGCGGTTCGGAACTCTCACGTGCGACCACTGGCTCTGCTGCTCGCCGATTCGCGAGGCGCGCCACCGCATCTACGATGGCCCCTCGCGTAGCGACGTCTCCATCGAGCGCCATGACGTCCGCGCTCAGGGAACGCATTCCCCGCCGTACGCCGCGCGTCAAGACCAAGCACTTCCCTCCACCCGGTGCCTCACTCAGAAGTGTGATACAGACTGCGCGGTCTATTGTGACGGGAACTCCATCGATGCTCGGATCAAGCCCCTGCGCTTCTGCGCGTAGGTCGCCGATCGGTACACCAGGAACAAGTTCCACGAAAGCGCCCGCATGCGCGAGATACTTCGCGATGTCTTGGGTGTGCTCGACGTCCTCTCCGCCAACTTGACACTTGATCCCATCCAGGATTCGTACTTCTGCCTGATCGAGTCCAAAGGCTTTCGTCGTAGACCGGAGTGGTACGCGGAAGGTGAACTTCGACCCCGTCCCGAGTTGACTCTCCACCTGAATCTCTCCACCCATGAGGCGGGCAAGTTGCTGGCTAATCGCGAGCCCGAGACCGGTACCGCCGAATCGCTCGGATGTCAGCGCGTTCTCTTGTTCAAAGGGCCGGAACAGCCGAGACAGCGTTTCCTCACTCATGCCCACCCCATTGTCGCGGACCGACACCTCAAGCCACCGCTGTGTTGCGTCAATAGTTCCAGAATTCGATCCAGCTCCCAAAACGGCGCGCACGGAGATCGCGCCTTCGCGACTAAGACCGCTTGAAAACTTGATCGCGTTACCCAGAAGATTGACGAGAATCTGTTGCAGCCGACCCGCATCGCTCACAACCTCTCGAGGGAGTTCGGGATCGACGAAGACAGTGCAATAGACACGCTTCCCCCTCGCCATTGAATCGAGCATCACGCACGGCGTGACGATCGCTTCTTCAAGATTGATGTCTCTAAGGTTGAGTTCGAGCTTCCCCGATTCAATCTTCGAAAAATCGAGGATCTCATTGAGCATCGCCAGCAACGAGCGCGCGCTCGCTGAAATCGTCTTCATCATCGCCAGTTGATTTGGTTTCAAGCTCGTCTCGAGGAGCACGTCGACGAGGCCAATGACGCCATTCATCGGCGTTCGAATCTCGTGGCTCACAATCGCGAGAAACCGGGACTTCCCGGCGTTCGCTTCCTCGGCAGTCACACGCTGCGCGGTCTGTGCGCTTAGTAAGTCGTCCGCCTGTCTTTGGGCTTGGCGAGCTGCCCGACTCGCACGCCTCGAAAACTCAAACACCAGCAGATTCAATCCGAGGAGCGCAAGCAGAAGGACTTCCAGTCGCCCAGTCGAGTGCAACGCCGCGAAATGCGGACTCGGGGATCCCACGACCTCAATCACGCGACCAGCAACACGGAACGAGACTTGATGATCGGTCGAGTCCGGAACGTGGCTCAAACTCGGCGGAGATGCGACTGCGCGTGATGCATGCTCAAAAAGAACGCCGGCGTCACCCGAGATCTCGGCGTCCCTCACGAGAAAGGAAACTCCGATCGGTAGACGATGGTTTCGCGCGAGAGCTGCGTCGAAGATGGGTGCGGTTCGAATGACCGCGACGACGCAACCTTGAAATGACTCCCGCCGCTGGTCCACTGTTTGAGGCTGGTGATCGACCGCGAAAAACGGCGCGAAGATGAGCGCGGCGCGGCTCTTCCTCGACTCCTGCACGATCGTGATCGGTGCGGTCATCGAAGTCTCACCTGAGTCGCGTGCCCGAAGCATGGCGTCTCGTCGTGTCGACTCAGAAGCGACGTCGTACCCAACAGCAGTCTCATTGCCCTGCAATGGGAAAATGAACTCGACCGGGCAGTACTCCTCTCGATCGGCTGCTCGAGCAAGTGTGCCCGAGGTACGGTCGCGAATGCTCATACTCGCGCCGTATGATTCTCCAAGCGAAGACTCAAACGCCGCTCGGTCACTCGCGAGGACACGCGGGTTCCAACTCAATCCTTGCAATCCATCAAACGGCGGAAACCCGCCAACGAACTCGTCAAACTCCCCGCGCGTCACTCGGGTAGAGGAATCGAACAGTTGGCGGGTCATCGCCGCATACAGAACGGCCTCATTCAATCGTTGCTCAAAGAACTTCGCGTCGCTCTCAACAACCAGATTGAGCTCGTGCACAACGTCCTCGGTCTCCATTCGATCCATTTGCCAATACGCCACGATCGAGACAAGCATCGTGAAGCCGACCGCGACCCCAAATCCTCGACGATGTCCTTGATCTGCAATGGACGAGATCCGCTCTTGCGAACGGCCCTCCTCCTCGCGTACCGCACTTGCTGAGACGTCATCACTAGGCACGTTGGCAGATCTTACCCGCTACCTACTTTCATGAGCGCGGTTGACGCTTGAATGCCAGGGACCGAAGGAGGTAAATGGAGACGGCAAAACTGCTCGCACCCACTCCAGCCTCGGCGAGAAACCGCAAGAGAAGCGAGGACCAATCCGTTTGGACGGGGATGAGAGCAGACGTCGTGATGACGCAGAGCGCCATCACCAGCGTCGCCACCCCGGTCCTCAAGGTCGCCGCAATGAGTGCTCCTTGCAACAGAGTCGGCACCCTGCGGCGAAGCAAGCAGAGCAGCGTGATCGATTGAACCACCGAACAAAAAGCTGTGGAGTACCCGAGACCAGCTTCCCGAAGTGGCGTGAAAATGAGCGTGACATTCAGTACAAAGTTCAAGCCGATCATGCAGTACGCCACACGAAGTGGAGTTCGGCGATCCTCGAGCGCGTAGAACGCGCGTGTCACGATGTGCACGATTGAGTACGACCAGATTGCGAACGCAAATCCGCGGAGAATCACAGCAACTCGCTGCGTGTCTTCATAAGTGAACTCGCTGCCCTGGAACGCGACGCCACACGCGGGTTCGGCAACGAGAACCAAACCGACGCTCGCGGGCAGACCGATGAACCATGCTCGTTGGATTCCGTCTCGAACCGTCGAGGCAAAGGTGTCGAGATTTTTCGATTCACGAGCGAGCATCGGGTAAATCGCCGTTGCAATCGAGAGCCCGAAGATTGCGAGCGGGAATTCATACAGCCGCTGCGCGCTTGCGAATGCCGCCATCGCGCCTGGCTTCAGCGGATACTCGAAACCGAAGATGGTCGGCCCAACGAGCGTGGGCCAACTTGCAATGAGGCCATCGATAAATGTGTTGACTTGTAAGACACCCATGCCGAGCATGACCGGCAAACTCTCCGCGAGCGTTCGCTTCACATGTTCCCATGCGACAGGATGGCGCGGTTCGAGTACAAGCCCGACCTTTCGGAGTGCAGAGAGCGTCCACGCGAGCTGCAGGAGTCCAGCGACAAGGACGCTCGCGGCGACGAGCAGAATGTGCGAGCGCCGACCGACATCGTCGCCGAGCAACGGAAATCCCGCGAGGGCTGCGGCGACGAATGCGATGTTGAGAATGATCGGTGCTGCCGCCGTGACGACGAATCGCTCCTTCGATTGAAGCACCGCGCCCGAAAGTGCCACGAGGCACACGAGCGGCATGTACGGCATCATGATCATCGCGAGCTCGTAGCCCAGCGCCGCGGAGTGGACGGAGAACGAGGGAAGCAGTGCGCCGCCAAACCGCGCGGGCGGGTGAAAGACCACTGCGTAGTCGGGCGCGTTCCACCAAAGCACAAGAAGCACGATTTCGATGATCGCAAGGACCGCGAAGAACGCCGCCCCGCTTACCGCGAGCATCAGTGCGCCGAACCGGCGCGCAGACTCCGGATCCTCCGCATCAAGTTTCACAAAGCGCGGAAGAAACGCCGCGCTCAGTGCGCCCTCACCGAAGAGTCGCCGGAACAAGTTCGGCATCATGAAGGCGAACGAAAACGCATCCATGATGGGACCCAATCCGAACACGCGCGAGAAGACTGCCTCTCGTGCGAATCCAGAGACTCGACTGACGAAAGTCAATGCGCCCACGATTCGCGCGTGATACTCAAATGATTTGGGCATCACGCATCTTCCGTGGATTGACGACAGAGTGACATTGGGTCACTTCATCGGCGTTTCGACTGCAGATGCCGCTGACTTCGACGGGCTCGCCACGACGATCGTTCCGGTTGAGTTCGCTGGATCCAATCGACGACGAACGAGCTCAACCGTGACCGTCCGGTCGCCCTTCACGAGATCCGCGCGAGAGAAGTCGAGGCCAGGGATCTCCCGCTTGAGAAACCACCCGTTCGATCGGTACTCATCGACAAGGTCATCCATGGACGCTTCCGCGTCATTCACTCGTCCCGCAAGAAGAAAGTCACCTCCCACCAACGATCCGTCAGCGCGCCGAATGTTGGAAGAACGAATCGTCGTCATGCCTTCCGGAAGATAGACATCCGACTCCAGGATCCGATGGTCCGTGGAACAGCCGCTTGCCAGCGCGAGACCGAGAGTAAGAAGTGCTACGAGGCGCATCGAAGAACCATGCTAACGCCAGCGCGCTTGGCGACCGAAGCGACCGCCCCGGCCGTCACCCTGCACCCTGCTCGATCTCTCGAAGAAAGGACGCACCGCACTCGCCGCAGCGTCCGATTTGGCAAGGACGCGCGACCCCGGCAGCGTCCCGCCCCATGTACCCCTCAACCGCCGTGGGTGTCTGAGAGAGGTCATACCCACACTCGATGCAACGCTCACTCGCCGCATCGGCTCGGCGCGCACTCCGTGTCCGGAACGACCGCACGGCGACCGCGGCGGCAGAGGCCACAAGCGTAAGGTCGAGCACGCTTGTCATTCCATACGCTCGGCCTTGAATGAGCGCGTCCATCTGTCCCGCGAGCGGAAAAGTCAATCGAAGCGCGCCGATACTCAACACCACCGCCGTCACCGCGATCACGATGCCAACGGCGAGAGCGAGTGGGCGCGCGGCGAGTCGGAGAAACTCGCCTCCTCCGACATCTGGCCACGCGATAAAGAGGTGACGATCTGTCTGCGCGCCACATCGAGTGCAAGAAATCCCATCGAGCGCTTCCGCGCCGCACGAGGTGCAACGCGGACGGTGCGCAGTCGCTTGTAGTGTTCGCCGGACGAGCGCCTCGAGCATGATCAGAGAAGAGAGCAACACGCCGAGGACTGCGCCCACAAGCGCGGCCTGCAGAGGATTTGGTCGAGGGAATCGACTGTCGATGAGAATCGACAGTGGGAGCATGACCACAATCCCAAACAGCGAAGCAGCGAGAAGCGAGAGCCAAGGTCCCAATCGTGAGAACACGAATTGCTCAGCAATTCTCCGCCGCTGTTGCCGCAGCATCGCGGCCGGACCACCAACCGGCGCAAACGCCCAGATCCCCAGCACGACAACGAAGATGCCGAGCCCACCAGCAATCACATCCTCGATGCTCGACTGCCTGCCCTCGATACCCATGGACTGCGTCAACTCGTCCGCGACGGCAATGGCAAGCGAGGTTGCCGCGAGAGCGATGCGCGACTTGATCCATCCGATTTGCCAGAGCAGCGCGGTGAGTCCACCGAACGCGATGAAATGAATGATCTTGTCAGGCGGTCGCGTGGGATCGCCCACATGCACATTGGGCCAATGGGTTGCGAGCGAAATCGCAACGAGCGCGCTCACAAACACTGCGATCCAGGACTTGCGCGCGCGACGAGCGACAAGTCCTTGCAAGGTTGGGTCTACGGCGTTCGTCATTCGTTCCACGATGCGAAAGAAGCGTCTTCCTTCTCACGCGCCTCGGCGAACGCGCTTCGGTTCGACGGACAGTGTCGCGGAAGAGAGTTCCTGTGGAGCGTTTCGCGGCGACTCAATGGGGATCAACGGACTCGGCTCTGGAACTACTTTCGGTTCGGGCGCGCTCTTCGAGCCCCGTACCGACTTTGACGCGCGCACGGCGACTGGCTTCTGTTCAGTCACCGCTTGTGAAGCGAGTGCATTCGCGGGAGCAGCCACTGGAATCTCTTCGGTCGCGCGTTCGTTCACCGAAGCGCTCGTTGCAGTCGACGCCGCGACTTCCGCTGCGCGCGCGGCTCCGGAGTCCATGCCATGCGCGCGATCCCAGTCGCGCACGAATCGCTCCGCGAGCGTGCGATAGTCAATCGCGCCTGGGCACCACTCGGCATAATCAAAAATCGTTTGACCGAAACTCGGTGCCTCAGCAAGCTTGATGTTTCGACGTATCGCGGGACGGAACACTTTCGCCTGCTCCCAAGGCAATCCGCTTCCCGCAGAGTCCTCGAAGAACTGATCGAGCTCAGCGACGACTTCCTTGCTGTGCGTGGATTGCGTCTCGTGCATGCACAAGATCACACCGCCGACTTTGAGCGAAGGGTTCAGGCCTTGCGCGACAAGCTTGACTGTCTCGAGCAACTTCGACAAGCCTTGCATCGCGAGAAAGTGCGCCTGCATCGGGACGATGACCTCGCCCGCAAGGCAAAGTCCATTCAGCGTGAGAAGTCCCAAACTTGGCGGACAGTCGAGCAACACAAACTCATAACGGTCACTTACTTCCGCAAATCGTCGCTTCAGAATGTTGTTGCGGTCCGCCGAACTCGCGAGCTCCATCTCCGCCGCAGCAAGGTCCACCGTCGAGGGAAGAATGTCGAGATTCGGTCGCACCTTGACGATGCAGTCTTCTGTGCGCGCCTCAGGATCGAGCATGAGGTCGTAAATCGTCTGCCCAATGCTCGCGCCGTCCACTCCAAGATGAAGCGAGAGGTGCGACTGCGGATCGAGATCGATGAGGAGCACCTTGCGTCCAAGCGATGCAATCGCGGCACCGATATTGACAGTCGAGGTTGTCTTTCCAACGCCCCCCTTCTGGTTGATGAACGCGGAAACTCGCGGTGGCACTCTCGACATGCAATGAGTCTACCCTCGACTCGCGCGCTCATCTTCCTAGGTTCAAACTTCCCTCTCGGCAGAACGCAGACTTCTACGCGCCGCCAGGTTTCCCCTCGCCGCGATCCTCGGTTCGGGCGAGGTTGCCTGCGTCGTCGTAGTACTTCCAGATGCCAACACGCGTCCCGTCCTTGTACATCCCCTCGCGTTCGAGAATGCCGTCGCTGTAGTAGGCCCGTCCGAGCCCTGTTTTCTGCCATTTCCCCGCGGAGTCCTTCCGCATTTCGTTCCAGTACTTCAACTTCCCAGTGTCCCAAAACTCTTTCATCAGTTTGACTTCCTCCGTCGGCACTGCCGGCGCGACCGCGACTGGTTCGGTTGGAGAAGTTGCGGCCTGCGGCGTCGTTTGATTTGGAGGCGCGACTGGAGTCGTTGGGCCGCCGCACGCCGTCAAGAGTGTCGCGAGCGTGGCTAGAGGGAGGGCAATTGCAAGTCGGAGCATTGTGCACAGCATAATCGGCACATGGAATACGATTGCCTTCGCAATGCGTTTCCACTCCTCCATGTTTCTGCGCAAAAACATTGGATGTCTCCGGGCGTTTCTGTGCGTCGTCCTGGGCCACGCGGCATCAACGATGGCCGCACCCGTTGCGCGAGAGGGAGCACGACCGATCGCGATCCCCGGCGGCGTCATGCTTGTGCCTCTCGCGCATGATGCGAATCAACCCACTGCGACGGCCACAATCGTCGATGTGAACAGCCCGACGGGAACAGGTACGCGGCGTGTTCTAGAGGCGACGCGAGCGTGGGTCGGCAACGGGCTCGCGAACTGCGCCCACGCGAGCGGGACCCGTTGGGCAGTCGCGTCCTATCCATTTGGCGTGAGTGCAGAGCGACCCGCCGACCCGAACTCCGGCGCCGCAGCATGCGCGTTCATCACCATTCCTCTCGACATAGCCAAGGGGAGCATCATCGAACTCGATGGGCGGCCAGTGGACGCAGGTTGGTTTGCGCCGCATGACGACACGCTCCTTCCGCGCATTCGCGAGCGAATGTCGAAACTCGGTATCGGCGGCGCAGTCGTCGCGAGTGAGGCAAGACCTGATCCACGCGCGCCGTTCGAGCGATTCCGTTGGAGACTTGGCGTCGCGTTGCGAGGCTGGGAGGAACCGCCCCCGCTTGAAGGCGTCGCGCAACTCGCCGCGCTGCAGTCTGAATCCATCTGGTTGGCTGCGCTCGCGAGAATCGATCGAGTCAGCCCCGGCACCGCCTGCGAGATAGCTGAGCAACTCGTCGCGACTGTCGTCGACCTTGAGCGCAACCATCAAGTGGCGGCGTGGATCTCTGACCCTGATGAACTCAATGCGCTCATTGCGATGATGCTCGACACGAGTAAATCCGATGCAGAAGCAGTTGAGTCGGTCCTCACCTGGAATCGAGTGCGCGCGCCGGTCTTCATTTGGACCGAGCGTGAAGATGACCATGCCATCACGCTCGCCTTCGCAAACCCGACCGCGGCGGAACTGCTTCTCCCGATGCAGTGGCTTGGAGCACTCGAGCCGAGTGTTGCGGCGCTGCTTCAACCTGGCACGCTGGAGAGACTTCGCGTTGCTCTGCCAACGAAGGACGGATCTTCAATCTCGGGACTCGTTCCCGGAACGGAACTTGGCTCGGCGATCCTGTCGATTCAGTGTCAAGGCGAAGAGAAGCGATTGCCATTTCGAATACGCGCTACGAGCGCAAATGTGCCAGGCATTGCGCTGCGCCCATTTCTCGCACCACTTGATCTGAAGAGTGTCGCGACTGGGACGCGAACTGCAGCCCCGAGTGCCCTGCAGTCTGAAGCGCATCTCCGAGAGCGCAATACAGGATGGGAGCTGCTGCTGATTTGTCGTAACGAGATTGGCTGCGACCCCATGCGCGATCGAGTTGTGATCCACGCGGGCGAGAGTGGAACTGTGACGGTGTTTGCGAGTGGGCTTGTGGAGTGCACTGGCGCAACCACGAGCGCTGTCTCGAGCAGGGTCGAAGTTCGCCAGTTTCAGGGCGAATGGCGCGCTTCGCTTCAGGTTCCTGCGGAGTGGATCGCCGACACCGGTGTAGAGCGATTGTTGCGCATCGGATTTCGGCGCGTCGTGGATGAGCAATCTGCCGACGCTCCAACTGCGTGTGCGCCGTGGAACCCTCTCCCGATCACAGTCTCGATGCAACTCAAAGCGTCGTGAGCGAAGTCTTACACGCGGCTCGCAACGCCGAACCGAAGCTTGGCGAATGGAACGCTGCGGTCGACTGAGCACTCTTCTGTGCGTGGCGCAGCGAACTCAGCCGCGCGCTGCGCAGCGGTCGTCGCGCCTGAGGGACTTCCCTCCGGCTTCGATCGCATGCCGACCGCTTCGCCATCCGCACCAATGGGTGCGACTTCAGGTCGAACGACTCTCATGCCATCGGGCTGATGCGCGCCGGTCACGCCGTACCAGCGATCTCGCGTCGGATTTCCAAAGCGGAACACCGTGGAAGGCGGCAGTGTTGGCGCACCTCCACTCGCAGTGCCTCGATAGGTGCCCTTCGGGAAGACCGCGAAGATCGCGCCGTCGCCTCGAACGAAGTGTTCGTCGTCACCGGGAATCGCGTACACGCGCTGAAACCCGATGGGCAAGCGAAGGTCGGGTGCAACAACTCGCGTCGAAACCTGCATCCCATCGCGATCCTCAAAGCCAGCTTCAAGCGGAATGAGACCAGGAGCGCGACGAAGCATCGCATCGAGTTGCGCGTCGCCACCTCGCACTGCCGCGGACCGCGCGTGGAACCCTGCAGATACTGAATCACGCTGCGCAGCCGAGACCGCATTGGGCATGGGTGCCAATCGAATGGGCGAAGTCTCCTCCGCTGCTCGGACGATCGGAGGATCGGCCTTCGCGAAAGTCAGCGAGGCGGCTGCGGCGAGCATTGCGAGAAGCGGGGTCGGCACAAGCAATTTCATCGGCACACCATGGTATGGCTCTACATCGAGGATCTAGACTTCCAGCTGCAAACCGTCGTGGTCGCGGCAGGAAGAAAGTGCGCTCCGGATCCATTTCGCACGGTGAGCCCGCGCAGCGGATCGACAGAACACACCTCGCCCTCGATGGTTCCCATGGATGTTGCGAATGCGGCGACTGAGCCGCTCAAGACATCACGAGTCGCGTACTCATACAAGATCGCATCCGCGCTGAGGACAAGCACTCGCTCGAGTTCCGCAAGAACTGATCGCACGACATCGAGCCTCGTCACTGTGGATTGAGTATTCGCAACGAGGAACATACTCGTCGCAATCGACTCGAGTTCTGGCGGGAAACTGCGCTGCAGCACATTCACTCCGATGCCGAGCAGAATGCGATCTCTGCTCTTCTCGATCAGAATGCCGCCGAGCTTTCTCCCGCGCACGATGAGATCGTTGGGCCATTTTATCCCGACGGGTTCACGCAGCATGCTCTCGACTGCGCGCGAGGCAGCAACGGCACTCGCAAGGGCGAGCAGTTCGACACTCTGCTCTGGCGCTGCGAATGGACGCGACGGAAGCACCGCAGTCATCGCGACTCCCTCGCCATGAGGATCACTCCACGAGCGACCGAGTCGACCGCGTCCACTCGACTGCCGTAATGCCGTGATGACGGTTCCCGACTCCGCGCTTCGTGTTTCCTCTGCATCCTGCGTCGACGCGGTTTCGTCAAGCACGATCACGCGGCGAATGCGTGGCGCCGATCCATCGCCGGAGCCCGCGAGTTCCAACTGCGCGCCAACCTGCGATTGCAAAGACTGCTCCCAATGCGCGCGTTCGGATGCGCGACTGGCGGATTCGCCGCTCACCTCAATGCCTCACGCAGCGATTCGGCGAGCGCGGCGCCATCCTCAGCGCGCATGGGCTGCGGCTTCCACACCACACCCAATCCGCCAGCGTTCGACATCGGGATGATGTGAAAATGCACATGCATGACTGCCTGATGCGCAGCGCTGCCGTTGTTTTGAAGGAGGTTGTACGCAGTCGCGCCGGTTGCTTGCATGACTGCTCGACAAAGCCGAGGGAGGACCCGTCCGATTGCCGCCGCGCTCTCATCGGAGAGTTCGTGGATGAGCGCTCGCGCCTCCTTCGGGATGACGAGGACATGCCCTCGAGAGAGAGGCGCGACATCCAAGAACGCCAGCACATGCTCATCCTCGTACACACGATGACATGGAATCTCGCCGGCAAGGATCTTTGCGAAAATCGTCATGTTGTGCCACGCCTCAATCTCACGGAAAAACACCGCGCAACTCATACACGCGCGCAATCCGCTCGAGCGCGGCGCATTGCGCGGCGACACGCCAATCGCACTCGTACTTCATCCGCGCAACTCGCACTCGACGCGCGGCCATGAGTGCATGGCGCAGCACATGCTCCTCCACGTCCTCGCGACGAACGCCGGGTTGCGAGCGAAGACCGTTCCACTCTAAGAAGTGAGCGACATCACTACCCGCCGAACAAAGAATGTCGGGGAACAAGTCAATGCATCGCTGCAACAGCACATCCTCCGCAGCGGGCGTCGTACACGCGAGCCCTGCTTCAACGACGACGCGCGCGCGAACTTTCGCAGCGCGGAGCGCATCCATCGATCGCTCGGGACTCGCAACGACGAGCACTTCGGTGGGAATCTGCCAGAACTCATCCTCTGTCAGCGAATCCGCGCCATCGAAGTTCTCGACTCCACCCGTGCGAGCATGATGAGCCTGCAGCGCAACCGCGTCGATCCCATGCGCATTCGCAACGGCGGACGACTGGGTGAGAATTGCGACCACCGGCATGCCGCGCGCCGACAATGCGCGAGCGATCGCGCTTCCAACCGCGCCGAATCCCATGATCGCGACTCGCGCACCCTCCGCGTTCACATCGATGTCAGGCAGCAGCGTGTCGAGGGTTGCGACCGCGCTCAATGCGGCTGCGCGACCTCGCGGCATCAGCCCACCGAGTTCTCCCGGCTTGCCCACCACCGCGCGCGATTGATCCTGCCGAGATGGCTCAGGCGTCGTCTGCGCGAGAGTGTCCATGAACCACGCCATCGTCTGACTATCCGCGCCGGACTCTGGCGCAACGATGTCATGGGCTGGACCAATCTGATGCGAAACTGCGCTACAGAAACGCCGAACAACGCGCCTGCGTTCATCCTCAGAAATCTCACCCATCGCGCAACGTACACCGCCAAACGCTCCCCCGAACGGAACTCGGACAAGTGAAGCACGCAGCGTCGAAAGCACTGCGAGGCCCTTCACGGTGTCGAGCGAGAGGCGAGGATGAAATCGCATGCCTCCGAGATAAGGGCCGAGCGCATCATTGTGTTGCACGCGGTAGCCCTTGTAGAGGCGGTGCCTTCCATCATCCATCTGCACCGGGAACTGGACCATCACCTCACTCTTGGGCTGCGCGAGAATGATCTGCTGATGGTGCTTGAGACCGACCATTTCGGACGCGCGAAGTAACCGCTCAGCCGCCTCGTGAAAGAGATTCTCCTCCCTCGGCACAACACCAATCTCTTCAAAGATTCGCGCGGCGCTGCTGCGGTGACCAGGGGTTAAGGCGGAGCGTTCCAAGGGTTTCCTCTCTAGAGATCAGGGTTGAGCATAGCGCCCACGATCAGGAGTGCGTTCCATTCGATGTCCCAATTCGTGGCGATCTCTGAGGTACGCTGTGATCATGACGATCGCGAAGCGCCATACATTCCCCCTGTTTCTCGTGATGGTCGTCCCCTTCGGTGTGTTCGGCGCGAATGCGGAGCAAGGACGGGGTCTTCGGTTCGCGCTCTCCGACGCACTGAGTCCGCCGAGCGCTGGCGGCGATTCACTCGCCACAGCGCAGATTGCTCCACCGAACCCTGCCACTCCCACGCTGCTGCCGACTCCTGCTTCGCCGCCGACGAGTCCCGTCGCAGTCACCGCGCCGCCGCGCGAATATGCGTGCGTTCGGACGAAGATTGCACCAACGCTCGATGGAAAACTCGACGATGCGGGGTGGATTGCTGCCCCGTGGACCGAGGACTTTCTCGATATCCAAGGGCCGGCGCTTTCGGCTCCTCGCTTCCGAACTCGCGCGAAAATGCTGTGGGATACCACGCACTTCTACATCGCCGCAGAACTGCGAGAGCCGCACCTCTGGGCGACGCTCAAGACGCATGACGAGATTGTGTTCCACGACAACGACTTCGAAGTGTTCATTGACCCCGATGGAGACTCGCGTGAGTACTACGAGATCGAAGTAAACGCGCTCGGAACGATTTTCGACCTCTACTTGCACAAGCGCTACAAAGAAGATGGGCCCGCGGAGCACGCGTGGAACGCGGAAGGGCTTCGTACCGCGATTCACCTCGACGGCACGCTCAACGATCCAACTGATACCGATCGCGCATGGACACTCGAGTGGGCGATTCCGTGGAGCGCCTTCAAACCGCCCGAACTACCGCTCCCAAGTTTCAGTGAGAAAACCCGCGCCGCCGCGGCGCCGAAAGCTGGGGAGGTGTGGCGGGTCAATTTCTCTCGCGTACAGTGGACGACAACGCTCGAAGGAAAGACTGCTTCTCAAGAAGCTCCCGCATTACCCATCAACGATAGCTACACGCAGCCTGCGCCTCCGATTGAATCTGCGCCAGGAACACCCGCATTCCCGTATCAGAAAGTCCCTGGAAAACCAGAGGACAACTGGGTGTGGAGTCCGCAATGGCAGATTGACATGCACGACCCGAAGTATTGGGGCAAGGTGAAGTTTGTCGACACGACGCGTTAGCAAGAGCCGCAGAATTGGCACGGTCCCCACAGCGACATGAAGACGGAGAAATCATCTCCGTCGACGGAGCCGTCGATGTTGAGATCAGCGACCGACGCGCCATGCGCGCCCCACTCCTGTAAGAGCACGGAGAGATCCGCAGCTCCGACAACTCCATCGCCATCAAAGTCTCCGAGGCACTCGCAGTGGTCTGGAATCCAGTTCCGATTGCTATCGCTCGCTCCACCGAAGACGATCTCGGCAAAGTCAACAAGTCCGTCTTCATCGCAATCTGCATCAAACTCGACAACTGCGGTGCGTGGGTCGAGCTCAGTCGGGGAGCACGCGACACATGCATCATTGATCGTGCGGTCTTCGGTCTGGGGCATCGGATAGCCATTGCACTGCGCATCCGCGAAGCGCAGGACACACTCATCTTGGCCTGGGCAATTCTGATTGGGTGGATTGCCGACCTTGAGGTCCCACGGCGAGAAGACCCACGGCGTTTGATCAACCCAATGCCATCCGAGTGCGGGGTCACTTGCTTGATCGGGTGTTGGATCGCGGTAGGCGCCAATCCATGGACCTGCAGCACCGCTCCACGCCAATGGGTTGTCGACCACATTCTCAAAGACCCACATGAACTCGTCACGGGTTGAAAGCGACGCCAATTCGCCCCCCATCGCATGGGCAAGGCCAACAGCACTATCCCATCGCAACATTCCTGGCTCGCGAATGATCACATAGCAGTGTCCGTTACCCCCATCGGCAACATCCCACTGCATCAGTGTGTCAATCGCGGAGTATTCGATTTCAGGTTCGGCTGGAATGTTTTGGCCACGGGCAATTGCCGCGATGGACAAGCCAAGGACGCCTACACAGCACGTGCGTGCAATCGGAAAAGAACGAGAGACATCAGCTGCCCGTCGCGCGCCTTCACTGGCGGGCGTCTGGCAAGTTCTGGTTCGCAAGTCCATGCGAGCCTCCGTGGGATTGAAGTCCGGCTATCCGAGCGAGTAGTTTCAATCTGCTCGCTGGCGCTCCACACCGCACGGCACGCACCGTGACAAAGCAGAGTCCCCGTCCACCTTTCGGATTCAGCCAAGAGAAAATTCAACTCGTTGCGCGTTGATGCGGTGGAACGGCATGAACATCTCCAATCGCGCAAGAATCGCACCGACCAAAGCACGAACTGTGCGGACTTTTCCCACTCTTCGAGATTCGCTCAAGCGGGGCTTTTGATCGAGCGCAGAGCGTCGATCGAGCGCGAATGGAAGATCCCTGAATTGCACCGCAGGCGATTCACTCGCCGCGGCGCGATCCCGATGTGGATCAACGCACTGCGCTCGATCTCCGGCGGTGCCGGTTCACTTGGCCCGCCCGAGCCCAAAACGAGTGCAGCGTATTTGCAGCGGTGCGCTGCAAAAAACCTGTGCGAGCGCTCAAACCTCTCGCAGGCCGCTCAGGCACGCAGGCGTGCCTGAGCAGCCGCCACGCGGGCGATGGGCACGCGGAACGGCGAGCAGCTCACATAGTCAAGTCCGCACTTCTGGAAAAACGCGATCGACGCTGGATCGCCGCCGTGCTCGCCGCAAACACCGAGTTTGAACGCCTTCTTCTGCGCCTTCGCAACTTCACGGCCCTTTTCGCACGCGATGTACACCAATGCGCCAACGCCGACAGTATCAATCGACTGGAACGGATCCTTCTCGAGCATGCCCTTCGCAAGGTACGCAGGGAGGAACGAACCAATGTCGTCACGACTGAAACCGAAGGTCATCTGCGTAAGATCATTCGTACCGAAGCTGAAGAAGTCTGCGACTTCGCCGATCTCGTCAGCGGTGACCGCAGCGCGAGGGATCTCGATCATGGTGCCGATCGGAATCTCGAACTGCTTCTTCACGCGCTTCTCGGCGAACACTTGCGCGATCGTCTCCTCCGTCATCTTGCGGAGGCTGACGAGCTCCTTCTTCGTGCCGACGAGCGGATGCATGATCTCAGGGCGCGCGTCGATCTTCTTGCTGCGGCACTCAATCGCTGCCTCCACGATGGCGCGGATCTGCATGCGGAGAATCTCGGGATAGGTGATCGCCAATCGGCAACCACGATGCCCAAGCATCGGGTTCGCTTCATGCAACTGCGCGACGCGGCGCTTGACTTGCTCGAGCGAGATTCCCATCTCCTTCGCGAGCTCGGCCTGCTGCTTCTCGTCATGCGGCACAAACTCATGGAGCGGCGGATCAAGAAGGCGCACGGTCACCGGCAATCCGGACATTGCCGTGAAGATGCCGATGAAATCAGTGCGCTGGAATGGAAGAAGCTTCGCGAGCGCCTTTTCGCGCGACTCAATGGTCTCGCTGAGGATCATCTCGCGAATGGCCGCCGTTCGCTCCCCGCCGAAGAACATGTGCTCGGTGCGGCACAACCCAATACCGACGGCACCGAACTCGCGTGCCCGACGCGCGTCCTCAGGTGAATCAGCGTTGGTGCGAACCTTCATGCTCGCGTACTTGTCTGACCACGCCATGACCTTCGCGAAATCGCCCGAGATCTTCTCGGGAATCGTTGCCTTGACGGCGCCGACCATGACCTCGCCAGTCGCTCCGTCGATCGAGAGCACATCCTCACGACCGAAACTGCGACCCTTCACAAAGAGCTTGCCCGCCTTCTCATCAATCGAGAGTTCGCCCGCGCCGACGACGCAGCACTTGCCCCAGCCGACCGCGACGACTGCAGCGTGACTCGTCTTGCCACCTGTTGAGGTGAGAATGCCCACCGCACTGTGCATACCCGCGACATCCTCGGGGCTTGTTTCCTTGCGAACGAGAAGCACCTTCTCGCCCTTGTGTGCGCGTTCGACAGCCTCAGCTGCGGTGAATGCGAGCTTGCCGGTCGCCGCGCCTGGCGAAGCGCCGATGCCCCGGGTGACGGTTTCCGCGTCGGCTTTGTCCTTCGGAGAGAAGAAGGGCAAGAGAAGTTGCGTCAAGTCACTCGCGGGAATGCGCTTGAGCGCGGTCTTCTCATCGATGAGTTTCTCCTTGACCATCTCGACAGCGATCCGCACTGCGGCCTGCGCGGTGCGCTTGCCAGTTCGGGTTTGCAACATGAAGAGCTTGCCGTTCTCAACGGTGAACTCAATATCCTGCATGTCCTTGTAGTGCTTCTCAAGTTTGGCGCGAACCTTCATCAGGTGCGCGAACGCCTTTGGAAAGCGCTTCTCCATCCTCGAGATCGGCTCGGGCGTACGAATACCGGCGACAACATCTTCGCCCTGGGCATTCACAAGGAACTCGCCGTAGAACACATTCTCACCCGTCGTGTTGTCGCGCGTGAACGCAACACCAGTACCCGAGGTCTCGCCCATGTTGCCATACGCCATCGCTTGGACATTGACCGCTGTGCCGTTGAGACCCTTGATCTCTTGAATGCGACGATACTCGATCGCGCGGTCGCCGTTCCACGAACTGAATACTGCCTTGATCGCATGCTCAAGTTGCAACATTGGATCTTGCGGGAAGTCCGCTCCGACTTGAGCCTTGTAGACCTTCTTGTACTCAGCAACGAGCTCTTCAAGTCCTTCGGTTGGGACCTGCGTGTCTTCCTTCACGCCGTACTTGGTCTTGATCGCGCTAAACGCATGCTCAAACTTGTGGTGATCAACGCCCATCACAACATCGCCGAACATGTTGATGAGTCGGCGATACGCGTCAAACGCAAAGCGGCGGTTGCCGGTTCCCTTCGCGAGTCCTTCAACGGCCTTGTCGGTGAGGCCGAGATTCAGAACCGTATCCATCATGCCGGGCATCGAAACTGCGGCGCCTGAGCGCACGGAGACGAGCAACGGATTCGAGTCGGAACCGAACTTCTTTCCAAGCTCCTTCTCAAGCATCTTTACATTCTTCCGAACATCGTCCATCAAGCCCTTGGGCAGTTTCCCGCCGCAGTCGTAGTACGCCGCGCACGTGTCGGTCGTGATGGTGAAGCCTGGCGGAACCGGAAGTCCGATCGAAACCATGTCAGCCAGGTTCGCGCCCTTGCCGCCGAGCAGCAGCTTCTGACCCGCATGCCCCTCACACTTCGTTTCACCGAAGTAGTAGGTCATCTTGCTGCTCGATTTGGACGACTTCTTTGCTTTCTTCGCGATCATGGTGCTGGCCATCGAACACTTCCTAACTGTGAGTGCGGGTGCTGCGAGGTGCGCAGCAGTGAATCGACGAGTGTACAGCTCTTGCGCCTACTATGGCAGCAGTGTCGACCTCCCTCCTCTCGCCACCTTCGCACCAATTCCAGCGCGCTGCGGACATGCTTCTTGCGTGGCCGGCAGACGAACCGCTCGTCGCGCTCGTGAGTGGTGGCGCAGCTCATTCGCACAACGCTTGGTCCGTTTTCGCGCGTCCCAGCGAGTCGATCACGCTCCCCGCGGATGCTCCGAGCGAGGCGACGCTTGCATCACTCGACTCTGCGCTCGCGCGAACACCGCGCGAAGCTTGGAGCGAGGCATCGCATGATGCCATGCCTTTCACGGGTGGATGGCTTCTCGCGCTTGGTTATGCGCTCGGCGCTTGCTTCGAACCTTGTGTTGCGTCAGCGCAGCACTCGCCATCGCGAGCACCCCACGGCGTACTGCACTGGTGTGAAGACGCGTGGTGCTTTCATCATGCGAGCCGCACATGGCACCAAGTTGGGCATCCACCTGCGCTGCGAATCGAGTCCTCTCCGAGAGCATGGCAGATGCGCGGGTTGCGCGCGGCTGCATGCGATGCCGCATACGCAGCGAAGGTCGAGCGCGTGCTTGCGTACATCCATGCTGGAGATGTGTACCAAGCGAACATCGCGCGGCGATTCGATGCAACACTCGCTGGTTGCGCGCGATCGTTCGCACATGCCGCGATCACCACGAATGGTGCATGGTTCGGCGCACTGATGGAACAACCGAGTGGCGAGTGCGTCATCTCGATGAGTCCGGAACTCTTTCTGCGCGTCGAAGCGAGCGGAAAGATCACAACGCGGCCAATCAAGGGCACTCGCTCGTCGGACATCGCCGCCAACGAACTGCTTGAGAGCGCGAAAGATGCGGCAGAGCTCGCGATGATTGTCGACCTCATGCGCAACGATCTCGGTCGAGTGGCCGAGATCGGAAGCGTGCGCGTGGCAGAGAGTCGACTTCTCGAAACGCACGACACCGTCCACCACGGAGTCGCGGAGATCCAAGCGCAACTGCGCGCGAACGCGTCGTGGCTCGATGTCTTGCGCGCGACATTTCCACCAGGCTCCGTGACGGGCGCGCCCAAGGTGCGAGCCATGCAAATCATCGACGAGCTCGAAGCGACGCCACGCGACTTCTACTGCGGCGCGATGGGTTTCATTTCGAAATCAGGAACTGCCGCGTTCAATGTCGCGATCCGAACTGCGCAGCTTTCCGCGACAACATCGGTGAACGCTGAACGCGCACTGGTCTACCACGCGGGTTGTGGCATCGTCGCTGAGAGTGATCCACATGCGGAGGTTGCCGAAACGCACGCGAAAGTTCGCGCGCTCTCTCGACTCGCAGAAGTTGCTCGGGCAGACTGAACTAGCCTTCCGTCTTGCAGGAAACTTGTTCTTGCTGCACATGATGAATCGCGCGGGCGATTTGATCTGCAACGGTCCGCTGATGCGCGGGATTGAACGCGAATTCGAACGACACGCCTGCGTAGGTGCACTGCGTGCTATCGATGTGCGTATGAACAACGCGACCGGATGCACAGATCGGCACACCGACGCCATCCGCGAGTTGAAATCGGAACCAAAAGAGGCGATGGCGTGCGAGTGCCGATGCGTCGCTCGGGTCGAGCATAAGTCCGAGACCCCCGCCACCAATGTTCATGACGGTGGCGCGGAAAGACGGACCAACAGTCGGCAGCAGCTCGTCATTCGGTGGCGCCACAGTTTCGCCAGCGAGCGCTGCGGCGTACGCCAATTCATTCGCGCGTTCCGCGAGCGAAACCGATCGTGGATCGATGAGCGGCCACATGTGGGCCTTCGGAAGATGAAGATCGCCTACATCGACGCGCTGTGCGCGACGAGAGCAGCGCTCCACATTCGTGGGCATTTCGAGTCGAAGACCGCGCGTTGTCGAACGATTTCCACCGTAAGGCATCGCGTAGCCAAGCGTGCGCGATCGGAACATCCATCGGTTCTGCCCAATCGCTATCGCGCAGAGCAGATCCGTGCCAGGCGAGATGTCGAGGGGTCGTCCAAGCGCAAACGGGCTCTCGACAATCAACTGTTGTTCAGTGAGGCCCACGAGGCGCACGCGCCACACGAGATCACCACCTGGCGTTCCTCGCGGGGCGGCATCCGAACGAGCGACCGCAATCTCTAACGCGCCGTCGCGTTCGAGCAGTTGTTCAAGCGAACGACGCCATTCATGTGTTCGAGATCGAGAAGCGGGCACGGCATTCCTCCAAGGAGCGGAGTACACAAACACTCCGCGGATGCTCTGAGACCTCCGTCGCCGCTCATCGGCTTGCGACCGTAGCGACTCGCGCGAATCTTGCGCGTTTGAAAGAGAAGTCCCCGGACTCCGCGTGGCACTGTTCGAGACGCAACCTTTGCGTGACTCGAGGCAGCACCTGAGCGCAGTCATCGTCCGGTTGCGAGTGCCGACTTCAGGCGTTCCATCGCATCTCGGGTTTCTTCCCTATCGCGTACTGACAACCGATGCCCTCCGTATCGGACTTGATAGAACCGTTCGACTAATCGTGCGAACTCCACGCCGGCACTCGGCGCATGCGCGGCGACCGTGGCGACATGCTGCATCGGCGTCGTCGACGCGGGCTTGGAAAGTCCCCTGCGTTCAAGGAGTTCAAGCGCGTCCGCAAAGAATCCAACATCACGCGCAATCGCCTTCGCTTCTTGGCGCGGCAGGGAACGAAGGCCAGCGCGAACTTGTGTCTTGAGAAGGTGGCGATGCGCGACAAACCACGCCGCCATCGCAGCAAGCACGGCCAGCGCGATCGCCGCGAACCAATAGAGCGCCGCGCGTCCGAGCGAGAATCGTTCAACCATCGCACGCATCTGCGCACGGAGCGAGTCGTAGCCATTGCGCGCGGCACTGCGCCATTCCGATTGCACACGATCCGCGATCGTCGCCTGTGCGGCGCTGTCATACGCGACGACCCGGCTGTTCCAGAGAAACTCAACCCGATCGTAGATCCATCGGAAGTTGTCGACGAAGGATCGATTGCGCTCGCTGATCTGCACCAGTGAGTCCTCAGGCGTCGGATCAAATGCAGTCCACTGATGATCACCCGTTCGCACTTCGACCCACGCGTGCGCGTTGGACTCTCGGACGATGTACTGCTCGAGTGAGTCGTCGTACTCGATCGCGACGAAGCCAGTCACGAGTCGACTCTCAATCCCGAGTGTACGGAGCACTGCGATCAAGCCACTCGCAAAATACTCGCAATGGCCGAATCGGTTTCGTTCGAGGAACGCGACGATCGGATCCTCCCCTGGCTCGACGCGGAACTCCGTGAGATCGGTCGTGTATTGGAATCGGCCCGATCGCATCCATCCGGCGATCGCGCGAGCAGTCTCTCGATTTCGCATCCAGCGAAGCGTTGGATCCGTGCGGGCATCCTGCGCTGTCGGAAGTCCAGCGAGATTCGCCTCAGCGAGAATCTTCTGCGCGATCGGTTCCAATCCTGCGACCGGGAAAGAGATGTCGCTCCTCGGCGAGTCGACACTGCCCTGCAGCGTCTCCATCATCTGTGGCGAAGGTTGGGGCTGCACGCGCAGCGCGTACCACCAGTAGCGACCAACATGGTCCGTGCCGACATCACGCAAGAGCAGCGTCGCGGGATCAAACGCGACGGAGTACGACTCATCCGTCGCAACGGCAAATGGTGCATAGACCGTAAAGAGCACGCTCGTGGCGAGCGACCGCATGGTGATCTCTGCTGTCCACACGCCGCCGGTTGTGTCGGGAATGCCAGGACCGAGCGCGACAAACTTCGAGTCCCTCGGTGTTCGCATCGCGCGAATCGCATTGGAAGTTCGGAGCACCTCCCATCGATGGGTCACGGGGTCGTATCGATCCAACACCGCGCCTCGCAGGTAGATTGGACGATTGGATCGAAGCGCGTCGCCCGTGGGGTCGATCCAGCGCAGCGTGAAGAGTTCGCGTCGACTCTCGTTGATGCGCTCATTCGCGAGGAGATCGATGCGATCGCTAAACCCGCTCACCGATTCGCTGTCCGTCCGACCCCCACGCGACTCTCCAAATCGTGGAAACAAGGCAAATCCGAGCACGCTGCCCGCAAAGATGGCGACGATCGACGCGATCGCGACGCGCCTGAACTGCGGCACCACCCTTCGACCAACGCTCACTTCGAGTGGCGGCGGAAGCAGACTGCCGTCGCGACGGCGCGATTCACGCGCCGCTTCGTAACTCGCGTGCAACCGCCAGAGCATCGCCGTCCAGATACTCATGCCGAGGAAGAGGAACACGAGCGCCGCGAAAATGAACTCGACGGTTTCTAAGCAGCCACAGACGACGAGCATCATCGCGAGGGTGAGTCGCTGGCGATCTTCATACGCCGCTCGCACGGAGAAGAGTTTGATGACCAAGAGCCAGAGTAGAAACCGCCCAAGCACCGCCGTGGAATCGGTGAGCGCGAGCTCGGAGAGAAAACTGACCAGCGTCCACGCGAGCAAGAGGAGGATGAGTCCGTTGGACACGAGCGACGGCAGCGTTCGCCCTCGCGGTCCCTCGGTCACATACCAACTCAGCACCGCGATCGCGCCACCACTGACGAGCAACAACAGATCCTTCTGACTCGCGGCGAAGGCCGCGATGCTGAGTAACACGAGCAGGAAGGCAGCGATGCGATATTGACGCAAGAGCGTCATGCGCGACCCCTGGGCTCAAGCGGGAGACGCAAACTCGGGAGCTGCGACGCGGTGAAGTTCCAGCCAACCGAGGGCGCGACCGAAGTATCCGCGCGATCGGGATGCACGAAGAGAATCGTCGCGCGCTCTGCGCTTTCGCGCAGCGAAGCCGTTCCATCGCGCGGTTGATCGAGGTCGATCGCCGCGAGGGCCGCGAGTACCTTCGCGCGATGAAAGTGCCCTCGTCGCAGGGGGATTGCGGCAACTTCGAGTCCTAGTACGGTGAGTCCAAACTCATCGCCTTGCCGATCCGCAAGCGCCATCAGCGATGCCGCGAGGGTGATGGCGTCTTCTTCGAGAGCGCGAGGATCGACACCACTCGCCACGCGCAACGCCGCAGTCGCGCGGCGCAAATCAAGCACGACTCGCACGCGCGGCGGGACGGCGCGCGATCGCTCGATCGTTGCGAGCTGATCTGTTCCGGCAAGACGCTTCCACGCGATGTTGCGAATGCTGTCGCCGGATCGGTACTCGCGCACGCCGAAGAAGTCCTCGCCGCCGCCAACCTCCACGGAAGCGCGCACGCCGCCCATCAAACCTCCGCGAGCAACCCGCGAGAGCAGATTTGGCATCAGCGGAACGATTTCTGGTTCGACAAGCACATCGCTCGGACGCTCGAAGATCAAACGCTTACGCAAGAGTCCGAATGGGAAGGACGACCATACTTCAAAGGTCGGAAGTCGATGCAGGCCGCGGCGAGATGGTCGGAGCACCGACTCCGCGTGCACGCTGTCACCCGGACCGCAATGAAGCACCCACGCATCGCCGGCAGCGGCAAGACCAACAGGAAGCGAGCGTTCCTCGACATGCAGATCGAAGGCCGGCATGAAGCGCGCTTTGTTCTCAAGCGTGTAGCGAATGACGAGCAGTTCGCCTACGCGCGCGCGACGCGGCTCGATGCGCTGCGCTCGAAGACGCATGAGCGTGGATCCACTCACGACACCAGACACGAGCAGCGCCACAAGCATCGCTGCGAAGATCCACACGAGGAGGTTGTTGGGTCGATTCACACTCGCCAACGCCACCACCACCACCGCGATGCAGTAGACGAATCCAACGGATCCAAAGTTTGTGCGTCGTCGCGTGGCGTGCATGGTCGGCTGCATTCGGGATCATTCCTCCTCCATCTCCGAGACATTCGGAGCGTGGAAGAGGTGCGTTTGGCAACGCCTGAACCTCGAAACTGTCGCTCACAATATCCAATAATTTCACAATCCAAGCTCGGGGTCGTCCGTGCAGCCGAATCGACTCCAATTGCACAATTCCCTGTGTTTGCTGCAGTTGGAAGCGGGTTTTGTCCGCAACTCGACTTCGAATCGGCCGGTGCGTGCTCGAGTTCGGATCCGGTGATTTTGTGCGACTTTGCGAAGAATTGCTTGCCTCTTCGCATCTGCGGGTTAGGTTCATCCTGTTCGCAAAGGAGCCCTACTCTGATGCGAAGCGAGAGAGAGTTCAAAGGGGTCTGCACATCTCAGTCAATCCGTCCGGTTGACCCGCAGGCATTCCCGTATTCTTTTTCGTAACGATTACCTAGGCCGCCCCTGGTTTAGTTTCGTTCACCCGACCGACGCCTTTCTCATGCGGCGTTGGATTGGTCCCCTTCAGCATGAGAGGAGCAGAGAGTAGAAAATGCGGAATATCGTTTTGGCTTCGGCCGCCCTCGCAGGCATTGTCGCTTCGGCGAATGCAACCTTCACTGGATACACCGTTGTCCATTCAGTGAATGCTGGTTACAACCAGTACCAAGTCTTCGGTTCGTTCAACGGTGCAACTGACACCGTCCTGAACGCCTTCCAGATCCATGCGCAAGCTGGCTCGTCACTCCAAGGCTTCGTCCATGCGGACGCGCTCACCGGTGGCGCTCCTTCGACCGTCGCTGGTACCTGGAACCCACAGTTCGTCCTCGCACCAGGCGCAGCCGACTCGTTCGTCTGCATCGGTGGCGGCACGGGCTTCGCATCGGGCAACTCGACCAACGCTGACCCAGGCTTCGGAGCTGCTGGATTCAACCAGACCGGCATCCCAGACGGCGCGACCGCTGGCGTGGCTGGCTGGTTCAACTCGAACCCACCGAACCTTCAGGGTCGCGTGAACGCATCGGGCCAAGTTCTCCTCGCGCAATTCGTGCTCGGAGCGAATGACACCGCCGGTCGCACCTTCTTCATGAAGGTTGGATACAACGACGGCGTCGCTGGTTCGCCAGTGCAGTTCGGAGAAGGCCTCTTCTCCCTGCCAACCCCAGGCGCTGTTGCGCTTCTCGGTCTCGCGGGTCTCGCAGCTCGTCGCCGCCGCGCGTAATCCGCCTGGTCTGAGTCTGAGTCCATCTCTCAATGTTTGCTCTCAACCCCCACCGGAAACGGTGGGGGTTGTCTTTCATCCCTTGAGCGCTCGCGCAGGTTTCTTGCGGTGAAACACCGCAAAAACCTGCACTCGCTCTGGACTCCGACCGCGCGAGTGAATCGCGACGGTCGGAGAGCAAGCTCAGTGCGGAGGATTGCAGTTCGAGTCTGAGTCCATCTCTCTTTCATCTCTTGAGCGCTCGCAGCAAATTCGGAGGATTCTCCCGAGAGCAATAGCAGTCATTCCAAATTTCGTCGCGTACATGGGGGAGCGATTCTCACGCGGCGCTTCGCCAGAATCCCCCGAATCCATTTTCGCGTGAGAGGAAGAAAGAAACAAATGCGCGGTTTCATCATCGCCATTACCGCTCTTGCGGGCATGGCTGCGACAACAGACGCTGCCTTTACGGGCTATGCGATTACCACCACAACAGTGTCCGGGCTGACTGTGCATCGTCTACACGCCACATTCAATGGCGCGACTGATTCAGTCACAAACGCATTCAACCTCGAGTTGCAGTCGGGATCTGGACTCTCGTGTTTCGTACACAACGACCTTCTTTCGTCGAGCACTGGAGGAACTTGGAATCCACAAGCCACCAATCTCGGCGGCGCACCTGACTCCTTTCTCACGATTGGCGCTCCCCCCGGATTCACGAATCAAACCATCTCAGCCGGTTGGGATTGGAATCAGCCGTGCATTCCAATCGGATCGATCGGGTGGATGCTTTCTGGGCCCGGGAGTTCTGCGGGCGGCAGCCAAGTTCTTCTCGGCCAATTTGTACTGAGCGCAAGCGATACCTCAGTCCGCACCTTCGACTTGAGCATCGGATATAGCACAGGGCTCCCAGGCGCCCCGCCACTCTTCGCGACTGACTCGTTCACGCTTCCGACGCCCGGTGGGCTCGCATTGTTCACACTCGGCGCGCTCCTGCGACGCCGTCGACGCATGGAAGCCACCTCTCGCCGCTACGCCCCGCTCCAGTCACTCACCTGATCGAGTCTGAACTCCACCCGTTCGCCCTTGCTGAGACGGTTGTCACGAAGTGGGTGAAGCAAGACGCCTGCGCCGCCGAGTGCACTCGCTTCGATCACTTCGAGCCACGCGTGCTCGGCGATGCCGTTGATCCCAACATTCACCTGCGCAAGCGTTGTTTCCGCGTGTGCTGCGTCGCTGCGCCGCGCGATCACTTCCTTCCAGCTCTGTCTCGCCTTGCGCGCAGTCGATCGCCGAATGCCGTCGGGTAATGCGAGTTCCGCGACACCTTGCTGAAGCGCCGCAATCGCCTCAACCGGCCGCGTCCACACTTGTCGATACGCTCCGCGCTTCGCTGGCGCACTGATGACTGCACTCTTGCGCGGTTGGAAATGCGCCTTCTCACCAGTGCGATCGCGCGCGCTGCCCGCCGCGTGTGCATCAACTCCTTCGAGCGCTTCCTGCGGCGTCACCAGCGCGATCGAGACGCCAGTTCCGAGTTCGATGGGCGTCTCCGGCGGCGGAAGTTGCGCTGCGAAGAACAAGCTCGCCGCGATCTCGACAAGTGTGATTGCGGAGCGCTCCTCCGTCGGTGCAACCTCAAGCATCTCAAAATCTGGTTTCCCGATTCGTGCCATGCCCTCGGTAAAGATCCAACGCGCATCGCGCCCTTTCCGCGTCACGATTTGTGTGCGAAAGAGCGTGCGCTCATCGGCGAGCGGCTCCGCGTCGAGAAAGAGTCCTTGCACATGCTCGCGAGCGAACACCGCGTCGAGGGCGGGATCAACGAGCGCGAGCATGCCGCCAGTCGCTGCCTCGAGAAGTCGAGCAAGCGCTACGAAGTCCTCAACGAATGGGCTCTCAAGCGGTGTTGAGATCCCGACACAAACGCCAGCGTTCGAGAGTTCGGAAATGTGCGGCGCGTTCTCGAGGAACTCCTTTGGATCCTCCGCGAAAAGAACGATCGCATTCGCTCGCTTCGGAACTCGAATCGCAACACTCCATCTCGTCGCGCCCTCCCCGCCAAGGTCTTCGATCGGAAGAACACTTCCTCCATTGTGGGCAGCGAGGTATGCATCGATCCGAGCAATCGCTGCGATCGGACCGTCGTCCTCAGACCCCGCAAGTGCGAGCAACATGCACGGATCCGGGCTCGCGATCTCCCACACCGGCGACGGACTCGCGAGGAATTGCTCGGCGAACGCATCAGTCATTGGCGCAGGGCGATCCGTTGGGAGAGATTCAAGAGGAGCATCGGACACGAGGCGTTGAGGATATCGCCTGCCTGCATTCGAATGACCACGCACTCACTGTGAAGAACATTGGAACCCTCGCACGCGCGTCGGGGGCGCGGCTTCGAGCGCTTCGACAAGCCACGCCGGCAACTCCGATCCTTGAAGCGCGGCCGCGACTGATGCAAGCGCGCGCTCGTCGGCATCACTCGCGCGCATTCGGAGCAGCGCGCCCTGCGGCGCTGCCCGCGCGATGCTGTCCCACTCGACGCGTTGGTGCGCGGGATCACCCAACACGGTGTGGGCGCGCCAACGCATCGCGTCGCGCATGGCCCGCGTGTACCTCGCATCCGCCTCGGCGACCGCGACGGCGGCTGCAGCAGTAAGCGGCGCCGCGCTTGCCGGATTCTCGATGCAGTCATGCAGCGCGTCGATGACGAATGGGCGGCCCACTTCAAGTCCAGGCGCAGCGAGATTCCGAAACGCGGAATCGAGTTGATCACCGGCATCCGGTCCAAGCACGCGCCGCGCCTCTGACAAAATGCCAAGGCGCAGATCAGCTGCATCAGCTCCGCTCTCAAGCGTTTCCCAGTACTCCGCGACGACGCCCTTCAGCGCCATGATGCGAAGCAGACGACCGACATTCATGATCATTCGTTCGTGCGCCGCTTGTGCGGCATCGGTCAACTCGTCCGCATGACCGAGCACGAGTTCGATGAATGCCTCAGTCTCTGCCTCACGCAGCCCCGCCGCGCGAGGAAGCCTAGTGAGATCCACTGTCGCGGCCTCGGTAAGCCCAGCAACTGTTTCCGAGGACTCTTCGCGCTCACTGATACCAACGCTGCACAAAAGTACCGCGCGCAATCGCGTCAAACGCAGCTGCAACGCGGGATCCTGCACGCGAAACTCCGCTACCACGCGATCTAGGAATCTCCTGTTTGCTTCGAGATCTGCCGCGTGCGTTCTTTGGAGCTGTGTGCGAACAACCTGCATCACGCCTCGCACTCGCACGTCGACGCTCCGCCCATCTTCCGACTCGAGCTCACCCGACAGATCTTTCACACGGTCAAGCATCGGCTTCGTCTCTTTCGCGAGACGGTCAGTCTCCTCTCGACGAATCTCTTCCACCCTCGCCGTCAGCTTCGCGTCAAGTTGCAACTCGCTCGCGATGCTCTCGGTGAGCGAGGGATGTAAGGGCCAACCCGCAAACAAACGCATGCCAGGGTCGCGACTCTCCGTCAACGCGTCGGCGACGATCGTTGCCTCCTGCTGGTCGGAGTCGACGCTCTGATCGCGCAAGATCGCTGCGGCCTCCGACGCTCGCATCGAACGGGACGCAACGAGATGCGCGAGACGATCGAACTCCGGCGCAGTTGCCGGCGTGCCGCTCGATGCGTAGCCATCGAAGTGATGCCGAAGCTTCCGTGCTCGATGCAAGATCGCCTGACTTGGAACATTGCCGTGCTCACTCAGCCACTGCCGAATAGGTTTCCACTCCGCGTCGTAAGCCGCTTCCAAGCCTGCGATCTGTCCAAGTTGGCGCGCGCGCTCTTGGGGATTTTCTGCGAGGTCTGCCAGTGCGCGCCAAATCGCAAACTTGCCTCGCGCATTCGGAGTTGCCACGCCGTCAAGCGCGAAGTGTTCGAACACACGGTCCTCGAAGCATGCGCGGCGCGGCGCGTCGACGATCAACGGAACAATCGCAAGCGCCTCTGCTTCGAGCGCTCGCCGAACAACCTGATCGGTCGCCTTGTACGCGTCCTCCATCGTCTTACGCAGCGGACCAATGCGCGCATCCGCGGCCTGCAGCTCCTCGCTCTTCTCCCCAAAGGTCTCCTTCGCGACGCGTTGTGCTTCAACCGCGCTCGTGTTCCCCTCGATGAATACAAGGTACGCCGCGAATCGGCGGCGCCGTTCCCGTTCGAGAATCTCAGCGCAACGGTGATACGCATCGGTTGCCGCTCGCGCCAATGCCTCGGTCTGTATCGCCCCTCCGTCAAGCGCAAGCAATTCAAGCACTCCTGGCAATGACTCATCTGGGCCCGCCCAGTTTGCGCCGGCGCGCACAAACCGTCGACGCGCGGCGAGGAGGTCTAAGAACTCCTTGCTTTCCGCAGGCAACTGCTCTCTGCATCGATCAACAAATCCGACCTCAAGCGCGAGGCTCTTCTCTTCGAGCCCTCGCATGCGGGCGAGCAACGACCTTGCAGCAGCGAGATCCTGCTGCTTCGATTGACCGCACTCTTGGGTTGCATGTTTCGCAAAGGCATCCCACTCGCGCAGGATCAACTCGAGTACTTCGCTGTCATAGACTGCATACGACGCATCGATGCTGCTCCACCAAGGAGGGGTGAACGACGGACACCAACGGGCAGTCTCGCGGACCGACGCGAACGACATCGGAGGCGGCACTCGGTCGAACTCTGCGCCGGCAGGCCCACAACCCATGCAGAACTGCATGAAGAGGACCGCCAACACGCCGAATGTTTGAGCCACAAGACGCCTTGCCAACACGGGGCTCTCGAGCACGATGTCCATGCGAAGAGTCTATCAGTCCATGCTTCAAACGACGATGTTCACCATGCGAAGTGGCACGACGATGACCTTCTTTGGTGTCGCGCCGCCGAGTGCCTCTCGCACACTCGCATGCGCGAGAGCAAGCGCCTCTGTCTCTTGGGCGTTTGCGATCTTGGGCACCATGATTCGCGCGCGGATCTTGCCTCGCACCTGCACGGGGACTTCAACCTCGTGCTCCTCAAGCAGCGCCGCGTCGAACGAGGGCCAAGCCGTCAAGTGAATCGACGAAGCATGGCCAAGTCTGCACCAGAGTTCCTCGGCGATATGAGGCGCGAACGGTGCAAGCAGCTGCGTGAATCGCTCCAGTTGTGATCGCGTCAGTCCGCCTTGCGTTGCATCAGCGAGATCCATTGGCCGCGTCGCCGCGTTCACCAACTCAATCATGCTTGCGATTGCGGTGTTGAAACCAAGCCGTTCAATCTGTTCACCGACGCGCTGAATGGTGCGATGTAAGAGCCGCTCGAGCGCGGGGTCCTCCTGCTTCGCGAGGAGCAATGCGCCCGTCGTCTCATCGACCGCAAGTCGCCACGCGCGCTGCAGGAACCGATGCACGCCGACAATATCGCGCGTGTTCCATGGCTTCGCTGCCTCCAGCGGTCCCATGTACATCTCGTACAGACGGAATGTGTCGGCGCCGTACTCCGCGATCACATCATCTGGGTTCACCACATTCTTCAGCGTCTTCGACATCTTCGCGACGATCTGCGTGACCGGCGCGCCGTTTTCGCTCTCGACCATCTTGCCGTCCACTTCGCGGACGAGGTCAATCGCAACCAAAGAACCGTCGGGTCGCTGATACGCGTGGGATTGAATCAGTCCCTGATGAAACAGGCGACCGAACGGTTCCGGTGTCGAAACATGCCCGAGGTCGAATAACACCTTGTGCCAGAATCGCGCGTACAGCAGGTGAAGCACAGCGTGCTCCGCGCCACCGATGTAGAGATCCACGCCGCCTGCGTGCATCGAACCATCCGCGCGGCGGCTCGTCATCCAATACTGCTCCGCCTCGCTTGAGATGAATCGCGCTTGATTCTTCGGGTCGCAGTAGCGAAGGTAGTACCAACACGAACCCGCCCAGTTCGGCATCGTGTTCGTTTCACGGCGAACGCGCGCGTCAGCAGGGAGATCATTGACGCCCGCTGCACCTGCGGTGGTTTCCACCCACTCGCGCGCCTTGCCAAGTGGCGGCATCGGCGTCGCGCTCTCGATCGGATGGAAGTCGACGAGTTCAGGCAGATGCACAGGAAGGTGCGACTCTGCAATCGGATGATGCAATCCATCCGCGTCAAACACAACGGGGAAAGGCTCGCCCCAATATCGCTGCCGAGAAAAGAGCCAATCGCGCAATCGATACTGCACGCGACCAGATCCAACACCCGCGGCCTCAAGCGCGCGGGTCATGACAGCCTTCGCTTCGTGCGTGCGCAGGCCGTCAAGCGTGCAGAGCGAACCACTGCTGTGCGTCGCGAGGCCCTCTCCAGAAGTCGCGCGCGTGCCGTCAAACTCCATGCCTTCGATTTCAACAACTTGAAGAATCGAGAGATTGAATTGTTTGGCAAACTCAAAGTCGCGCTCGTCATGCGCAGGGACGGCCATGATCGCGCCGGTGCCGTAACCCATCAGCACGTAGTCCGCGACCCAAATCGGGACTTGGGCTCCATTGGCCGGATTGCGCGCGTACGCACCCGTAAAGACGCCGGTCTTGACCTTCGCCGCCGCTTGACGATCGACATCCGAGCGGTGTTTCGCCGATTCCACATACACGCGAAGTGCATCAACATCCGTTTGCGCGTGCGGGCTCGACAAAATCGAGGCGACAAGCGGATGCTCCGGTGCGATGACCATGAATGTCGCACCAAAGAGCGTGTCTGGGCGCGTTGTGAACACACTCAACGACTCGCTCTCGACACTCGCTCCGCGCAGGACAGCGAAGCGAATCTCCGCGCCTTCGCTTCGACCGATCCACTCTGCCTGCATGGCGCGCGTCGATTCAGGCCACTGGACGAGTGACAAATCGGCGAGCAATCGATCGGCGTACGCCGTGATGCGGAACATCCATTGCCGCAGCGGCATGCGCATCACAGGAAACCCGCCCCGCTCACTGCGGCCATTCAGAACTTCTTCATTCGCGAGCACCGTGCCGAGCTTTGGGCACCAGTTCACCGTTTGGGTACCGAGGTACGCGAGTCTGTAGCGATCGAGATGCTGCTGCCGCTGCAACGAAGTCGCAGCGCTCCACTTCACCGGCGCCTCGCCGTCCGCACCGTCAATGCACGCGTCCTCGGACTTCAGTCTCGACTCAAGTTCCGCAATCGGCCGCGCGCGCTGCGTCGACTCGTCGAAGTAGGCGTGGTAGCACTGGAGCCAGATCCACTGCGTCCAGTGGTAGTACTCCGGCTCGATCGTCGCGAACTCGCGATTCCAGTCATACGAGAATCCGAATCGCTGAAGCTGGCGTTTGAAAGTCGCAATCGCGTTGCGCGTGGTCTCACGCGGGTGCACGCCTGTTTGAATTGCGTATTGCTCAGCTGGAAGGCCGAACGCATCCCATCCCATTGGGTGCAACACATTGCAACCCTGCATTCGTTTGTATCGGCAGAGAATGTCCGTCGCGGTGTACCCCTCAGGGTGACCGACATGGAGACCCGCACCGCTTGGGTACGGAAACATGTCGAGGCAGTAGTACTTCGGCTTCGACGCATCAAAGCCAGCGTCGCCAGGATTCAACGAACGATAGAGATCGTCGCGTTCCCACCGCCCCTGCCACGCAACTTCAAGCGCGCATGCAAATGCCGCCGCATAGCGATGCGGAGTTTCTGAGGGCAACGAGACAGGCTGACCGTTTGGCGTCGTGGAGGACTGCTGCGACATCGACTGAAGTCTACTTCACAACCGCGGGAATCTTCCCGCCCACATTGCGATCGAGCTGCGCGAGATGCTTCAGTGTGTCTCCGACGAGATAGAACGAGCCCGTCACGCAGACGAGGTCGTCACGACTGACCGCGCGAGTCGCCATCTCCAATGCCTCAGGCACCGACCGCGCAATCATGCTCATCTTGCCGCTGCGTTCATTGAACATCTTCTGAAGATCCTCTGGATCCGCCGAACGCGGCGTCGAAGGCGACTTCGTAAAGATGACCTTGTCGGCGCCAAGATTGAGCTTGTCGAGGAGTCCGGGGATGTCCTTATCTGCGCAGCAACCGAATACGCACACCATCGAGTCGTAGGGAATGTGCGCGCCGATGCAGCGCATGAGCGCGCCGACCGCCGCTGGGTTGTGCGCGCCATCCACGACCACGCGCGGGCGTTCCCACACAAGCTGCATCCGGCCAGACACCTTTGTCGCGGCCAATCCCGTCGTTAGCTTGTCTTCGGGGCAGTCGAAGCCAACCGTGCGAAGATGGTCGACGACGGCGAGGGCGAGGCCGCAGTTGATTGCCATGTGCTCGCCCGAAAGCGGAACGGGAAGGTGTTCGAGCCGCGAGGTCTTCGAATAGAGGCAAACGCGCGCATGCGGACCGAGGTCATCGGTGACGCAGAAGCGACTTGAAAAGTCGATGTCCTTGTTGACGATGCGGAGTGGCGCTCCAACCGCGGCGGCGGATTCGGCCAAAGTCTTCTCAACGATCGCTTCGCTTTCGAAGATGAACGCAGGCACGCCCCGCTTGAAAATGCCTGCCTTTTCGCGCGCAATCTCCGGGAGCGTTGCACCAAGCAGTTTGACATGATCGAAATCGATCGAAGTGATCACACTTGCGTCTGGAGTAATCACATTCGTCGAGTCAAGTCGTCCACCAAGACCGACTTCGATGATCGCGATGTCGACCGCTTGATCAACGAAGTGCTTGAACGCAGCTGCAGTGAGCACCTCGAAGAATGTGGGATCCACGCCAGCCTTGGAAGCTGCAACAGCGACCTGCTTCGTGAGTTCCGCGAATGTGTTGCGATCGACGAGGTTTCCGTTCACAGCGATCCGCTCACGAATGTCCATCAAGTGCGGACTCGTGTACACACCAACGGTGTAGCCGCACGCCTGCAACATCGAGGCGATCATCGCCACAGTCGAACCCTTGCCATTGGTCCCGGCCACATGCACTGTGCGAATCTGTTGGTGCGGATTTCCCAACTTCCCAAGAATCGCATGCATGCGCGCAAGCGTGAATGTCTCTTCGTTGTACTTCACTGTTCGCATGCGCTCGAAATCCGTGCGCTCGAGCAGATATCGAACCGCCGAGGAAAAGTTCGTAATCGCTGAGATCGCCGAGGCCTTGGTCACGCTCTTGGCGGCCACTGGCACGGCTTCAACTGGTTTGGTCTTGGCCTTCGAGCCACGGGTCGGCGGGGCGGACTTCACCTCGGCGACTTGCTTCCCCTTCCCCTTCACAGGAGTCTGCGTGGCCTTTTTCGGTGTGCGAGTCGAAGCGGACTTTGACGATGACGCAGCGGTGCGAGCACTCGATGCGGAAGGAACTTTGGACATATGGCGAGTGTAGCCAAACTGACTCCTTGAACGCAAATCTGCGTGTCTAACTATCTTTGCGGCAAAGAGTTACGAAATCAGCCCCGCATGCCGAATAAACCCCTACGCTGCACGAATGGATACCAGTGCGCGTCGGCAATCACTCAGCCTCGAGTCATGGCGAGTCTTTCGAATCGTGAGCGAGTTCGTAGAAGGCGTCGAAACGCTCTCGCAACTTGGGCCCGCAGTCAGTGTTTTCGGCAGCGCGCGACTGAGCCCGTCTCACCCACACTACGCACTTGCTGAGCAGTGCGGGAAGCTCCTTGTGCAAAAGGGCTTCGCGGTGATCACTGGTGGCGGCCCTGGAATCATGGAAGCTGCAAACAAGGGCGCACGAGAGGCCGGCGGCACAAGCGTTGGCCTCAACATCGTTCTCCCGATGGAGCAGAATCCAAATCCCTGGCAGAACATTGACTTGGAGTTCCGCTACTTCTTCGTCCGCAAAGTTATGTTCGTGAAGTACGCGAAAGGCTTCATCATTTTCCCGGGTGGATTCGGGACCATGGATGAACTCTTCGAAGCGCTCACGCTCATGCAAACCCTGAAAATTGAGCCATTTCCCGTCGTGCTCGTGGGCCGTGACTTCTGGAACGGACTCCTCGATTGGTTCCGTGCAACGCTGCGCGATGAGTACAAGACCGTCTCGCCCGAAGACTTCGATCTCTTCATGGTCACCGACAGCGTGGAGGAAGCCGTGCAATTCGTCTGGGAGTCTTCCGTCGGCGAACGCCTCGTGGCGCCGAAGCTCCCGCGCTTCGAGCGTGACCGCGAAGAACGACAGACAGGCGATGGAACACGCGGCGGCGTCAAGCATCGACGCATTCCTGGCGACGGTGCGCATGATCCAGCCATTTGATCCGTCGCAACTCCCTATCCATCGTTGCCGCGATGCGATCATCGATGCGCTCCGTGCCGGCAACCGAGCGGTTGTGGTCGCGCCTACGGGGAGCGGCAAGTCGACGCAATTGCCGAAGATTTTGCTCGAAAATGCCTGCGCGCAGGGCGAGATAGTCATTCTCGAACCGCGACGAATCGCCGCGCGCATGCTTGCCACGCGCGTGGCGGCGGAACTCGGCGAGGCTGTCGGCGGATTGGTGGGCTATGAAACTCGCCACGATCGAAAGGTCTCTGCCACCACGCGGATTCGCTTCGTCACCGACGGCCTCTTCGTTCGGCAGATACAGCACGATCCCACGCTCGGTCGCGTCGGTTGCGTCATTCTCGATGAGTTCCACGAGCGATCGATCGCCGTCGATGTCGCGCTTGGGTTAGTGAAGACACTGCAAGAGACACGGCGAAGAGATCTCAAGATGATCGTGACGAGCGCGACGCTCGAGGCGCGGCGACTCGCTGACTTCCTCTCGTGCGCGACGATCGAAGCGCAAGGGAGTGCCTTCGGTGTCGATGTGCACTATCTCGCGAGAGCATCGCGTGAACCATGTTGGGAACTGGCAGCTTCAGCACTTGAGCGCGTGCTTGAGGAATTCGCGAATGGACGATCCGATGATCCCGGCCATGTGCTCGTCTTCATGCCGGGTGTGTTCGAGATTCTGAAGACCATGGAGCGCGCGCAGATCGCCGCTGCCCGGGCAGGCGTCGCGTGCGAGATCCTCCCGTTGCACGGATCACTCACGCCTGAGCAGCAAGATCGCGCTGTCAGCGCAGCCGATCCGATTCGAAATCGACGCGTGATCGTCGCAACGAATGTCGCTGAAACGAGCCTCACCATCCCGGGTGTTTGCACCGTGATCGATAGCGGGCTTGCACGCGTCCATCGCTACGACACCTTGCGCGGCCTCGACACGCTTCGCGTCGAACCGATCTCAAAGTCGAGCGCACTCCAGCGATCAGGTCGCGCCGGTCGAACCGCCGTAGGAAATGCGCATCGACTCTGGAGTGTGGCTGAACAAGAGCGGCGAGAAACCCACACGCCGCCGGAGGTCGTGCGGATCGACTTGTGCGCGACGCTCCTTGAGACGATGTCGCTCGGGGTTCGAGATGTCGTGCACTTTCCGTGGCTTGACGCACCCGATGCCGCGCGTCTCTCCGAAGCGCAACGAACACTTTTCATGCTTGGCGCGATTGACGCAGACGGCGCACTCTCCCCCATTGGTCACCAGATGGCCACCCTTGCTGCGCATCCAAGACTTGCGCGGGCACTTGTCGAAGCGAAACGACTTGGATGCGCGAGTCGACTCGCGCGTATCGCCGCAAGTGTGAGTGATCGCGATCCCGCTGAAGGGATGAGTGAACACCAATTGCAAACGCTCTTGCACGATCAGGATCCGCAGAGTGACGCCATCGCGCGCGAACGACTCATCAGCGCGACGATGCAGCGCGGCGCCTCGGAAAGTCGCGACGCCCTCGCGTGTCGCGAGGCAGCCCTCGTTGCAGCGCAGTTTGAACGCGCACTCGATCGGCTCCCAAAGGGCGGCAGTGATGATTCGACCGAGGCAGTTTCCGCGGCACTTCTCGCGGGATTCAAGGATCGAATCGCGTTCAAACATGAGCGCGATCGCCCGCACTGCGCAATGCAAACTCGGCGCAAGGTTGAACTCGCGAAGTCATCGATTGTTCACGCGCCCGGTTTTCTGCTCGCACTCGAGTTACGAGAAAGCGGCCCGGATCACGATCGCCTCGTCTCGATTCCAATCGCGCACCCAATCTCCCGCGCGCTTGTCGAGTCCGCCCTCCCTGAGTGCTTCACAACCCGACTCGTGACGCAATGGAATACGACGCTTCGCGCAGTCGAGTGTGTCGAAGAGGAGTTGTTTGCAGAGATTCCAGTGGCACGCATCGCGCGCCCGGCAACTCCTTCGCCTGCAGTCGAAGCGGAACTCGTTTCGCGGATCGACAGCGGCGAAATCAGCTTCGAAGATTGGGAGAGTCACAGCGCACAGTGGATTGAACGCGTGCGATGCGTCGCCGATTGGTTTCCCGAACGGGCATTGTTGACCTATGAGGCAGAAGACCTCGCGGTGCTGCGCGCTGAACTCGTCGCCGGCTGTGTCCGAGCGAAGGAAGTTGAGGCGAGATCGTCGCTTGAGGCGCTTCGAAGCGCGCTCAGCTGGGATGACCTCCAATTCGTCGAACGCATGGCTCCTTCATCCATCGGGCTTCCGAGTGGTCGCAAGATGAAACTTGAGTACACCAGAGGCGCATCACCGCGCGGTCGATCGAAGATCCAAGACTTCTTTGGACTGCACGAAACACCATCCGTCGCGGGCGGAAGGCAGACGATCACGCTTGAACTCCTCGGCCCAAACCTCCGACCGTTGCAAGTTACGCAGGATCTCGGGAATTTCTGGCGCGTGCTCTACCCCGAAATGCGGAACGCGCTTCGCCGGCGCTACCCGCGGCATGACTGGCGCGACCCTTGAGCTCGTCCCGTCCCTTGAGCGCTCGTGGCAGGTTTCTTGCCGCTGCAAGGCCAGCGGCAAAAACGCTGCACTCGCTTTGGACTCCGGCGGACCGAGTGAATCGGCACCGCCGGAGATCTGGCTTAGTGCGTCGGTAAAGCGCGAACAGAAGACGCCGGAATTGCGCCGCTCGCGATTCACTCGCGGCGGCGCAGTCGAAAGCGAGCGAGGAATCCGCTGCTTGGAGCGGATTCCAAGTCGCGAGCGCTCAAACCTTGCTCCGAGTTTGCGGTGCAGGCGATTCACTCGCCGCGCCGCAGTCGAAAGCGAGCGAGGCGGCGCGCCTATCACCACGGTCGCGAACTGGATCCAACGCGCCGCAAGTCGCGAGTGCTCAAGAATCTGAGCGCTCGTGCAGGTTTCCTGCCGCTGCAAGGCCAGCGGCAAAAACGCTGCACTCGCTTTGGACTCCGGCCGCGCGAGTGAATCGCGACGGCCGGAGGGCGGCCTCAGTGCGTCAGTAGAGCGCGAACAGAAGACGCCGGAATTGCGCCGCTCGCGATTCACTCGCGGCGGCGCAGTCGAAAGCGAGCGAGGAATCCGCTGCTTGGAGCGGATTCCAAGTCGCGAGCGCTCAACTACTGCAGCACGCGCTTGCGAACATCACCGAGAAATCGAACAATCTGCCCCTGCTCGCGCGGGGTCGAAGCGCTCTCAACATCACTGCCCCAGAAGTCGAGGAAGCGCGTCGCGCCTTCACCCGACAGCGACGGCATCGTGTTTGTTGAAGGGCCTTCGCCGTCACCCCCACCTCCGAACCGCTCAGTGCGGCGTGCTTCTCCACGTTTTGCGTCGTCCTTGAGGTCCTTCAATCGCTCATCATCACTGCCTTCGCGCTCTTTGCCTGTCGTGATGCGCTCGCCGGTCTTCATCCACTTCAAGAGCCATTCGTCGATGTACTTTCCACGCTGCGCCTCAGGAAGTTCGAAGTAGCCAGACGCGCCCTGTGCGAGGATGTCCTTTGCGAGGAGGCGAACATTTTGCGTCGCTTGTTCGCGGGCAGGTCCGGCGAGACCAGCCAAGAACGCAGCAGCAGCAGCAGAATCTCCTTGACTGAAATTCCGGAATCGGTCGGCCAGACTCAGAAGAAACTCAAGTCGCTCGTCAAGCGGAAGCTTCGAGAAGTCAGACAACGAGAGATACCCAAACACATCATCAACCGGCGAATCAAAGATCGATGGGGGTGGACGAAATCGAACGTTCGTCCACCAGTACACGCCGCCACCAACCGCAAGCAGAATCGCGCACGCAGTCGCCGCAACTCTGATGCGACGCCGATGCTCGTCGAAAAAGTCCAACGCGCCTTCGTTGAGGCGGATGCGGTACTCAGCAAGCGTGTCAGTCAAGCTCATGTCGTGCCTTCTTGCTCAAAACGCTTAGTCCTGCGCCACTTCAGTCTCTACCGTCACCGCTCGCACGCTTCCATCAAGATACACACCATTGCGCGGAACCCGATCACCGATCGCGTGCCGATCTTGGCTGTCGGTGATCAACGCGAAACTTTTCGGATTCGAGAGATAAAAACTCGTCACGAGTTTTGCCTCGGCTTCGACGCGGCGGCGTTCCCTCATGCGCGCGGACATGGATGCGTCTTGGGAAAGCAAGAACGCGAGCTGCGCGGACTGCAACTGAATCTGCGGCGAATATCGCAGCAACCCTGGCACATAGAAGTAGCTCGTCCCCGTCGACATCGACTCATCCTCATCCATGTCACCCGGACAGAACCAACATTTGCAGTCGCGATCAATGAACCCATCGAGCAACTCCGGAAGTCCACCAACGGGGCCTTCGGGCGTGGCGGCCGGCAGAAAGTCGCAAATCGGAATGAGTTCTTTCGTCAGTCGTCGGTAGGACTCAAGTCCCACGAAGACCTGTCGTAGTTGCGATGCGCAAGCAGCGCTATCTGCTTCTCGGCGGACGGCGGAAAGCGAGGGGAGGAGGATTCCAAGCAGCGTCGAAATGATCGCGATCACGACCAGCATTTCGATGAGCGTGAAGGCACGACGAGGGTTGGTCGGCTCGAAAAGCAGCATGCGAAAGTATGAGAAACTGTGAAAGCGAAGCGCAGCGCAGTAGCGATCAGCAGTGCATCGTAGTGGCTCGTGGTTGCCGACCCCCAATCCGATTTCAGGATTTCCTGCGAATGCGGCTAGAAGAATCACTCGTCAAACATCGCTTCAACAAATCGATCCGCGTCGAAGGGCTGCACATCCTCGGGCCGCTCTCCGACGCCAATGAGTTTGACTGGTACATCGAGTTCATCGCGGATCGCGACGACGATTCCTCCCCGCGCCGTCCCGTCGAGCTTTGCGAGAAAAATGCCCGTGACGCCCGCCGCGTTTCCAAAGGCGCGCGCTTGGGCGATCGCGTTTTGTCCACTTGTCGCATCTAGCACGAGAAGCACCTCGTGCGGAGCGCTCGGGATCTTCTTCGCGACGACTTGCTTGATCTTCGTGAGCTCACGCATCAAGTTGTCTTGCGTATGGAGTCGACCCGCCGTGTCGACGAGAAGAACATCAACGCCTCGAGTGACGGCTGCCTCCGCCGCATCAAACACAACCGCCGCCGGATCCGCACCCGCCCTGCCTCGAACAAGTTCGACGCCAAGCCGCTGCGCCCAAATCGCAAGTTGCTCGACAGCTCCCGCACGAAATGTGTCTGCGGCAGCGAGCAACACCGTGCGTCCATCGTCTTTCAAACTCTTGGCAATCTTTGCAACGCTTGTGGTTTTTCCAACACCGTTCACGCCGCACACGAGAATCACAGTAGGCTTTTGCGTCGCGGTTGCAATCGCAAGCGATTCGCTCGTCCATCGACTCTTCAATGCGCGCTTGAGGTACGAGATTGCGTCTTCGCCCGTGAGTGCGAGTCCGGCCGCGAAGTCACTTCGAAGTCCTGTGATGATCTCGCGCGTTGCTTTGATCCCGACATCGGCGCCGATGAGTCGGCGTTCAATCTCATCAATCAGTTCGTTCGAGAGCCGCTTGCCCTTCAACAGCGAGCGAATCTGTGCTCCGAACACGGATGCGGTCTTCTCCACACCCTTACGAACGAGATCGAGTGCAGCGCGGAAGATTCCCATAGCGATGCTCTGTGCCTTACTTGGCGCCGCTGCTTGCTTGAGGCAGGCGAGCGTTATGAATGCGGTCGAGGATCGCGTTCACGAACGCGCCTGATTTCTCGGTGGAAAAACGCTTCGCGAGTTCCACGGCTTCATTGATCACGCGCGCCGCATTGGACCGCGCGGCTGCGCTTGGTCCGGTTGCGACCGATCCGGCTTGCGGATTCGGACGGCCTTCGCCATGCATGAGTTCATACCACGCGAGTCGCATGATGGCGCGATCGAGCATGGGCTGCCTATGCGCGGGCCACTCTTTGGCGTACTTCGCGATGTCAGCGTCCGCTTCCTTGCGAAACTCCCACGCCATCGCGGCCAGCGCTAAACCAGCCTCGATCGCTTCACTTCGGTGTCGCGCCGCTTCAGGGTCGAGCGCGCGGCGGGTGGAAGTTTCTGTGTCGAGCGCATCCGATTCGAGCGCTTCGACAAGTTCCGCGTCGCGCGCGTCGGCCTCGAACAACTCTAACTCCTCAAGACCAAGGCGCACTGCGTCGAGGTCCTTCGCGCCACCCGCATCGAACTGGTACAGCGCAGCAACTGCACTGCGTCTCAGCGGAGCGACAGAGCGATGCTTCTGCTGCTTGCCACCCTTCGCGCTCGATTCGCTCATCGAGCTGCCCTTCCGAGTGGGAGTTCAAGCACCTCTCGAATGCTGCGTGCGGCGGCAATAGACGCGCGCATCGCTTCAGCACCCTTGTTGCCCTTCGCGCCACCAGCGCGCGCTTGCGCGTGTTCAATCGTCGGACAAGTCAAGACGCCAAACGCGACGGGCTTCCCAATCGACGCGGCGATCTGTCCAAGTCCGTTCGCAACAGCCTCGCAGATGTATTCGTCATGCCGCGTCTCTCCAGTCAACACGCAGCCCAAGCACACCACCGCGTCAAGATCGGGCCGCATCGCTAGTGTGCGAGCGATCGCGATGAGTTCGAACGAACCCGGCGCCGACACGAGCAAGAGATCAGATGCATGCCCGCCAGCCTCAAGAAAGCACGCCTGCGCACCGCTCTGGAGCTTCTCGCAAATCGCGCCGTGATACTGGCTCGTGATGATGCCAATCCGTAAGCCCGAGGCGTCGATTGGGGATTGGTCGGAAGTGCGCATGAGGGGGCAGAGTGTAGGCGTTGTCGGTCGCAAGAGTGGTACGCTCATGGCGTGCCGGTCCTGCTGAGCATCCTTACGACGGCGCGTCTCACGCGCGCGAGCGTTGCGCTAGGTGCGGTCGCGGATGTGTGGCTCGTCGTCTTGCTCACGCGCGCGCTCGGAAACGGTTCTGAAACCGGCGCGGAGGTCCTGCCCTTGTGGTTCGCCCTTGCGGCGAGCGCGCTTATGGCCGCTGGTTTCTTCACCTTTGGATGCGTGCTCAACGACCTGCTCGATGCGAAACGGGATCGAGCGCTCTCACCTGAACGACCGATACCTGCCGGGCTGTTTCCTCCACGCGATGCAGTGCTGCTCGCGAGCGGATGCTTGCTTTGCGGCATCCTTGGAGCGCTCGGGTTTGGATCGCGCGCGACAGCGATTGCGCTCCTCCTCGCACTGGCGATCTTGATCTATGACGCTGCCGCGAAGTACGTACCGGCGGCTCGATTGGTTCTCTTCGGCGCGTTGACTGGCATCAGCATGCTCGTTCCGAACGGGAACTTTCCATACGCGATCATACTTGCTGTCGCAATGCTCCAATCGATCGCGACAGCCACCGCCGCATACATGGTGGAAGGGAAGCGGCCCCAACTCACGCCCCGCGCAAAGTTCTTCCTCGTGCTTGGCGTACTACTGATGCTCACCGCGACCTTTGCGGCGACCTACGAATCGAGTGGAAGTCGCGAGTTCCTCCCCAGCGGTATGACTTGGCAAGCGTCGCTCCTCCCCGCGAGCATTTTTGTCGCGGGCTGCATCTACTTGCACTTCGCGGCGCGTGTGAAATGCGAAGGCGACGAACACCGAAAGCGCGGCGATCGCATCTACCGCCGCGGCGCGCTCTGGCGTGCGATGACCGCTTCGGCGTGGCTTCTGGCGGCCGGGCTCGCTGTGGAAGCGGCGCTCCTCGCCACTGTCGCGTCACTTGGATTTGGCGCGATGGCTGTCCTTCGCAGCTTGGTTCCGGCACCAGACGCTCCACCAAAATGGCGTTGAATCGGATAAGGGTTTCCTGAGTTACCATTCGCCCCGTGCAACGCATTGCGACGCTTCTTCTCGCCTTTCATTCCGCGCACTTGTGGTTGGGCGCGCAAGGGGCAAGCGCGCAAGTGTCGGAAAGCGGTTCGACCGCGCCGACGCAACACATCGCGATCAACGGCCAGAAACTCGGCGGATTCGTCATTCCGAGTCAGCCGCTCGAGGGCGCGCTGAGCCTCTCCGCGACCAAAGCGCACCGATGGAAGGTCGACGACACGCAGCGATTGCTTCTTGAAGGAGAAGTGCGATTCAAACTCGGCGCGTATCACATCACTTCGAAGAAGGCGCTGGTGTGGATCAACCGACTGCCGACCTCAAAGGGAGTGGTGACCCAGGTTGCTGCCTGGTTTGAACGCGCCGACGAACCGACGCGACGCGCAGGGAGCGGTGCGAGTGGAAGGAATCTTCTCATCACGGCTTCATACCTTGGCGAAACTCGCGTCGCGCTGGTGCTCGATGAAGAGAGTGCACCGCGGAGTGACGCGTTTCTACGCGCTGGCGAGACGCGACTTGCGTCGTACCTTCGCAAACTCGCGGCGGGCAACAGCCAACTCTCAAGTCAGCCGACCCTCGACATCGCCGCGCATCCCGTCGACCCACCACTCCGAGTAGGCGGTGATGCAACGGCGCAACCGGTGGCAAGTGAGGATGGTCTTCCCACGAGCATTGAACTCGCGAGGCCGCGCGTCGATCTTCCAATCTTTCAACCGGATGGAACGATTTCGTTTGCCGCAAACTCGCTTGCCGTTGAGGAGCAATCCGATCGAATCATGCTGACTGGGCATGTCGAACTCGAATACGCCACCGGTGCGTCTCGCGAGGGCCAGACCATGCAATTGCGCGCGGAGCGCGGCGTCATCTTCCTTGCTCCAGGAGCATTCGCTTCGTTACGGAGCAACTCGCGTTCACTCAACGCCGATCAGATCGCGGGCATCTATCTTGAAGGTGCGGTGCAAGCGACCGACGGCTTGTACTCGATTCGCGGTGCGCAAATCTACTACGACCTCGCCTCCAATCGGGCCATGATTATCGATGCGGTGCTCCGCACCTATGATCGCCGACGAACGGATCTTCCTCTCTACGCGCGCGCTGCGGAACTTCGCCAAGTCGCCGCTGATGAATGGCAGTCTGACTTCGCGACGATCTCGACGAGCGAGTTTTTCACGCCACACCTTTCTATTGGCGTCGACAAAGTCACCGTCACAAAGCAAACCGACGAAGAAGGCGGCGGGATGTATGTGCGAAGCGAGGGCGCTGCGATCCAAGTCGGCGGCAAGCGAGTGCTTCCGCTTCCCGGATTTGAAGGCCCCGTGACCACGCCCGCGATTCGCGGCATCAAGACAAGTTACGAGGAATACAAAGGACTGCAGATTTCCACGGAGTGGGACCTGATGCAGCTGCTCGCGGTTGAACCGGTGGACGGGCTTGATGCGGAGCTGACCGTTGAAGCATTTACCGAGCGAGGTCCCGGCGTCGGAACCGTGCTTCGGCTCTCGGAGAACATGAAGGTCGGCAAGCTCGACGCATACGCGCTCTACGACTTCGGCGGAACCGATCTCACAAGCGCTGGTATTGAAGTCGAACAAGACGCGGCGCTCCGCGGCATCCTTGATGGTGAATACACCGCCGACTTTTCAGATGACGCATTCATGCAAGCGCAATTGAGTGCGATCAGCGACGAGACTTTTGTCACGACCTGGCGCGAAAGAGACTTCGACCAGCGGCGTGAATACGAGACAAGCGTCTACTTCGCCGACACCGCCGACAATTCCTCTGTCTCGTTCTTGATGAAGTACGACCTCAACGACTTCATCTCCAACTCCTACCTCCTCGCGAGCCGTGGATACTTCGTCGACAAGGTTCCAGAGTTCGACTACTCCCGATATGGCGACAAGCCACTCGACTGGCTCACCTGGACGCAAACTTGGTCCGCGAGCGTGATGAGCCTGAACGCAACCGCTGGTACGCCCAACTCGCTTGGTGTGTACGCCGCGGCGTTCCCAGGACTCGCAACCTCAAACACCGACATTTTCAGCGCGTATGAGAATGCGGGGTACCAGAACAATTGGGTTTCAAGGCTCTACACCCGCCACGAATTCAGCACTCCATTCTCGAGCGAGACCGCGAACTTCACGCCCTTCATTTCTGCTGACGGCACTGGGTACTTTGGAGACGAGTTCACTCAGTACTCCGCAGACGCTTCAAACCTGCGCGCCCTTTTCGCTGTCGGCGCGCGAATGAGCGCACGCTTTACGAGCATTGATGACACCGCGCAGAGCAAGATGTTCGACATCTATCGGCTGCGACACATTCTCGAACCCTACAGCACGCTTTGGGCTGGTTACGACACTGTGAGCAACGGCAGCATGCCGGTCTACGACCAGATCATCGAAGGTGAATCTGGCGGAGCGGCCGTCCAACTCGGGCTTCGACAAACTCTCCAAACGCAACGAGGCGGCCCTGGTGCATGGCAGAGCGTGAACTGGGTCAAGCTTGATACGGGTGTTGTGCTCAACGACACGGGCAGTGAGTTTCAAACCGCCGATACAACCAACCCACTCCAATACGCGCAATCACCAATCCCACAGTTCTATTCGTGGCGACCTGAACTTTCCCAGTGGGGAAGCAATGCGTATGGCACCATGACATGGGCGCTGAGCGACGCGCTCACACTCGGCGGCACGGCAACCTATCTCCTCGAAGATCAGGTCAATGTCACGAACAACGGCGGGCTGCTTCCAAACCTCGCGCTTGGCTCGCTTGGGCTTGAAATGCGACATGATCCGTCGCTATCGACCTACATCGAGTACCGATACATCGCACCAACCAATAGTGAACTGCTGCAACTCGGGCTGCTCTACCGCGTCGGCCAGAAGTACCTCATCGCCGTGAGTCCGCAGTACGACTTCGTTTATGAAGACCTCCGCGCGGTTTCTGGCTCACTTTCGCGCTCCTTCCCCGACTTCCGATTGAATGTGAATGCGGGCTACGACAAGATCGAAGAGCAAGCGTTCTTCGGACTTTCGATGTCGATTCCAGCGCAAGGCAATGCAAACCCGAATGGGTTCGGCGGACCGGTTCGCGGCTTCTAACGCGCCGTTTAGTTGAAAAGGCTTTCACTCTTCCACTCGACGCCGAGGTACTCACACGCGGCCTTCGTCAGACATCGACCCTGTCGTGTGCGCGCGAGAAATCCAATCTGAAGCAGATACGGCTCGATCGCGTCTTCGAGGGTCGCAGCATCATCCGCGAGCGTCGCCGCAATCGCTTCAAGGCCGACTGGTCCACCACCATAGGTTTGCGCGATCACGCGAAGATACTTGCGGTCAAGTTCATCGAGCCCAAGTGCGTCAACCCCTTCGAGTGCGAGCGCTTTCGCGACGCTCTCTGTGGAGCAATGACCGCTGCCCATGACCTGCGCGTAATCACGCACCCGTCGCAGCAATCGAATCGCGATGCGAGGAGTGCCACGACTGCGCTGCGCGATTGCCGCGAGCGCTTCGTCGTCGACACCTTCCATCGAGAGAATGCCGGTGGCGCGGCGCAATATTCGCTGCAGGTCAGCTTCGCCGTAGAACTCGAGGTGATGCGCGATGCCAAACCGACTACGCAGCGCGTTGGTGAGCAACCCCGCACGGGTTGTTGCGCCAATCATCGTGAACGGCTCGAGGTTGAGCGTCACCACCTTTGCATGCATGCCGCTGTCGAGCGTGAAGTCAATGCGACGGTCCTCCATCGCTGGATAAATGTACTCCTCCACTGCAGCCGGAAGTCGGTGAATCTCATCGATGAAGAGCACATCATTCGCCTGCATCTTTGTGAGCGTGCCCACGAGATCGCCCGCCTTCGTCAGTGCGGGACCACTCGTCACGAACGCGCGCGAACCCATCTCCTCCGCGATGACATGCGCCACAGTCGTCTTTCCGAGGCCAGGCGGACCATGTAGTAGCACATGCTCCATCGCGTCTGAACGCTTCTTTGCCGCGGTAATCGCAATCCGAAGTCGCTCGATGAGCTCCTTCTGTCCGACATACTCTTGCAAGCGCTTCGGACGTATCTCGGCGACAAACGCATCTGACGCACGAGATGTTCGGACGGCGTGCGCGCCTTCCGTTGCGGAGTCACTCGCGGTTTGACTGCGAGTCACGATGCGTTCCTTCGCCATACCGGCGATGGTACCGCAGCCGTTTTTGTCGAACGAGGGGTCAAGTTGTGGGCGCCGTCAACGCGGGGCGGCGCGGGGCGTCAAGGGCCGGAGACGCGCGGCACGCTGCGCTCTGCCGGCGAGTCGAGTTCAAAGAACGGCACCTCCTCAAACCCAAAGATACCTCCGACGATGTTGGTCGGAAAGCTCGCGCACTTGGCGTTCATCTCCCGCACATTACTGTTGTAGAAGCGGCGTGACGCGGCCAAGCGATCCTCCGCGACTGAGAGCTCTCGCTGCAACTCGAGAAAGTGTTGGTCGGCCTTCAGGGTTGGGTACTTCTCGGCGATCGCGATGAGTCGCGCGAGCGATTTTCCTAGCACCTGCTCAGAGGAAATCGTGTCAATCGCGCTCGCGTGCGGCGCCATGGCACGCGTGCGCGCATGAACAACGGCTTCGATCGATTCGCGCTCGTGCTTGGCGTATCCCTCAACGGTGAGCACCAGATTCGGAATCAGGTCATGGCGGCGCTTGAGCTCGACATCAATGCCGGAAAAACTCTCGCGTATGGTTTGGCGGAGTCGCGCGAACCCGTTGTAGACCACCGCGATCCAGATCGCGGGAACGAGGATCAGTGCGCACGCGCAAACTCCAACGACGACAGTGGGTTCTACTTGTGCAAGCTGGCTTCCCATTTGAGAGCGTCCTCCTTTGGGACACGGCTATCAACAAAGTGTCGCGGAAAGTGCTGAATGAAATCACCGATCCAACGGAGGATGCCCGCAAACTCCTCAGCGCTCCACATTCCGGCTCCTCGGAAGAGGAAGGTGCCTGACCGAAGGTCAAGACTTGGCGGCGCGGTCGCAAGCATCCACTCCATCATCCGCGGGTCAAAGAGATCGTATGCGGCGCGCTCGTCACTGCACTTGACATGAAATCGCTTGCTGAACTCACTCGACTCAAAGTCGATGTCATCCATGCCTATGAGCGCGCTGATGCGATCAAAAAATCCCTCTTCGCGCAAGGAGAGTTGCTCCGGCAATCCCATCGTCGGACTCCACATCAGGCATGAGAACTCATGCGTGACGGTGCGCCTCCTCTTCCCGTACGTGCTCGTCACTTTGTAGAGGTAGTCAGCGAGGACGAGATCCGCGCAAATGCCATGGATGTCGATGGAACTTCCTCGCACCCAAGTTGCGCCACGGGAGTGACCGACCTGAAAGTCTTCAAACTTCCCCGCCGGCGCAGTTTCGTCGAATCCCTCATACCAACCAATTCCCGGTCCGCCGAGACCGAGGTCGTTTGCGAGCTTCTCAAGCGCCTCTACGCGTTCACGACGGAGTCTCGTTTGCTTGGTGACAAGATAGATCAGTAGCGCAACGAACCCGATGGCCCCGATCACCCCAGCGCCGCCGGCAAAGCAGGATGCCACATCCTCTATCGCGAACAAGAGCGTGCTGGACATCAGAATTTGACTTGCGGCGCGTTGCGCTCCGCCGGATTGTCGACTTCGAAGAACGCCATCTTCGAAAAGCCGAACATGCCCGCAACAAGATTGTTCGGGAAGACCACGACCGTCGTGTTGAACGAACCAGCCGCGCCGTTGTATCCAACTCGGGAACGACCAATGCGATCCTCGGTTGACGCGAGTTCGCCCTGCAACTGAAGGAAGCTCGTGTTGGCCTTGAGGTCAGGATACGCCTCGGCAATCGCCATGAGTCGACCAAGTGCTTGCGTGAGTTCACCTTCGGCTGCAATCTTGGAGTCAATGGGTCCCGCGCTGACCGCCTTCGCGCGCGCGCTGATGACCGCATCAAGCGTGCCGCGTTCGTGCGCCGCGTAGCCCTTGACCGTTTCCACGAGATTCGGGATGAGATCGTGCCGACGCTTCAGTTCGACATCGATGCCGCTCCACGCAGCCTGCGCCGCAACGCGAAGTCGGGCCAGTCCGTTGTAGATACCCATGAGCCAAAGGCCGACGACGAGAAGCACGGCGACTACAACGCCGCAGCACAGAAACGAACCAATTGCGAAACCACCACCCATGTTCAGTACTCCCAACGCGCGCACAATGCGAGGTGCGCGTCGTAAGCGGAAATACTACCAATTTGAAGCCGCAAGTTGAGGTAGGCGTACACCGAGGGCGGTTATCCTCAACCCCGCATCGATGATTGTTGCAACACCCGTCGTCGTCGCGATTGTCCTGAGCGCGCTTCCCGCGCTCCAAGATGCCACGCGCTCAACGCCTCCCTCGAGTGCAGCCGCTCCCGAAGCGAAGGCGGTTGCGCCTGCTTCCACGCCGATAATCAAACCGAGAGACGATGACGCGAAGCGCGAGAATCGGGAGCGAGAACTCCGAGAGCAGTTTCTTCCAGCCGCGACTCCCATCGAGGAGTATCACCGACTCGCCAAGGCGCTCGGTCTGAGCGAGCAAGATCGCGCGGTCCTCGATGAACAGATTGAGTTCGCGAACACGCAGCGCGCCGAGGTGGAAAAGAAACTGGGTCGGTCGATCGCCACACTGCTCCCCGCGGCATTCAGATACGACGCGCGATCGAATTCCTTTGATCCTCGCTACACCCCTGAGCTCGTCGCGCTCCACCAGCAACGCGATGCTCTTCTCGCCACTCTCAGCGGCATCGAGGAGCCAATCCTCAAAGTGCTTCGAAATGGATCCGAGCCTGCTCGCCGCATTCCACTTGAGGAGTTTCTGCTTTCTCGCGCAACGGCGCGAACGCCACCGGCGACTCGCATTCCGGGAGCAGCGATCGACCTGCGAGAACTCATTTCGGCCATCGTTCCAAAGCTCGACCCGCAATCGCCGCTCGGCGTGATGACTCGAAAGTACGCCATCGAACTCAACACCGCTCTTGATGCGCGGTGCACCGCTCTACGCGCGATCCAGGCCGAGCGCGCAACGCTGCTCGTCGAGCTCGGTCCGGAATGGAAGCTCACCAAGTCTCGGGATGAGGCGTCCCTCATCGAGAGTGAGCTTGATCTGCTTGACATCAAGGAGGCTGAGAGCGAGTTCTCGCTGCGCGATCTCAACGCTCGTTGGGTCGAACTTCTCCGCAAGAGCTTTGCGCAAGAACTCGGGCTTCGTCTCCCTCGCCTTTGGATCGAACGCACGCATCCGGAGATCGATGAAGAGGAGCGGATGCTGCGGAAACTCGTGGATGTCTTTACGGGTTCGCCGCTCGTGACGCCTCAGGACGCCAGCGCCATGACGGAGGTACTGCTCTCGACCATCGAACGGCTCGCGCCTCTGACTCGCGCCGCCGCAAACTCGTCCGACCGCGCCCTCGCACTCGCCATGGCGAACGACCCTGCCCTCGTCGAACAACGACTTCGACATCAAGCGAACACGCTCGCCGTGCAAGCGAAACGACGCGCGGTCGTTCGCGAAAGCGTGCGCACGCTCGATCGCATTCTCGCCAGCGAGGCGATTTCGCTTCGTCCGCAGCTTGAGGACGCGATGCAGGCGCTCACTTCCCTCGACCGAGCAGATGCGTTTACGCACGACGGACTGCTCAACGCGGCGGCCGCAGCAGGGCTCGCCGATCCAGAGGTACTGCAAGTTCGCGCTCCAGAGATTCCCGGCAACAGCGACGGCGCCAAGGACGATGCAGCGATCGGCGAGGGAACCGAATCCGCATCTCCGAGTGACTCTCCACCTGTCGTCGATCGCGGTCGCTCGCGTGGCAGTCGGAAGCGACCCACTCCATAATGCACTCGCTATGCGCGCACTCGACGGAATCCTGTTTCGACTTCTCGCAGTTTCCGCAATTGGCGCGTGCCTCTTCGTCCTCGGATGCGGCGACGCGCCGAGCGCTGTAGAACCGCGCGGTACAAGCGCGCCCGCGCCTCCGCCGCTTGAGAAAACTGAAAAACCACTTCCAGCGCAAGCGTCACCTGCACTCGAGCAGGGAGACTTGTTCGCGATCATTGAAACAGCGTCAGGTCGCGTCAAGATCAAGTTTGAAGTCACGCGAGCTCCTCGACTCTGCGCGAACTTCGCGAATCTCGTCGAGCGAAAGTACTACGACGGAGCGCGGTGGACCGGACACACCTTCGTCGTGCGGCAGACCAATGGCGTCGACGGTGCGCGTGTGCCGTCGTACAGTTTGCGACCGGAGTACTCGAAAGACCTTCTGTTTAATGAGGGCGGTATGGTCGGCATGGCGAAAGTCGCCGATGGCGCGAATCAATCCGTGCGACCGACCACGTTCTTTCTCACGGTCAAAGCGCAAGAACGCTGGAATCTCGATTTCCCGATTTTCGCAACTATCGTTGAAGGCATCACCGTCGCGAAAAACATAACGAAGGACGAACAGATCACCTCGATTCGACTCGAGGGCGACCCTGCGCCTCTCTTTGCGCGATTCGCGAAGGACCGCATCGCGTGGAACGCAGATCTCGACCGACGCTGATCGTTCTGCTGTTCGAATTCCTCGCGATTCATCTCTCATTCGCAAGCTAGAGTCCCAACACGATGGCGCACGACATCGAGATCAATTTCGACCGCCCCTTCGCGGTGTTCTCGTTGCCGCATGTCATGCTCCTGCCGCATGTCGTCGAAAGACTTCTCGTCTTTGAACCCCGCTATCGCCAAATGATCGAAGCGTGCATCGAGGAAGGTGGCGGAGCACTTCACGCCGCCTCTCCCATCGCGATCGCGTCCTACGCACCAAAGTACTGGCAGGGCGAACGAGTCGCCCTCGGAAGTTGTGCGACGACGAAGGAGCCAGCACTTCGCCGCTTCGTGTGCGTAGGGAAGATCTTTGAGCACCGTCGACTTGATGATGGCCGCCATGAAGTGCTTGTGCAAGGCATTTGTCGTGCTCGCATTGAGGCGATAGAAGAGGCCGCGGCCCCGCGGCTCTACGCACGCGCGTTTCTTCGCCCTACTGAGTCACTCCATCGACACTTCGGAACCATTCGTGCGCTGCGCATGGCGATCTTGAAACACATGGAACACGGAGAACTCCGTCGCTCCGATGCATTTCATCAGATTCGGGATTGGCTCGCGCAAGAGAAGTTCCCAGCTGAACTGCTTCTTGAACAGATTGGATCACTCCTCGCCAACGGCGACGATCAGCGATATCGATTGCTTGCCGAACCAAGTTTGCGCGAGCGAGCGCGTTTCATTCTGAGCGAACTTGCCACGCTCGATTCCACAACACGAAAAGCCGCGGCTCGAACGCCGCCCCCGAGTGACCGTGGTATCGGATTGAACTGAGAGGCGCGACTAACCCGCGAGAAGACCTTGCGCCTCGTCAAGCGATTCCGCGATCTGTTCGCGACACGACTCGAGCTGATCCGCGGTGAGGCGCGCCGCCTCGAGTGCATCCGCTGGGATCTCGCGCGGATAGAGGTCACTTGTGAATCCCCCGTTTCCTGCAGCGAGCCGCTCCGCGATGAAGATGATCCACGGCAGTTGGCGTTGGTCGTGCGGGAGTTGCGCGGGATCATGATGATGGCCGCACACGAGGGCGAGGCTACGGGGGAACTTCCACGCATCGCACAGCGCTTCGCCGAAGTGACAGTGATCCGCACCAAATGCCGCGCGTTCGGCGAGGCGGAAGTCGATGAGCGGTTCGCCGTCGGCGCCGTACTGCATGTTCTGAAAGACCTGTGTGAGCTTCACGCGATCGGATTGCAGCTCGACCATCACGCCGATGTCGTGGATGAGCCCCGCGAGGAACGCTTCGTCACCGCTCGACATCCGCGCTTCCTTCGCGAGCACCTTGCCGGCTGCTGCGACAGCGATGGAATGCGTCCAAAGATCCTTGGCATCAAATCGATCGCTCAGGGCGCCGCCGCGAAAGAGTTTCGCGAGGCTCGCCGCGATGGCGATGTTCTTGACCGCATTGAGTCCGAGGAGCGAAATCGCGCGGTTGATTGATCCAATCTGCCGCGGAAGTCCGTAGAACGCGCTGTTCACAACCTTGAGAATGCGCGCCGAAAGCGCCGGGTCATTGCCGATGAGCCGATTGAGATCCTGCGCGCTCGACTTCGGGTCTTCGACAAGTTCGATGATCCCCATCGTCACTTCGGGAAGCGTCGCGATGTGCGAAACCTGCTTCACCGCGGCTGCCGCAATGTGCGACGCATCTGGCGTTACTTCGTTTGCGGCAGATCCCTGCATACCTCTCGAACCTCCTGACAAACACAATCCATGCGCAGAAACACCCGCATGCATTGGCTCTGTGCATTCCTCATCGACATGCTGCACGCAAGAAGTCATCGAGGAAGCTGCGAATGAGAACTCACATGTTGGTCTGTAACGATTGCGCAAGCGATGGCGCGCACAACAACAATGTGTCAAGGGGCACGTCCGTGCATGGGGCATGCGCTTCACTTGCCCCCAGTCGATTTCGTGACCGTTTCCGCGGACGGAATGGACGGCAAACGGTTTGAGGGTTGAGGGTTTGTATTGGTCTTGCGCTTTCGCGGCGACGAGGAGGTCGTCCCGAACAACAGGCGCTAGACCTTGAGGAGTTTCCGTCAGGTTCCGTGGGTCCATTTCAAACCGAAAGTCCAGTTTCATGAACAGGTATTTGTTGGCTTCCGCCGTGGCGTGCTCGATCGTTGCATCGAGCCAAGCATCCGTTTTCGTTTCGACCGGACACACCGGCGCGCAAGTGCAGTGTGACTATCAGCATCCGCAGCACTGGACCTACTCAGTGTCGCAGGATGTCGGTGATATCGGTGGGGCCCTGCTCACGATGAAAGTCGGGAGCCAGACCACTGAGTCCATCAGTTTTGTGATTTTCGAGGGCGAATATTCCGCCTTCGGATTCGCGACGAACATGCTCTCGGTCACACTCGGCGCGAATGTGTTCTCCACGCAGTTCACGGCGATGATGTTCGGAAGCACGCCAATCGCGCTTCAAGCGGGCCACACCTACACCGCCGTGCTCTTCTCTTCGGCACTCGATCCACAGAGCGAGGCGTACTTCATCAAGGGTGGAAGCGAAACCCCACTCGCCTTCGTCGGTGAGGATGGCGAGCCTTGGACTGGCGGCGGTGAAATCACCCCCCCAACACCCGCGCCCGGCGCAATCGCGCTATTCGGTCTCGCCTCGCTCGGATGCCGGCTCCGCCGCCGCGCCGTCTAAGCGACCGAGCAGTCAACCGTCTCCCTTCGAGATTCTTCACCGCGCCACCATGCAATGGTGGCGCGGTGTTTTTGTGCACCCAATGCCCATCCCGCTTGGCGCACCCGCCGGAAAGAGGTGCGCCTTTCACAACTTATGCGAGTTTCCGACCGATTGAGTTGTTCGCCTCGGAACGCGGGGCAGACTCTCCCTGTCTGGTCAGGAGGTTTGAGGTTTGAGGGAGCATTTGAATCAAGGGTGAGCAAGCGGCGCCTCGGAGAGCGTTTGGCTTCTCGATCAGAAACAAGATCGTGTGCACGAGTGACAGATTTCGCAGATTTCTGCGCTGAATCTCTCAGGCACATTCCCGCTTCAGCACCACTCCCTCGATGGATCGCTTGCGCCCGGGATGGCGTGTGACAGGGTGTGCGTGGTCGCGGTAACAGCCGTGGGTTTCGCGATCAAGACTTTGGAATAGGGAGCTTGCATTTCATGAACAGCCGTGTACTCATCGCCGGGATTGTTTGCTCGATCGCAGCATCCACTCAGGCATCGATCTTCGTATCAACCGGACACACCGGTGCGCAAGTGCAGTGCGATTACCTGCACACCCAGCACTGGACTTACTCCGTGTCGCAAGACATCGCGGACATCTCTGGGGCGATCTTCACCATGAAGATTGGCGAGCAGACAACTGCACTCATCCACTTCGTCATCTTTGAGGGTGAATACTCGGACTTTGGCACCGCGACCAATCTCCTCTCCGTCACGCTCGGGCCTGGCGATTTCACGCAACAGTTCACACCAACCACCTTTGCTGGGAATGCCATCACGCTGCTCGCTGGTCATGTCTATTCAGCGGTGCTGTTCTCAGACGCCCTTGATCCACAGACGCACGCGTACTTCATTAAAGGCGGAAGCGAAGCGCCATTGCACATCGTGAACAAGGATGGCAAGCCGTGGGATGGCGATGGCGAGATTACGCCGCCGACTCCCGCTCCTGGCGCGATTGCGTTGTTCGGCCTCGCAACGCTAGGTTGCCGGATGCGCCGACGAGTAGCCTGACGAAACCGCATCAGTACGCATTGTGCTTCGCGAGCGAGTGCACTTCGAAATCAGCCGCTGCCAAGACGGTCGCGGCCCGCATACCCGCATGACCATCGCCATAGGGGTGCGATGCTGATGGGGTCGACTGCAGCAGTGCGTCAAGCGCCCGACCGATGCCCTCAACGGACTCGCTCGGAGCGTCCATCACATTGCTCGCACGCTCGCGACCTGCTTGTCTCGATCCGACATTCAATGCACGCACTCCAAGCGCCGCGCATTCGATGAGCCCTGCACTCGAGTTTCCGACAATCGCACGCACGTCTCGTCGCTTGAGCAGCCCGATGAACTCCGAACGCTCGAGATGAGGCACTGCGCGAACCATCGTGGGATGCTTGGACTGGCGCTGAACAATCGCTTGCGCGATGCCTTCACGACCAGGATCAGAGTTTGGCGAGAGCAGCAGCGTTCGACCGCGCGATGTAGCGACCTCGATGAGTCGCTCGGCCTGAGCGCACTCCTCCGTCGCAGATTGACCCGATGGATGGAGAAGAAAGACAAACTCGGGTCGACCAAGTTCCTCATACCGAGCATCGCCGAGCGCAGAGGTCGAGGCGAGCGCGTCGATGGCCGGTGAACCAATCACATGCACGCGCGCTGCGTGTTCCCCCATCCTTCGAATTCGCTCAGCGCTCGCCGCCGTTGCCGCAAGGTGCAAATGTGACAGTTTCGTAATCGCGTGACGCATTGCCTCATCCGCAACGCCTTCCGCACGATCTCCGCCGTGAATGTGCGCGACGCGAATTCCGCCGACGCTCGCCGCAGACGCACCCGCAAACGCCTCGATGCGATCGCCGAGCACCACCACGATGTCTGGTGCCATCGCTTGGAGCAGCGCAGCGATGTGCTGCGTTCCCCTGCCGAGTGCTGCGGCGTCAGCGAGACGACCCGATTCACCAATTCGCTGCATTTCGAATTGCACGAGTGCTGGGAAGCACGCGCGAACCTCTTCAATTGTGTTCGCGGGAGGGAGCAGGTGCGCGCCACCGGCGAAGAGGGTCAACGAAAGGTCCGCGCGCGCCTGAATCGCGTCACAGACGCACCGAAGCAACCCCCACTCCGCGCGCGTACCGGTGATGACGGCGATGCGCCTCACGCGAGATCCTCTGCGTGCAGCACTCGATCTGCGGCGACTGCGCGCTTCATCGTGCGACCGATCGTCGCGTCCCACGCGTGCGCGGGAACTCCAGTGCCGGGCCGCTTACAAAGGAGGTCCTGTGATTGCAGCACATGACCCACAGGAAGGTCACGCGCAGCAACGAGGGACTGCCGGCTCACACTTCGAACATCCTGCTCAACATCTTGTAGATGCTTGTGCGGTGATGAGAGCATCACTGCCGCGCGATTCGCGAGTCGAACATACTCCGAAAACTGCTCTGGATTGAGGCTCGCCGCGTGATCCGGACCAGTCGCGCCGCAGTCGTAGGTCAGGTGCTTCTCGAGAATGTGTGCCCCCGCCGCGACCGCGAGGGCTCCCGCATCGATGCTCTGTGTGTGATCGCTGTAACCAACGACCCGGCGAGTGATCGACGCGATCTCGTGCATCCCCCCAAGAGCGGCACATGCATCACTCGTCGGGTAAGAACTTGTGCACTGCAAGAATGCGACCTGTTCAATGTCGCGGAGCCACAGGGCCGCTTGCGCGACTTCCTCGCGGTTCGACGCGCCTGTTGAAACAATGAGCGGTCGATCGAGCTGCGCCATCGCGCGTAACAGCGGTCGATTGACGATGTCGGGCGACGCCATCTTGAACGCATGCCAAGGCTGCGAGGCCGCGAAGGCGACGAGTGGCAACGAGAACACAGTGACGATCGGATAGATCCCTCCATCAAGACACTCCTGCGCGAGTTCGCCGAGAGCCTTTGGCGCGAGCTGCAGCTGCATGAGCATTTCGCGTGGATCACGTGCACCCTGCTCTCGCTGATAGACCGCGAGGACGGCATCCCGGCTCATCAGCATCGATGCGTCAAACATCTGAAACTTCGCAGCGCTTGCCCCAGCCGCCTTCGCGGCACGCACGAGCGCACGCGCGCGATCTATGTCTCCATCGTGGTTCACTCCGATCTCGGCAATGATGAATGGAGCGCCTCCGAGGCAAAGCGTGCGGCCGCCGATGTGAAAAGGATGCGTCGTCATACCGCTAGACTCACTGCTGCAGACAACATGGCCTCTGCGACGGCGAGATCGAGCGCAGTATCAACATCGATCACGGCGCCCTCTGGATTTTCGATCCCGCGGCGATCCTTCCCGAAGAAGGCGTGAGGTTCGCCCTCGCGCGTCGTGAAGAGCGATTCGCGCGTCACGGCGATCACTCCACCGTCAGGCATGTAGACCGGCGGAAGTTCTTGGCGCCGATAGATTCGGTTTTCGACAAACGCTCCCACCCGACCATCGAGGTCCAATGTCGACATCCAAAAGGGATGCGTCTTGCCAACTCTGTAGTAACTCTGCACGCTGTCCGCGCCGGTCGACCGCAGCATCTCGACCGCTCGATCAATAAGACCACAGGGGCGGACCGGCACATTGCCGTAGAGCATGACGACGACGGGCGAACGAGATGCACACGCTTCGACAGCATGCCGCACTGCACTGTCCACCGTCGCGGTGTCATGCGCAAGCTCCGCCGGTCGCATGCAAACTTGCACGCCCTCACTTCGCGCGATGTCCGCGATCTCCGTGCCATCCGTGCTCACGATGATGCGACTGACGCACTTCGCTTGCTTGGCTGCGCGAATGGTGTGCGCAATCATCGGAATTCCGCCCACCAAGAGCGCGTTCTTGCGTGGAAGTCCTTTGCTGCCGGCTCGTCCAATGACGATTGCGATGACCTCGTCAACGTCTTTGCTCTCGCTCATGGTGCCCATGTCCTCAGGTCGGCAGCATGCGGTTGTCCTTCGCGCTTACTTGCGCGGCGGCGCGAAACGAGGTCGCGCCACAGCTCCGAGAGCGAAGTCCGATCGACTAAACCCGCAGTGTGATCGCCGCGGATGTCGAGCTCACTCGACGGCACGGTTCCATCCGAGTGCACAACCATTCGCCGCGTCACTTCACGGAACATCGCGCAAGCAGGCGCACGCGCGCTCGCGAGTGGGTCCGACGGAGCTTCCGCCGTAGGGTCGAGCGGGGGTGGGCCTTCGAGCACTGGCGTGCCGAGTAGGTACTGCCACCGATCGAAGAAACTCTCGACATCCACCAGACTCTCGACGCGGCGCTGCAGCCGCGGCACGATCCACGGTGTGTAGATCGCCGCCGCACCAGGCGCGCCCGAAACAAGCGTGCGGAGCGACATGAGGTACTCGAGATTTCCAATCGCCTCGCCGAAACGCTGCACGCCCGTCATTCGTTGATAGCACGCAGCCGTATCCGCATGTAGGTCGACACTCACGATGTCTACACCTGCATCCACGAGCGCCGCGATCTTTTCGCGCGGCGCGAGAAGCTCGGTCCGCACATGCACCGCGCGAATACCTGCCTGTTTCGCAACGCGGATGAAGTCCGCGAGATCCGGGTGCTGCAGCGGATCGCCTGCGCCAGCAAAGGTCATCACCATATCATTCGCCGCCATCGCCTGTTCGACGAGACGATCAAACCGCTTGCGCGTCATGATCGGACGCTGCACGCTCCCAAGGCGATGCGGGCTTGATGGACCTGAGTGCTGACGGCCCGTGCAAAGTTCAACGAGCAGATGCTGGGGCGGCAATGTCACTGCACCCTGATCTGCCTGCGCTTCGAGCAACTTCACAATCGTGTGCGCTTCAAGCTCTTGAAACGAGCGGCCGCTCTGTGTGAGGAACGGCTCAATCGCACGGCGAATCTGCTGCGTTCCCCGCGTACTGTCAGCAGTCGCGCGAATCAAACTGCGGCGAACTTCTTGCGGAATCTGTACGCACAGGTCCTTTGAAATCGGATCTTGCTGCGGCCGCGTGGGCTCGTACCCAAGCATCCAGCCAAGCGTTGCATGACGACCGCCAGCACGCATCGACTCCAGCGTCGATCGATCACACAAAACGCCGCATAGACCAGGAGGAGCTTGCGAAAAGACCAAGTGCATGAGATCCGGTCGAACGCGGTGCCGCCGCACAAGATCGTCACAACCTGCCGCGCCCTCCACCACAATGAGAGGCCAATCAGGTGCAACTAGGACAGCAGCGGTGAGTGCAAACCGATCCATCGCTTCGACGGCGACGCGTGAGCAGCGCAACTCGTCATACACCGTCATCCCAGCGACACCGCCGCGCCAACTCGAATCAGCGAACGCTCGCGCCGTCGCGATCGCCTCACGACCAGGGTCATAAGGCGTGACGCCGGAACGGTGTACATGCACCGGGAGGCCAATGTGCGCACGATCAATGAGTGCTAACACCTCCGCCTCGATCCGATCGTCATCCGCAATGAGAAGCACGATCGACTCACACTCTTTCGAGGTGCCCAGCCGCTCAAGTGTGCGTTGCAAGACGGGCCGCTCGGCCAACGGCTCGGAAAGCGAACGCGTCACGAGAAGTCCGCTGCGTTCGAGATCAACCGGAAGGATGAACGCGACCCGAACTTCCGCGGCTTTGGACTCAGCATGACTGAAGCTCGCTTCAAGCTGTCGCTCCGCCCGCACGGTCGTCGCTGCCTCATCATCGGAATCATCATTCGCGCAGTCCGTTGTTTCGAGAGCCGCGACCGTTTCGTCGAGTCTCGCGATGTAATCGACGCCTGTCTCTGCGAGCCATCGCACATTCACGAGATCTCGCTCGAATTGCAGTTGCTGCGTCGCTTCCGGTGTGAGCGCTTGTGAGAAGTGAATCCGACGATCCGCCCGAGCTCGGCGGAAGACACCAACTTGGCTGTACTCATCAAGCAGCCCGAACGCCTCCATCCGCTCCGAAACCTTCGCGCGCTCCGCATCGAGCATCTTCCACAGGCGATCGAGCGGCGCTTCCTTCGGAGCATCGCCGACAAGCTGTGGCAGCAATTCAGCGGTGCGTTGCGCAGCGCGCTGAATGACCTCCACATCTTTACGCACGAGCCGCAAACGCTTCGCCGCGGCCGCAAGGCGCTCAAGATCGAGCGCCGCTCGTGGAGGCGGAATCTCTGGATTAGTCAGCAACGCGTACTGCGCGAGCGTTTGCGACAGCGTGGCGATATCTGTTCCTGCTTTGCGAACACCGCCCTCGGTCGCATCGATCGTTGTCAAGCCGCGACGCTTGTCTTGCAGAAAGAACCCCTCAAAGCGCTGCAGATACGACTCCATCTGTGCATCGGTGTAGATCGGCCTCCCGTGCACATCCTCGAGTTTCCGAAGATGCTGGCGGTGGCGCACGATGCGCGTCCACTCGAGATTCTCGATCGTGTTGAACGGGTTGAGTTCGGGCGCCCAGACCTCATCAATCGCTGTGCCGCGCGCGTAGTAGAGTCCGTCGGTAAAGCCAAGATCTTGCCCAATGAGTGCCACCGGATCGCAGCCGAGGTATCGCGCAATCTGATAGCAAAGATGCGCCACCGTCGCTCCCGCGGGAAGGTCGCCCTTTGGTTTGGCGAGCGGTCCGAGCAACTTATCGAAGTGCGCAGCCCCGATGCAGCGCACGGGACCAGCGTAACTGTGTGCGACAACTGGATTCGCTTGCGGATCAAGAATGAGCGTGGTGTCACAGACATCTTCAGGTTGGAGACCTTCGAAGAATCGCTTCGAAATGCGGTGCCAATCGAGACTCGCCACAAAGTGAGGGCGAATGCCTTCCTTGAGGAGCGGCTTCAGGACAGTTTGCACGGCGACAATCACGCATCGGTCGCGAATGCCAGGCTGCGCAAGCAGATGAAGATTGCGCCGCAAGCTCGGGCCCGCGCTCACCACCACGCCAAGTCGGCCTTGCGCAATGCCCTTCAACGGCGCGAGGCCATCGCCACCGACATACGGCCGCGCGTTTCGAAACACGGACTGAATCGTCTGCGTCGAACGCACAAGCGCGGTCGAAACGGTCATGCGCGCTCCGCGTACCAACTCTGTCACGCACTCCAAAAACTTCTTGGGCGCGTGGCCAAGTCGCGCGCGGCTCGGCGGATGTTCAAGAATCTGCACGCCCATTGTGAGCACGGCTTCGGAACCGCTGAGGCGATCCACGAAGACGCTCGTCTCTTCACTCCCATCAAAGAGGAAAACATTGGCGCTAGACAGCCACGCGGAGTGATCGATGCGCTCAAGCACCGCGCGCAAGAGCGCGAAATCGGGCTCAAGGACGACGATGAGACCACTTCGCTTCACCCGCGATGCAAGCGCTCCAACATGATGCCCCAATCCAAAGCCGAGAATGACTGTTGTCGCCTTTTCGCGGAGATCGACTCGCGATGCGAACTGCTCTGCTTCCTTGCGTGGAGCATGACGCGACGCGAGTGTTTGCGTGGCGTAGAGACCTGAAAGCCCCCCGTCTGCCGCCGTCACCCAAGTGACATCCCCTGCGCTCACAGTCGCGAGCCGCTCTGCGAGTTCTGGGTTTCGAATCGCAAGCGCTGCGAGATTGCGGGCAAGTAGTGTTGGGGCTTCGAGTTCGATATTGACGCCGATGTTCGAAACGGCGCCTGCGGCAGGAGAGGGAGTGCTCGGCATCATGAGTCTCCCACACCAACGACAGCGCTTGGTGGAACGAACGGCGGGATTGGAAGCAACTTGAGCAATCTCGCGTCGAGATTGCTGTCCTGCACACCAACACGAACATCACGGCCCGACAACGCACGCGCGCCGCCGGGAAAGTGAAAGACGCGGACCGCGGTCTGTCCGGGCTGGAGATCCTCAATCGGTTTTCGGTGTTGCGTGTAACCATCGGCCACTGCGAACGCCTCGACATCGAGCGCCGTCGCGCTCACATTCGTCACGCGCGTCGTCACGATGAGGTCAATGCGATCACTCTCCACGCTCTTCGCCAGTCGCCAAGAAGACTCGAGGGAAACCCTTTCGAAACCCGTTTCGACAACGGCGCTCAGCGGAATGGAGTACTCCTCGGCACCCGACACGCGCGCGATCGGATGAAGATCAACCTCGCCTGAGGGACGACTTCGCGGAACGCCGAGTGCGACTTCGAGCCGCGCCTCCATCGAGGGCTGGATCGAGAATGGCAATGCGCGTGGTGCAAGATCCGCATCGTCGAACTGCGGCAACAACAGCGTCCCACTGATTTGATGCTTCCACGGGTTTCGCAGCACGATGCTGAGCGGTTGCGGTGCGCGGCGCGCGTCAATCGACCTCGGCTCGATGCGCACGGCCGCGCGGAACTGCAGCACCTCGCGCTCAATTCCCTCAAAGAACATCGGCTCGCGCATGAGCGCAATCGCGTGACCATCTTCCGAGGGAGCGATCTGCTGCATTCGGCCCCACAGGTCCGTCGCGGTTACGACCGAACGACCCAACGCGATGTTGAGCGTGGCGCCTTCTTTCCGAGACTCGTTCCATGCAACCAAGCAAGCGCCGCGAGGTCCATCTGCGAGGACGCCACGCAGTCCTTCGCCAAGCGGAACATCGGTCACAAAAGTTCGGCCACCAAGATGCGTCGAGATTTGTCGCCACGCGGCGACTCCGATGGATGGCCCAGGCACCTCGCTCCTAACCTCTGCATCCACTGCAATCGAGGTGATGCCAACCTTCCATGCGTCGATGGCGCGAAGCGCTATGTCGATCGCTTCATCACGAGGTCCAATCTCAAACTGAGACTCCGCGGTTGACGCAGAGAGTGGCTCGATCGTCGCAAACAGTCGATCCGCAGGCGGCAGCGATGCGAGAGGTGTCTCACCCGCACTGAGTGACCAACCTGGCGCGAGCGGCAATTCAACCCACGACCGCGCCGCACGTAGTTCATCCGCCATCGCCGAGGGCATCAACTCCTCCGGCATCCACGGCGTCACGATCGCGGGTCCCGCGATGAATGTGCGCAACGCATTCGACGCTCGCATGAGTTTGGGAGCGAGCTCTGGCGTGGCTGGATCAGGCGCCTCATTTCCGAGAAACCAGTGCGTTACATGTTGGCCAAACGCGATGAGCCACGGCTCAAGCGCACCTTTCCAGCGAGCGTCATCCCCCGCGAATAGATCGATGACTTGGGTTGTGTCGAGCTTCTCGGCTGTGGCAAGTGATGATGGGACACCCGCGATTCGAAACATCGGGCGAATGGAGCGCTCGAACATGCCCTCCGTGAGCCCGCGAAGATCGTGCACGAGCAATTGTGAACTTCCAAGGTCCGTTGCCCCAGTCCAGATAGGCAACACGGCGAACGCGGCGCGAGCGAGCGATGCTTGCGCGATCGTTCGAGAAGGATCTTCCATCGCGCGCTCTGCAAAGACCACACCGAATCGCGGCGGTTGATTGGCTTCGTATGCATCCTCAGCGACAACGCAGAACTGCGCGCGTCGCGTCGCAATCCGCGCTTCCTCATCAAAGAAGTGCGCGTCCGCGGAGTACCAACCCGGCGCAAGCGCGCCGAGCGACAAATGCAGTTCCTCCGCGTTTTGCATCGCGTGAACTTTGCGCACAACGATCGCGCCAGCGACATCGCGCACGACGACTTGCACAGAGAGGGCTTTCGCAATCGGGTCACGGCACGCGACATGGAGCGTTGGCTCGGTTGTGGCTTGAAAAATCCCTTCGTCGGTCGCTGCAAAGTCTGCGGTCGGGAGTTGCCACACCACGAGGTCGTCGACCCACGCCGTGCCCGTGACATCTCGTCTCGCTGGAAGCCCATCTGCACCAGCCGAACCGTCGGGCTGCATGATCGCAACTTCGACAGTCAAGGCGGAGGCACCAACAGGCGCTTCCGCCATTTCCATTTCAACTCTGCGCCACCCGTGTTCACTCCGCACTGGAGTCGTAGACCACGCTCCTGGAATCGGATTTCCGGCAGCATCGACGAATCGCGCTGTGAATCGAACTCCCGCGGAGGTGAGACCACTCGTGTGCACAACTGCACTGATGTGCGGCCGTGCTCGTGGAGTGAGTGGAATGAGCGAGGGTGACGACGCGACGGCGATCGCCGCTCCATCCAACTGAAACGAGAGCGACCAATGTCCCTTCGGAGTCAGCGACGAGTTCCCGCCAGCGACGCTCCTTGCTTCCGTCCGAACAAGCGCCACCCTCCCAAAGGGCGGAAACCCTGGCTGCCCCGACTCGCTCGTCAAGACGCGATAGAAGCCTGGAGGCATCTCGGTTGGGAATTCCTCCGCGCTCTCAAAGTCAAACCGCTTCAACAAGCGGCGCGCCGCCGCACCACCCTCTTCGGATGACCTCGCAGCGTCCTGCGCAGACGCGACGACCAACTCGCTCCACGCGATGCACGCAGGGAACAGAAGAGCGAGGAGGAAAGACGCGGAAGTTGCCGGAGAAAAAATGCGCTGCAATGTGAGGATCTATCGGCAGTTCGGGTGCGAGTGACTGATTTCGGTCGGCGCGAAACGACGCTTCTTCCGAGCACTCCTGATCCCCTCCCTGACGTGGGAGGCACCGAGAGGAAAAGCCCACGGACTCGAAAGTCATTTCACCGGCGTTGCAGAGCGCGCCGAAGTCGGCATAACTCTATTTGAAACAGATACTTACGAATCTGCGCTTGTTCGCGATCGCAGAGCAAATCAGCCCTCGAAATCGAGGTTACCCTCGCGTGATGATTGATCTTCGCAGCGATACGGTGACACGCCCAACGGCCCAGATGTGGGAGGCGATGCGAGCGGCTCCCCTTGGCGATGATGTGCTGGGTGACGAACCAACGGTGCAGGCGCTGGAGCTCAAAGTTGCGTCGCTCCTTGGACAAGACGCTGCGCTCTTTGTTCCAAGTGGAACGATGGCGAATCAGCTCGCGATTCGAACGGTGTGCGAAGGCGGCGATGAGATTCTCGCACACCGAGAGAGTCACATCATTCACTACGAGACGGGATCGCCAGCCGCGCTCAGCGGTTGCATGATCTCGCCGCTCGATGGGCTTGGCGGCGTCTTCGATGCCGACGCGGTTCGCGGCGCCATTCGTCATCGCGATCAACACGCGCCGCTCTCGCGCATGCTGGTGGTGGAGAACACATGCAACCGCGGTGGCGGAACGGTGTGGAGCGTCGAGCAGTTCGCTTCCGTTGCAACTGCCGCGCGCGTTGGAGGATTACATCTTCATATCGATGGTGCGCGACTCATGAACGCATGCGTCGCACTCGGCGTAGGGCCGCGCGACTTCACCTCGCATGCGGACAGCGTCTCGTTGTGTTTCTCGAAAGGCCTCGGCGCACCGGTGGGGAGCGCGCTCGCTGGCTCGCACGCATGCATCGCTCGAGCTCGTCGCTTTCGAAAGATGTTTGGTGGAGCCATGCGCCAGTCCGGACTTCTTGCTGCGGCAGCGATCTACGCGCTCGATCATCATGTCGCTCGACTCGCGGAGGATCATGCGAACGCTCGAACACTTGCGGCAGGGATCGCCGAGGTCGCAGGACTCACGCTCGAAGGAACCGCCGAAAAAATCCCTACAAACATGGTGTTTTTCCGCGTCAAGAGCGCTCTTGGAAGTGCGCAAGCATTCTGTGATCGACTGCGCGAAGCGGGCGTCCTCGCCCTCGCCCTCTCCTCGGATCGTGTCCGCATGGTGACTCACCTCGATGTCAGCACGAACGATATCAGTCACGCGCGCGCGGCGATCGCGAGCACCGCGAAGTCGAGCAAGGCAGGAGCATGAACGCCGCGATTTTCGACCTCGATGGGACGCTCGTCGACAGTTACGACGCCCACTTCATTGCATGGCGCAGCGTGAGCGCTTCGCATGCTGTGGAAATCACCGAGGACGACTACTACCGGCACTTCGGTCGGCGCAACGAGGACCTCTTGCGAGAATGTTGGCTGCGCGCTGGCAAAGGCAGTCTGAGCGCCGCGCAAGTGCAGGAACTGGATCATGAAAAGGAAGCGGCGTATCGCGCCCAAGTCGCAGCACAGTTTCCAATCATGCCAGGTGCACGAGCGCTCATACATTCGCTTCGTGACGCAGGTTGGCGCCTCGCTGTCGGGAGTTCAGGACCACCCCTCAATGTGCAACTTGCACTCGATGGTCTTGGGCTCCACAACTGCTTCGATGCACTCGTCACGGGAAGCGATGTCGCGCGCTCGAAACCAGATCCCGAGTGTTTCTTACTCGCCGCTTCCCGTCTTGGCGTTCACCCAACGCAGTGTGTCGTACTTGAAGACGCTCCCGCCGGAATCGCCGCTGCAAAGGCAGCAGGAATGGCGTGCGCGGCGATCACGAGCAAAGGGCATACACGCGAACGGCAATCGCAAGCGGATCTCGTTGTCGATCAGCTGGCTTCGTGGACTCCAGCCGTGCTTGCAAGCTTGATTCACTCCGTCCGCGCCCGCTCGGTATCTTGACTTCCTCGAAACACCTTCACCTTCTCCCCGAGAACCCCATGTCCGACCCACGCTTCGATCGTCTTGCGCATCTCCTAGCCACGCGTCCCTTGAGCGCTCGTGCAAGATTCTCGCCCACAGAGGGCGAAATCGTTGCACTCGCTTTGGACTCCGGCGGGCCGAATGAATCGGCACCGCCGGAGATCGGGCTCAATTCGGCGTTGACGACCGCCTGACCTCGCTCAACATCAAACCCCTCACACTGCCTCCTCACCCCAAGGCCCCTCCCATGTCCGACCCACGCTTCGATCGTCTTGCACATCTCCTCACGACGCACTCGATGACGCTCAAGGCGGGCGAGCATGTGCTCATCGAGACTTTTGATGTGCCGACGGAAATGATCATTGCCATGATTCGCGCCGCGAGAAAGGTCGGCGCGCACCCGCACGTCGCTGAGCGATCTACGCGCGTGATGGCTGCGCTGCAAGGCGAATCTGCCGACGATGGCATCAGTACATGGTGCGCGAGCGACCTCTTCCGCATGGAAAAAATGCAGGCGTACTGCGGCATCCGCGGCGCCAACAATGTCAGCGAAGCATCTGCCGTAGCGCCGGATCGCATGCGTGCGTATTCAAAGTTGTACGGAACGCCAGTGCACTCCGAGCGGCGCGTGAATCACACGAAATGGGTTGTGCTTCGGTGGCCGAGCCCATCCATGGCGCAACTTGCAGGGAAGTCGACGGAGGCATTTGAAGACTTCTACTTCCAAGTTTGCCTCGTTGACTACGCCAAGATGGCGAAGGCGTGCGAGCCCCTCGCGGCGCGCATGCGTGCGACGGATGTTGTCCACATCAAGGGACCGAGTGACACCGATCTCACCTTCTCGATCAAGGGCATCGGCGTTATCCCCTGCTGCGGCAACATGAACATTCCCGATGGCGAGTGTTTCACGGCGCCCGTACGCGACTCGGTCAACGGTGTCCTGCATTACAACACGCCCACCGTCTATGAAGGCCAGAGCTTCGACAATGTCCGGCTCGTCTTCAAGCACGGAAAAGTCGTCGAAGCATCATGCGTCGGAGACTCCGCGCGTTTGGCGCAGATTCTCGATCGCGATCCTGGCGCGCGATACATCGGCGAGTTTGCCATTGGATTCAATCCGCATATCACGCATGCGATGAAGGACATTCTCTTCGATGAGAAGATCGCCGGCTCCTTCCACTTCACGCCTGGTCGCTGCTACGAAGACGCGAACAACGGCAACAAGAGCGATGTCCACTGGGACCTCGTCTGCATTCAGCGCCCCGAGTTCGGTGGTGGAACAATCGCGTTTGACGGCACCGTGATTCGAAAGGATGGACTCTTCGTTCCAAGCGACCTGCTCGATCTCAATCCAGATCGACTCGGCGCCTGAGGACGGAGCCGTTCACTCACTGATTCTGCACATCCCAATCGAGTGAGACTCGTTTGACGAACGCGCCGGTTCGTTTCGTGAGGCCATCCATGAGCCAGACATAGGTGTCGCCGTTCTGCGAATTGCGCCACACGATGTCCTCTTTCATGTCGCCATCGAAATCAGCGAGACACTCAACGCGATAGTTCACGCCGAGCGTGGAGTTCACGAGACCGCCGCCGACCTTCTCAAGACCGCCGAGGAACCACGCGTTGACCTGCCCGCTGGTGGAGTTGCGCCAGAGCAAGTCCGCGCGACCATCGCCGTCGAGGTCGCCGACCGATGCAGGCTGCCACTCTTGGCCGAGTTGAGAAGCTCCAACGATCGCGCCTGTCTCCGTTGCAACCAACCCAGACATGAGCCAACCGCTCACCGTACCCGCAGCGTCTCGCCAAAGGAGATCGTCGTCGCCGTCACCATCGAGGTCGCCAAAACCGAGGAAGGCGAGACCGTTGGCAGATGACACGACACCGCCGGTGGATTTCGCCCGACCTTCCATCAGCCACGCATTCACTTCACCACTGATCGTGCTCTTGAAAAGCATGTCGCTGCGGCCATCGCCATTGAGATCCGGCATCGCGAGAAACTTCGTTGAAGATGGAACCGTTGACGCATCGACGCTTCCTGCCTCCTCCGAAAGAGCACCCTCAAGCAGGAACGCGAAGAATGTACCGAGCGCGCTGTTGCGATACATCAAGTCCGTGCGGTGATCGCCGTCGAGATCGCCAAGTTGATTGAAGGAGAAGCCAACGGGAGGACTGACCCCAAGCAGCGCCCCGCTTGTTCGCGTGGTTCCGTTCATGAACCAGACCGTCAGTTGGTTGCTATTCGCGTTCTTCCAAAGAATGTCCGCCTTGGCGTCACCATTGAAGTCCTCGTCTGGCATGTAGGTGCAGGTATCAGGTAAGCCGTCAGCGTTGCGGTCTGGGATGTCGCCGTTATCGAGTTCACAGAGATCTGGCGCTCCGTTGCCATTGCAATCCGAACCCTCACTCACCCAAGTCGCCTCAAGCTTGGCTTGACTCGTCGCGCACTCAAGCGTCGACACATGAATGCTCGGTCGCAGTGAGAGCGAGACATCGCCATCGGGGGCGAGCGCGGTGAAGAGATCTTTGTCGAGCAAGATCACTTCAGTTTCCACCGCAGTCGAACAGTTACTTCCGGCGCCAACAAACATGTAATCGATGATCGTTCCATTGAGTGAAAGCTCAAGCCACTCGCCGAAGCTTCCAATGTCCGCTCGCACGGTCGCCTCGACCCGCACATCGAGCACCGGCAACGCGAGGTTTGTGCCTGATGCCGTGACGACATCACCGGTGCCAAACGGTGCCACGATTTCGCTGGTGACTCCGGTCGCCTGCTGCGCGCATTCGTCAAGGATTCCATCACCATCGCAATCAAGCGTCGGGTCCGAAATCACCTGGCAAGAGTCGAGATCGCCATCGTGATTGCAGTCAAGCGACGGATCAGTCACGACTTGGCAAGAATCTAAGTCCCCATCCCCGTCGCAGTCGAGCAGCGCATTCGCGCTGATTTGACATGAGTCGAGTGCGCGATCAAGGTCACAGTCGAGTGTCGGGTCAGCGTCAATCTGACAACCATCGAGCCGCTCATCACCATCGCAGTCGAGCGTCGGGTCAGCCAGAATCTGCTGCTTATCCGAGAAGCCGTCTTCGTCGCAGTCGCTTTCAAGCCCTACGACGATGAACTGCTCCCCGATGGCAACCGCGCGAATCACGCCTGTCATAGCAGGCACGCTCGTCTGCGCGAATCCATCATTGCCCCAGATCGTGAGCGTTCCGTCGGCGGTGACAAACCCTGCGTTCACAAACTTTCCGTAGATGTGCTCGATGTGACCACTCGCTGCGGGAACTGTGGTAAACGCGGCATCGCCCCACACCAAGACATCACCAGCATTCGTCAACCCGAGCGTGAAGTTTCGACCGCACTGCACCTCGATGAAAACTTCACCCGCGCCAAGCACCGGCACATCGCACTCGCCTTCGGTGTTGTCGCCCCAGCAGGCAACGCTTCCGTCAGTAAGAAGGACCGCGTTGTGATCGAGTCCAGCGCGCAACTGAGCCACATCCACTCCAGGGGGCGGCGAATAAGGTGCAGTTTTCCCCGCTGAGTTGAGACCCCAACCAACCACTGAGCCATCCGAAAGCAGTGCGAGCGAGTGGCTCTCGCCTGCAGCAACTTTGGTCGCGGTGAGACCAGGACCGATCACGGGAACAGAGGCTTGCCCGAAGGTATCAAAGCCCCAACCGTAGAGCGTGCCAGTCGACGAGATTGCGATGGCATGTGCACCGCCAGCACTCGCGGCGATGAATGTCTCGCCTTGTTGAAGGACTGGTATCTGATCCTGTTGAAAGGCCGAGTCTCCCCAGTGGAGAAGCGAACCATCATCGAGCAGGATGAGCCCGAATCCGATACCTGCATCAGTTGCGAGCACGCGAAGCGAATTTGAAATCGCGGGTGTCGCGCATTGCGCTCCGTCTTGGCGTCCCCAGCACGCGAACGAACTCGAGGGGGGCACAGTGCCAGCGAGCACGCTGCCGGATACAAACAGAGTGACAGCGGCGGCAGAACTCGGGAGTGTGTTCAACATCATTGTGGTCACCAACGGATATCGCTCCGGAAAGGAGTATGAGCGGCTCTCGTCATCGACAATTCCCGAAGCCAAACGCGAAAACCGAGTTCGGGCGAAGCATTCGTGGAAAACGAGTTGCGGAAATTCGGCGGCTGACAAGAGATAGATTCGAGTAACAAAACGCTCGGGAGGCGGCGGATGTTCGTGTTCGAGTCAAAAAGGCGCGTCCCTTGAGCGCTCGTGTCAGGTTTCTTGCGGCGAAGCGCCGCAAAAACGCTGCACTCGCTATGGACTCCGGCGGGCCGAGTGAATCGGCACCGCCGGAGATCGGGCTCAATGCGTTGATCAGGCGCGATCAAAGGACATCGGAATTGCGCCGGTGGCGATTCACTCGCCCCGGCGCAGTCGAAAGCGAGCGAGGAATCTGCGGTCTGGCCGCAGATTCCAAGTCGCGAGCGATCAAGAACACAACCGCCGCTCGTATGAGCGGCGGTTGGAAGGTCTGTTTCTGCAAGGATCGGAACTTAGTTCACGATCTGCCATGGATAGGAGACGTTGCGAATGAAGGATCCGGACACCTTGGTAGCGCCGTCCATGATCCACCCGTACACACCGATGCTGTACGGCGACCGCCAGAGGATGTCATCCTTACCGTCACCATTCAAGTCAGGGGTCGCAGCGACTTCCCACCAGTAACCTGGGGAGTACCACGCCAATTGGGCGCCTGAAACTCGGGTCAGGCCATCCATCACCCATGATCGAAGTTCGCCGGTCGTCGAGTTGCGCCAGAGAATCTGCGACTTGCCGCTTCCATAGGTATCCGCAAGGCCTGGGCTATCCCACGCTGGACCGACTGCCGCTGCGTTCGCAATTGGTCCCTGCGAGAGGATTGTCTTTCCGAAGAGCAGCGCGCCAGAAACCACTCCGGTAGTTGTGTTGCGATATGCCATGTCTGCACGGCCATCGCCGTTGAGATCGCCGAGACCAAGGAACTCGGAGCCCGTGATATTCATGATCGTCCCGCCACCGGTTCGCGCGAGTCCGTTCATGTACCAAACGCTCACGACACCCGTGTCTTGATTGAGCCACACGATGTCTGCGCGACGATCCCCACTGAGATCCGCCAACCCGAGCACGATGTCCTGCGCGGTCGGCGATCCAAGGATCGGTCCAGCCTGCAGAATCGCGTTGCCATTCATGATCCAACCCGAGAGCTGACCGTCAGATGGATCTTGGAAAACCATGTCAGCGACGCCGTCACCGTTGAGGTCCGCACGACCAACCGCGTCCACATTCTGCGCAGGGTTCAGAGCGGTGAGCCCACCGCTATCACGAACGACTCCGTTCATGAACCAGACAGCGGATTGCGAAGAACCGGCCGAATACCAGCACACATCGCTCTTGCCATCGAAATTGAAATCGTCCATCACGAAAGAGGGCACGAGTGCGGGCTGTTGTTCATACTGCAAATGGTCAAATGTCCCGATTCCCGACAGAGGAATGACTTGAAAGTTCGTCACGCCCGCCGGTAAAGAAAAGCCAACGAAGATGTCGTCACCAGGTCCGCCGACATTGTCGATGACGAACTCCTGAACATGCATGTTGCTTGCAGCGTCGACAGCGATGACGCGAAGATCGGGGTTCCCGCCGCCAACTTGGACCAGATCCGTGCACACGATTCCTACGCGCGTCGGAAGTCCGCCAAGAACGGAAGCGTCAAACTCCACCGAGAACGATCCGATGACCCACAGCGCGCTCGCGTCAGGTCCCGCGACTCCATCAATCGCACCGTCATCACCGTCGACCGAGTTGCCGAGCGTGCCGGACCCGCCAAGGGTCACAGTTCCTGGGGGAGTGAACGCAGCAATCTCGAAGTCGTTGAGCACCATCAGGTCGCCGCCCTCAGCGGCGTAGAACGGACTATCCGCAGTCGAGCGGTAGTTCGGAATCACAACCCAGTTTCCGCCACCAACACCGCCAGCAAACACCGACGACGACGCAGCCAAAAACACAACTGTGCTCAGAAGTCTGATTTTCATTTTTTGCTCCCTTATCCGCTCTATCGTCCGCTCAACCTAACTCACAAACCTCAAACTGCGCGCGAAAAATGCTTCGTCGCTGCGCCCTCAATAGCGATCGCGCAACCCGGTTGCGCAACCCTCCCTGGTCGCCATTGCCCTTGCAATGTACACGACTCTCCGCGCCTCCTCCAAGGAGATTGGCACGTGAACACATCCTGCCTCAAGAATCTTCGAGCGCAACTCGGATCACGCCAATGAGGAGATACTTGTTCTAATCCGAATATCGCGCGGCCCCCCAACCCGCATAAATTGCCTAGCACGCGCTGCGGAAGCCAAGTTGCCTGGTATCTCGCCGGTTTTCGGACTAAAACCTCGCGTGGATGCGTCGCGCGAACGCAACAGCCTCTCCGGCTGAGTTTTGAGAAATCTGGCGTGCAGTGCGATATCCCGCCTCCTGCAGCGTTGAATATTCGCCGTACTTGACCCCGTCGAGCGCGGCCGTTTCAACTCTTCATCGGTGGCAGCCCCGTCAATCAATTGGTTTGACGACACGGTGCGACCGCTGATGGAACTCGCACCGCCCGTCCTCCCATTTTAGGAGCTCTCTGTGAACGCAATTCGGATTTCAACTCGCGCACTCGCGGCAACCGCTGCTGTGCTTCTCGCCGCTCCCTTGTTTGCGCAGAGTGCACCCGCGCCAGGCGCACCACCGGCGAATCAGCAAGACGGCGCGAACGGCAATCGCGGCGGCAATGGAAACGCGGGAGGCCAAGGTCGCGGCCAAGGTCAGGGCCGCGGCGGTATGGGCGGACAGATGGGCCGCATGTTCGGTGGTGGTGGTGGTGGCATGGGTGGTGGCGGGGGCGCAGGCATGCGTGATGTGCGCGACGCGCTTGAGCCCGACTTCGCGCGTCGCGATTTGCAGCTCTTCGTTCGTCAGTTGACGCTCGATGAAGTGCAAGGCGACGTCGTCGAGCAACTTTTTGAAGACTACGAAACTGCATATCAACCTGAGATGGAGCGCGTCCAAAGTTCCATGATGGATGTCGGCCGCCGACTCATGGAGTCATTCATGACGCCTGAGCGCCAGGAGCAAATGACCGCACGCATGGAGAAGATGCGCGAAGAGCTTCGAGCCGCTGAAGAGAATGGCGAGATGACCGACGAGCAGCGGCGCGACTTCTTCCGCACTCGCATGGAGCAGTCCGCCGCTGAAGCGCAGAAGGAACTCGCAGCGACCGGAATCGACGCTGAAATCAAGTCAGCGTTCACAACGATCTTGGCAGATCTCGAAGCGCTCCAGACAAAGAAGCTCGAACTCAAGAAGTCCTTCATCGATGGCGTCAAGGCGACGCTCGATGATGCGCAAATGGTGAATTGGGATCCATTTGAGCGGTTCCTTACTCGCGAGAAAACCCTTCCCCGCGGGCGAATCTCGGGCGAATCCACCAACCTCTTTCTTGTCGTCGATGATGCACGCCTTCCGGTCGAAGAGTTCGCGAAAGTTGAGCCACTCTTCGACTCGTACGAGTCGCAACTCGATGCAGCGCTTCGCGCACGCAATGACTTCATTACCGAATCCAACAGCCGTCTCTTCAAGGCGATGGTGAATGGCGACACCGACGGCGCTTCACGCATCATCAAGCAACAGGTCCAATTGCGGACCGCGGTGCGCGATGTCAACGAGTCATTCCGTACGCAAATGGTCGGCGCACTCGGAGAGACCGCTGTTTCTCAGCAATTGAATCAGAGCATTCTCGCGAGCGCGTTTGAGCGCGTATATGGCCCGACTCAAACCACGCGCATGTTTGAAGCGGCGAAGAAACTCGATGGCCTCGATGCTGCTGTGCTCGCTTCCATCGGCGAACTTGAACTTGGTTACGCAAACGAAGTGCGGCCGCTCAACGATCGCCTTTACACGCTCACCAAGCAGAGCGAGCCTGATGAGCTCGTCGCCGCGAGTGAGCGCGCCGTCACGATGCTCTCTTCAGGCATCGGAGGCATGATGGGCGGCATGGGCCGCGGTATGGGTGGTCAGCGGAATGACACCACACGGGAAGTGAATGACCAGAAGCGCAAAGTCGGCGAGAACTATCAAGAGAAGCTCAAAGCGCTGCTCACGCCAGACCAGCTCGCACTCATGCCGCAGCAAGGCCGAGGTGGTCGCGGTGGACAGGGTGGACAAGGTGGACAAGGCGGGTTCGGCGGGGCCGCGGGCGTGACCCGCATGCTCGAGCGACTTCCTGAAGAGCAACGCAAAGAGATCATCGGCCGCTTGGACACAAACAAGAACGGCACGATTGATGAGGACGAAGCGACCGCGGCGCGCGACATGATGCGCCAACAGTTCGGCGGAGGTCGTGGTGGTCAAGGTGGGCAACCAGGCCAAGGCGGCAACGGTGGCCGCCGAGGTCAAGGCGGGCAGCCACCCGCCAACGGCGAAGTCTAAGTTTCTGCCAATATCACTCGAATCACGCAAGGCCCCCTGCACACGCTGGGGGCTTTTCATTCGCGCAAGTGCAAGATCTTGTGGACGCACAACGGAAGTTGCTAGATTGATGTTCGAAACAGAGGGCAACTTCCACAAGGAGTTCAGATGCGCCACCTTTGCAATGCATGCGTCCAGACACTCTTCGCACTCGCGGTCGCGACTCAAAGCGTGTCTGCACAGGTGATCTCCCGCACTGAGCGCCAATTGGTTCCCACGCCGACCGGTGCAGCCGACGCTCGTTTCGGATTTGGCTGCGCGATGAATCGATCCTCGGCGGCTGTGGGGCTTCCTGGAGAGAACGCCGTCGCGATCTTCAATCGGAACACGAGTGGCGCTTGGGAATTCAGTACGCAGCTCATCTCGAGTGACCTTGGTGCAAACGATGACTTCGGTCTCGCTCTCTCGATGGACCATGACACACTTGTCGTCGGCGCGCCGAGCGCTGGAGGAACCGGGGCGGTGTATGTATTCGCTTGATCAGTTCGGTTTGGTGGGAAGTCGCCAAACTCACGGCGAGCGATGGCGCAATCGGTGATCGATTTGGGCACAGTGTTTCATGGGACTACGACACCCTCGTCGTCGGTGCGCCACTTGCAACCGTTGACGGAGACGGCGACCGAGGCGCGGCATACATCTTTCGCAATGTCTCTGGTAACACATTCAGTGCAGGGACCAAAGTCACTTTGTCGGATGGCGGCGCAGGTGATCGCGTCGGTTTGAGCGTTAGCACCAAGAACGGCAACCGCGCTCTCATCGGAGCGCCGGGCAGATCTGCCTACCAAGGTGCCGCGTACCTCTTCACAGAATCGCCTGTTACTTGGGTGCGGACTTTATCGCTCGGCTCGACAGCGCCACACCCCAATGAGAATTTTGGAGTTGCGGTCGCGATGTCGTCCTCCTTGTACGGGGACACAATGTGGGTGGGCGCACCAGGAACCATTTCGGCGGGCTTGACGACTGGATCGGCACAACTCTTCTCCTATTCGTCAGGTGGATTACTCATCATCGGCGCGAAACTCATTCCCGACGCAGGCACCGCCAATGAGGGCTTCGGAGCAAGTATCTCCCTGAGCATGAATGGAAATCAAATCGCGATTGGTTCGCCCTACGCGACCGTCGACGCGATCTCAAGTGCGGGATGCGTGCGTGTTTACCGAGCCGGTGCCAACGCGACTGCATCTCAGGTTGGGGTACGTTTCGTGAGCAGCGCGGCTCAGTCGAATGCCAATCTAGGGTTTTCCGTCGCAATCGAGAATGACCGGCTCCTCGCTGGGGCGCCCTACGCAAACATGACAAACATCGACAGCGGCGGGGTCTCGTCCTTCCGAGTGAAGACGACACGCGGCGACATCAATGACAGCGGACGAAGCGATGTGGTTTGGTTCGATCCCGTCAACGGAAGTATTGCGGGATGGCTCATGAACGGTCTCGTCCGTGAATCGGGCGCGACGCTGAACACAGGGCTCGGCTCAACCGCGGAATACTGCGGACTTGGTGACTTCTTTGGCGACGGAAAGCAGTGCGTGCTCGTCCGTTTGAAGTCGAGCGGCATCTTCAAACTCTTCCGCTTGAACGGGCTCTCAATAACATCGTCGAGCAACATCAGTGGAGGCATCGGTCCGGAGTGGCGCTTTCTCGCATGCGCTGACATCAATGGCGACGGCAAGTCCGATGTGCTGCTCAAGCACGCATCCACCGGCCAAGTGAATGGTTGGCTCATGAACGGATTCACAAAGACCCTCGGCGGGACGATCGGCAACGCCGATGGCCGAGAGTTTCTCGGCACCGGTGACTTCGATGGCAACGGAACAGACGACATCTTCTGGCGCCGTTTGAGTGAGGCGGACCACGACACCGAGCCGTTCGTTTAGTGGATGAGCGGGCTCAGTGCGGATGATGTTTCTCTTCTCTCGAACCCAGATGCGACGCTTCTGCCTTCGAGTTGGACTTGCCTCGGCGCGGCAGCGATCGACGGCGACAACAATGATGAACTCTTGACAGACAAACTCATCATGCGCAACATCGGAACGGCGAATTCACCTGGTACGGGCGAGATTTCCGCGATCTCGATCGTGGGAGATGAGTTGCAGGAGTACTCCGTTGGGCCAACCGCTGCGCTTGATTGGCGAGTCGAAGGATATGGCGATCTCGACGGCGATGGCGCTACGGATGACTTTCTTTGGCGCAACCGAGTGACAGGCAATGTGCACGGATGGATCGTCGATCACGGGTACAAAGAGTTTGGTGGATTCATCCGGAGTGCTAACCTCGCTTGGGCAATTCTCAACGGTGATGATTACAACGACGACCATGGCTACGACGGCAATGGTTGCGACGACGATAATGATGATCTCAATCGCGACGACTACGCAGATGATCACGGCGGCAGTAACACCGATGACAGTGCGAACGGCGGCGGCGGCGGAACCAGTGGTGGCGGAAACACGACGCTCTCGCTTACGGCATTCGCCAACTGCATCAATGCTGCGATGGCGGCAAACAACCGCACCGTGCTGCGAGCCGAAGCGGAGTTTGAGGGCGGTGTGACGTATCTCGGCGTGCTCCAGTTCATCCACCCAACTTCCCAGTTCATCTTCACCAGATTCCGCGCGAGCAACGCGACCGTTATCGGAACAACGACCTACACGCCGAGCGCGGGGCTACTCGACGACTATGACTCGATCATGACCCTCGTCGGAAGCACGATCAAGACCCCATCCACAGCACCCGCCACTCCCGGCGCACCGGCCGGCTTCCTACCACACGAGGTCGAACTCGATGTGCTCTCCGGCGTACTTAAGTGGCGCATCCAGAGATACGACTCGAACGGCAATCACTACGAGCAGATTGTCCCGGCGAGTTGATGCGATTCCTTTGATCGGCGCCTCGGCACGGAGAACCCTCTGACCGAAATCCGAGTGGTGTGGAGGATCCACGCTCTTGGAATCATGGTGTTCGCATCGCGTCGAAAGCTCAACAGTGAAGCAACCGCGAAGCCCATATCACAATTCGGGTCCACAATCCGCAGGGATTTGAGCAAGACGGAGCTCTTCGGAGTATCTCGCGGTCCCCCCGCCCGCTCTCATAGAATGACTCCCCCGTCGACCTATTGCCACCTTTGAGGTACTTCCATGTTCTCGCTCGCCAAACTCTCGCCCATCTCGCTGTGTCTCGTCGCACTTGTTCAGGCTGCTGCACTCGGTCAGACGATCACGCGATCCGAGCGGCAACTCCTCGCGCCGGTCTCAGAAGTCGCGCAATCGGCGTTCGGCACCAGCACGGCGATGACTAGTTCGACGGCAGTCGTTGGAGCGAGTGGGCAAGGCACCGCGACTGTCTTTGATCGCGCTTCAAGCGGCGTATGGGCTTTCACCGCCACCCTCACCGGCTCCGATACGGTTGCCGGCGATTCGTTCGGCGCGAGCGCGTCCATGAACGGGACCACCTTCGTGATCGGCGCACCAAACTCCGGCGGCAAGGGCGCTGTGTATGTGTTCCGAAAGAGCGGAGTGGTGTGGTCGCAAATCGCGAAGCTCGTCGCGAGCGATGGAGCTTCCGGCGACCTCTTCGGGCGAAGTGTCTCCATCGACGGTGATACCGTGATCGTTGGAGCGCCGCAGGCGGATGTCGGCGGGAACTCCAATCAGGGCGCGGCCTACCTCTTCCGCAACACCACCGGGAACACCTTCAACGCCGGAACCAAGATCACCGCGACGGGTGGTGCGGCCGGCGATCAATTCGGATTCAGCGTCGCAACCCATGGAAGCGATCGCGCGCTCATCGGCGCGCCGCAACGGAACTCCACGCAAGGTTCGGTGTACCTCTACGGCAATTCGAGTGGCACTTGGTTCGTGCTCGGTGTACTCAACGCAGTGACGCCACAATCTGGCGCGCTTTATGGAAGCGCTGTCGCGCTGTCGGATCTCGGAACGACCGACATCCTCTGGGTGGGCGCGCCAGGCGCGACTTCTGCGGGAATCGCATCTGGCGTCATGCAGTTCTACTACTACTCCGTCGCTGGCGGCTTCACGGTCGGAGCGCTCACTGCGCCCGCGAGCCCGGTTGCAGGCGAGACCTTCGGGAGTTCGCTGAGCGCTTATGACGGATGGTGCGCGGTCGGTTCGCCAAACGCGACGGTCTCTGGAGCCACGACAGCGGGCTGCGCTCGTGTGTATCGACTCGGTCTCAACGCGACTGCGTCGCAGGTTGGAGCGCGATTCGTCAGCAGCGCACCCGCATCCGGTGCTCAACTTGGCGCATCGGTTGCGTTGCATGGCGAGCGTCTGTTCGCCGGCATGCCTGGCGCCGACACGACGAATACCAATCGCGGCGCCGTAGCTTCCTTCAAAGTGGACACGACTCGCGGCGACTTCAATGACAATGGTCGCGGAGATGTCGTCTGGTTTGATGCCGTCGGTGGCAACTACGCCGGATGGGTGATGAACGGACTCACGCGCGAGACGGGCGGCATCATGAACTCCGGACTTGGATCCGGCGCAGAGTACTGCTCGCTCTCCGATTTCTATGGTGAAGGCAAACAGTGCGCGCTTGTTCGGTTGAAGTCAAATGGCGCGTTCAAGATTTCGCGCTTCAACGGGCTGTCCATCGCGTCGTCGAGCAACATCAGTAACGGCATCGCCGCGGAGTGGCGCTTCCTTGCGAGTGCTGACATCAATGGTGATGGCAAGTCCGATGTTTTGCTGCTCAATGGACTCACAGGACAGGTGAATGGCTGGCTCATGGACGGAGCGACCAAGATGAGTGGCGGAATGATCGGCGTCGCTGCTGGTCGCGAATTCCTCGCGACGGGCGACTTCGATGGCGACGGTGCTGATGACATTCTGTGGCGCGACAACACCGATCAACTCTCGATTTGGTATCTCGAAGGGCTGAGTGCGGCCGAGGCCTCGGTGCCGGCGCCTGCGGGCACGCTTTCGCGCGCGTGGACGGTGACCGCCGTTGGTGACCTTGATGGCGATAGCACGGATGATCTTGTTCTGCGGCATGTTGGTACCGCGTCAGTTGCGGGGACTGGGCAAGTCGTTGGCTGGCTCATGCACGGCGCAGTCGCGCCGACCACGGGCATCATGCATGCAGGGATCGCGCTGGCATGGCGCGTCGAATCCTGCGCGGATCTCGACGGGGACGGCGATGACGACATTCTCTGGCGCAACCGACAGACCGGAGATGTGAACGCGTGGCTCATGACGGGACTCGTCAAGTCTTCCGGTGCGTTTGTGAAGAACGTTGGCTTCTCTTGGGCCACGCTCAACGGCGATGACTACAACGACGACCACGGCTACGACGGCAACGGTTGTGATGACGACGGAGATGATCTCAACGGCGACGACTACTCCGACGATCACGGCGGCAGCGATTCGGATGACAACAGCAGTGGCGGTGGCGGCGGAGGAGGCAGCGGCGGCAGCGGCGGCAACGAGACCGTCTCACTCGCCGCGTGCATCAACTGCGTCAACGCCGCGATGGCATCCAACTATCGCACAGTTCTTGAAGTGGAAGCTGAAGTTGAAGGCGGCGTTGCGTATGTCAAAGTCTTGCAGGCCATTCACAACACTGGGCAGTTCATTCACACTCGCTATCGCGCGAGCAACGCAAGCGTCGTTTCCACCATCACCTTCATGCCGAGCGCGGCGTTGCTCGACGATTACCTCGATGCACTCAACTACCTCGGTGGCGCGATCGTCACTCCCTCGGTCGCACTGACGCTTGCGTCCGCCGTGTATCCAGGAACTCTTCCGCACGAAGTCGAACTTGAACTTGAAGACTCAGGTCTCAAGTGGAAAATCGAAATGGTGAGTTCCAATGGCACGGTGTATGAGGCCGTCATCAACGCTGGTTGATACGGGATGCACGAAGCCTTGTTCAACGCGCTGTAGGCTTCCGACCGAATCCACGCTCGAAGACGATCGAACTGGGGTCGCAGGACGAAGCCTTGTACGACGAGTTTTTTTGCCTAAAATCGTGCGCTCCCGCGAGTTAAAGCGCCGAAGCGCAGTACGCTCACAGGCGGAGATTCTGCGATTCTTCACCAGCGCGAAATCTGAATGAGATTGGTAGGATTTCCTTTCGTCCCACAAACGCTCGCACGACGAAAGGAAATTGAAATGATCTCATCGAAGTTTGTCCTCGGCTTGTGCTTCTTGTGTGTGGCAAGCCCTGCCTTGTTAGCGCAAACAGTTACGCGTTCAGAGCGGCAACTACTCAATCCTACATCGCAGGCGCCGAACTTGAGCTTCGGTATTGCCACCGCCATGACTGAGAATGTTGCCGTCGTTGGCGCGAATGCGGCCTCTGAGGCATCCATTTATAATCGCCTACCGAATGGCACATGGAGCTTTGAAGACACCCTGACCGGCTCTGACTCGCTCGTCGGCGACTCGTTCGGCATGGCTGTTTCAGCGAGTGGAACCACAATTGTGGTCGGAGCACCATCAGCGGCTGGCGGCAAAGGTGCGGTGTATGTGTTCAATCCGATCTTTGGGGTTTGGGTCCAAACTGCCAAACTTACCGCGAGCGATGGCGCAGCTGGAGATGGCTTTGGAAGCTCCGTCTCCATAAATGGAAACACGCTCATCGTCGGGGCGCCACGAGCGGACATCGGACCCAATCTTGACCAGGGCGCTGCGTACATCTTCCGCAACACGCCTGGCAGCGGCTTCGACGCCGGCTCCAAAATCACAGGGTTCTTTGGTAGTGCCGGCGATTGGTTCGGGCTTTCCGTCGCCACCCACGGAGACGATCGAGCAATCGTCGGCGCTCCGTACAAGAATTCGTACCGAGGCATGGTCTACCTCTATGAAACTGTCGGAGCGTGGTCGTTGATCGACATAGAATCGTCTCTCGCTCCTCACGACAACGAGCTGTTTGGCTGGGATGTCGACATCTCTGCAGTCGGAGAAACGGACCTGCTTTGGGTAGGCGCCCCAGGCACCATCACCGGAGGTGTCGCCGCTGGTTCGGTGCAGTTCTTCTACAACGATGGGACTAGTGGTTTGTTTGGAGGAGTCGCCATCACCCCAAGCGACGGCGTGAATGCCGAGGAGTTTGGAGCCGCGATTTCAGCGCACAGCACGTCCTGCGCGGTCGGCTCAACAGGAAGCGGCACTGGCTCTCAGCTCGATGCCGGCTGCGCTCGCGTCTATCGGCTCGAGGGGCAAGTACCAAAACTCTTGGGAGCCAAGTTTGTGCGCGCGGGAGCCGCCGCATCTGATTGGCTTGGGAACTCAGTTGCTCTTTACGGCGAACACCTTTTGGCAGGAATCATCGGAGCCGACATCGCGGGGTCAAATCGTGGAGCAGTTGCTGCATTTAAGCTGAATTCAACCCGTGGTGACATCGATGACAACGGAAAAGGTGATGTCGTTTGGTTCGATCCAGTTGGAGGCAACCTGTGCGGCTGGATCATGAATGGGTTCACGCGAGAGCTGGGGGGCATCCTTCCTGCGGGGCTGGGTACCGGGGCTGAATACTGCGGACTCGCCGATTTCTACGGCGATGGAAGGCAGTGCGCGCTCGTTCGACAAAAATCGAATGGGGCGTTCAAGATTTTCCGCCTGAGTCACCTCACAATCGCTTCCTCAAGCACAATCTCGAACGGTATCTCCTCTACTTGGCGCTTCCTCGCGTCTGCTGATATCAACGGGGACGGTAAGTCGGATGTGCTCTTGGTCAACGGGCTCACTGGGCAGGTCAATGGCTGGCTCATGAACGGCGCAACCAAACTCAGCGGCGGCATGATCGGTTGCGCGGCCGGTCGCGAGTTCCTCGGGACCGGCGACTTTGACGGGAGTGGAACTGATGACATCTTGTGGCGCGACAGTAAGGGCAATGTCACAATCTGGGCTCTTTCGGGACTCAGCGCATCCGCATCGAGCACAAGCGGGATATCGATGTCGGTTGCGGTGACCGCTGTTGGTGATCTGAATGCTGATGGCACAGATGATCTCATCCTCCGGCATGTCGGATCCCCTGGGATAACTGGAACTGGTCAAGTTGTCGGTTGGCTCATGCACGCCGTATCCGGACCGACTGCGGCCGTACTCCACCCTGGTCTCCCGTTGGAGTGGCGTACTGAAGCGTGTGCAGATCTCGACGGCGACGGCGACGACGATCTCATCTGGCGCCATCGTGTCAATGGTGATGTCAACGCGTGGATCATGAATGGACTCACGAAAGAGTCAGGCGCCTTTGTGAAGAGAGTGTCCTTGTCGTGGGCAATCCTCAACAGCGACGACTACAACGACGACCATGGCTACGACGGCAACGGATGCGATGACGATGGCGACGACCTCAACCGCGATGACTACGCCGATGATCACGGCGGTATCGATGCCGACGACAGTAGCGCGGGTGGCGGCGGTGGAGCAAGCAATGGAGGATATGTAACCGTCTCCGTCGCTGCTTTTGTCGGTTGCATCAATGCGGCGATGGCTGCGAACAACCTTCCAATCATTGAGGTGGAGGCGAAGGTCGAGAATGGAGCTGCTTACATCGATGTCCTGCAATTCAACGCAGTAGGGCCCGCCGTCTTCAGCCGCCGTGGCGCAAGCAGCACGACACTGATCTCTCAACTCCTCTTCGATTCGAGCACGCTATGGTCCACCTACGGGAATGAGTTCGTTCAACTTGGAGTTCTCGTGCTGAGCCCTGCTACCGCGGTGACAAACGCCGCCGCACTTCAGCCAGGAACACTGCCTCATCGTGTGTACCTCGCCGTCGTCGACGGAGTGTTCAAATGGAAAGTTTGGATGATTGGCAGCGACGGGGTTTCGACTGAAGTCGTACTTAACGCGCAATAAGCCCTGCGCAGTAGCGCGCCGCGGAGTGCTGGTTGAGGCCGCATTCCTTCGGGAACCAGATTGAAACGGGCTCGCCATTTGATGGCGAGCCCGTTTTCATTCGCACTGCACGCCTATCCCGCGCGCAAAATCCATATTGGTCACGCCATCGCAGCCGTTACGTCTTGCGTAATCAAGCCGGCGGCGTTTGCGTCTCTATCTGCACTCCAACAACGGTGAATCGTGCTTCGGCGCAGGTCGATGCGAGGGTTGACCTCCATCGTCCCGGAGTGCCTCTATGAAGAAGTATTCAGCGTCCCTTGCTGCCCTTGCAGCAACATCTCTCTCCCCCCTCGCCTTCTGCGACTTCTCCGGCTTTACGAGCACAAGTTATGTCGTAGACACGCCGACCGGTCGCTACCACATGGTCGATGTGTACGCGCAGTTCACGCAGGCGACAGACCGCCTGTTGAACATCTACAACACAAACATCGCGCTCACCGGAAATCCGTCAGCGGCGTTCCATCAAGCCGAGATTGCAGGCGCGATCCCGCCATCGTTCTTGCCGCTGCCGTTTCTTCCGCCGGGCGACGCGTGGGACTACGACACATACATCACGATCGGTGCGCTTCAGGGCGATCTGATGAACGGCACGGTGCCTGATCCAGACTTCGATGACTCCAGCTATCTCGCTGCCAACGCGATCACTGGAACTGGTGGTTGGTACAACCTGCCTCCGTCCAACGGATTTGGCGATGCGGGCAGCGATCTCAAGGTGTACCTCGGGCAATTCGCGGTTGATGATGCCCACTACACCAACGGCACTCGCCTGCAGTTCGGCGGCACTGTCGGATACTCCCGCTACGGAATCGCGACTTTCGCCGTCGACTCCCGTTCGTTCGCGATTCCAAGCGGAGTCATCACCCCCTACTACGCCGATCGCCTCGACAACGACGCGAACTCCGATGTCATCTTCTATAGCGCACAGTCACACAAAGTCGCTGCATGGCTGATGCAAGGACTTACGCGGAAAGCGGGCGCGGTCTTCAGCGATGAAGTGCCAAGCGACTATGTCTGCCAGGGCATCGGCGATCTCAATGGAGATGGATCGACCGATCTCATCTTCCGAGGCGGGAATGGACAGTTCTTTGGCTGGTTGACGAATGGACTCTCCATCACACAGAAGGCCGCGATCTCAGGCGCACTCTCCGCGAACTGGCAGTTGGTCGGCATCGGCGACCTCAGCGGCGACGGTCGTGCGGACATCGTGCTTCACAACAACGCGACCGGTCAAACCAACGCGTGGTACATGGACGGCCTTGTCAAACTCGCTGGTGGCGTCATCGGCACCGCCCAAGGCGCAGAACTGCTCGGCGTTGGGGATCTCAACGGTGATGGGTACGAAGATTTGCTCTGGCGAAGCGCTCTCGGATTTGTGAGCGGATGGCTGATGCAGGAGACGGGCGTGCAGCAGATCGCGAGCATCAATGGCGCGCCCAACGCGATCGCTGCTTCGTGGACCGCAAAGTCACTGCGCGATCTGAATGGTGACGGCAAATCGGATGTGCTTTGGTACAACGAGCAGTCGGGCGCTGTGAGTGGGTGGCTGATGGATGGCCTGACGAAGTCGTCCGGAGGAATGATTCACGCTGGCGTGGATACTGCGTGGCGTATTGACGCCGTGCGCGACATCGATGGAGATGGCAAGTTCGACATCCTCTGGCGCAACCAACAATCCGGCAACATGAACGGTTGGATCATGAACGGCCTCGCGAAACAATCGGGGGGATTCATCCGAACTGCAAGCGCCGAGTGGTCGACTGCGAATCCGTAAGCTCGAGCGCGTGCATTTTTCGTTACATCGGATGAAGCTCGAGTTCACCGCCGGTGGAATGCGTTTGTGCTCGGACTAGTGTCCGTGACTGCGAGCCATTAGCGACTCGTTCCACGTTGTACAGCGCCGAGAGAATGCAGGAAGTAAGACGAACATCGGAATCCGAGTCCGGACTCAGCCGCGAATCTTCCAATAGTGATACCGACCAACGTGGATACGCCAATCAAGGAAGTAACGGAGGCGTGCTTCGAAGTGCGCACTCCTCGTACTAAGCTCTGCGTTACTTTCGCGCAACTCGGCGGTTCGTGTGGAGAGATCGGTGACTTGAGATTGCAACTCTAACTCTCGCTCGCGCGAACTTGCTCCTTGGGACTGCGCCCGGCGGAGCGCGCAAGCGGCGTGCAACTGCTGTGATCTTGCAGACTCGAGGCTTCGCGCGGCAAGAATGTCGAGCGGAAGGTGACCACGCGCAAGAACCGCGGCGTGCAAATCACTTGAGCGACGCACACCCACGACCGTGTTCATTAGGAACGAGGTTGAGCGCGGGAGCACGCACCCATTGCCAAGTGCATACGAGAACGCCTCAAGAAACGGCATGACGACGTCGAACGAATCAAAACCGAGGTCGGCCAGTTGACGCACGCGCGTCGCAAGCGGCTGCGACCCTGCTGCCGCGGCTCCAATCTCTCCCACGGAAGTTGATCCAATGACGAGCGCGTCAACCGCTGCGCACAACTCTGCCAAACGAAGCTTCGCTTGCTCCGGCGACAGATCATCCACGCCCGCAAGGAGGACGCCGCAACGCGCTGCTCCGGGAGCTGGCGTCATCGCTTGCACGATGTCCTCGGAGGGGACATCAAACGCCTTTCCATCGAATCTCGGAAAGCCTGCCGAGAGCGAACGCGCCACACAATCTGCAAGTCGCGCCGCGCTCGCGCCGAAGCAGCGCCACGCGCGCTGCTCAAATGGCTCCGATGCCTGTTGTATACGGGACACGCGCGCGATACTCCGATACAAGTCTTCAAAAGGCGCGTGTGAAAGCGTGAACGCCGGCTCTGTTTCGAGAAATCTATGCAGAGCGCGCCGAACACTCGACCCCCAGTACCCGATCGCATCGTGCAGGTAGATCGTGCCGCTCGGCACGACTGCTCGTGAGGCGAGGCGCACATCCTGAAGGACTGTCTCCTCAAAGTGCAACCCATCGATGAAGACTGCATCGAATGGTCCGTGCGACGCAATGACTGCCCCGCCTATCGCATTCGCATTCCGCGCAGTTCCCGCAAAGGTCACTGCGGTAGAAAATCCGCCCTCGTGCAAGATGAGCCGATCTCGAACTCCAAGAATCTCCGCCGCGAGCGCTGCGACATCCTGTGTCGAGCGCGCGAGATCCGCATCTCGATGCACGCAGTGCATCGCCTCAAACTCGACTTCGAGTGCGAAATTCGGATCGACGGTATGAACCACGGCCCGCGGATTCGTCAAAAGCATCACGAGCGCACTCGTCCCGACAAAAGTTCCGACCTCAAGAATGCGCGGCGCCGAAACTCCCTCAAGATCGCGGCGCAGTCCGACAACCAAGTCGACAGCATCGGCCTGCGGAATGGACCACTGTGTCACCACCTCGCGTGGATACCCGAGCGACGCGAACGCTTCGAGCACGCGTTCGAGAGCGCGAACAGCATCCTCTGAATCATGTGCAGCGACAGACTCCGATAGCATTCGGCAAGTTTACTTGCCAAGGTCACGATATGCGTTGCTACTCCACCCGACTTGACGCGCTGCTCACTCGACCGATCGCGGTTCCTTCGCTGCCCGCGCGGGTGTTACGACGCGCGCGGGGAGATTGCGCACGCGTTTGGGAAAGCCTTCGGAAAGCAGTGCCCTCGCCTATCGAACCGCAGACCTCCCCCGAATCCGCGCTGGCACAACTTCGATGGCGCATTGCCGCGCAACCAATGCGAGAGACCTATCCTCCGCGCGAGAAGTTGCGCGTCGTTCATGTCGTCGGTTCACTTTCGGCCGGGGGCGCGGAGCGACAACTCGCGTACGTCGCCCGAGAGACGCAGCGCCGCGGCGACATTGAGGCGCGAGTTCTCACGACACATCCGTCCATTGGGTCGGCCGCACACTACCTCCCCCTTCTTGAGGGAGCCTGCGTGACGGTCGAGACAGCCGGCGCGGCCGCAGACGAGGACACACTCTCGCGCTTTGAAGCTCAAGTAGATCTGCATGCGCTTCTCTCCCCCCTTCCTGAGTTCTATCGCGCTTGGGTCGTCGAACTTGCGGGCGAGTTTCTCCGACTTCAACCGGACGTCGTGCACGCGTGGCTCGATCACACAAACATGTGGGCGGGCATCGCGGCGCTCGCTGTGGGAGTCCCCCACATTGTGCTCTCAACACGCAATGTCAATCCGTCCCACTTCCCCACCATCTCTTATCCCGAGTTTCTCCCGTGGTATCAAGCATTCGCGTTGAGCTCAAGAGTGCAGTTTGTCGCGAACTCAAACGTTGGCGCACGGGATTACGCCGCGTGGATCGGAATCGATCCGGCGCGATTCACCGTCATTGTCAATGGGTTTGACCCGAGTGCCTGCGTCGCGCCTGAGGCAGCGGACATGCAGAGTCTGCGTGAGGAACTTGGGTTGGTGGGCAAGCGCGTGGTCTTAGGCGTCTTTCGATTGTCGGAGGAGAAACAACCACATACATTTGTCGATGCCGTCACACAGATTCTCGCGGCGGATCCTGGTGCGATTGGGCTCATCGCGGGAGAAGGACCGATGCAGGCAGAGCTCGAAGAGCGCATCGCCGTCCGCGCCGATGGGAGGTTACGCTTGCTCGGTCGTCGGAATGACGTGAGCGCGCTACTCTCCATCGCGGATGTCCTCCTTCATACCGCTCGACAGGAGGGTACTTCGAACGCGCTCATCGAAGCACAAGCATTCGGCTGTCCTGTAGTCGCAACGCGTGGAGGCGGGACGATTGATGTGGTCGAACACGGAGGGAGTGGCTATCTATGCGAAGTAGGTGACGCAGAGGCGCTCGCGGCGCGAGTGCTCTCGATTCTCCAACACACGCCTCACCGCATCGAGCTGTCGCAACGCGCGCGGGCGCTCGCTCAAGAAAAGTTTGGATTGGATCGCATGGTGGACCAGACAATCGCGCTTTACAGCCGACCCAAGCCAAATGCTTGAAACGTGTCCTTTGGTGTCTGAACCCACTGTTGTCACTCTATGCAGTTTCCTACCGCCGAACTCGAAAGCCCACGCGTGCCACCCATGCGGCGCGTGCTATCACGGCTCAAACCCAGTCGGATCCCTCACCTCATGCGGCGCGTCGTATGGCTCACCGGAACACGAGTCGCGGGCTGGTTTGGCGTTCCGCCCCAAACGCTTCACGTGTTGCGCACGCGCATCTGGAAGCTCAGAGCCTTCGATGAGAAACTCGCAGCGAGCATCATCATCGTCCCCCCACTCCAACGACCTCGACGCACACATCGCCGAGTTGTTCACGTCATCGGTAGTCTGAGCGCAGGCGGCGCTGAGCGACAACTTGTTTACCTCGCCCGCGAGACTGCACGCAGGGGGGATTTTGATGTTCGCATCCTCACAACGAATCCAATCGTCGGAGCAAACGCCCACTACCTACCCCTCGCAGTCGAAGGTGGTGTTTCAGTCGAAACCGCGAGTGGTTCCCTCGATCCAACAACAGCGCAAGTCGCGAGATTGGATCACGATCTAGCGCACCGGATTTCGGCTCTCGACCCTGCTTACCGTCAACAGGTCCACGAGCTCACTTTAGAGTTCCTTCGACTTGAGCCGGATGTCGTGCACACTTGGCTCGATCACGCGAACATATGGGGCGCGATCGCTGCATTCAATGCAGGGGTGCCCTCGATCGTGATCTCGACGCGTAATGTCAATCCGTCGAATTTCCCCATGATCGACGCTCCGTACTTTCTGCCCTGGTATCGGCTGCTTGCCGGTTCAAGCCGAGTTCAGATCATCGGCAACTCGCAGGTTGGCGCGCACGACTACGCGGATTGGATTGGAGTAGCTCGTTCGCGGATAACGGTCATACCCAACGGGTTTGACTCTAGTGCGATGCGTGCCCTGAGTCCCGAGGAGAAATCGCTGCTGCGCGACGAACTGCAGCTTGAGAACAAACAAGTGGTCTTGGGAATCTTTCGCCTTGCCGAAGAGAAGAACCCTACTGATTTTGCGCGTGTTGCGGCTGAAGTGCTCCTCACAAATCCGCGCGCTTGTGTACTCGTCGCTGGAGATGGACCGATGCGGTCAAAACTCCAATCCCTCGCGAGGCGAATTGATCCGAGGCGGTTTCGCCTGTTAGGGAGACGAAGAGACGTGGCCAGCCTCATCTCGCTCGCTGACGTAGTCCTCCATACATCTCGCGCAGAAGGGACACCCAACGCCCTTCTCGAAGCACAGGCACTTGGCTGCCCCATCGTCGCGACGAATGGAGGCGGCACGAGAGATGCCATCGAGCATGAAGGAAGCGGGTTTCTTTGTGAAGTTGGTGACACGGACGAGCTCGCGCGGCGCACCATCCAGATTCTTCACGATCCCGCGCTCCGCGCACGGATGTCAGCGCGAGCAACTGAGTTCGTGCGCACTACGTTCGCACTCGACCGCATGGTCGATCGTTCGATCGCGTGTTACGCGCAGGCCGAGCGGAGCTAGGCGTTTCCCTGTTTAGGATTTCGTGCCGAGCATGTGCAGGCCGCATGCGTGCGGTTCGTTGCGATTGAGCAACACGACATCCTTGAACCCCTCCGCGCGGAACCATTCTGTGCAGACATCAAGTGGAATCGTCCAGTTATAAAAGGTGTTCAACATGTCGAGCAGGTTGATCGCGTTCTCTGGGCGATCCGCGATCGAGTACGCGAATTGCAGTCGCTCCTCGAAGGTACGGCACTCGCGGTGATACCGCGCGCGCCACTCGAGCACTTGGGGCGAGGTGTGGTATGTCGGCGCGTACACCATGAGGTACAGGGCGCCACCCTCCTTGACCGTGCTTGCGACGGCGCTGAACGCAGCGCGGGGATCGTGTGTGCACATCACCACGCCCCAACAGAGTGTGAAGTCGAACGCGCGATGAAGCTCCGAGCGCGATGGAATATCGAAGATGCTGCACTTCGAAACATCGTCATGGAACCGACGCGTCGACTCGATGCCGTGCGAGGAGACATCAATCGACTTCATGTTCCCGCCGAGAGACTTCAGCGTCTTGGTCCAGCGCCCTGCTCCACATCCCGCGTCGAGGCATCGTTTCCCTTCGAAGAATTGCAGCGAGAACTTCGGTTCAAGCCAGAGCCGTCCGCCAACACCTCTGCGCTCTTGCCGCGCAGTCCGGCCGCTCAAGCGCGCGACTGTCGACGCGAGCGGCCCCCACTTCCGCCGATACAACACATCCTTTACCCCAGTGAGCTCGGCGATGCGATCATCGATGTACTCATCGCTGGTTTCCACACCGGTGTGATCACAGAAACCAGTCTTCCGCTCAAGAAAGAGCCTCCACTGGTCATCGAACTGTTCGTCGTACGCGACGGGTTCGTACATGCCAGAAAACGCGTCGCTCCAAACAACGCGGGAGTCATCGAAGTGCGGATTGCGGGGAAGAGTTGCTGAAATGGCGGAGCGCAAAGTCACACCTCAAGAGTATCGGTTTCAATCGCCGAGCAAGACATCGTCGCTCGTCGCGTATCCCCACGACGATAAGTCCAAGCCGAACCGAGACGAAAGCCGAGAGTTCCCCTTCGCGTATCGCGTACGAATGAACTCGCCAATGACAGGCGCGAGCTTCTCGTCCGCTGCACCTCCAGCCGCGAGCCAACGCCGAATCACGCCTTGTGAGCGGTGCTCGAGGAAGTCAGCGGAAACACCGAGCATGGAGCACACTCTCGCTGCGCAAACTTCCCGCTTCGACAGCCCGCGATTCTCATGCGCTCCTTCGAGCGCTTGCTCGCACGCGGCTGGGTCTGCACCGAGAAGTCCGGCAAGCGAACGAGCGAATCGAGAAGGATCGACACGCATCCACTCCATCGGCAAGACCGTCACGCGGTTGGGAAACAGCCGCGCGTAGCACTCCACAATCGCGTCGAAGTCAAGCATCGCGAGCAGCCCCGCGTCTGGATCGCGGCTCACAAAGTCCCACCATTCTCGCTGTGAGAGCGAGGAACGAATACGCTCTGACTCGCGCTTGTGCGTGAACATGTACTGCGCGAAACGGCCGTGTGATCGATACCAACTTCGCACCAAGTCAGTTTGGGCGCGAATGGAGATGAGAATGCGCGCTTGAGGAACGGCAGCTGCAAGCCGCGTCGCAACGAGTCCAATGTCGCGCGCCGACGGGTGTGCAAGCGACTCACTTGAGATGACAAGCGTGGAAGCACCGCAAGTCGCGCTCACCTCCGAGACTGCCTCAGCGAATGCAGGAACCACATCCCCGAGCACACTGTCCGCGCGCATGAGCGCGTGCATCGCCCGGCCAAGCTCAACAGATGTGTAACCGTAACCCGGGATGTGCTTCCCCGCGTAACAAACTCCGCTGAGCTTCGGAAACACCGATTTCTGCAGTGTCGTCGTCGCCGTCTTCGGCAAACCAATGTGGAGCACGACTCCACTCATGTCACATCGCCTCGCCCATAGCTGGTTTCAATTTCGTAAACACCGACGCCCCCGCGACGAGAACGATGACGGAGAACATCGGAAACACGAGCCAAGACCACGGGTGCGCAAAGGTGTGGAGCACCGTGGCATCATGGAAGCACCACACCATGTGACTAAACGGGTTCGCAGAAATCGCTGCGCGAGCAAGCGTGGGAAGTCCGGCGATGATCTGTGGAAGCAGAATGATCGGCGCCACATAAAGACCGATGTTGGCGAGGAACGACACGATTTCCCGAAGGTCGCGCAGCCACACTCCAAGTGTTGATAAGAGCAGCATGACTCCAAACATAAGCATGATCTGGATGACCCACAACAGAGGGAGAAGAAGTTGCGTCCACGAAAGGCCCGCGGTGGCGCATGCGATCGTGAGCCCGACCATAGTGCCAACGAGTTGGGGAACCAAGCATGCCGCCACGGTCTTCGCTGGCAAGACTTCGATCGGAAACACTACCTGTCGAACGAGCGCTCGGTGTCCGAGTAACACGCCAGGTGCGCGGGTGGCGCAATCGGCAAAGGTGATCCACGGCACGATGCCCGAAAGGATGAGCGCGGCACCAAGCCAAGGCGATCCACCCTCACCCAGTCGGACCGGAAAGACAAATGCAAAGAGACCAACATAGATCGCCATCGTCAGCAGTGGCGTCACGAATGCCCACACCGATCCGAGCGCGGTTCCGGCGTAGCGCTCCGTGACCTCGCGCCGCGCAAGCTCGAAAACAAGTTCGCGATTGCGGCCAAGAATGGATCGGAGAATCTCTAGTAATGCGCGCATAACGACTGTCGATCCACACAGTCCAAGAACTTCCATCAATCGTACCAATACCAGATGTTCGTTTTTCGCACGCTCTGAGAGGCTCGCCGCCGTCGCGTTTGCGATGAGTTGCTTGAGGAAGCGTCAATCACTAGGATGCAACATGGGCGAGCATGCGTGTTCTTCATCTCATCACTACGCTCTCTGTCGGCGGAGCAGAACAGATGCTCGTCAAGCTGCTTCGCACGCTTGATGGTCGTGCGTTCGACCCAACAGTCGTCACGCTCGTCGACGATGGCGCGCTGATCGAAGTCATCCGCGATATGGGTATTCGGGTGGAAACCATCGGCCTGCGCCGCGGTGAGGTAAGCGTGCGCGGGTTGCGTCGACTGACGAAACTCATACGAGCACACGAACCGGATCTGGTGCAGTCGTGGATGTACCACGCGAACACTGCGGCGAGCCTCGCTCGACCATGGATTCCACGCAAGACCCCCGTCGTGTGGAACATCCGGCAATCCCTCTACGACCTTTCTCGCGAACGATTTCTGACCCGCGCGGTGATTCGCTGCGGCCGTTATCTCGCACCGCACGCCGACGCGATCGTCAACAACGCGGCCGTCAGCCAAGAACAACACGCCCGCATCGGCTACGACAATTCGACGAGCGTCGTGATCCCAAACGGCTTCGAAGTCGATCGCTTCAAACCTGATGCTTTCGCTCGCGCAGCAGTACGGAGCGAACTCGGTGTTCCTGAGAGCGCGATCATCGTTGGAATGGCCGCTCGCGTGCACCCTCAAAAGGACCACGCTGGATTTCTCCAATCAGCACAGGCCGCAGCAGCGGCGGACCCGCGACTGCACTTCGTCCTCGTTGGCCGCGGGACAGACGAAGATGCATTCTGTGGCGCCACATCGCTTGAAGGCGTGCGGCGGCGTATGCATCGACTCGGCGAGCGACCCGACATTGCCCGCCTCATGTGCGCCATGGACATTCTGGTTTCGCCGAGCCGATGGGGTGAGGGTTGCCCGAATGTGGTCGGTGAAGCGATGGCCTGCGGCGCGTATGTGATTGGCACCGATGTTGGCGATACGAAGCATGTCATCGATGACTGTGGTGTGGTCGTCGAGCCTGGTGAGCCGGCGGCTCTTGCTGAAGCAATGCTCCACGCGGCTGCACTCGCACCGTCTGCGCGCCTCACCATCGGAGATGCTGCGCGCGCGCGGATTCGCGCGCACTACTCCATTCACTCGATCGCTGACCAGTATGCGAGCCTCTGGGAAAGCGCAATTGCGAAGCGTCGCGGGATACGCCAAACCTCCCACGCGCTGCGCGATGCCTCGCGCGAACCGATCCACTCTGCCTGACCGTTCCGTCGTGATTCCGCCGTACAGTGCGCTGTATGGCGCGCATCTGCATCGTCAACGGCATCGGCGACACAGTCGTCCGATTTCGTGGCGCACTCATTGCGTCGCTGGTGCGCGCTGGGCACTCAGTCGTCGTCTCGACACCGCACGGCGAAGAGGTGAGTGATGCATCGATCGCGGCTCAGGTAGAAGCGCTCGGCGCCAGATGCGTCTTCTCACCACTTGCACGCACCTCGTTGAATCCACTGCGAGACCGCGCGGCGATCCATCATTGGCGGAAGCTCTTTGCGTCCGGTCAGTTTGATGCCGTGCTCACGACGAATCCAAAGCCTGTATTTCACGCAACTCGAGCGGCACGCGCTGCGGGCGTTCCTCGAGTTGTCGCCATGATTACTGGTCTCGGTTACGCATTCACCGCGACTGGCATGAAGCCACGCGTGCTCCGACGCCTCGCGGGATGGCTCTACGCACGCGCGTTTCCATGCGCGAATGTTGTGCTCTTTCAGAATGAGGATGATCGCTGCGTGCTCGCGACCATAGGCGCAAGTGTTCCCGAAACAAAGTGCGGCAGCATTGGAGGATCAGGCGTTGATCTGTCGCAATTCCCTCGAAGACCGATGCCTTCAGGAGCGCCGATCATTCTCATGGTTGCACGCCTTCTCGTCGACAAAGGCGTGCGAGAGTTCAAAGAGGCCGCGCGGATGGTGAAGCGCGCACGCCCCGATGCGCGATTCCGTCTCGTCGGATGGATCGACTCGAATCCAAGCGCAGTATCGCGAAGCGAACTCGATCGCTGGGTGGCCGAAGGAGCGGTCGAGTATGTCGGACGGCTCGATGATGTGCGCGACGAACTCGCCAAGTGCACCATCTTCGCACTTCCCTCCTACCGCGAAGGTACGCCGATGAGCGTGCTCGAAGCGCTCGCGACCGGTCGCCCGATCATCACAACCAACGCCCCAGGTTGCCGCGAGACTGTTCGCCATGCGCCGGAGACCAACGGTGTCTTGATTCCGATCCAAGACGCTCAAGCGCTCGCCGACTCGATCCTCAGTGTGCTCGAGAAGTCCCCGCTCGAACTTGCGCGCATGGGAGATGCGAGCCGATCGCTCGCCGAGGAACGATTCGATGTGCGGGTCGTCAACGCCACGATTGAGCAAGCACTCATCCAATCGCCGCTCCCCGCCGCGTCCGCGCATCCTGCATAATCCACGCACTCCAGATGCTCGTCGATCGATCCGTTTCCAAGCCTCGCGCGTGGCCACCCACAACTGATTCCGCGCTCATGTTTGAGCAACTTCGTTGCGCGATGCTGCGCGATCGCTTCGGACACTGGTGCCACACGCTCCTCGCGTGCTTTTTCGCGTTCGCGAGCGCGCTCAACCACGCACCGCTCAACATTGCGTCCGCGATGCTGATTTCCTGCGCCATCATTCGACTCCACGCAACTTGGCGCGCGATGCCAAGCATGCTGCGCAACCCAGCACTGATCCCCTGCGCGTTGCTGACAGCGTGGCTTCTCACTTCATTGCTCTGGACCTCGTCGCAGAACGATGCCAAGAGCGATCTGTCCATGCTGCGTTGGGTCGTCATTCTTCCAGCGATCTGGCCCGTGCTCGATCACGCACGCGCCATTGCGATCGCGTTCATACTAGGAACCATGGTGCAGAACGCGGCCCAGCTCTTGCAACTCGCGGATCTGCTCCATCGTCCAGAGTCGAACCCTTGGCGACATGCGGGAATCGTTGATCATCCAGGTGACTCTGCGCTTCGGAGCGCCATGACGGTTGTGCTCGCAACCAGTCTCGCGTGCGCGAGCTCAGGAACGGCCCGCGCGTTGTTCGTACTCGCAGCAGTCTCAGCACTCACGGGAGTCTTCATCGCGGCCGGTCGCGGCCAGATTCTCGCGCTGATCATCGCACTTCCGGTGCTTTTCGCGCTGCTTTCGCGAGGCGGCTTCATATCGAAGCGCGCCATCACACGCTCTGCAGTCGTTGCTCTTGCGGTTTGCGCGATCGTGCTTCCGACGGTTGGGAGAAGCACGCTGCGTTACGTCGACGAAGTGCCGGGGCAAATCAGCGCGGCAACATCGGGCAGTGATGTTGTCTCACCAGTCGCGTCACGAATGCAGTGGTGGAGCGACGCACACAGTCTCTGGCTCGAGCATCCTCTCGTGGGCAATGGCCTCGGGAGTTTCAGCGCGCGACCGCTTGAGAGCAGTGACGAGCATGCATGGTCGAAACACCCGCACAACACCTATCTCGGCGTCCTCTGCGAGGGCGGCCTCATCGGGCTCGGGCTCTTGTTCTGGATGCTCGCGGCACTCCTTCGCGCAGGCTGGAGGAATGCGAGAGACGACGCGCTCGCATGCGGCGCTTGTGCGGCGCTCGCCGTCGTGCTCGTTTCGGCGCTCACGAGTGACCCGCAGTATCGAGAAATGAGTGTTGCGAGCACGATGCTCGTCGTCGCGTTCGGTAGCCTTCCCCTCGTGCGAGGTTGGAACACCTGACATGTGCGGACTTGCGGGATACATCGACGCTGAAGCGCGGCTCCGCGAACCCCGCAAGGTGCTGAGCGCCATGGCGCGATGCCTCGTCCATCGAGGTCCGGATGATGAGGGGATCCTCTTCGACGAGCCAACGCGAGTTGGGTTTGCATTCCGCCGTCTCGCGATTCGCGATCTCACGCAGCACGGCCATCAACCGATGCGATCCGCGAGTGGTCGATTTGAAATCACGCTCAACGGTGAGTGCTACGGCCACGATGCGATGCGCAAGGACCTCGCTCGGGAGGGCGCGACCTTTCGCGGAACATCCGATACAGAGACGCTTCTCGCCGCGTTCGAAGCGTGGGGGGTTGAAGCGACACTTCCCAAACTCGAAGGAATGTTCGCGTTTGCTGTTCTCGATCGCGCGCAGCGGCAGCTCACACTTGTGCGCGATCGATTCGGCGTCAAGCCGATGTATTACGCCTTCTCGGGTGGTCGGCAAGTTTCACTTGGCGACTTTTCGAATCCAGTTGCAGCGACGCTTGTATTCGCATCAGAACTCAAAGCGCTCCGCGTCGTACCCGGGATGTCACTTTCCGTCGATCGCGACGCGCTCGCACTTTTCTTGCGGCATGGATATGTGCCGGGGCCATTGACGATTCACCCCGAAGTTCGGAAGTTGCTACCCGGGCACTTCCTCCGGTACGACCTTGATGCTCGTCGCGCCACAGTCTTCCCTTGGTTCAGCTCGCGCGCTCTTGTTGAGCACGGTGCGACGCATCCATTTGCGGGCAGTGACACGGAAGCGATTGACGCTGTCGATGCGGCGATTCTCCGCAGCGTGCGATTACGCATGGAGAGCGATGTTCCCCTCGGAGCATTTCTTTCCGGCGGCACAGATTCAACCGCAGTCGTCGCTGCCATGCAGGCGCTCTCATCGACCCCGGTGCAGACTTACACCATTGGATTTGAAGATTCGAACTATGACGAGTCGCCCTTTGCTCGTGAGATTGCCCGGCACCTCGGAACCTCGCACACCGAGCGGATCGTCTCCTCGAAAGAGGCGCTCGATGTCATTCCGCGTATCCCAGAGATTTGGGATGAACCCTTCGCAGACTCTTCGCAGATTCCGACTCTGCTGGTAAGCGAAACCGCTCGACGAAGCGTCACCGTTTCACTCTCTGGCGATGGAGGCGATGAACTCTTCGGCGGCTATTACCGCTATGCATGGGCCGAGCGAATCGCGCAGAGCAATGCGCGAACACCCGCGGTACTCCGGAGCGCCGCTGCCCTCGCGCTTCGCGCCGTTCCTCGATCACTCGGCAACTCCTTGGGACGAGCCATTTCCACGGCGCTTCCCAAACGGTTCCAAATGGACCGCGCTGGGGACCGTGCGCACAAACTGGCGGCCTTGCTCAGTCAACCCGATGCGTGGAACTTGTATCTGGAACTCGTCGCCACCGATCGCGAGAGCCTCGCGCTCGTCCCTGGCGCTGTGCTTCCACAATCTCCACTCACGAACGCAGATTGCCTCGTCCGCCCAGAGGTCGTTCCCAACTTCATCGCGCGCATGATGCAAGCAGATATTGCGAGCTACCTCGTCGACGACATTCTTGTGAAGGTTGATCGCGCAAGCATGTCGGTCTCGCTCGAAGCACGCGAGCCGCTTCTCGATCATCAACTCGCGGCGCTCGCGTTCTCGCTTCCGCCATCGATGCGCCTGCGTGATGGAAGACGGAAGTGGATCTTGGAAGAAGTCGTCGCGCGCCGCGTCCCGCGTGCGCTCACGAATCGGCCCAAGATGGGTTTCGGTGTTCCGCTTGGCGCCTGGCTTCGAGGCCCCCTTCGACCATGGGCGGAGTCGCTCCTCCTCGCTTCGCGCATTCGCAGCGATGGTCTGCTTGACGCCGACCAGATCGCGCGCCGCTGGCGGCGATTCCTGCACTCCCGAGACGAGGGTTACGGGGTCTGGAACATTCTGATGTTCCAAGCGTGGCATGAATCCTCGAAATGCCGATAGGACTGAGGTCGTCGGTGCTTCTCTCTGTGGCTTCGCGCGACACACACTTCACCCCAATGTGCCCCTTCCCTCCCGATTCCGTGAACGACAACGCACCGATTCTCCTGTCGCCTCCACACATGACGGGTGATGAGAAGTTGTTCATCGACGAGGCGTTCGCGACAAACTGGATCGCGCCGCTTGGCCCCAATGTCGACGCGTTCGAACGCGAGTTCGGCGAAGTACTCGGCGCCATGCCATGTTGTGCGACGGCATCGGGTACTGCCGCGATCCACCTTGGGCTCGCACTGCTTGGCGTAGGCAGCGGAGATGTCGTGCTCTGCTCGAGCTTCACATTCGTCGCGAGCGCGAATCCCATTCGCCTTCTCGGTGCAGAACCCGTCTTCATCGATAGCGAACCGGAAAGTTGGAACATGTCGCCGAGCGCGCTCCGGCGCGCGCTTGAAGTGCTGACAGCCGCAGGTCGAAAACCAAAGGCTGTCCTCGTGGTCAACCTCTATGGACAGAGCGCCGACTTCGGCTCGATTCGACCCATCTGCGAGGAATGGGATGTTCCGATCTTGGAGGATGCTGCGGAGAGTTTGGGCGCCACCTGCCTGGGACATCCGAGCGGAACCTTTGGTGACATCTCGGCGTTTAGTTTCAATGGCAACAAGATCATCACGACCTCGGGCGGCGGGATGCTCTCCGCGCACCACGCTGCGCGAGTGACGCGCGCGAGATTCCTCGCCACGCAAGCGCGAGAACCAGCGCCGCACTACGAACATCGAGAAGCAGGCTTCAACTACCGCATGTCGAATGTGCTTGCTGGCATCGGTCGTGCCCAACTCCGTGCTCTTGGAAGCCGCGTGGCGACGCGACGTGAAATCTTCACGCGCTACCACGACGCGCTCGGCGCGATTCCTGGCATCCACTTCATGCCTGAACCCGCATGGAGCCACTCCACTCGATGGCTCACCGCACTCACGGTCGATCCGAAGAAGGCTGGAACCACGCGAGATGTGCTGCTGCAAGCGCTTGCGGCACGAAAAATCGAGGCGCGGCCGACATGGAAGCCCATGCACCTCCAACCTCTTTTCGCAGGATGTGGGTATTTCGCACACGAATCTGCTGGATGCTCCCGCGACACCTCAGCCCGCCTCTTTCAGGATGGCATCTGTCTTCCAAGCGGAAGCAGCATGACTGTCACGCAGCAGCAGCGCGTCATGGATGTCATCGCCGGCGTGATGCAACAAGCCACAACTTGTCGCGGTGCGTCCTAAGCGCGGCTGACGCTCCACTTCATCTTGTAAACTCCGCGTCTTATGGCAACGCTCGTCACCGGCGCAGCTGGTTTCATCGGCTCTCATGTTGCGCACCGACTCCTTGATCGAGGCGAGGAAGTGATCGGCATCGACAATGTCAATGACTACTACGACCCTCGCATCAAGGAAGCGAGACTCGCGCGACTGCAGGGACATCGTGGGTTCTCATTCATCAAGATGGACATTGCCGCACGGAGCGAGATAGAAGCACTCTTCGCGAAGTATCGATTCCCTCGCGTCGTGCACCTCGCCGCGCAAGCCGGGGTTCGCTACTCGATCGAAAATCCGCATGCGTATGTGCACTCCAACATCATTGGATTTCAAAACATTCTCGAGGGCTGTCGGCACAATGGTTGTCAGCATCTCGTCTACGCGAGTTCAAGTTCGGTGTATGGAGGGAATAGCAAACTCCCCTTCTCGGTTGAAGACAGCGTCGATCATCCACTGTCCCTTTACGCCGCAAGCAAGAAGGCAAACGAGCTCTTCGCTCACGCGTACAGCAATCTCTTCGCGCTCCCCACCACGGGGCTTCGATTCTTCACCGTCTACGGT
>SXUI01000050.1 GCA_005790605.1 Planctomycetia bacterium | reverse complement strand
GGCCATACATTCCCCCGCCTCGGCCACCTCAAGGACCTGATTCGACGAGCGAAACGCACGCTGCCGCCAGTCTGATTTTATGGCTTGGACCTTTCGATTTCTTGAAGAGATTGCCATGGCCGGTGTTGCCTTCCTGAATGATGTCGAGGAAGGGGAGGCCGCGATTGCGGTACTTCTTGGCGATACTGACGACGAGGCGAAGGTTGCCGCCAGAGAGGTCGCGCTTGGCTTGCTCATACTCCACAAAGACGCGTCGAAGATCGAGCATGCGGCTGTCGAAATCTTCGTTGCCTTCCATGACGAGATTGCGAAGGCCTTCGTGCTCTTCACGCATCACGAAGATGTCTTCAGGATCAAACCGCTCTGGATGACGAGAGGCTTTCTCCACGGACTTCTCGACCTCTTTGATCTTCTTCGCGATGCCCACGAGTTTGCGGTACATCGGAATGATCTTGCCGGTGCGCAGAGAGCACTCTTCGAGCAGAGTGCCGATGCGGCGACGGCGCAGCGTCACTTCTCGCGTCGTCTCCGCGCGGGCAGCCGCGGTCATCTCGCCCTCTTCAAACTGCTCCCATGCCTGTTGGTTCAGGCGAAGAAGTTTTTCAATCGTCGGCAGGTTGTTTGGGATTCGCTTCTCGATGCGCTGCTTCGCGTGTGGCTCCGCAGTTGAAATGCGCATGGTTCGGTCGAAGGGCAACTTCTGCGCCATGACATCTTTGAGCGTCTCCACAGCCATGCGGGCTGCGTAATCGCTCTCAAGCGTGCGACGACGGAAGATCATGCGAGTCGTTTCGATTTTCTTTGCGAGACGAATCTCTTCTTCACGGGTGAGCAGTGGGATCGTGCCCATCTGCGTCAGGTACATGCGAATGGGATCGTCAATTCGCTTCGAGCCAGCTTCGGCGAGCGCGCGCTCGACGACCGCCTGCACTTCAGAGTCGTCGAGGATGTCCTCGTCAACATCGAAGTCATCGGACTCCGGTTCGTCGCCACCCTTTCCATCGGCTTTGCGCTTGAGTTTCGCTGCCTCCGCACGAGCGAGAATGCGCGCGGCTTCGTTCTTCAACTTTTGCGCGGCGGCTTCCTTGGTCTGCTTCGTCTCTTTCGCGGGCTTTCCATCCTTGTTCTTCCGAGGCTCGTCTCGCTGGAACTTCAGGTTCGTCTGGAGCGGCGCAACGAAGCACACGAGGTTGCTTCGGCGGACTTCGCCCTCTTCGAGAAGATTGATCTTGCGCTCACCGATGAAGACGAGGAGCTCGTCAATGCGCTCTGGATCGACGAACTCGTCGGGGAGGCAGGTGTTGAGCTCTTCATAACTCATCCAACCACGCGAGACGCCGTGTTCAAGCAGCTCGCGAAGGACTGGGGTAAACGATTCGATGGACATGCTCACGGGTTCGCTCCAGGATTCCCCGACTTTGGAAGTCGGCGGATGGCTGTCGGGTCTGCGCCTCGGGCGCGCATGTTGTTCAATCGGGTCGCGGTCCATGCATCTGCGGACGAGCAGACGGCACTGGATGCGTCGGTCTCAGAACGGGTCTCAGCAAGGCTGTCAGGCTGAACGGGGGAAACGCTATCGGCTAACGGTGATCGTTGAGTGGATCCATCCTCGTTGGAGTGTGCCTCAGAGAATGGATTCGGCAGATTCTGCGGGTCAAGAAAAACTGTGTGTGTTGTCGCGGCTGACTCGGTGGACTCGGATGGACTTCGATTCTGAAAAAAAACGCCTCGGACTTCGCTCACTCCCGACGCGCGGGTCGTCGCGCGCATGGATGCGCGCTCCGTTCCTGCGTCGCGCGAGGACTCAGGTGTGAGTGCCTCAAGCGAGCGGCCATCCAACCCGTCACTTCCTAACCGGCGCGATGGACTTGCGTTGCCTTCGACTGCCGTCGGCATCTGCGTTCGATGTCTCTGGCGAAGGTCCTCAAGTGTCTTCCACGCCGAGCGGAGCGCGGCGCGAAGTTCATCAATCGTAGGCTCCGGTTCCATCGGAGTCACCGAGACCTTGCTTCGAGGGCGCAGAATTTCTTTGAGTTCGAGAACGAGTTCTCGTGCGGCACGATTTGCGTTCGCATGCTCAAGAAGTGAAAGAAGTGCAGCAAAACTCAACGGTTTATTTGACTCGGCTGCTTCTGCAATCGCGCGCCAAATCAATCGATGTTCGGGAAGCACGAGATCGCTCTCGAGAAGTGCCTCGGAAATCGGAAGCGAGCCTTCTCCGCCAATCGAGACCACGGTGCTTGCGAGTTCGGGCGCCGAAACCAGCGGCGCGAGGAGATGTCCTTGTGCGCTGATCTGCGCGCGCTCCTTTGGTGTACGAACAGTTGCCGCTGGCGTCTCGACCGCGATGGAAGAGGTCTCGTCGCTTCGCGTGGAGCGAGTCTCGACTGGCCTCGGCCGCCCGCGCAACTTTGCGGCGTGAGCCAGGATCTCTTGCTCAAGCACTTGCGGTGCAACCCGAAGCGTCGGCGCGAGTGTGTCGAGTACCAACTGCCTTCGAATGCCGGACATTCCGACGAAGCCCAACTCTGCAAGGCGCAGCGCCGTTCGCTCTGCGAGCGCTTGCGTCTCGGAAATCCCGTCGCACATTTGCGCCTGTTTTCTGAGGCGGCTCAGCATGAAATCAAGGGCGCTCACGCCGCGCTCAAGCGCAGCCTCGAAGCGCTCGGATCCGCCCGCTTGCTTCAGGATTTCATCCGGATCGAGTCGATCCGGCAGAGTGCAGATTCGCACATCGATCTTCACTTGAAAGAAGACTTCAATCGAGCGATCGGCTGCTTTCTGTCCAGCTTCATCGCCATCGAACAGCAGCGTCACGCGAGGTGCGAGTGATTCGAGCTTCGCGGCATGTTCGCGCGTGAACGCGGTTCCGAGCGTCGCAACAGCGTTGGTGTATCCCGCCCGATGGCATGCGATCACATCGGTGTAACCCTCCGTGACAATGGCGAGCCCTTTCTCGATAATCGACCGACGCGCTTGGTGCAGCGCATACAGCGTGCGGCTCTTATGAAAGACCGGAGATTCCGGACTATTCACATACTTGGGTTCATCCTCGGGCTTGATGCGACGACCACCAAAGGCGATGGGTCGACCAAGTTCATCGAAGATTGGGAAGATCAATCGATTGCGAAGGAAGTCGTAATGACCATCGCCGCGAGAGGACGGGCGCAAGAGACCCGCGGCGACGAATGCCTCGATGGGTGGCAGGGCAGCTCGACGGGTGGCGTCAGCGCTTGCGCGCCGAAACGCCTCGAGCAAGCCGTCGCTTCGATCCGCCGACGCGCCGAGTTCGAATTGGTCCACGACTGAGAGGTCGTAACCGCGCTTGGTCGCTTCCGCGCGGGCATTTTCGCCCGCTGGCTCGCTGAGAATCCGACGGAAATACTTCAACGCGAGGCGATTTGCTTCGATGACCTCATCGCGCGACGGTTCACCAGGGGCGCGCCGAATTGGCGTTCGAGGCGTGAGCTCAAAGTTGATGCGTGCAGCGAGGAACTTCAACGCCTCAAGGAACTCCATCCGGTGGTAGTTCATCATGAAGTCGAAGCAATTCCCCCCGGCGCCGCACGCGAAGCAGTGATAGAAGCCGGGGCCCTTATGCGTGATGACGGAAAACGAAGGGGTCCGGTCGGCATGGAAGGGACAGAGTCCAACCCATTCACGGCCTTTCGGCTTCAGGTGAATGGACTCACCGACGAGCTCAACGAGGTTTGTTCCCTCGAGCACGCGGTCGCGGTCGTTGTTGCCATCGAACCGAGCGGGTTGTGCGAAGTCCTTTGACACGGGAGAGAGCAGGCGGGGCGATGCAAGGCGACGCGCTCGATTCCGTTCGAGTGCGCGAGACGATGGAGGTTGGAGGAGACCGTCAGCCAGTACGGAGCAGTGCGGAAGAGGCGTGGAAAGCGGTGAACGCAACAACGAACCAAACCAGGAGGGCAGTTCTGGGAACCCGGAGCAACGAAGAACAATCACCGGCGAACGAACTGAATGTTCGCCGAGAACGCCGACTCGCTGGACCGCCGCCAGAAACACAGACGACTAGGATGACAAGGCGCAGAGTGGTTGTTCGGCCCGACTATGCGGTGCAGCGAACGAGGGTCGCCTTGTACTCTCAAGACGATAGCGCGATTCAGAAACGGCGCAACCAAACCGAACCCCTTTTCGTGGTGATTTCAAGGGGTTCACGGCGAGTTTTGAAAAAAGTTTGTGTGTGAAAGCACACAGCCCTCGCAATGGAGGGCTGCATGGGGGATGCATGGTTTTTCGCGTGGCGGTTTGGGCAGCCGCGCGAGGATCGATCCGCGCCTTAGACGCTTTCGCCAGCCTTGATGCGACGCGTGTATGCGAACTTTCGCTTGATTGGCTTCACGACGAGACCCTGACGGATAGCGCGGGTGCTTGCCTTGACTCGCAGAATCACGCCGTCAACAACGGTCGTAACATTCTGCAGGTTGGGCATGAAGGTGCGCTTCTTGCGCGAGGTCGTCTTGATACCGATCCCGCCGAGGTACTTGGCTTTACCGCGGTACTTGCAGATGAATCCGGAAGTGGTTTTTGCACCAGTGAAATGACAAACGCGCGGCATGACTGACTCCAAAACTTGGCTGAAAGTACGGACTCGAAATGTGACTCCCTGTGGGGAGCTCCGCAGTATAGCGAAACTCAGCGTGTCGGCAACTTATCGCTGCGTGAATTCACGCGCCGATCCAAGAGACCAGCGCTCGCGAGGATCCGCGTCAATGCGGAGGCATCGGCATCCGTGAAGCAGGCGGGTGCTTGGCTATCGAGGTCAAGGACTCCGGCGGGCAGCCCATCAACGAATATCGGAACTACGATCTCCGAGCGATCCCGTGGATCGCAGGCGACATACGCCGCGCCGAGGAGGGCTACATCTTCGACGATTCGGATCACACCTTCACGAAAAGACTGTCCGCACACGCCATGCATCCCGATAGGGGAGCACGCTGGCTTTGGCTTGCAGCAACTCAGGATGAGCGCGTCCTCGCCACCTTCAACAGATGGCACATAGAAGCCGATCCATGAACAGCCTAGTGGCGCGTAGGCGCCCCAAAGGAGGTCAGTCAGCGCCGCCAGCCTCGGGGTGATCGACGCATGGTGCAGCGCGATCGCCTTCGCAGCGTCGACGAGTTTGTCCAGTTGCTGCGCATCGCGCACGGAGGACATGCGTGAGGCGGCTCCTTAGGCGGATTCCTTTTTCGAGCGGCGAGCCATCTGTGCGAGCGGAGCCTTGCTCTCAATCGCGGCTGCGTCGAGCACATAGGTTGTGTCGGCGTTGTCGAGCTCTGGCAGGTAGTACATGTGCGGCAGCATGATTTCGTCGAGCACCGCGCGAATCGCGCGCGCACCTGTATCACGGGCGAGTGCCCGATCAGCGATGACATCGAGCGCGTCTTGCGTGAACTCGAGTCGCGCACCTTCGATCGAAAAGAGATGTTGATACTGTCGAACGATCGCATTCTTCGGTTCGGTCAGGATCGAAATCATCGCGGCGCGATCGAGCGGCATGAGTGGGCAGAGGATTGGAAGTCGTCCAACCAACTCTGGAATCATGCCGAATTCAAGCACATCATCGGCGATGATCTGGCTGAGGACATTGCGCAGGTCTTCTTCCTTTGCCTTCTGTTCCATGCCGTCGCTTTGGAATCCAATGCGCTTCTTTCCAAGTCGCTTGCGCACGATGTTGTCGATGCCCACAAACGAACCGCCGCACACGAAGAGAATGTGTGAGGTGTCCATCTGGATGTACTGCTGTTCAGGATGCTTGCGTCCACCCTGCGGTGGCACATTGGCAACGGTGCCTTCGAGCAGTTTGAGAAGCGATTGCTGCACGCCTTCACCAGAAACATCTCGTGTGATCGAGACATTCTGCGAGGTCTTGCCGATCTTGTCGATTTCGTCGATGTAAATGATGCCGCGCTGTGCGCTCTCAAGATCGAAGTCGGCAGTTTGGAGCAGTTT
>SXUI01000049.1 GCA_005790605.1 Planctomycetia bacterium | reverse complement strand
TGGTTCGCCGTAACGAAGAAACTCGATTCGCCGCGACCAAGGTTGCTCTGCTTGGTGGTTCGCATACTGATACTCCGCTTGGGCCGTGCATCCACAATCAGGGCTGCAAAATCGATGTGGGTCGTGTGAAGTAGGGCGGGCCGGATTCGAACCGGCGTCTTATCGATTATGAGTCGACGGCTCTAGACCGCTGAGCTACCACCCCAAACCGCCGTGAGTGTACTTCTTCACTGTGCGGATCGCGCAGCGATCCAACTTCAATTCCTTGCGCCTTCGCGAATCACTCGGAATCCTGTTGGCAAGTCGACGGAATCTCCGCGCGCGAGCGTGAGCGCAGTCGCATATGCATCGACACGACCGCCGTTACTAATGAACGAGTGTGGATCGGTGATGCTCGCGGTTGCGAGCTCTTCACTTGAAACTCGTGCGCCGATCACTGTGACTTGTTCGAGGTCGAGCGCACCGAGCCCAGTCGCAGGGTCGATGATGTGCGCGTATCGCTTGCCGTCGATCTCGACGAACTGCTCGGCGTCACCAGATGTCGACGCGCTTTGCCGAAGGAGTTTGATCTCTTCGCGTCGGCCATCTTTCCACTCAATATCGACTCGCCAAGCGCCGCTCCCGTGCGGGGCTTCTCCCGCCGCGATATCGCCCGCTACCGCCACAAGGCAGCGCGGGCAGCCTTCGCGCGCGAGCACCGCAACGAGTTCCGCAGCGGCCAGTCCCTTGCCGATGCCGCCGAAGTCGATCACAACCTCCGACGCGAGTTTCGAAACCGAACCAACGCCGTTGACTTCAATGCGTTGCACGCCAACCTCTGCGCGCGCGCGCGCGAGTTCTGCCTCGTGCGGTAGTACATGTGAGTTTCGTGACTTCCGCCACAGCGTGACGAGTGGACCGATCGTCGGATCAAATCGCCCGTCAGTCGCGTACGCAACCTCCACCGCAATCGCGAGCGCTGCGCTGGTTTCAACACTCACTTCAACTGCGCCAGTCTTTGCAGCATGATTGAAGCGTGAAATCTCCGAGTCGATCTTCCAATCGCTCCACGCCGCGTCGAGCGCGTCGATTCGCGCGAACGCTGCAATCGCAGCCGTTCGCGCCCTCTCGAGGTCGGGATCATCAATTCGGAGCTCCACCTTGACTCCCATTGCCGCGTGCACGAAGTATTGCGCCTCGCGCTTCGAACCACATCCGGTGAGCGACGCGATGCTGCACACCGCAATCCACGCCGCCAAGACTCGGCCCATGCGCGATTGAATGGCTCGCATCCTTAGTGCGCCGCGCTCGAAGGGGAAGGAGAAGTCGCGACCGACTTCTTCAACCACCATGGCTTGCCGATGTGGCACGCGCGCTCCGGGTGCTTGACGAGATAGTCCTGGTGGTACTCCTCAGCTGCGGTGAAGGGCACGGCGCTCTGCACCTGAGTCACGATCTTGCGACCGGAGAACGCCGACTTCGCCGTGAGTGCAGCGATCGCTGCGTTTGTTGCATCGCGCTGCGCGTCGTTGACATAGAAAACCGCTGATCGGTACTGCGTTCCCGTATCCGGGCCTTGTTTGTTCAGTTCAGTCGGATCATGCATCTCGAAGAACCCTTCGAGTAATCGCGAGAATGAGATCACGCTCGGATCAAACACGACCTTCACAGCCTCCGCCTGCGGCACGAACTGCGCATCGCGCTTCGATGCCGAAACATGATCCTGCTCGCAGACCTCTTGGTAGGTCGGCGACTTCGTACTGCCGCCCATGTAGCCACTCACGGCTGTCAATACTCCCGGCGCGCTCTGGAAGTAATGCTCGATGCCCCAGAAGCAGCCACCGGCGAAGTATGCGGTTTCGGTTTTCAATGGAGTGGATTCCTTCGGGCGTTCCTCGCCCGCTTCGTAGAACTTCAGCGCCGCTCCATTCAGACAGTAGCGAAGGCCGGTCGGTTTCGGACCATCATCAAACACGTGCCCAAGATGTGAAGTGCAACGCGCACATCGGATCTCGATGCGCTGCATGCCGAGCGTGCTGTCGTCATGGGTGACGATGTGCGCCGGATCGGCGGGCTGAAAGAAGCTCGGCCAGCCTGTCCCGGAGTTGAACTTGTGCGAACTTGAGAAGAGCGGGAGACCGCAGACGACGCAGCAGTACTCGCCGACCTTCTTGTTGTCGAGGAGTGTTCCACAAAACGCGCGCTCGGTACCACTGTCCTGCGTGATGCGATAGGTCTCTGGATCAAGTTTCTTCGCGAGGTCCGCGATCGCGCTCCGTGAAAGTGGCGTGATGTTGAAGCCAGTCGATGAATACTGCACGGCGACCTCGGGAGCACTCGGCGGTTCACAGGCAACCAATCGAGCAGCGAAGCAAAGGACTGAAAGAAGAGTGAGAAGACGCATGATGGAAAGTCTAGACAGGTCCGCCGAAGAAAACGGCAAAGTGGGCTTGGTGGGAATCGAACCCACACGCTTTTTAGGGCTGCGGATTTTAAGTCCGCTGCGTCTGCCAGTTTCGCCACAAGCCCAGCACTATCGCACGCGATGCCAGAGCGGTCAGTCCTTCTTCTCAAGATGCCCACCAAAGGCGAAGCGCTGTGCGGAGAGCACTTGGTTTGCAAACGCCGCATTGCCGCGAGAACTGAATCTCGAGAAGAGCGCGGCGGTGAGCACGGGAGCCGGAACACCTTCATCGTTCGCGGCCGCAAGCGTCCATCGGCCTTCGCCTGAGTCGCTCACTTTGCCTCCAAACTTATCGAGGTTGGGATCGGCAGCAAGAGCAGCAGCAGTGAGGTCGAGGAGCCACGAACCGACAACGCTTCCTCGGCGCCACACCTGCGTGACGGCCGCGAGGTCGATTTCGTACATGTAATGTTCAGGATTTCGCAGCGGGGTGGTCTCTGCATCATTGTCACGCGTGTGCTTGCCGGCGTTCGCGTGCTTCATGATGTCGAGTCCTTCTGCGTACGCTTGCATGAGTCCGTACTCGATGCCGTTGTGCACCATCTTCACGAAATGTCCCGCCCCCGCAGGACCACAGTGGAGGTAACCCTGTTCCGCGGTACCGAGCTTGTCAGCTCCAGGCGTCCGATCCACGGTGCCCATGCCGGGAGCGAGTGTTCGGAACGCGCTATCCATGCGAGCGACCGGCTCTTTCTCGCCGCCAATCATCATGCAGTAACCGCGTTCTAGTCCCCAAACGCCGCCACTCGTGCCGCAATCGATGAAGTAGATCCCCGATTGCGCGAGGTTCTTGGCGTGCGCGATATCGTCGACATAGCAACTGTTTCCGCCATCGATGATGCAATCACCTTTGGAAAGCAGTGGGGTGAGCGCCTTGATCGTCTGCTCCACGAACGCGACAGGGAGCATGAGCCAGACATGTCGTGGACCGGTGAGTTTCGAGCAAAGGTCCGCGAGACTTGTGGCAGGCGTGGCGCCTTCTTTCGCGAGCGCCTGCACAGACTCCGCATTCACATCAAAGACGACGACCTGATGCCCGCCGCGGATCAATCGACGAACCATGTTTGCGCCCATGCGCCCGAGTCCAATCATTGCAAGTTGCATAGGGAAGCAGCGTAGCGGATTCCGCTACGTAGTTACCGAGCGTTGCGTCAATTGCCGCACGAGCCAGTGGGAAAATGCCTGCTTGGTAAGCCAACCCGGCGCTGCAATCTCGCCTGAACTCCAGAGAAGCGTGGCATCGATGCCTGATGACTCCATCGTTTCAAGCGGATTGGCGACAATCGCGTCGACGCCCTTCGCCCGTAGTTTTCGACTCGCGGCGTCGAGCATCTCTTCGCGAGATTCAAGGGCGAACGCGATGCGCCGCTGATCGCTTCTCGTGATGTCACTCAACCCAGCGACGAGATCGGGCACTGGCTGAAGTTCAAGTTGCATCGCGCCATCGCTGCGCTTCAACTTCCCTTCGCGCTGCGCCACTGGTCGAAAGTCTGCAACCGCTGCCGCCATGATGAGAAGTTCATGCGCCGGCCATTCGAATCGCATCAAGTCAGACAACTCTTGCGCGGTGCGGAATCGCTTGGTGCGAACACGCGGGTCGATCACGGGAGCGATGCCAACAGGTCCAAGGAGGAGGGTCGTCTCGGAACCAAGTTCTGCAAACGCATTCGCGATCGCGCAACCGAGCTTGCCGCTTGAGCGGTTCCCAATAAACCGGACGGCATCGATTGGCTCCTCAGTTGGACCGGCAGTCACGAGGACATGCGGGAGAGGGTTGTGCGTCGGACCGGCCATACATGAATTCCTTGCTCAACACGGCTGACCGACTCCCAACACCATCTATATGAGACGAAGTGCGGTTGCGGCGTGGACCGTACGCAGTCATACTACGACGCTCGGCTCAGTTCTCCCAATGTGGGGGTTTCTGGGCGTCGGGGTGCATCCCTCCGCAGGCACCGTCCGAACACCGAGAGACTCCGAAGTTCGACGATTCCCACACTCTCCCTATGGCACGCAAGAACAAGAAGAAAATAGGCGAGATCCTGGTCGATTTCGGCGTCACGACTGCGGAAAAGGTGCAGTCGGCCGTCCAAGAGGCTTCTCGAAGCGGGAAGCGCACCGGCGAAGTCCTCGTGGAGCAGCACGGCGTTACGGAAATCGATATCGCCCGCGCGCTCGCCGAGCAGTTTGGGCTGGAGTTCCTGAATCTCGACCGCGCTGAGCAAGCGAATCGCGTCCAGCGCTCGTTGATTCCTGAGGACATCATTCGTCGCTACCTCGTGCTGCCTCTCGAAAAGAAGGGCAACGAACTCACCCTCCTCGTGCACGACCCGCTCGATGTCGAGTTTGAACAGACGATTTCGTTCCGCCTCGGCCTCGACCGCTTGCGCATGGCGGTGGCGAGCCGCGAGCAGATTCGCTTGGTGGTGGAAGGGGAGAAGTCGTCGTCGAAGCCCAAGGGGCAGTTGCTCAGCGATTCGCTCGATAAGTCCGTCGACAAGTCGGTCGATCGCTCCGTGGATCGCTCCGTCGATAAGTCAATCGATGTTGATGCGGAAGAGAGCCGCATCGTCCGACTGTGTGACCGCATCATCGTGGAAGCCGTGAACGGTCGCGCGAGCGATATTCACATCGAGCCACGAAAAGAAGGCGTGATGCTGCGCTATCGCATCGACGGCGTCTGCATTGAGCGCGAGTTTTTCCCAAAGTCGCTGCAGTCTGCGCTGCTTGCGCGATTCAAGCTGCTTGCGGGTGTGAACATTTCGGAGCGCCGCATTCCGCAAGACGGTCGCATCAAGAAGATCATCGGCGAAAGCGGCGTTGACTTCCGCGTCAGCGCGTGCCCAGCAGTGCACGGCGAAAGCATCGTGCTTCGTATTCTCCGGCCTGATAGCGCGCGTATCGGTCTGGTGAATCTTGGATTCGAACAGGACAATCTTGAGATCTTCAACAAGATCATCCGTCGCCCCAACGGGATCTTCCTCGTCACTGGCCCGACGGGTTCGGGAAAGACGACAACGCTCTACTCCGCGCTTGACACGCTCAACCGTCCGGACAAGAAGATCATCACCGCGGAAGATCCCGTTGAATACGCATTCAAGGGCATCAACCAGGTGCAGGTGCGCGACTCGATCGGCCTGACATTCCCAGCGATTCTTCGCTCCATGTTGCGTCAGGCGCCCAACATCATCCTCGTGGGTGAAATTCGAGATCGTGAAGTCGCGGATATCGCGATCCAGGCAGCGCTCACCGGACACCTCGTGTTCTCGACGCTCCACACCAACGATGCGCCAAGTGCGATTACGCGTCTCATTGACATGGGCGTGAAGCCCTTCCTTGTCGCGAGCGCGATTCAAGCGGTCATGGCGCAGCGACTCGTTCGCATGCTGTGCCCGAAATGCCGCGCGGCGAACCCAACCCCAGACGCGAAACTCCTGCGTTTGGTGGGCATTTCTGAGGAAGAACGCGCGCTCGGCAACATTCAGAAGCCCGTCGGTTGTGCGAACTGCGATAGCACTGGCTACCGAGGTCGAAAGGCCATTTTCGAACTGATGATTATGAATGCCGAACTCCGAGATTTGGCGTTTGGTCGTTCAAGTGTCTCCAAGATTCGCACGGCCGCGATCCGTGGTGGAATGCGAAGCCTCGTGTTTGATGGCAAGCGCAAGATTCTGAAGGGCGACACGACCCCAGAGGAGGTCGCAAACTTCGCGCAGATGGACGGTTTCGATCCGAACGAGGTCGTTGGGTCGGGTTCGCTCGATGATTGAATTGGCTCCATACTGATAGAGGTTCTCGCCTCCCATCGAGAGTTAGGCTGCAAGACAGGTTCAAACGAATAGGTCTCAAAAAATAGGTCGCTATGTCCACTATCCAGATTGACCGCCTCCTCGACACCATCGTGCGCAACGGCGCATCCGATCTCCACATTTCGATCGGACGCCCGCCGACTATTCGCTTGCACGGCAAGTTGAAGAGCCTCGCGACCAAGGTCCTCGACTCCGACGATTGCACGGCGTTGATGAAGTCCATCACGCCTGAAAAGAACCAGCAGGAACTCGCTGAAGTCGGTGGAACGGACTTCGGTTTCGCGTTCGGTCAAGCCGCGCGTTTTCGCGCGTCCATCTTCCGCCAGCGCGGCGACATCTCGATGGTGTTGCGATTGATTCCGAATCGCCTGCTGACCTTTGAGGAAATCGGCCTGCCCAAGATCGTGCAAGATCTTTGCCGCCGGCCGCGTGGACTCTTTCTCGTGACCGGTCCAACTGGATCGGGAAAGTCAACGACGCTTGCGACGATGTTGAACTTTATCAACGAGGAGTACGACCGTCACATTGTCACGATCGAAGATCCAATCGAGTACTACCACTACCACAAGAAGTCGGTGGTGAATCAGCGCGAAGTGGGACGCGATGTTCCGACCTTCTCCGAGGCGCTTCGACGCGTCTTGCGTTCTGACCCCGATGTCATTCTCGTCGGCGAAATGCGAGACCTCGAGACCATCGAAGCGGCCATTCGCGCCGCCGAAACGGGCCACTTGGTGTTCGCGACCTTGCACACCGCAAGCAAGCGTCCTAACCACAATGCAAAAGTGCCAGGATCCTCTGCATTCATGGTTTTAGAGCTTTTAACCTCATCTTATCTCACCGACAGGACAGAATTGTAGTCGT
>SXUI01000048.1 GCA_005790605.1 Planctomycetia bacterium | reverse complement strand
GCCTTCGTAGGTTCGAATCCTACTTCGCCCATTTTGCCGCTCCCTCTTCGTGCGACGCACCGCGTGTGTAAGCGCGCGCCGTAGGGGTCGCGTTTGCTTAGTCGTCATCGTCCATCCGTCGACGCTCCTCCTCTAGGTCGGCTAGCCGTCGCTGCTCCTCAAGCTTTTGCGCTTCGAGGGTCAAGGTCCTTCCGCGCTCCGTGCCACCAAGCCTTATGGAGAGGTTTCCGAGAACGGCCAGCGCCGGAAAGTCGTTTGATTTCCGCGCGAGATCTTCTGCCTTGTTGAGCATGAATTTCGTGCGCAGCGTGTTCCCGGAGTCAGCAACCAATCTCAGTTCGCCGATCAAGAAATCGAGAAGCAGTTCTCGGCTCCAAATCGCCTGAGCAACGACGAATCCGCCGTCAAGGTCAGCGCCTCCCAATAGCCATCGAGCGACGAACTCAGCGACGCGGTTGGACGCTTGACCGAGTTCACGCTCGTTCATCGAACCGGAAACAGCGAAAGCCGCCATCGAAGCCGCATCAAGCGCGTTGCAGCCGTCGCTATGGAAGTGCTCCCGTGGCGAAAGCCAGAGGTGTCGGCACGAGTTCTTCCAGCGGACCATCACTTCCTTCGCGTCTTGGCTCGCCACTGCAGCACAAAGGAAGGCAAAGTGGCCTCGCGCGAGATCCGCTTGCTGAAGTACGGATTCCATTGCTCCGAGAGCCAAGAGTTTCTCGATCGAGTCTCTGTCACCAACCTCGAGAGCGCGTTGGAGGGCTTGATTCAACAAGTCCCGCGCCTCGTCCAAGTCACGCCCGCGCCAACCCGGATTCGGTTCGTATTCGATCCACGCTTTGATGGCGCCAACGGCCGAAACGAAATCTCGCTTTGCCACAAACACTCGCGCAAGCATCTTGGCTCGTTCTGGGGACTCCATCCGGCTCGCGGCAGATTCAGCGCCATCGAAATCTTGTGCGTTGAACAACTCGTCGGACACCGTTTGCATCCCCTCCGTCCCAATGAACTTGAACGCTTCATCAAGAAACTGGAGATCGCCTTTTCCAGCTAACCCCGCAATCGCAGCGCTCATGATTGGCTTTGCTTGGTTCAAATGCCATGGATCTAGAAAGTCGAGCGAGCGCAACCCAAGCCTTATGTCATGTTTGCAGAGTTGTTCGAGATTCTTGAGCAACACGCTCGCGCAGGCATGCGCCATCGTCGGTCGCCCCTCGGCTAGCTTGGATACGAGCGCAAGTGCATCGCCATATCGCTTCGCGCTGCAACGGTCAGAGGCAAGCACAGCGATCGCCTCCGTGCAAGGCTGGAGCGACGCGGCAGAAGCGGATTCCTCATCTACGCGCAACCAGAGATAGTCCAACGCTTCCTCCAACCGTGCGCAATCTCGCAACCGCTCGAGGGCCGTCTGTTCCACACCTTCATCGGGGCACCAGTGCATCACTTGCAGTGCTCGGTTTGGATCCTGGGCAATCTGAATGGCAAGCACAGGGACAAGTGCCTTTTTCAACGAGCGATGCGTGAGACAAGCGTTCCGCACCGAATCAACCGTGCGAGGGCCTAGATGCGGGTATGTCTCACGAAGATTGCTTAAGTTGCGGAAGAAGGCGAGTTCGGCGACGGCAAGCAACGGCTGCAGGCAATCGAGCGCACGCGTCACGCCAAGGGCATGATCAAGCAGCTTGCTCAGAATTTCTGAGCCTCGCTCTGGCAGCAAGCCCCGCGCTGCGAGTGATGCGATCTCCTCCCCAATCGAGATCCCTTCAGTCACCTTCCCGATCGAAAAGTACGAGCAAGAAATCTTTGACAACGCCTCGACTCGCGCGTCTAGATCAAACAGTAGTGAAGCATGCTTGTGCGCCTCAGCGAGCTCGGACTCGGGGATCAGTCGCGCCGACTCTTTCGTTTTTTCATTTTGTGGGGAGTGCATGGTGTGAGCTCTCCTAGGCATGAAACCGGTTTCCGCGTCATAGACTTTCGCCGGCAAAGAAACATCGCCCTGCTTGAGTGTTAGCCATCGAGCATCCTACAAGTCGCGAGGCGCATCCATGACACGACGCGAACGGACCTGGCTCCATTCCACGCACGCCCTATAGATTCGCTCTGGGCTCAACTGCTCATCCCGGGCACGCACCCCACGCATTGAGGAAGGCTCCGAGATCCGCGCCGTCAACCACCCCGTCGGAATTGATGTCCCCCGCGATGACTGTCGTCGCGAAAGGCCTGTTGGTCGATTGCAGACCTGCAGATGTCTGATCGCCGACAAAGACGAGCGAGGGCATGGCGATACCCGCTGGCTCAACACGAACATTCTTGTACTGCACGGTGGGCGATCCGGCCCACCCATTTCCGACGGTAGCCGACCACGAACCTCCGCCCGAAAGCACGGCTCCCGCAGGCAGCGGCACTGTCGCAGAGTAATGTCCGCTCGCGGCGGATCCTGCGCCGTAGAAGGGCCAGTTGCCCGCGTCGATTGCTGCGCCCAGCACAGAGTCGTAGCCGCCCCATCCAACGGTTGGGTGCACGCCATCGTCGATGACGAGCGCAAGATCGGATGCCCAGCTTCCCGCGCCGCGGGCGACGTAATCGAATGAAATCGTCACGGCATTCAATTCCGGATGATCGCCCCAGTTATCAAGCAACACCGCAAGATCGGCTCCATCGACATGGCCGTCATCGTTCAAATCTGCAACACAATCGGCAATCGGCGTCCCAAGCCCAACTTCCTCTGTCGGGTCAACGTTGTTCCAACCAGGCCCAGTATGCCGCGCCGGATCAAAGTTGGTTCGACTTCGCATGATCGCGAGCGGCCCTTGATCGAGCATGAGATGGAATGGCGACGATGGATCCTGCATCCAATGTCCGCCATCTTCCCGCGTGAGCGCGCGAACGAAGCCCTGCGAAGTGATCCACACGCGTCCAGCATCGCCACATGCGACGCGCTGGGGAGCGGTCACCCCTGCAACTGCCGAGAGTGAAACTTCCGCCGCAGCCATGCCTGGGCCGACCGCGCCAAGCGAATTGTTCCCCGACGTAACGAAAAACACTGTCCCGTCTTCCGGCGAGACAGCGACCGATCCTTGACCCGCCACTCGAATCGCGGCTGGAATGACTACCTCCGCGATTGGCGCGAGCGCCTTGTTGAAGGCGGTTACCGATCGGCGCGCGACGCTGAGGACCACGACACGATCACGCAGGTCGTCGTACGCGATTGCCGAAGGCGCGCCGATGGGAGTGACAGGCGCGGCAGCGGGAGTGCCATCTGCCTTGTAGGCAAAGATTGAAGTTCCGTCGTGTGCGTAGACGCGTCCATCCCGCCCGACGACGACGCCGCGAAGGCTTGAAGAGCTGCCAACGACCTGCTGCTGGCCACTCGCGAGGTTGATCCGGCGCAATTGCGTTGCGCCACTCGTCGGAGAGGTGTTTACGAGCGCGTATGCCTCGCGCGAATCCGCGCTGTATGCAAGGTCTTCCATGCCAAAGACTGAACCAGTCAATGTGACCGCCGGCGGCACGCGGCCAAAGGACCACGGCACGAGCTGCGTCAGCGAGTAGATACCTCCCCCGTTTGAAAAACGCAGCGCTCCGCAGGGTCGGAGAACTTGCGCGGCATCAATCAATCGCACCGTACCGGATGTACTTGACGGATCCCAATACATAGTGTCGGCCGTGAATGTCGAGCGCTCCCCGCTCTCTTGAAGCGTCAGCGCGAAGACATCGGTGGTCGTGGACTCAAACACCGACTGCGACGCATCCGCTGAGTCCGGCTTAGCCGGATCGCGCGTGTGGAGGAAAAAGTCTGCGAAAGGCGCACTCGGAGCCGCGCTTTCGAATGTCATCGCATGCCCCCCGCTGCGCTTGAGCGCTCCCGATGCATTGATATCGAGCGTATAGACCCCGCTCGTCACCCCTGTGATGGTGTAACGACCGTAAGCCATCGACGCGATGCCCCCGAGCGCGACTTGCTGAGCAATGTCATGAAGGCGCAGCCACGTATCAGGGTAGTAGGAGTAAACATACTGTACGCACAATCTATCCTTCTCAACGTATGTAGCAACGAACTCGGTCGCCCCACTGAACGCGCCGCTTGAGGTGCCAAGAATTGGATCTGTGTCCATCTGGAATCCGACAGCGGCGATCGTATAGGTGCCTGTCGTAAAATTCGATTGCGCTTGCCAGTTCCCCGGCCCAGGCACGAGTTCCGGAAATCCGTGATTCGCTGCGTAGGCGAAGAGGTTGGCGTTCGCAGTTGGGACGCAGTACATGCCTCCACTTCGACCGCTGCCGTCCATGGGAAGCAAGATCCGACACTGATCAAGATCTGGCATTCCCGTAATCGATACGGAAAACGAAGTCGGGCTGTTGTAGTACCCGATGATGTCCGCCCACGATATGGCGGGAGCCACGACCGACACAAAGGGAATCGCGGCGAGGGTCCAGAGTGAGCGAGTAGACAATAGGGGATGAGAATCGTATGCCATAAATCTGCTTCCTAACGAGATTAGAGCGACCGGAGTCGGAGCGAAATCCACGCGAGGCTGAACGAATCCGAGCACAACACAGCTCCAGAGTCCGCTGGCCGAAAACTAATCTAGAACAGTTCGACCGAACAAGGAATAGAGGAGGTTAGCACGGAAATGAAATCATCCAAATGCTTGAGCAAGAGATTGGGGACCTCCGTGCCTCTATGTTCACCGCGAACTCGTGGGCGGGACGTGCACATCGATATCCATCTATCTCTCTCTAGTCGATTCTTAAACCACGGAATGGAAGTGCTTTGCACATGAAGAGAACGCACGAAGCCAGCGCGTGGATGGGCGCCGACCATGGCGTGATTTCACATTCAATCCGTGGCGACTCTTCGCGAAACTTGGGGACGCCGATCGCGTTATCGGAGCCTTACGAAGCACAGATTTGTCGCTCCGTGACCCCGTTCCGAGCGGTCCTTGATGAGTTCGAGGATTCGCTTTCGAATCGGCATTCGCGCGAAGAAGGCACGCTGGGTCTTGCTTGTGTGCAATCCGTACCCATTCCTCGCTCCGTCGAGCGCGCGCTGCTGCTCCATGGTTGTCCGTGCGGCCAAGGATCGCATGCGTCGTTTCGATCGCGAGGCGTTGCAAGAGCGCGGTCAAACGCGTGGGTGCTGACGATGGTCGCGAACCGATGCGATCGGGCGCGGTCGGGTGCTGCGTCGTGTTTTGCGACTTGAATGCGTCGGATTTTGCGTCGTTTTTTTTGCCGTCGGTTTTGACGCTACTCGGAGCGTCACGAAGACCCGCCACGAGGTTGAAGATAGTGGCGTGGCGCGCCGCGATGAGGGGTGTATGCCCAAGCGGGTTGAAGATACTGGGCGCGGAGGAAAAACATTGACCCAAAGGGCGTGCGCTTCGCATCACCGACGCTCGGCGCGCATCCACTCCGACGCTCGAGAAAACGCCCACTTGGGCGCTCTTCGCTATCCGATCGGTGAATTCGCGAGTTTCTCCGCAGCCCGTCCAACACTCACACCTGCGGGCCAAGACGAAATCCGTGCGCGAGCCGGCATCTTCCCGGCATCATCTAAGATCGGTGGTCGCGTGGCAGCGAGATTGGAGTTTGCGATTTGGCTAAGCGTCTCGAATGTTTGTGTCGCATAGGCAACGATGGCTTGATCGCGGGCTGCATCGGCTCGCCGTTGCTCCTCGCCAGCCGCCATTAGTCCTTGGAAGGCGCCATAAGCGGCACCCGCCGCGACCGTCTTCTTGCTCATTCCCCAACTTGCTCGGTGCGCACCACCGCTAATCGCACCGGTAAACGCGGCACCCGCGGCGCTGGCTCGCTCAGCAGAAAAATGCGCGGGATCCACAGCCATGTCGAACTCAAGCCGACCTTGCAACACCTTTATCTGGAACGCCTCATGGTCAACCCTTGCGTAATACGTGCCATCCGCGTCGTACCCTCCCGCGGCAGACTCGAGGCCGATCACTTCCGCGCGGAATCGCACATAGTGACCAAGGATCCAATGTGGATTGGGAACCGAGATGAAAAAGGTCCGAGGTTTGATATCTACGGGACACTCCTTAAACAACTTTTTTGCCTGGGCGACACTGACCTCCACTTCAGCCTCTAGTGCAGTCAGCGGACGCAACGAACGATCGGCGCTGAGCACCGCGTTTTCTTTCATCAACGCCTCGACAGCAGGGGCCATTATGGTGTGACCAAACTCACGGACCGAACTGTCAAGCCTTGGGTGAAACAACTCTCCGCTGATAGCACATGGAATCTTCGCTCCAAGCTGCAGTGCGCATTCAACGCAATGACTCTCAAACTCAGGAAAGGCAAACGCGTCACAACGGTAGTTCCGGCTCGTCACAAGTCCAGCCATCGAATCAAGTAGCCCCCCACCGCTTGCTCGCCAGCGTGTACGCGTGTGCAACGAGAGCACCAAGCGAGCCCGGTCATGGAGGTCCCGCGCACTGCTTCCAGCCGCTGCTCGCGAGCGAGCCTCAGGTCGGGTGACAACTCGCGGCGTGCGCCGGAAAGTACTTCGTCAATCTCCACCTTCTCTTGTGGAGTCAGTCCGAGGGCTCCTGTGTCCTTGCTAGCAGCGCCACTGAGGACTCCCATCATTGATGCCTGTGCCCCCAACGAGTTTTTGAGCTACCTGCGTTTGCTTCGCTTGCAAGTCAGCGGCCGCCTTCGCCAATTTATCAAATAGTCCCATGAGTAATCTTCCTTCAAAAAACGAATCCCGAAACAACCGAGCACGATGCGCCGCGCACCTAGGCACTCTACCGTCAGAGAACCCGATTCGCAGCCGAGTCGGCCCGGGTTGACCATGGGAAGAGAGTTGGCTCAACCGCAAGTCAGCCCGCGGTGACTCTTCCCACGCCCGCCTTCAATCAAGCACCCGCGCCTCTTCATCGGCGGTGCGAGCAAGTCGCGCATCACAGGTTTCCTCGCGATCACGTCGCCTTGCAGTCGCGCGGTACAGTCCGTCGCGGAACCACTTCGGTACCGCCCACAGCGCAAACGCCGCGAGCGAGCCTAGTCCTCCGCAAGTTCGTAGTGCGCGGATTACGGCGTCACTGTGAGTCCAAGCGCCCTTCTCGTCGAGAAACACTATGGATGAGAGCGCCGCCGCGTCAGGGCGTGGCGTCACGGTGAGGTTTGCATAAGTCTTGCCCTGCAGCGGCGCGAATCTAAGTCTTCGATGTCGATCAAGGTTCATCAATCGCTGCACGGATCGGTGACAGAACGCACACTCTCCGTCGAAGAACACAATTGGGGCGAAGAGTGGCACGAGCGGTTCGCCAATCGCGTCTACGCCTGGTGTCGCGCAGAGGATGGGTTCTCCAATCGGATCGACGCCCCGCTCCTTCACTAACGATGTGTCGACATGATGGAGCGTCGCTCGGTGGAGCGGCCATGGCTCGTGGCGCACGATGCTGACCCATGTACGCTTTCCGTCGTAAGAAAAAAGTCGGTCGCGATCAGTCAGAAACCTCTCGAGTGCGTGCACCTGATCTTGCGCGATCAACTCGTGGCGGGTCCAATGGATGCTCCCGCTCGCACCGCCGAATCTGCGCCGCACAGCGTAATCGCGATACTCCTCGCCGCCATCGTCTCTACGCGACTCTGCGCGCACGCGCATGCGACTCCAAAGATATGGAAGGTGCCAGAGCATTCGCGCGCCGAGCACTGCCGCGAGACTCGTCGCATCGAGCGAGAGAAACCACACGCCTCGCTGCGGCTCGCCCGGCACGCCATGGACCGCGCGTGAACGAACATAGGTCCGAACATTGCACTCGAGGAAATCGCTTGCGAATGGAATGCGTCCACCACTGGAGAACGCTGTCCCACGCATTGTGAATGGCACGAGCCCGATCCACGCAGTTCCATCAAACTCGTCAACTTCGAGTGACGGCGGCAAGAGCGCCTCAATCTGTGCTGCATCGGCGCGCCAATGCACAAACGCGAGATCGTCCCATCGCATCCTGACGGAACCTCGGGGCAGAATGACTCGCGCCTCCGCGTCCATCGCTACGCCGCCGCTCCCGCGAGTGGGTCGCGATGTGGGAGGCGCGGGCGCGGCGTCGTGTGCTGCCTCATGAGATCAATGCGAGATCACGCTACCTAGCATCGCGGATCGTCAACTACGCCCACGACCATCATCAATCCGCACCGTGACCTTCTTTCCGCGAAGCGTTGCGCCCTTGAGCGCCTCAACCACGCGGTCAGCGTCTCGTGCAGGAAGTTCAACGAGGGAAAAACCATCGGCGATCTCAATGTCACCGATGCCGCGAGCGTTCACTCGGGCCTCATTCGCTATGGCACCCACAAGATCAGCCGCGCGGACTCCGAGTTTCTTGCCGGCACCGATGTACACCCGAACAAGATCGTGCTCGTTGCGGCCGCGTGCGTCATTGCCCTCGACCTTGTCCCGTGACTTGTTCTTCGCTTCAACGCGCGGCGCAGCACTCACCGCTGCAGCCGGCTTCACCGATGGCTTCGTGACGGGCTTGCTCGGTGCGGGAGCCAGCGGCTTCGCTTCTACCTTCGGCGCGAACTTTGCGCCTTGGGGACCCGCAGTTGGAAATGCGTGATGCTGTGGTTGCGCGCTTGGCGCGCGTGATGGAGCACTTGATCGCGGCGGCGCAGCGACGCGCGATTCTGGTTGGCTTCGCGGGGCGTACTCAGCGCGTGGCGCTTGCTCGCTGCGCTGTGGTCGCGGCGCGCCGTGTGGCGTTGGAATGTGCACATCGTCCTCATGCGCTGCGTCACCCTGCGACGCTTCATGCGAGAGACGCACAGCAGCTGCCGCGACATCCATGATGTCAAACTCCTGGCCGAGCGACTCCACGACCGCACGATAGCTCTCGAGTCCCCCGCCCGCGATCGCGTCACGGAGCGCACCCTTCGTGAGGTCAAGCCGACGAGCTTTCACATCCATAGGCGAAGGCACGGTTGCAACTTCGATCTTGGTTCGTGTCAGCGCCTCGATGTTGCGCATGAGTCGATACTCGCGCGATTCGACGAGTGTGATTGCGACACCCTCGCGGCCCGCGCGACCGGTCCGACCAATGCGATGCACATACGACTCTGGCGAACTTGGGACATCAAAGTTCACAACATGCGAGACATGCGGAATGTCAATGCCTCGCGCCGCCACATCGGTAGCGATGAGAAGATCAAGTTCGTTCGCGCGCGCCTTCTTGATCACGCGATCTCGCGTGTTCTGCGTCAACCCGCCGTGAATCGACTCGACCCGGTACCCGCGACCAACCATACGCTCGGCGAGTTCATCGACTTCGATGCGCGTGCGGCAGAACACAAGCGCAAGCGTTGGCGACTCGAGATCGAGCACGCGACCGAGCGCAGTGACCTTGTGTGCGCGAGGAACAACATACGCAGTCTGACGAACCTTTGGAACCGAACCCTTCTTGCTCGCATCTCGAGGAATGAGAATGCGCGCAGGATCCTTCAGGTGTCGTTCAGCGATACCAGCGATGCGCGGCGGAAGCGTGGCGGAGAAGAGCGCTGTCTGTCGCACCTCGGGCGTCGCCTCGAGAATCGTTTCAAGATCCTCCGCGAATCCCATGTCGAGCATTTCGTCTGCTTCGTCAAGCACGACCGACTTCAAATCCGCGAGGTCGATCGTTCCACGGCGCATGTGATCGAGCACGCGACCTGGCGTCGCAATGACAACATGCGCACCACGCTTCAGTGCAATCGTCTGTCGATAAAAGTCTTGACCGCCATAGATCGGCGCGACGCTGAGGCGGAGGCTTCGACCGTATCGATGGAAGGCTTCTGAGACTTGCACGGCGAGCTCACGCGTTGGCACGAGCACGAGAACAAGCGGCTTATGCGCTGCAGGTTTCGTCGACGCAACGCGGTGAATGAGTGGAAGCGCGAAAGCCGCCGTCTTGCCGGTTCCGGTTGCTGCCTGCCCAAGAAGATCCTTGCCCGCGAGAAATGGCGGGATGGCCGACGCCTGAATAGGAGTCGGCTCCTCATAGCCGAGCGAATTGAGCTCAGCGACGAGCTCCGCACACAGTCCAAGCGCCTCAAAGCCATTTTGCATGGGCGTAGGGTAGTCGCGTTTCCGACTCGACCGCTTGATGATGGGCAGATTGCCGTGTATCCTCGTCAACTTCGCTTTGCGCCAAGCAGCCCTTGTCGCATCGTGCGGGGTGTAGCTCAGCTT
>SXUI01000047.1 GCA_005790605.1 Planctomycetia bacterium | reverse complement strand
CCAGTACTCCGGAATCGTCTCAGCCTTCCACGCAAAGACCGCGATGCCCTTGCGGTTTTCTGCGCTCCCGCCCCGACCTGCCGCGACCGCAGCCGCAGCATGATCTTGCGTGGAGAAGATGTTGCACGAGGCCCAACGAACTTTTGCACCAAGAATCTGAAGAGTCTCAATCAACATCGCAGTCTGAATCGTCATATGCAATGAGCCAGAAATTCGCGCGCCCTTCAGCGGCTTGCGATTCTTGAACTTCTCGCGAATGGCCATGAGCCCTGGCATTTCATGCTCCGCGAGTTCGATTTCCTTGCGACCGAAACGAATCGTCTCGGGGGACATATCGCGCACCTTGAACGGGATGCTTCCGTCGAGCGGAAGCCCTGTGTTCATAAAGGTTGGCACGGTCGCTTGTGCTGCGACCGCGGCTTTCGGGGCTGGCTTCGAGAGAGATGGACGCTTGCTAGTCATGGTTGCGGAGGGCATGAGGATTCCTTCGTGGAGCGATCGGGAACTGGAGTCCGTCGCTCGATGTTCGACGCTATATCCGTTCATCGGATGAACGGAAATATAGTCTAGGCGACTACCCTTCGCCGCACCTACCCCTATGCGCACCTCAAAGATCTTCTCCATTTTGCTCCTCGGAGCCACCGCCGCCTTCGCCAACCTCGCCGCGAGCACGCCAGTCGGGCGCGGGGCTGGGGATTACCTCGGCGATCCTTACACGCTCACCGTATGCGCTTCGTGCGCGAAGGCCTTGCCAGCAGAGTCGACGACGGTCGTGCTCGACGGCATGAAAGACCGTGCGCTCGATGGCACACAAATCAAGTGCTGCAGCACCGAGTGCGTCGAAGCTTTCAAGGCGAACCCTGCCGGGGCTCTCGCGAAGGTCCACGCCGAGATCCTCAAGACCCCTGCCACCGCATACCCGCTGAAGAACTGCTTCATGATGCGCGACGAAGTGCTTGATGAGAGCGCCAAGAGCGTCGTCTACCAGAACCGCGTGTACAAGGTCTGTTGCAAGAAATGCGCTGTTCGCTTCGGCAACGATTCCGCCAAGCGCGCGAAGGAGTGGGAGTCACTCGTGATCGATGCACAGAAAGCGTCCTATCCACTCAAGACTTGCGTGATCAGCGGCAAGCCGATCGAAGGCGATGGCGCATGGGTCGTTGTCCAGAATCGTGCGTATCACCTTTGCTGCCCAGGCTGCGCTTCAGGCGTTCGCGCAGATCCCGCAAAGTTCGCGGCGATGCTCGATGCGGCATCGAAGACGAAGTAACGGCGCATTGCCCGAGCGAGAAATCGTCAGCCAGTTCCCAGCAGTGCCGCGAAGAGGCCTGGCCCCTTCGCGCCAACGCCCGGCCTGAGCACACGGTACGAACGAAGCGAAAGTTTCGCCGCGCGGGCGAGCGATTCCATTCGCTTCGCACTGAATCCAAGATGATGATGACCCATCGTCGCTCGGTACTCGCTTCGCTCATGCTCCACCATGTCGATGACGAGAAGCAGACCGCCTTTGCGCAACATCCGCGCCGCACGCCGCAGGGCTTCCGCTGGATCTTGCACATGATGAAGCACGAGTGACATGGTCGCTGCGTCGAATGCCCCAGCTCGGCCGCAGCCTTCACCAGTCAAGAAATCTCCGTGTCGCACCGAGGCGTTCGGAAACTCTCGTAGTCGCGCGCGAGCGGCTTCCAACATCGCGCCTTCGCGATCAATCGCCACGACGCGCTTCACAAGCGGCGCGAGCTCTGACGCGAGTTCTCCTGTGCCGCAACCAAGATCCACGACTGACCAATCTGCGGGAAGAAACGCATGAAGCCCATCCGCACTGAATCGGTCGCCGAAAAGTTCGCCTCGGAGTGCACTCCATGTTCCCCCGACTCGACCGAAGAAACTCTTGGCATCCGTACGACGATGTCGCAGCACTGCGAGTAAGCGCATCTGATCGTCAGCATCGTTGGCGCTTCCATCAAGCGCCCTCCGCACAAGCGCCCATGCATCACGCGCGAAGGGTTCAAGTAACTCGGGTTGCATGCGATAACGAGACGCCGGTCCATCTGCGCGCTTGCGAATAAAGCCTGCGTCGTGCAGCGCTTTGAGATGACGACTCACCGTCGCCTGCGGTAACTGCACGCACTTGGCAACTTCACCCACCCCAAGCTCTTCACGCTCAAGAAGCCGCAGCATGCGCACGCGGACAAGGTCTCCGAGAACTGCGAACAGCGCGAGGAGTGCGGGAGAAGGGCTCGACATCGTTGTCCGCGAGTCGCGGTCGTGGGGAATTGCGTTGAGCTTGCGCAGCGCCGCCTCTCCCAACTCAATCGATCGGAGGAAGTCCAGTGGTCAGCTCTGCAGCGATGCCGTACTCCGCGAGGCCTTGGAGCACCGCTTGATTCTTCTTATCAATCGTGTACGCCTGTCGAAGCCGTCGCTGCGCGAGTTGCAACTCTCCAACGCTTGCGGCGACCTCCGCTGCCTTGAGGTATGGCGCAACATCAAGTCCGCCACTGAGCACGATGGCGCGATTCACGGCAGCCGTCGCGATATCGGGGTCATTCAGCCGCACTCCATAATCGGCAAGCAGGAGGAAAGACTGCTGGCTCTGCATCGAGTCGCCTCGATCCTGCAAGAGTTGGACAAGCTTCTGCGTGTCGTGCAGTTGGAAGTAGACCTCCGCCAAGCCTGCGGTCACTTCGAAGTTTTTCGGTTCTGCAGCAGCCGCCGCCTCGACATACATACGCGCTTCGCGGTAGTTCCCAAGTTTCGCGAGGCAAACGCCGTATCGGAAATCAACATCCGCATCACCAGGGTACTGCTCGATGATCTCAAGATACGCGGGCGCTGCTTTGGCGTAATCGCCGTATCGAAATGCGTGATCCGCTTCCGCTTTCGCCGTCACCATCGGGCGCTGCTGCGCGCAACCGGATGCGAGCAGAATCGATGTCGAAAGAACCGCGAAGCATGAGAACGAATGCATGGAAAGTTTCATCAGAACACCTCGAATGGAATGGGGAACGGGGCAGATGATACGCGCGAGAAGTGCGGAGGGGGAGGTGAAGTTCCCCCCGCCGTCGAGTAATCTGCGCGCGTGGCGAGTCTCGGCCTCAACCCAAAAAAACAGTCATTTCCGGCGGCGTTACTGCTGCACCGCCAAGCGGATGGAGGGTCGCACTTCGACCTCCTCATCGCAGACCGTGTGCCGAGCGAACCCGACGCGGCCACGGTGCCGACCTATCGCATCGCACACCGCCCGGACCTCCTCCCTGCCCAAACGACGGTTGGATTGGAGCGCCTCCCGCTGCACCGAGAACGCTACTTGACCATCTCCGAGCCCGTGGTCCTCGACCGAGATCGGGGCACCGTGTCTCTCCTTCGGCGCGGGAGCGCAGAAGCATGCGCAGACGGCGAGTACCAAGTGCAATGGGACGATTGCGCGTCGCAGCGCATTCGCATTGAGTGCGAGAACATGGATTGCACCCTCACGGTGCTTTCGAACGGCACGGAGCGCGGGCGATGATGACTCCAAGTTCTATCGCGCACATGCTCGTCGCGGTGTGCTTCTCGCTCACGGCGTGCCTCTTCATACTCGCGAGCCTGCTCGGAATCCCGGGCGGATGGATCCTCATCGCGCTCGCGGTCATCGTGGACCTCGCTCAAGGCCTTTGGCTTCCATCAGGCTCGCCGTTTGTGTTCCACCCGATCACGATCATTGCATGCGCCTTCGTAGGAGTCGCGGGCGAGTTTGTCGAAAGCGCGCTTGGCGGACTAGGAGCGAAGCGCTTTGGAGCGTCGAAGTACGGCATCGTCGGCGCCATCGCGGGGTCACCGTTCGGTGCACTCGCAGGGACCATATTCCTTCCAGTACCGCCACTAGGAACACTTCTTGGGGCCGGCGTGGGTGCGGCCCTCGGAGCGCTTGTTGGCGAACTCCTCGCGCGCAAACGGGCACATGAATCTTTGAAGCCCGCGCTTGGTGCCGCTGTCGGCCGTGTCCTTGGGTCACTCGCGAAGTTGCCCTTCATCGTGACCATTGGCGTGATTCTTGCCGTTGCCGTGTTCGTCCCGTGAGCGAGGGGCAAAGCTCTCCTCGAAAAACTCCACTCTTTTACTGAACTTCACTTGCTCCGTCTCGGTACGGGGGCAGCGTGTCGGTGAGGAGTGTTCGTCCAACCCACCTTTGGAGACTCTGATGGCACCCCTGAAGCGCTCAAACGATACGACGGCGATTCTCCTCTCGACATGCAGCATGTTCGTGCTCACGAGCAAGTTGCTCGCACAGCAATTCGTGCACTTCGAGAGTCCACATGTGCATCCCTTGGAACTCACGCCCGACGGCACTCGCTTGCTCGCGGTGAACACGGTCGACGCGCAGCTCGAAGTCTTCGCCGTCTCAAGCGCTGCGCCTTATCTCACACTCGTTGGTTCTATCCCGGTTGGACTCGATCCAGTCTCGGTTCGAGCGCGAACCTCGAACGAGGTATGGGTTGTCAATCACATTTCCGACTCGGTGAGTGTCGTTGATCTCGCGACGATGAGTGTGACCGCGACGCTACTCACAGGTGACGAACCTGCGGATGTCGTCTTTGCTGGATCTCCGCAGCGCGCGTTCGTGAGCGTCTCGCAATTGAATCGCCTCGAAGTGTTTTCACCCAGCAACCTGCTCGCCGCGCCCGTGACGGTCGCGATCAACGGAGATGATCCACGCGCACTTGCGACTGACGGAACACGCGTCTTTGCCGCCATCTTCGACAGCGGCAATGAAACGACGATCATTCCGGAAACCGTTGTGAGTTCGAGCGTCAACCCGTACGCGAACGATCAGAACCCACCGCCCAATGTCGGAACCACCTTTGTTCCGCCGATCGCCGCAGGGAATCCCGCCGCACCGAAAGCAGGCATGATCGTGCGCAAGGATGCCGCTGGCGCGTGGCGTGATGTGAATCAGAAAGACTGGAGCGCAGCAGTCACTTGGAGTTTGCACGGCAATGACATGGCGATCATCGATGCGAATTCACTCGCAACGACCTACGCCAAGGGCTTGATGTCCACGCCCATGGCGATCACAACAGCGGCGGACGGACGCGTCGTCGTCATCGGCGCGGAAGCAAAAAACGAGATTCGATTTGAACCGAATGTGCGCGGCATCTTTGTACGGAGCGAAGGAGCTGTGTTCCCCGCTGGCGGCGCGCTGACTCCAAGTGCGCGTGGTGATCTCAATCCGCATCTCACCTACGCAGCGGCGAGCATCCCTGCCGATCAACGAGTGGCGTCGCTTGGCGACCCGCGCGGTGTCGTGGTGAGCGCTGACGGAACCCGTGGCTATGCAACCGGTCTTGGATCTTCCAATCTCATCGCGTTCAATCTCGCCAACTTCGCTCGGCTTGGTCGATGCACGACGGGTGAGGGCCCAACCGGCGTCGTGCTCGATGCCCCGCGCGGACGAATCTACACACTGAACCGATTTGGCGGTTCGATCTCTGCGATCACCGAATCGTCGCTTGCGCCACTGAGTGAAATCTCCTTCTTCGATCCAACGCCAACAGTTGTGAAGAACGGCCGTCCGTTCCTCTTCGACACTCAGATCTCGAGTGGACTTGGACAGGCATCGTGCGGCTCCTGCCACATTGATGGACGCCTGGATCAGCTCGCCTGGGATCTTGGCGACCCCAGTGGTGCCGTCAAGATCCTCGATCAACAGTGCAACCTCGGCCTGCCTCTCGGAGCCTGCAACAACTTTCACCCCATGAAGGGGCCGATGACGACGCAGACGCTCATCGGGATTGCTGGCACGGAACCATTTCACTGGCGTGGAGACCGCAACGATCTCTCCGAGTTTTCCCACGCTGCAGTTTCCCTCCTCGCGGCGGATGAGGACTTCTCGATGAAGGAGATGTCGCGGCTTGGCGCGTATCTGCAGACCATTTCCCTCAGCCCCAACCCGAATCGCAATCTCGACGGTTCGCTCAAGACCAGCCTGCTCGGAGGCAATGCGGTCACCGGAGAAAATCTCTTCCTCACTGGCAATCTCGATTTCGTCCAATGCGCGACCTGCCATGTCCCTGGCACGGGCGCCAACGCAAGCCTGATCAGCGGAAATCTGCTTGCCGAACCGCAAGCCATGAAGGTGCCGCAACTCCGAAACATGTACGAGAAACTCACGGGCGCTGAAGTGGGCACAGTGCGCAACCGCGGATTCGGATTCACGCATGACGGCGCCGTGCCCACGCTGTTCGACTTCTTCAAACTTACAGTCTTCAACTTCGCAGCAGGTGCCGCGGGCGATCAGCAGCGTCGCGATGTCACAGCGTTCATGCTCTCGTGGGACACCGGCACGCACGCTTCGGTTGGCGCGCAAACCACGGTCGGCGGCGTCGCAACGCAAGGCACGGCGCGGCGAAACACCTTGCTCGGCCTCGCGCAGGGCGGGAAAGCGCAGCTCGTCGCGCATGCATTCACCAGTGGAGCTGTTCGCGGATACCTCTATAACGGCACGAACTTCACGAGCGATCGCGTCGGCGAGACGCAATCCATCAGTGGGTTCGATGCACTGTCGGCGGCGAATGTTCCCGTGACCTACACCCTGATTCCGAACGGCAGCGGGATGCGCGTGATCGACCGTGATAGCGATGGCTTCCTCGACGGTGATGAGCGCGCAGCATGCAGCGATCCTGCCGATCCGACGAGCGTTCCGGGCGGCGGATGTCGTGCGGATCTTGCGGGCGGCGACGGATTCGTTGATGCCGCGGATCTTGCGGTGCTACTCAATGCGTGGGGCTCGGCGAACGAGCTTGCTGACATTGACTGTAACGGCATCGTCGACGCCGCCGACATTTCGCTCCTGCTCAATCGCTGGGGCGCGTGTAACTAAGCACGCCCGCGATCACACTTCGATCAGACTCTTCGCGTCGCCAAACGAAGCGAGCGTTGCGCCCGCTGCGCGCGCGATGCCCAGATGGAGGTCGCAGAGCGGAGTACCGGGCGCGCACGCCCACCGCGCCAGCATGCGCCTCGCGGCAAACGGTCATCAAAAAGATGTCACTCGAGGGCGGTGTGTGCACACGACAAGCCGTGCGGCGTCATGCGGCCAAAAGGCGTAGCCCGCGACTCCAGACGGCACGCCCTAGGAGCACGAAACTACCGTGTCTCGAGGGAATCCGCTTCGGTGATCGGCGCGAAGCCGCGCTTCTCAAGAGTCCGATTGATCGCGTCAAATTTATCTGAGGCCGGCCCGGTGAGGCGATGCCACTGAAGCGTCGCCTCACGCAACTGCAGCGCCAATCTCGCTGCCTCCGCTTCTGGCGCTTGCTCGAGTCGCAAACGCAACAGATCCGTGCGCACTTTCTCGCGCCATGCCGCCACGCCAATCGACTTCGCAGCGGTGCTGCCGCGCTCGATATCGGCGAGGAGCGCATCACCTTCAACGAGTGCCTCTTTGATTCGTTCTGCTCGGATCAACTCACCGACGAGCACTGCGCGCATTTGCGTATCGTTGAGGGAACCCCTTCCGCCAATTGCACGATCTTGCATCACGATTGCCTCGCGAATCGCAGCGATGCCTTCGACCTGTCTGCCAAGTTTGGAAAGAAGTCGCCCTCGGAGGGCGTGAAAGAACCATGGGTGATTCGTCACATCCGCGGCGTCGAGGTCCGGAAGGTCGTTGGCGATTGCGCCCTCGATGACCTCTAGCGCTTCTTCGGTGCGCAATGCCTCTTCTAGGGCGAAACCAAGTGAAAGCCGCACTTTCGCCGCAAACTTCGGCGCATCGAGGAGCCCAACGACCCGCGTAACTTCCTGCAGTTGTTCGATCGCTTCGCCCGCGCGCTCGGCCTTGGTGAGTTGCTCGGCGTACACCGTGCGCTGCTGCGCGAGTGACAAGCTGTCGCGGCCGTCGAGGGTCTCGTACGCTGCCAAGATCTGTGGCCAATACTCGAGAAGTTGCGGAACGTTTCCCAATGCGGCAAAATCGCCGACAAGCGCGCGCAGGTTCCCCCGCATCGCCTCGGCGAGGATCGTGTTTCGCGCAAGTGCCTCTGTTGCCGCAAGTCTGGCAGCCCGCTCTTTCACAGCAAACCCGAAGACCAATAGCAGGGCGACCGCTAGTATCAAAACGACCGCCAACACTGCTGAGGCAGTAGCTTTGTGTTGCAGCACGAAACGATAGATGGGCGCCCTCAGCCCGGGTGGAATTGTGTTCGTCGGTTGACCGAGTCGAAGGCGCACGAGATCACCCGCGAACTCGGCTGCGGTTACGAACCGATCGGCTGGATTTTTGGCGAGCGCGCGAGTAAGAACCGCGTTGAGATCCCGCAGTTGGGCGTGCGTCATCACGACACCACTAACAGGTTCAACTGATCGTATCGGTGACGGCGGATCCGATCGCACACGATTCACGAACGCCTCAATTTCGCCTGGTGACAAGCGCACGAATGGTGGTTTCTCTGCGATAATCCAGTACAGCAAGACGCCGAGTGAATAAAGATCGGAACGCGCGCTCGGACTTGCGCCCAACAGAAACTGCTCAGGCGCCATGCTTTCCATCGTCCCGCCACGGCACGCCACAAACTGAGCACTGAGAGTGCTCATTTCAGGGGCGGTTGAGACTTGATCATCAACTGTGAGAATCGATGCAATGCCGAAGTCGAGCACAACACCGATTCTTGGTGAACCATCCGAGCCCTTGACGAGGATGTTTGATGGCTTGAGGTCGCGATGGATTATCCCGCGATCGTGGGCGAAATCGATCGCCGCTGCGACATCTTCGAGGATTGCAAGGCGCGCGGCGAAACTCGGACTAGACAGCCTGCACCATTCTCCCAGTGTTGGCCCGTCAATGAACTCAAGCGCGATGAATGCTTCGCCCGTCGTGGTGCTACCCCCGTCGAGCACGCGCGCTATAGACGGATGTTCAAGCTGAGCGAGCACCTGAGTCTCGTGAAGTGCGGCGCGTACCGATGCACTATTCACAGATGTGTGAAGGACTTTGAGAGCAACCTTTCGAGATATTTCTCCATCCTCGATGGCGAGATAGACTGATCCAAATGACCCTCGCCCAAGCAGTCGCTCGATGGTATAGCGTCCAATTCGAGATGGGAGTTCCCCTGCATTCGGCAGAAACCCGCGCATCCCCCCTTCAATATCTGTCGCACTATCATCAAGTCCCATCTACTGACTTCTCTTGAGTGGAAGTTGCGGGGGTTACCAACCGAATAAATGATAACCCAATGGCATTCGCCGTGTGACGCAAACTCCTGCGCATTCTCCTGCGCATTGCCACCTACGGCTGCCCGCCCATCGGCGTGATCGGATACGGCGATAGGCTCGATGGTCGATCAGTGAGCCAAACGCGGCTCCAGTCGTTTTGGAGGCTGCGAAGATCTGTGTTCACCTGCACAGCAAAGTGCCCGTTAGCCTCGTCGTATGACTCCGATGTGTTGAATAACTCAGGTGTGAGGCTGTGATATACAGTCCTTGGCGCCACGAGAAACGCCGTGCTTGCGATGTTGTTCGCCTCAGCGATCTGCTTGAGCGTGCCGTCGGTGTATCTCCCGTAGAAATGATAATATTCAGTGTTTCGTTCCCGGATCATCGCGGAACGGACGCTCGCAAGATAGTCACTCGTCGGTGCTGGAAGTGCCGCGAGCCGCCAATCGTTCTGCGCGAGCGTGAGCCAATCCTTTGGAAGTTGATTGCTCCCATACACACTGGTCGGCTGCGCGCCAGGCTGACAGCCACCCAGAATGAGCGTGATCAGTGAGAACCCAAGGAGACCGGTATGACGCGCACTGCCGAACCACATAATGATGTTCTCCAAACAAGTCAATGTACTAACCGTGTTCGCAAGATCCCCTCTGCATCCGCTGGGTAGACGACTCCCTTGAGTAACGCCTCTGTACGCGGCCCGTGCGGAAGATCGAACTGCACCGAGCCAACCAATGCGTTCTGGTCAACATTGATAAGCGAACATTGTATGTAGACCTTGTCGATCGAGACGCTATAGCTCGACACGAGCGCTGCTCCAGCGTTGAATTTTGTCGCAAGGTCTCGGACATCACGCGTGAGCAGAAACTCCCCGTCCGCCGTGATGGGCGCCGTTCCCTGCCTGAGCGTCATCTGAATCAACTTGTTCTTGCGGTGATTCTGCAACGCAATCGCGAGGCTCTCGCCCATCAGGCGACCAAAATGGGAGGTCGAACCATAGTTATTCAGGTCGACGGTGCTCGCCCAAATCACCGGCCGCGAGGCATCGTACGCATCGTCTCCCATGATGTTCCCACGAGCATTCGCTAAAAGATAGTGCATCGCGGAGTACGCAGTTTCGATGTAATCAGCATCGACGCATGTCTGATGCGTACATCCATCCAACTTTACGACATTTCGATTCGCGGTACACCCAATCGTCGTGGTAAGAGCAACGGTAATAGCCACAGACCGAAACTGCTTCAAGAACATGAGAACCCTTTAGTAATGAGGCCTAGCGTCGAGGCGCGAGGCACTGTCTTCGTGCAGATGACATTCAATGAGTTGGTTGTTCGCCAATGGGCGCGTACGACTGCCCCAGTCCAATGATGTTCGTCGGACCATGGATGTGATTCGCCGTTATTGGCGTGGGATTCTGCGTTGTCTGGATCGCGTTCGTGCTAGTGACACTTGGCGCTTTGTAGGCCGTGAACGACTCCCCGTTTACACCCCGAAAGTAGGTATGTGGAATCCAATCCACCTGCGAACCAGCTAGGCTGAAGTCCCCGTGTTCGAAGCCAGTGTGATTTGCCCTCGGGTTACAGCCAGCAAGCGCAATCACCGCGCATGGAAGCACAACCACGAGACTGCCGCGAACATTTAACTGACGCATCTGCCTGTCCTCTATGTACTTGCAGTGTGCGACGCAAGTTCGATCGCATCTTGAGAACCTGTAGCCTTCCGAGTCAAGGCATGCAAACCCAAGGTGAGTAGAAAGCACTTTGCGCACCACTTGCGTGAAAAATCCGCGCGATATTCTAGATTTCTCCGGCGCACGCTTGCTCCTTGGCGTCATACTGAGCCTCATGGGGATCACCCAATCATGAGAGAGGCGTGCGACGAATTCTCCTACCGCGAGCGGCTCGCTTCGTGTCTGCCTTCACCCGCGGCACGAATCCATCGCGAAACGGACGAGTTCCCGACGACGATCCGCAACTGGATTGAGGCGCAACTTTCGCTTCGGGAAATCGGGCGCAATCTCGTCATTCAATATGTGATGTCGAGTTACGCGCGTCCGCTTGAGAGATATGTGCGCGGCTCGAGTTATCGCAATGTGGGGGAAGCAAAAGAACTTGTTCAAAGCTTTCTTGCCGAACGCGTCACAGCGCCGGACTATTTTTCTCGGTGGATTGAATCAGGGCTCACACTCCGGCGTTGGTTGATGAATGGGTTTCTCTTCTATCTCCGAGAGGCAGTTCGCCACAATCAGCGCGCGCCTCAATCACTCGAGTCTGATCCGCCCGACGATCGCGAATACGCGCACTCGCAATTCGAGCGCGAATGGGCACTCGCGCTTGTGGATCGAGCCATCGAGCGCGCACGCGCCTCTTGCGCGCGAAGAAATCAGCACACTCACTGGGAGATACTTGAGAGGCACTGTCTGCATGGCGTCCCATACGCGACGCTCATTGCTGAGTTCGGAATCACGGCGAAGGAAGCCTCAACAATGGCTCGGACGGCGACGGGGAAATTGCGCCGCGCGTTCTTCGATCTCCTTGTGCGGGAGGGTGTCCCAGAGAGCGAAATCGACATTGAGATCGCACGGTTATTGGAGGCAGTCAAACGATGACTTCCGACGATCGCGCTTATGATTCGGTGGGTGGCTCACCGTTAGATGCGAATCTTTGGCGTCTCGTTGCGGCGGCTCAGCGCGCGGGCAGTAGCGCGACTTCAGATCTCGCTGCCCGCTTGTCGAGGGAAGACGAAGCGATCATAGTGCTGCGTGACGCGATGGAATCCCCAGGGGCTCCGCTCGCTGGCTTCGGAGACGCGCGCGCGTACTTGGAGCATCCGAGCGGGGTTGAACTCTTGCGCGCAATGAAGGCTCGCGTCAAATGCAGCCTCGATGCTGAGGAACGCGATCCTGCGCGGCGTCGTGCTGCACTGCTTGCCTTCGGGCTTGTGGTGGCTGCGATACTCGCGCAGCACCGCATACTCGACACGCGTGCGAGCCCCGAGTCGGTAGAAGACCTTTTGTTCGCGTTGTGCGCCTCTGAGATTCCATGGATTGCAGCGCTTGCGGCTCGGGCACTCGAGGTTTTTGCGAACCTAGCAGAACGTTGAGATATCCCTCTAGGATCGCTCAACTGACTTTTCTGTAAGCCAACTCTTCGGCCAGCGCTTTCGTTCCGCTCGTTTCCGAGCTACTGCGCTTTACCTATCCCTTCACGCACCTAACACGACCAGAAACTTCCCCTTACGCACTCGCCGGGTGTGCCGCAGCGAGGGGTTCATCCGACTGCCCAATCTATTACCTGCCCCCATGATTCGACCTTCGAAGTCTGGCGTGTGCTCTCGCCCAACTAACGACTTCCACGCCGATCTTCGGCGCGGAGAGAAAGATCACCGCCAATGCGTGCGGCAGCATCAACCCTGCAGAACCGGCTGCCATTAGTTTCATTGAATCCGCGCATACAGGGGTATCTGGAGGGAGGATCAATACGGATCTTTGAATCGGCGTAGATCTTAGTTTTTGATGTCGAACTACGCCGTTGCTTCGGTAACGCGGAGGACATCCTCGACCGTTGTGCGGCCCTGCTTCACCTTGGCGAACCCGTCGTCGCGCAGCGTCGTCATACCCCGCTCCACGCAGAGTCGACGGAACTCGACCACATTTGGGCTTGCGCTCACCTTGTCACGCAAGAAGTCATCGAGGACGAGCAACTCATAGAGACCCACGCGGCCGCTGTGGCCGGTCTGTCGGCACGCATTGCACCCAGCACCGACCTTCATCGTTCCGAAGATTCCATACATCGACAGCACATCTTCCATGCGCTCCGGAATGGGCACATCCGTCGCGCAGTGCGGACAGATCTTGCGCACAAGGCGCTGTGCAAGCACGGAGTGCAGCGCTGCACCCACGAGAAATGGTTCAACACCGATGTTGATGAGGCGCGTGATCGAACTCGGCGCGTCGTTCGTGTGGAGTGTCGACAACACCAAGTGGCCAGTGAGCGCCGCCTGAATGGCAGTCTGCGCCGTTTCCGTGTCGCGGATTTCACCGACCATGATGACATCCGGATCCTGACGAAGCAGCGCTTTGAGCGCTTTCGCGAAAGTCATACCGATGCGGTCGTGCGTTTGAATCTGCGTGATTCCCGCGAGGTTGTACTCCACCGGGTCTTCGACCGTCGACACATTCAATTTCCGCGTATCCATCTGGCGAATGGACGAGTACAGCGTGGTTGTCTTTCCACTTCCCGTCGGTCCCGTCACCAAGATGATCCCGTGCGGCTGCTCGATCTGCTTCTTCCAAATCGTCAACGCATCGTCGGAGAATCCGAGGTCATCAAGCGTGACTTGAATCGAGCGATTGTCGAGGATACGCATCACGGTCTTCTCGCCCTTGGGCGTCGGAACCGTGGACACGCGGAGGTCAAGACGGCGACCCATCACGGTTGCGCGAATGCGGCCGTCCTGTGGCAAGCGCTTTTCCGCGATGTCGAGATTCGCCATGATCTTGAGGCGACTCGTCAACGCTGCATGCAACTTTTTCGGCGGCGTCATCGATTCGAAGAGCACCCCGTCGATTCTGAATCGAACCTTCAGTGTCTTCTCATCAGGCTCAATGTGAATATCGCTCGCGCCCTCTTTCACGGCTGATTGAATGATGTGATTCACATACCGCACCACCGGAGAACTGTCCGCTTCCGCCTCGAGCTCACGACCGCTGCTGTCCTCCTTCTCGACTTCAACGACCTCGTCCTCGGCATCAACACCAGCAAGCAGTGCGTCGACATCCACACCATCGGCCATGCGCGATGCGTCCGCGTCCGACACCGACTGCAACGCAGCTTGAATGTCGCACGACGCAACCAAGACATGTCGCAGACTCGTGATACCGAGTCGTCGCTTGACCTCATCCAGAATGAAAACATCGTCCGGGCTCGTCGAGCCCACGATGAGTCGCGAACCGTCGACTCGAAGCGGAAGGACATGATTCGACTTGCAAAACTCGACCGTTAGTCGTTTCACACTTGCGCTGTCGAATCCACACTGTCCATCCGCAGTCGTCGCCGACACTCGCTCAAATGGCATGCGAGCGAGTTCCGCGGTGACCTCCGTCAACCGATGCTCACTCACGCCTGCTTCACGCAGAAGTTCCGAGAGTTTGCGACCCACCGACTGCTTCTGCAAGCGTTGCGCGCCAGCGATCTGCTCTGCCGATGCGATGCCGCGATCAAGCAGAATCGATGCGAGGTCTTGTGCAGCGCTCGCGTCGAACTCGTCGGGCACATACAAATCACTAAGCGCGTCATCGGGGCGCACGCGCGCATGCATCGCCTCGCGCAATGCCGGCGTTGGGCCGAGTGCGCTTCCGAGGCCATTCCCCGTCGCGTCAGGCGGTCGCGGCGTCTCTGGCGCGCTCGGCTGCGTCTCCCATGCGACAGGCAGGTCGACCAAATCCGCCGCATCCGCATGCGGAACTTGGTGCGCCGGAACCTGTGCAGGCGTTGGCTCGGGAGTTTCGAGACTCTTGAGAAGTTGATCTATGTCAAATCGGCCCATCTTGCCTCACAAACGCTCACGCTCATCGATTCGTCGGGACAAACACTGGAACAGTCACGAGACGCTCATGCTTGAGTTCCTCGTGATACGCGCGAAAGGTCGCACTCTCGGTATCAACCTGATGCACGGTAAACACAACCTCAGAAGCATCCACACCAAACTCGTCTCCCACACGCATCGAGTGACCATTCACGCTCACAAGACTCGATGCAGCGCGCGAGGAGACCAGTGTCATGTCAACTTGAATCGTCGACGCCGCGCGATCCACCTCGTCTTGCCATCGCGAAAGATTCTGCACGCGAACATCGACACGAGGTTCTGCTCGCGGGCTTGTCGGGGCATCCGCACCTGGCGTTCCAACGTCGGTTGGCATCACGCCGACTTGCGCACGACCCTCGAGGACGAATGGGTTTTTCCGCAGCATCTCCGCAGGAAGCAGGCTCCCCGCAGCAAGCAGTGAAATGTCCACAGGTCCCTGCGCCCCAAGGTTTGCTCCACGCTCCTTGAGGAACGACTCGACGACCTTTCCCGCTTCCGTGGGAGGCATCGCGGCACCAGCTCGCCCAACCGCGCGCATGGACCAAAGGCACACAAGGCTTGCGCCCGCTGCACCAATCAACGCGAGCGTCGAGAACTTGAAGCGGCGACGCGTTGCACTGGCCGTGATGGTCATACCCTCGCCGCTCACGCCGTCGAGCGTGCGCGCGATCGATTCTGACCCCTCGCTCTCCGTCGAGCGATCACTACTTCCTGGCGTTGTTCGTGCTGGTTGTTGCATAATTACTGCTTGCTCCCGTTGTTTGCCGCATCCGCTTGTGGCCGGAAGTAGATGCTGGTCACGAACTCTGCACGCATCGACCCCTCAGGCAAGTCCGCGACCGTCGTTGCGTGAGGATCGCGGGGCGCGTTTCCCTCTCCGGGTCGTGTCAGCTTCATCGAGTGAATGCGCGCAATGCGCTCCATCTCTTCAATAGCAAGAAGGAATCGATAGAAGTTTGAGAAGTCTCCGTCGATCGTCATGCGAAGCGGAAGTTCCTGTGCGATCGGTGACTCGATGACCTTCTCCCCCTTCACGGAACGCACGAGAAGCTCATGCTCGAACGCAATCTCCGTGATGCGTTGCAGCACGGCATCGACGCCTTCACGATCCGGAAGCTTCTCGTCCAAGCGACGGAGCTCGTCTTTGCGCGCATCAATCTCGCGACCGAGGTCGCCGATGCGTTGCGTCAATCTCGCGAGGTCGGTCAAGCGCGTGCGCTTCACCGTGATCTCCGATTGCGCCTCCGCGATTTCGGCGTTTCGCGGACGGAACACCAGAAGATACGACGCGAGCGGCACAGCAACGAGGACCGCCGCAAAGGCAAGTGTGCGAAGTGCAGATCGTTCACTCATCGACCTTCCTCCTTTGAAGATTCTTGGGTGATGAATCCAGTTGGACTGATGACAGAAGGTTCTTCCGCGTGATACATCGGATCAGGCAGGCCTTCGCCGTCGAGCGGTGGCGCGAGTGCTGCGAGCCCATCCCAATCGCGCGCGTCGGCGTTGGTTTCGATGCGCATCGAAATCTTGAAGTGCCGCATCGCGCGCCCATCAAGATCCTTCTCCTCGCTGAGTTCAAGACGAATCGACGAAAGGTAAGGAACCTTGCCGAGCGCCCCCATCCAACCGCTTACCGCGAGGTCATCGGGTGCGACACCTTCGGCAGTGACGAGCACGCGGCGCTTCGTGGGTTCCATCTTGGGTTCTGGCGCGCCGGGTTTCGCCGCTTTGGCACTCTTCGATTCAAGCTTCTTTGGCTGCTGCGCAATCGTTCGCCGCGGCGCCTTGATCTCTTCGCTCTTCAGTTCAAGCGCGAGGAGCGAGAGTCCATCGGGCATGGTGTTCACGAGGCTCGCAAGCAACATCGAGCGCGGCACTGGCTCGATGAGGCCTCGCGCAAGTTCGGCCTTCTCAATCATGAGCGCCCGCATCTCCTCGAGGCGCCACATCTCCGCGATTTCCTTCGCGGCAGATTCTGTTTCCGCATCGATCTCCATTTGCGCAGTGCGGACATCCACCCACTGTCGGTTCGTCACGAAGAATGCAGCTGCGACGGCACCGATCACGATCGTGAACAGTGCAATGCCAAAAAACCCGGTGCGACGGTCGCGTCGCTCCTCCACAAAGTCTTCCGGCAAGAAACTCGAATGAGCCATGCTTTTCCTTCCAAGCGCCTAAGGCGCGACGACAGACACTTCCTCAAGGGTGTACGAGTTCAAAGATCATTTGGCGCAGACGCAAGCCCGCAGACCACTGCCCAACCCGGATGGGATGCGGTCGGCTCGGGAAGACCAGACGGCGCTGCTCCATGCACGAGAAGGCGCGCGAGCGGATCTCCAGCCTTTGCCGGCAATCGAAGTGATGCGGCGAGTTGCTGACACAAGCCAACGCCCCTTGCTTCTCCGCCGAGGAAGACCACTCGATCAAGTGGCCGGCTTGGGAAGAGCGCAGTGTGGTAGCGCATACACATCGAGAGGTCGTCCGCAAGCGCATCGATTTGTTCGCGCAGCGCCGTCACCGCGGTTGCGGTCGCGGACGGCGCCACATTGCTTCCGAGCGCTGGCGCAGTCAGCCCTTCGCGGCGATCCGTCGCGACCGCGCTCGCAGCCATACTCTCCTGCGAGTGCCCGTTCTGCTGCGCGGCCATGGCTGATCGAAGCATCGCCATACCGCCGCCGACTTCTTCGATTCCGATGGTCGCACTCCGGGCACTGACTGCGTGCCGTGGGGGCATGAATCCCTCCACGAGTCGTCGTGCGTTGGCGACCGCGGGCGTGACCGCCCACAGATCCGCGAGGCATTGGTCAAAGTGTCTCCCGCCTAGCGCGATCCACTTCGCAAATGCGAGGTCAGCACCATGCGCGATGGCCACCTTTGTACCGCTCGCCCCGATATCGATGTACATCGTCGTGACCGCGGCATCCTCAATCCGGCGATGGATGTGATCGAACGCGTGCATCATTCCCGCGATCTCTCCATGGATACCGACCACAGAGAGTTTCACACTCTTGAAGAGATTGATGTAGTTCATCACATCAAGCCGGCTCATCGCCATCGCGATGACTTCGACGCGTGGCTGCCCATCGCGAGCGGTCTCACACACATCCACAGTTCGAACCACAAGGCCGAGCGGATCGCACTGCAATTGCATCGAGACTTGCGCAAGGACGCTTGCATGCAACGCGTCTCCTTCCGCTGGCGCAACCTGATAGTGCTGCACGAGCATGTGCGCGCTGAGCGGAGCGACGACAACGCGACTTCCTGTGAATCCCCCCCGCTTTAAGGCGTTGGGCAATTCGCGAGCGAAATGCGCGAAGCGATCCTCTGCGCTCGAAAGACGCATGGATTCGGGGACCGGAATGAATCCCGCTGCAACGATCGATGGCGTTTGACCATGCGATACCTGCAAGAGCTTCAGGCCGGAGCCCCCAAAGTCAGCCAAGATCGGCGCTGAGGCCGTACGCAGGAACCCGAACTTCATGGATCCTCCGCGGGAAAGCTCGGGACGACGAGCTCTCACGCATGCATTGGATCGGCTGAATTCGCCCGCGCGTTTCCCAGAGGAACTCGAAGCAGATCATTTGCCGACGCGCCGCAGCCACCTATCCGTTGTGCCCTGCACAATCGGAATGTCCTGCGCGGTCGTTACGGAGCGCCCAGAACTCGTGCGCACGCCGTCACCGCCTCATCTATCGCGATCCAGCGCTGCTCTCCACTCGCAAGATCTTTCAGGGCAACCCGACCATCCGCGATCTCTGCACCGATGATGATCGCGAACCTCGCCCGTGCCTTGTTCGCGTCACTGAGGAGCTTTCCAACATTGCGAGTGGCTTTGTAACTCGTGCGGACATGCAGTCCCGCCCTGCGCATCCGACTTGCAAGCGTTGGAACGAAACTGTCTGCGTCACCTCCGGCTGAAATGATGAACGCATCGGGTCGCGGCAACAGAACCGCCGCGTCCTTCGGAAGCAGCCCTCGATCTGAGAGCACATTGGAGAGCACCACATCCCCCATCCCAAATCCGCACGCTGGCATCTTTGGTCCGCCAAAGAGCTCGACGAGACCGTCATACCTTCCGCCGCCCGCGATTGCTCGCTCCGCACCGGACACCTCGTGGATCTCAAAGACTGTGCCTGTGTAGTACGCCAATCCTCGCACGATGCCAACATCAACCGTGCACCAATCGAGAATTCCCGCGGCTTGCGCAGCCTCCCGCAGCGCCTCAAGTTCGCGGAACACTTCGAGTTCGACTCCCGCTGCATGCGCGAGGTTTGCAAACGAATTCGCAAGTGGTTGCGCCGCGCGCGCGACAAGATCAAATCGCTGCACCGCTTCACTCGCGAGTCCGAGCGCGAGTGCACGCTTGTGAAACTCGGCAGCGTCGAGTTTGTCACGGCGATCAAGAAGCGTCATCGCGTCGGCGGCTCGCTCCGATGGCACGCCGAGCGCTGCAAGTACCTGCGCGATGACCGCGCGGTGCGAAACCCGCACCTGGACATCCTTCGGCGTGAGGCCCAATCGCTCGAGCGCGAGAATGGCGACGCCGATCACTTCGATGTCAATCGCAGCCCCTTCGAGCCCAAGCACATCAATGTTCCATTGCCCAAACTCGCGAAGCCTTCCCCGCTGTGGCCGCTCCGCGCGATACATCGTGGGGATCGCGAACCACTTCACTGGTGTGGGGAGACCACCGGCTTTCGCCGCAACCATGCGCGCGAGCGTCGGCGTGAACTCTGGACGAAGTGCGTAATCGTTCTCGCCTCCCGCGCGCCGAAACGAGAAGAGCTCGCTGACGATGCCATCCCCGCTCTTGGCTGTGTACAACTCAAGGTGCTCAAAGGTCGGCCCCTCGATTTCATCGAATCCAAAATCAACAGACGCGCTGCGCCATGCATCTTCCATGCGACGGCGCATCGCGAGGTCTGTAGGATAAAAATCGCGGGTGCCCTTGGGGGCCTGAAACGAGTGCTCTGCCATGAGGGAACGCAGGGTAGCGGCTTACGCAGCCGCGGCTTGTTTACGCGAGAGCATGTACGCAATCGCAATGGAGCACAGCGACCATGCGATAATCGCATCGAGCCAATTGGCAAGAATGTAGTTGCCCGGAAGGTGCATGAAGTTCCATTGCACGCCCCAAATCGCCGTCGCCATGAAGAGTGCGATCGTCTGCCCGACCCTCGCCCGCCGCTTGCAATCGCCGTCAATCCCACTGAGCACGCAAGTCAAGAGCAGCGCACAGACAAACTCGATGCCAAATCCCATCGCCATTTCACGCGCGGCCATCGGCTCGCTGCCGGAACGATTCACCAGCACGAGGGCCAGTGGACCTTGTTGGTGCTTAACGCTCCAAGTGTCCCAAGCGGCCTTGCCTTCTGGTGTGCTGTCGTCGACCTTGGGCATGTCAGGGATGTAGTACGCGCCGGATGTCACGCAATTGTCGGCGAGCGTTTGAAGAACAACATCTTCGTTCGCCGGAGTCCCGAAAGGGAATCCCCAAATCGGGATCGCTGCCCACGCAAGGAATCCCCAAATGAACACAACGATTGCTCCAACCAACGCGGCAGAGAGGTGACGCATGCGATGCTCCTTAATGTTGCGGTTCGGTGCTTCGAGACGCGGGAAGTCTAACACTCGCGCGGATGCGCTGCGTACCTCATCCGCGAGGACGGCAGAGGATGCACAGGGTCATCAACGTTGCAGCAAATCGCGGTCTACCACTCGGGGCCGCCGGAGTAGCGACCGTAGACATCGGCCATCGACTGCACCATCTCGCCAAGCGTGCACTTCGCGTGCGCGCCGGCCACAAGTGCAGGCATCACATTCGCGCCACTTCGCGCGGATGATCGAATGCCATCAAGCGCGCGACCGACTGCGTCACGATCGCGCCGACGGCGGAAGTCCGCGAGGCGATTGCATTGCTCCACTTCGACTTCATGTGGGATCTGGAGAATCTCGACCTGATGATCAACGTTGCCTTCGGTGTAGGCATTCACACCGACGGTAATGCGATCTCCTGCCTCCATCTCTTGCCCAAATCGGTAGCTCGCCTCGGCAATCGCGCGACGGAAGTACCCGCGATGCACACCGGCGACGACGCCGCCCATGTCGTCGATCTCCCGAATCATCGACTGCGCGTCGGATTCCATTCGATCGGTGAGTGCTTCCACAAACCAGGAACCGCCCAACGGATCGACCGTGCGATGCACACCGGACTCATGCGCAACGATCTGCTGCGTACGAAGTGCGACACGCACGGCGGTTTCGGTTGGAAGGCCGAGCGTTTCGTCCATGGAATCCGTGTGCAAACTCTGGCAGCCACCAAGCACGCCCGCGAGCGCTTGAATCGCCACGCGCACAACATTGTTGAGCGGCTGTTGTTCGGTCAGTGAGCAACCTGCGGTTTGCACATGGGTGCGCATGAGCATGGAGCGCTCTTGCTTCGCGCCGAATCGGTCTCGCATCGCGTGCGCCCAGATCCGACGCGCGGCGCGCAATTTGCAGATCTCCTCGAAGAACTCGTTGTGACTGTTGAAGAAGAACGAGAGCCGCGGCGCGAAAGTGTCAACCGGCAAGCCGCGCTTGATGCACTCCTCGACATACTCCATGCCATCGCGCAGGGTGAATGCGAGCTCTTGCGTTGCCGTCGAACCTGCCTCACGGATGTGATACCCAGAGATCGAAACAGAGTTCCACTTCGGAAGTCGCTGTGTTGCAAACTCGATCGTGTCGACAACAAGTTTCACATGCGGCTCGGGCGGATAGATGAACTCGTTCTGCGCGTGAAACTCTTTCAGAATGTCGTTCTGCAGCGTGCCGCCTAACTCGGTCCAGGGGATCCCACGCTCCTCTGCCATCGCGAGGTACATCGCCCAGATCACTGCGGCAGGCGCGTTGATCGTTTGCGAGACCGTCACTTCGCCAATCGGAATATCCGCATACAAACGATGCATGTCGTCGATCGTCGAGATCGCAACGCCGCATCGACCAACTTCGCCACTCGAGAGTGCATCGTCGGAATCGCGTCCCATCAGCGTTGGAAGATCGAACGCCGTGGAAAGACCAGTGTTCGCCTTCGTCCCTTGCGCATTGCTCAAGAGATACTTGAAGCGCTTGTTCGTGTCATCCGCCGACCCAAACCCGGCGAACTGCCGCATCGTCCAGAGTCGCGAGCGATACATCGTCTTGTGGACGCCGCGCGTAAATGGAAACTTGCCTGGCTCGCCGATCCGTTCGTGCGCCTTCGACGGCGACTTCACATCGACGGTGGCGACCGTTTCAGGGCCGTAGCGCTCCTCGACGGCGTAGCCTGAGAGCGTGACCGTCTCTGGGTCGATAGGGGGCTTGGTCGATGCTGGTGCGCTCGTCTGTGAAGTCGTACTCATGTGCGATTACCTACGCGCTGAGAATAGCACAGCATCCGCACCGAATTCCCAAGGTTGCGACGGCAGAAACTTACTTCGCGCCGTACTCAAACACGCCGCGTTTGGTCTTATCGCCGAGACGCCCCGCCTGGACCAGCTGCCGAAGCAGTGGGCACGGGAAGAACTTGGGGTCTCCGAGTTCTCGGTGCAACACCATCATGATGTCATGGCAGACATCGAGGCCAATGAAGTCAGCCAATCGCAACGGGCCCATCGGAAAATTGCAACCGAGCAACATAATCTGATCGATGTCCTCGGGTTTCGCCACGCCTTCCATCCAGGCATAGAACGCCTCGTTGATGAGTGGCATGAGGACACGATTACTGACGAAGCCTGCGCGATCGTTGGCGGCAACAGGCGTCTTCCCAAGATCCTTCGCGAGTTGCATCGTGCGCGCCGTTGTCTCCTCGCTCGTCGCGATGCCCTTGATGACCTCCACCAGTTTCATCAAGGGAACCGGATTGAAGAAGTGCATGCCAATCACGCGAGATGCATCTGCGCCAACCGCACTTGCGAGATCCGTGATGGAGATACTTGACGTGTTCGTCGCGAGCACAGCAGATGCCTTGAAGGTCGACTGCATCGCGACGAAGAGTTGCTTCTTTACCTCCACGCGCTCCGTCGCCGCTTCAACGACCCAATCCGCATCCTTCGCATCAGCCATCGCTCCACAGTACGCAATGCGCGCAAGCGCGGCAGCTGCGTCTGGCTCTGTCATCTTCTGCTTCTCGACAGCCCGCGCAAGGGTCTTCTGGTGGTACGCCTTGGCCTTGTCAAGAGCGGGCGCGCTCACATCAATTTGAAATGCGCGAAGCCCTGCTTGAGCGGCGGTGAGGGCGATGCCAGAACCCATGGTTCCGGCTCCGATGATGGCAATGCTCTGCACTTGTGGCATAAATGCTCTCGCTGAGGTAGGGAGGGGAAACTGTAACAGCCTTGCGCTTGCTTAGAGCGCTTCGATGTCAAGGCCTATATCAATGCAACCCGCAGAATGCGTCAGCGCGCCGATAGAGATTCGATCGACGCCAGCTTCGGCAATGGACCTCGCGGTTTCGAGTCGGACTCCACCACTCGCTTCGAGTTGGAGCGTCGGTTGACGCGATGAGCGCAACGCAACTGCTTCGCGCAAGTGAGCAATGGAGAAGTTGTCGAGCAGCGCGATGTCTAACACCCCCAGCGGGAGCGTCAGCAAGGCCTTGAATTGCTCAAGCGAATCGACTTCGCAACACACAAATGTTGGAACCACGTCAAAGGGAGGTTGTTGCCGAGCGCGGGCTGCGACCGATGCAACCTTCGCTGCGATAGCCGCCGGAGTGAGCCCCGCGAGATGGTTGTCCTTCAACAGCACTGCGTCATGCAGTCCGAGCCGATGCGTCCCCCCCCCGCCGCATTGCACGGCGTACTTCTGCAACATCCGAAGGCCCGGAATTGTCTTGCGCGTGTCGAAGACCCTAGCGGCAGTACCTTCAACAGCGACGACAAATCGGTTCGTCTGATTCGCCGTCGCGCATGCGATGCTCAGGAGGTTGAGGAGCACGCGTTCCATCGCGAGAATCGAGACGAGCGAGCCCTCCACGATCGCCAAACTCTCCCCCGCGTCTAGTTTCGTCCCATCCTTTGCGCTTCCGTCACACATGCGAACTTCGGGGACGGATTGCGCAAGCATGGACACGATCTCGATTCCACAAACGACGCAGCGCTCGCGTGTCCGTAAAGCGGCGCGCCCTCGCGGGCTACCGGAAAAGGCAAGCGCGCTTGTGATGTCGCGGCGAACTCCATCTTCTGCCAACGCGAGTTCGATCAGAGGCGCGAGGCTCGGCGCAACATCCTCCCGAAAACGAATCGGCGTCTCAATGCATGTCATGTTCGCGCACATCCTATGCGGATTCGACACGCATCCCTCCTCGCGTGGGTTTATCCTTCCCGCATGCAACCGCTCACCACTTCGCTTGAGATTCATGCGCCTCCGGCATCTGTTTGGGCCGCGATGACCGACATCGAGCATTGCGCAGGGAGAATTCCGGCGATCAAGGAAATTGTGATGCTGACACCAGGACCGGTTGGACTGGGAACCCGCTGGCGCGAAACCCGCCTCATGTTCGGTCGAGACGCGACGGAAACCATGGAAATCTATGAGTGGCAGCCAGGCGTCGCCTACACCGCCGGCGCAACCAACTGCGGCTGCGAGTATCGCGCGACCCTTCGCTGCAAGCCCCACGGTCAGATCACCATCCTTGCATCCGAGTTCAACGCGAAACCGCTCACCCTGTTCGCGAAGTTCATGGGCGCGGTCATGATGCCGTTCATGAAGAACGCCATGCGAAAGGCGCTGCGAGGCGATCTTGATGCGATCAAGCTGCACTGTGAGTCTCAGCAAGGCGCGCGCTAGCCGCTGGGCGTAGAAGGGTTCCCTTTCAAGCGCGAGACCCCGCGAATGGATGAACTGCTGCGGTTCCATCCGCGTATCGTGAGGAAGTCTCCCCAACTTTCGCATTCGGTCTTGCACCAAGCGCTTTGCGGGGTAGGCTGCGGCTAGGTGGGCTGCTTCTAGGTATCGATTCGGATGGCGTCGATTCGAGTTCCAACCATATGCCTCGCCCTCGCGTCCCTACCCGCGAGCCCTTCCTCATCGCCCATTTTCCCCTCATTCCGCGGAGTGCATGCACATGATTTCTAAAGAGGTCAGTTGTCTCGTCGCCGTTTCGGCGTTCGCCCTTGTTGCCGCAGCGACCGTTCCGCCTGGATCGTGCAAGATCAGCGAAACCCCAAACGAATCGCATCTGTTGGTTTCAACCAAGCCTGCGCAAGATCCACTTCTTGCGCAACTCGGGCAGGCCGACGAGATCGTCGCGGACGAGTTCATCGTGCAGTTTGCACCGCATGTCATCGCGAGCCTCGAGCTGAGCAATCTCGGTGGCGATGGGCGCACGGGGCTTGACGATCTCGATGACGTGTGCGCAGCCCACGGCGTATCGAAGATTCGACAACTCTTCAGCCCGGTGATCCCGAAGGACCTTGCGAATGCGGCTCTTCCGGACCTGAGTGGGTTCAGCGTCGTGACGATTGATCTCAACGCAACATCGCTCGACGCCGCCATGCTTGACTTCAAGCAAGATCCAAATGTCATCCATGTTGAACCGATTGGCATGCACCCGATCTATGCCACATCGAACGACTCCAACTTCGCGTCGCAGTGGCACCTCAATCAATCCAACGACAAGGACATTGACGCGCCCGAAGCGTGGGACATTCAGAACGGCGATCCCGCAAAGATTGTGGCGGTTCTCGATACGGGCGTCCGTTACTTCCATCGCGATCTCGGCGGCGCGAATGCGTCGAGTTCTAACCCCACTGCGACGGCTGGCAACATCTGGATCAACACCGTTGAGAAGAACGGCACAGCAGGAGTCGACGACGATTCGAACGGATTCGTCGATGACTGGGTGGGATACGACTTCGTCAGCAGCGCGATCGCGACCTGTTGGAGCGGCGAGGACTGCGTGACTGCGGACAATGACCCGCGCGACTTCAATGGGCACGGCACGCACTGCGCAGGCATCGTGGGCGCACTCAACAACAATGGCTACGCCGTTGCGAGCCCCGCTGGTGGTTATGGAAATGGAACGCTCGTCGCAACTGGCGATGGCTGCCGTGTCATGTGCCTGCGCATCGGCCATAGCGCGGTCTCTGGCGCGTCGGAAGTTGGATATGTCCGCATGGACTACTGCGCGAGCGCGCTGCAGTACGCCGCCAATAACGGCGCGCGCATCGCCACTTGCTCCTGGGGATCCTCCAACACCGGCGGAATCGCAGCCGCGTGCGACTACTTCGTGGCTGCAGGTGGACTCATCTTTAAAGCCGCAGGAAACTCGAACAACTCCACGGCGGATTACATGTGCAGCCGAACGGACATTTATTCCGTTGCTGCGACTGACTCAAGTGATGTTCGAGCATCGTTCTCGAGCTATGGCACATGGGTTGACATCTCCGCGCCTGGTGTCGGTATCTACTCGACCTATCACAATCACGCAGCTGCAGCGAGCGATTATGTCGCGTCGATGAGCGGAACCTCCATGGCGACTCCGCTCGTGGCTGGTTGCGCAGCGAACCTGTGGTCGCACTTCCCAACATGGACGCGAACACAAGTTTGGGATCGACTTCGAACGACCGCCGAGTCGATCGCAGCCGTCAATCCAGCCTACGCAACGCAACTTGGGTCGGGTCGCGTGAATCTCCACCGCGCTCTCACCAACACGACCGGAGGTGGTGGTGGCGGCGGAAGCTTCACAGGCAAAGCGCTTGTGAGTGTGCTTGGCTCGCCCACGCTCGGTGCCGCAGGCGTGGTTGCGGACGAAGACATCGCGCATTACGACGGCGCGACGAACACCTGGAGCGTCTATTTCGACGGCTCAGATGT
>SXUI01000008.1 GCA_005790605.1 Planctomycetia bacterium | reverse complement strand
GTGGAGACCGATCCCGGAAAGCTCCAGCAGATCCTGTACAACTTTCTCTCCAACGCGATCAAGTTTTCGCCCTCTGCGACGACGGTCCGTATTCTCGCGGAGCGCATCGTGCGGCAAGAACGATCGGTGGGCGTGCGCATTTGGGTTGTTGACCAAGGACCAGGCATTCCCGAGGACATGCAAGACACCGTGTTTGAAAAGTTTCGACAGGTTGACGCGAGTCACACGCGCGAACACTCCGGTACCGGACTCGGTCTTGCGATCTGCAAAGAACTCGCCGATCGACTTGGCGGCTCGGTTGGTTTGCAGTCGGTGCGGGGGAGTGGTGCGCGGTTCTTCGTCGAACTTCCGCTTGTGTTCCGCGAGCGCGCGCTTGAAGCACTCATGCCAGATCCAACGAAAAGGTCAACATCCTCACTGCGCTAACTGGCCGAGGATTTCGCGGATATCGCGATCCGCGTGCAGCATGCGCCGGCGCGGAATGCTTGCGTCAAGCCGTTCCTGCAAACGCGTGAGTTCAGCATGACGGGCGAAGAACGAGAGCACTGCTTCTGCGACACGCGCGGGCGGCAGCGTGCCGTCGGGGCAGTAGTAGTTGTAGTCCGCGAAGTTCAGGAACAGCTCATGGTGCGATTGCCCATCCGCTCGCGTGATGCCGGCGTCGAACAACCAACCATCGGACTGCTCGCGTTCTTTGGCAATGCGTACCGTTGGTTCCATCGATCAAAGAGTACCATCGGGATTCGTTGACGACGCGAGCGTGCGAGTAGCTCATGCAATCCGGATTCTTCTTTGAAATCGTCAAGCTCGGCCTGAACAATCTCAGGCTGCACAAGATGCGCTCGACGCTGACGAGCTTGGGCATCATTCTTGGCGTCGCCGCAGTCATTGTGGTTGTTGCAGTCGGTGAAGGAAACAAGCGCGCTGCGCTGCGCGACATTGCTGCACTTGGCGCAACAAACATCATCGTTCGAAGCTCGAAGCCACCCGAGTCCAACTCGACGAGCCAAGCCCGAACCATGTTCGTTGCTTACGGGCTCCTGCGCCAAGATCTCCGCAGGCTCGAGGGTTCTGAGGCGGTCGCAGATGCTGTGGCCGTCGTGCCGCTCAAAGCGGTCGGATCGGAAGTAACTTTCGAGGGCGCGCGCGCAACAAGCCAAGTGTTTGGAACGACACCTGAGCTCCTTGAGGTCGCCAACCTACGCCTTGCACCGCGCAGTCGCTACCTCACTGCGAGCGACCTTGAGAGCCGCGCTCCGGTGTGCGTGATTGCAAGCGAGGTGGCGAAGCAGTTCTTTCCACTCCAGGATCCGATCGGGCAACTTCTCAAGATTGACACACAGGCGTTTCGCGTGGTTGGAGTGTTGCAACCAGTCGGCCTTGCGGGCGGTGCGGGTAGTGCGCTGGTGGGACGCGATCTGAATAAAGACATTCACATTCCGATGACGACTGCCCAGACGCAATTTGGTGACACGATCATGCGTCGCGGGTCGGGTACTTTCAGTGGCGAACAGGTCGAAATCTCTGAGATCTTTATCGTTGCGCCGAATACAGAGTCGGTGGTTCCACTCTCGTTGCGGGTGAAGCGAATTCTCGACACGGGCCACGCGGGCTTGACGGATGTGCAAGTCGTCGTGCCGTGGGAGTTGCTCGAGAACGCGAAGAAGGCCCTTTTGGTTTGGAATGTGATGCTCGTGGTGATCGCCGCAATCAGCCTCCTCGTCGGCGGCATCGGGATCATGAACATCATGCTTGCGTCCGTCACGGAGCGCACGCGCGAGATCGGCATTCGTCGCGCACTCGGCGCCACGCGCAAGCACATCGTGCTGCAGTTCCTCGTCGAGACGGGCTCGATCTCTACCCTTGGTGGGGTGTTGGGCATCGTTGTGGGTGTTTCGTTCTCACTGAGCCTCCAGTGGCTCACGGAACTACTCGCGAGTTTGCCGATGCTGGAGGGTGCCATCGCAGGCAAGATCTCGCTCGAGCCGCAAGTCACGGCCTGGTCCGTTGTGGTGAGCTTTTTCGTAGCGGCGGGGGTGGGCCTGATCTTTGGGATCTATCCGGCCTTCATTGCGAGCCGCAAAGACCCCATTGAAGCGTTGCGACACGACTGACGGAAATCGAGGGTTTGCAGGTGGAACTTTCACCGTTGCATAGATAAACTAGGTCTATGCCACACGAACCACAGAACGCTCCGCCGGGCACACTCGACATGATGATTCTCTCCTTGCTCGCGGAGGAGTCCCTTCACGGGTATCTCATTGCACGCAGGATCGAGGAGCGCAGTGGCGGGGTCCTCGGAATTGAAGAGGGGTCGCTCTACCCGGCCCTGCAACGCCTCCGGAAGCGCAAGGCCGTGACGGATGAATGGAGCACGCAAGACAGTGGTCGCGAGGTGCGTGTGTACTCGATCACGCGCGTGGGACGCGCTGAACTCGTCGCGACTGCAACTCGCTGGCGTTTGGTGAACGCCGCCATTGAGAAGATCATTCAAGACATCAAGGGAGGTCGCCGTGTCAAGCTCGCTTGACGATGATGAGGAACTCCGTCGCGAGATGGAGTCGCACCTCGCGCAACTCGAGGACGACGCGCGCAGAGATGGCGCGTCGCCGAGCGAAGCGACTCGGCGCGCGGAAGCGAGATTTGGGAGTGCGGCAGATCACTTCCGTCACGCGATTGAGGAATGGACGAATCGGCAACGCAGGGTTCGCAATGCGCTCGTCGGACTCACGATTGCGGCCCTCGTGGTTTCCGCGGGCGGGATCGTCATCAATGTTCGATTGCTTGGCGACCTTCGCCAGATCATCGACGGGTGGTCGGAACGAACGAAGAGTTCCGAGCTTGGATTCGGCGTCGCGCGATACGAGGGAGCAATCATCGAGGTGGATTGGATGAGTCCGAACGGACTGGTTCGGCGTGAGTTACCCATGCTCGTGACCGATTGGGAGCGTGAGACTGCCAAAGTTCCGTCGTACTGTCCCAAGCGTGAGACATCTCGATTCGGATTCTCGATCACTGCGAAGGCGAGCGAGTACTTCCCAGATGTCCCGGTTGGAGCGACGATGTCCTGCCGATTGAAGGGAAAGTCCAACCTTGACTGGCATGAGGGAAGCGCCCCGACTTCACACAGCGATTGGATTCGAGCGGTTGGAGCCTCGTTGCGGGTTGTGGATTGCGGTGAATGAAATCACGGCGCCGCCGATCGGCGCCGTGACACGGGGTCGTGACAGATGGGTTGTGATGGGAGAGCGGCGAATGGCCGACGACGGTGAGGCGACTAGCGCCCCCAGCCAGGCTTGCATCCCGACACGCCAGTTTCCACAAGCTGATTGTTGGAGGGATCGATGCAAGGACCCGTGACCTGCTGGCATTGGCAGTTGCTTCCACCACAGGTTGCCGCGGAAATGAAGACCCAACCCTGGCCGCACTTGCAGACGCATCCCTTCGTATATCCAGGCGTTGCGTCGCTGCCAACGACGATGCTCTCTCCAGGTTCCACTGCGAAGGCGCTCATCCCGTCCAGCGAGATCACCAACGCAGTCGTGACGCCATTGTTGACCACGACGCCGTCCTGCACGGCTTCGAGCGAACCGACCGCGGTTCCCGCGCTTCGCCACGCGCCATCAATGAGTGACGCAGTGCAGGTTGAGAGGCATTGACCCGTCAGAAAGAGGGCGCCCGACTCCTCAAGATGGTTCGCGCAGTCAGGGAGGGATCGCGAGGTTGGCGGTGGTGGTGCTTGCTGCGCGGACGCCGTGTGAGTAGGTGCGAAACACGCGCCGAGTGCGAGTGATCCGTAGAGAACGAGGCAAGAGGGGCGGAATGCAGAGCCGATTTCAAACATAGCGAGTCTCCTTGAATGGAATCAGAGGCGTTTGTCTAGCCGCACGATGGCTTTGACGACATTGCATAGATTATCTATATATCGACGGATGTCGACGGCGGCAGTCCAGAAATCTCAGAATTTTTCTCTTTATTTTTATAAATGAAGTGAAAAGGAGAATTCACTTGCGGCCTCCAGCGTGCCTCGTTAGGATCCGACACGGCAATCGTGTAGTTGAGATACATGAAGTTGAAAGGAAAAAAAGCGTGCAAAGATGGAATCAACATTCGGAGCGAGTGATTGGCGGTGGGGTGTTGTTGGCTGCGGCGATCTGCGCGGTTTCAATCGCGGACCCGCCACCGCTCGCTTGGCTGGGGCAATCGGAGTGCCGGATTTCGGCGTCACGCTGCGGGCACTCGGAGACGCCGGAGTGCTGCACTGGAAACGCGGATTGTTTCTACTGCCCCAGCGGAAGGCAGTCGGAGTGCAAGCACATCGACAACTCGTCTTCCGAGTGCGCACCCGTGGTGACCGACCCTCCCGCACGGTGTAACTGGTACCAGCAGGGGCAGTGTTGGCCTGACCTTTCGTGCGATGATCCCGATCCGGAGTCAACCGTGATTGGAAAGAAATGCAGGGATTGGATCAATGTCATCCATTTGCACTGCGATCGATCGGCGTGTGTGCAGAGGACGGTGCAGTGATGCAGCGTCGGTATGCGCGTGACGACCGCACTGGAACATTGCAAAGGTTCGCAACGAGTTTTCTCTCGCGCGGCGCCCGCTCTTGGACGGCGCGAATGGGCTTTGCCTCTTCTTGGCTAGCGATGGGGGCAACTACTTCGGCCCCGCCGTCGGCAGACACTCGGGTCGCTATTGAGAGCGCACTCGTGACGGCGGAGCGCGTCGCGGCGGCGATCGAAACGAACTCAGACATTGCGTCTCGGAGTTTCTCGACGGAGTTAGTGCTCACTGACTTCGAGTCAAATCCGTCGTTGATGCGAGGATGGTGTCTCAACGAACTCCCGCCGCCCGTGCCTGGTTCAGTGCAGTGTCGGATCGATCTCTCTGCGTCGCGGTTTCGGCCGACGGCGTTGCAACAGGAGCATTGGAAACGAGAGCCAGGCGGTGTGGATAGCATCCCCGGCTACGCAGGTAGCGAGGTCGTGTCGGAATGGGACGGACGCACCTGGTGCCTTTTCAGCCCAGGCGAACGGGAAGCGACGCTCAGTTCCGTTCGCGAGATTGGAACCGCCGATGAAGTGCTTCCGTTTTTCAACCTTACCGCCGACCCAGGAATCCTTGGTTCCCGAGGACTTCCCAGCGCGATCCGAACTGGAGGAGTTCCGAAGATTGAGGTTGCGGATGGGCGAATGAAACTGGAGTTTTCTAGTCTGGATGCGAAGAGTTTTTGGTCGATCACGGTCGATGCCGCCTTCATTCACCGCGTGCAAGCACTCCGGCTGTGGAGGTTGAACGACCGCGCGAAGATTGACTATGTCACGACCATTGACTTGGAAGATTGGCGCGAGCATGATCAGTGCGAACTTCCATGGAAGGCGCGATATCGCACCTGGCGTGTTTCTGTTTCGCCTACGCTCCCCGAGGGGCTGAGTCGTTGGACTGCGTACGAGCGGAAGCAGTGGCAGAGCCTCACCGAACCTCCCACGCCGCTCAGCCTTCCAGACCAAACCGCCGTCGTTGATCAGCGGATTGATGCGTCCTACCGCATCGGAGAGTCGCAACTCGAGGTTTTTGGCGTCCAGCAATCAACGACGGTTCCTGTGACGGACTGGCGGTCGCTTCCGGAGCAACTTCCGACGCTCCTTGTGCAGAGAACGGTTTCGGACGCATCCGAAACTCATCCGTCTTGGACAGTGCTCCGCAGGATTGGATCTTGGATAGGTGGTTTTGTGGCTGTCGCCTGCGGCGCGCTGCTCATCGCGCGACGCGTGAAGTATCCAGCGCTGACCACGGCGGGCTCCGAGCGCCGACGAAAGTGGCTCGTGAGGGTTGGGGCGTCATCACTCTTGCTGCTTGTCGCACTCGTGCTCGTTCTGCCGTTCGCCACGCCAGCGCCGGAGGCGCAGCCGGCGCAGTTGGCGGCAGCTGCAAATGCTGCAAGCCCACTTCGCGGAGTCTCGGCCCATCAGTTTTCGCAAGTGACCGTTGGGCCGAGTGAATCCCGCGTCTTGGAGCATCAGTTTGAGTTGACGAATTCGTCGCCCGAAGTGATCGAGATCGAGGGCGTGAAGACGAGTTGTGGATGCACGCGATGCGAACCTTCCACCCGTCGGCTCGGCCCCGGCGACACTGTTCGCATTCGTGCGCAGTTGACCCTTCGGGGACCTAGCAGCAAGAGTGAGCGCGCTTGGCTTGAACTCAGCGGTGGCGGAATTCACGAGCTGCGCATCGCTGGTTCCGCAACCGCATTGACCGCGCGTCATCTGTGGCCGCTTTGTCTCTCTCAAGCGCTCCCATCACGCGTCTATTGCGTCGAAGCAACTGAGGTTGACCATTCGGTGGAACTTTCATTGCGGCATTTCAGCAGGAACAAGCCTGAGTTGGCGGCGAGACTCGTTCCGCGCGAGACGGCCACGCTCTTCACATACACCTCGAAAGGAAGCGAGCACTTCGTGCGGTGGATTGCATATGAACCGGTTACGGCTCTCTCCACCGCAAGAGATCGCGAATCACTCGCAGCATCACTCGATGGCGTACCCTGGATTTCAAACTGATGTTGCAGTGCACTTCACTCTTGATCGCGTGTATCGCATCGCTCCATTTGATGCCGCTCGCGACTGACGCTGTTTCCATGAGCGTGAATGATCAATCAGCGTCGGTGACGACTCCGACGGCCGAACAAGACGCCTTGGTGGAGAGGTTCGTCAAGGATAATCGTGGCTCCCCAGTCGAGATTCGCGCGTCCGATTGGGAAGGGTGGAACGCGACCTTCGATCAATTCTCGCACGCTGCACTCCTCGCGCGTCTTCAGACGCTGAAACTCGAGTACGCCTCGGCTCTCGGCGAGTCCGATGCGCAGCTTCGGCGGGATCTGCGCGCTCTTGACTTGGCGACGCAGGCTCGGATCGAGGACTCCGTTCTCGAGCGACTTCAGAAGGTTGAACCGGTCAACGCTCTCGACAAGGCGGCACGCGCCGCGCGAGATGAACTGGTTGCCTCGATCAAGGCAGAAGCGGAGGTCACAGGTATTCGGCACGCAACCCTTAAGGCAGCGTTCGCGGATTCGGGCCGGCGATTTTCGGCGTTGACGAGGACGCTCCGCTCCGCACGCGCTCTAGGCAGCGAGCACGAGCTCCTTGGCCAAGCGATCGACGCAAGCATCAGCGAGTTGCTTCTTCGCGGCGCACTGAACGCTGGGGATGTCTACCAAGACTATGAGAAGCCCATCACCCTAAACGCGCTGCTTGTCGCCATGAGCGTCAACGATGCATGCATCGCCCAGACGCTGCGCGATGAGGGGATCCTCATGGACGCTGCGGCGCGCCGTCCAACACACCTCGACGATTCAGTCCTACGACCAATCTTGCGCCAGTATTGGGAACAATCGGTCCCCCTGACCCTTGAGTGGTTCGCGAAACTCGCGAAGCAGTCGCGGTTGTTGTCACAGACGGATACACCGGAGGATGCTCAGGCACTTGGTCGGAAGTTCATCGATAGCGCATTCACCCGGAACTATCGAGAGCGGCAGTGGCTCCTCTTCCATGCGTGTGTCCGAGACCTCGCGGAATCCATAGGAGCAAAGTGCGGTTCCTCGAGTCGCGAGTGCTTCCTTGGGCACTTCGCGCAGGCAATCGCGGGACGAATTGCCGAGAATCCTTGGCTTACGGCCAATCGGAAAGCGCTCATGGAGACACTGTCGTGCGAGGAGGAGACACGAGTGATTGTGGATGCCTTCCTCGATCGGTTTGCCGCAACCGCCCGCAGCGCAAGAGCTGAGTTCGCGACCAAAGCAATGCGGATACGAGAGATCCTCTTGGATGAGTACCCCGACGAGCGCGACGCAGCACGGATGCACAGCGCCGCTCGGCGCGCACTGTGGCAGCCGCACGAGTTAGCCATTGTGGAACTTCGATCCATGCTCGCCCCGGATTCATGCGCGAGATTCGATGCAGCGCTCGAAGAAGGTCGACGCGAGAATCCTCGTGCATTCGGCGATTCCCCACACGATCTAGATCGCGTCGAGTGAGGAGTTGCACCTCCACACCTCGACATCGCCTTCGCCCCAGTCCGCCCAACCGTCGAATGTGGAGATGAGCGTCGCGTGTCGGTACAACGCGGCTCGAACGCTTTCCGACACGCGCTTCGGATAGAGCACGATGAGGTGCGTTGGCCATCGCTCTTGTGGGAGTTCGTTGAGCATCGTACTGAGATTGCTGCCGAGTATGCCGGAGCTGCGACAGGGAATCGATTGTGACAGCGCGTAGAACCCAACGGCATCATCAGGTAATCCGATCGAGATGATGGAGGGGGGTTGTGATGGAGTTGTGCAGGATGCCGCAACAAGTTCGACGGCTTCGCGAATGGGTTGCTTGGGGGGAAGCCGAAGGGGTTGCGTCAGCCAGAGCAATCCAATCGGAATGAGGAGTCCTAAGAGCGCGCCTCGTCGCACGCTCATCCGGTCGTACGAGAACGCGCGATCGGCTGCGACGCCAACACAGAGGACTGTTGCCGGAACGAAGAACACGAGAAATCTCGCGTAGATCCAAGTGCCGGTGAGGGTCGATGCAAGCAAAGCGAGGAGGACGCCGATGACGCTCGCGTTGAGCACGAATCGAGTTCGTCGCCACACGAAGATCGTGAGTAGAAGGACGAACAAAGTACGGAGGGGAAGTGGGACTTCATTCGTCCAATCGCCACCGATGGCGAGGAGCATCGCTCTTCCTTCAACGGAGACGAGCGTCGGTTGATCGGCCGTCGTTTGGAGATAGGTCGCGCGCGTCGCGAGAAAGTCGCCGGAAAGCGGAGCGAGCAAGACGCACGCAGTCACCCCGCCAAGGATGCACGCAAGCAGAGTGAGCTGCGAGCAGAGGAGGTCCTTGCGCCGCAGTAATGCAAAGAGCGCGACAAGCGCGAGACCAATCGCGAGGAAACCGCTGATAGGGTGCGCCCACGCACTCAGCGCTGTGCAGATTGCGATGCCCATCGTGGCGCCCAACGATGGCGATCTCCTGAGTCGCGCTGCGTAGTACAGCGCGGCGGTGCTGAGCGTAATGACGATCGCGTAGCCGCGCGCCTCTGCGCCTTCAAGAACTGCAATCGGACAGATCGCCATCGCAAATGCCGTCAGGACACCCGCGCGAGGTGAAGCGATTTCGTGCCCGAGTTTCGCGGCAAACCAAACACCGATGGTGCCGACGATGATCAGCGGCAGTCGGAGTGAGAGTTCAGAGAACTGACCGAACGATTGCGCGCTCGCCCAGGACAACAGTGTTTGCGGAACATGATTCGTCGGCACAAACCAGTTTCCCAAGATCGGGCCGATACCGTCTTGCATGAAGGACACCGCGGCGGAAATCTCGTCGTACCAGAGGCTCTCTCGCGCATGAACCGCGCGCAAGAGTGCGCCGAGCGTGAGCGCGAGCGCGATGCCAAGGAGTTGCGATCGATCGAAAGCGCGTGGTGGTTCCGGCATCGCCGAAGGAACAGTTCGGCGGAGGCACCTTCGCATCAGAAGAGGAATGCCAAGCCATGCAAGTACGCCGATCGTCGCCGCGATGCGCAGGTTCGATGCTCCGACCGTGGTGGCATTCGGAATCTCGCCGAGGGCGCTGACGCGAGCGGGCTGCGCGAAGAAAGCGGCGAGCGTCGCCGTTGGAGTCATCGCCACGAGTAGACATGCGATCGCGATAAGTGTCGAAAGCAGCATGCTGCGCCAATGCGATGCGGCCGTTGTCGCGACGGTCATGGTCGAGGCGCCTCATCGTTCGCCGCATCGCGCGGCATTGCTGAAAGCACTGGTCCCATGACTCCGCCCGCGCTCATGCGTACACCAAACGGAGCGAGAATGATGCGAAATGGATGTAGAACTTCCGCATGAATGAACGGCAGGAGAAGCAGGGCTCCCAGACGCAGTGCCGTTGAGAGGGTGAAGATCGTTGCATACCCATCTTCCGCATCACCCCGCGAGAGATAGTGCGCGCCGAGAAGTCCGCCGCCAACCATTGCAATGGAGTTCAAGAGATAGAATCCACTCATCGCCGCCGTGCGTCGCTCTGCGGGAATGGTTTCGAGCAGCAGGAGGAATGTGCAGAGTTCATATGCGCCCCAGAGCGCGCCGGCGAAAACTTGCGTGATGAGGAGAAGCCAAGGGTTGGTGAGGAAGAGCCACGGAAGCGCGAGGAGTGCGACACCGATGGAACTAGCGGCAAAGACTCGGCGCGTGCCCATGCGCTCGGCCATCCAACCCCACAGTGGGAACGCGAGGCTCTTCGCGGCAAAGCTTGCCGCGATGAGGATGAGATACCAACTCGAACCGAGGTCGAGTTGTGAGAGCATGTAGGGGTTGAAGTAGGGCTGTCCAACTTGGACGGCAAGCTGCATGACGATGAGAAACGCGATGAGAGTTGCATCGCTGCGTCGTCCAAACTTCGTCGCGACATGGTGCAGCTTGATGGGCTGTGACGCCGTAGGGAAGTGCGGCGGATCCGCCTGGTTTCTCAAACAGAAGAGACTTGAAGCACGCGCGAGCGCAGCGATGGTGAAGATGATCGCGAATGCCCAGAGTGCGTGGCCTCGCGCCTCGAGTGGTGCGAGTATCGCGCCAGCTCCCATGAGGCCTGCAAGAATGACGAGTTGGCACCAACGATTGCGCCACGCGAAGTAGCGCGGACGAATGCGCTCAGGAAAGATGAGTCCAACCCAAGTGTTCCAAGGAGCGGCGGCACCAAGGTTGACCGTCCAATAGAGCGCAGCGACTGCGAAGAGCAATCCAACGCTCAGTGTTCCAAGCAGCGCGCCGACAATCAGCGGAACGAAGGAGAGTGACTGCACAGTCGCGCACAGCATGATCCAGCGTTGTGGGCTCTGGAGTTTTCGCACCGCCCAAGGTGAGCCGAGCTGCAGCACTGCGCCAGCGAGTGGGGGAAGCGCAACGATGAGCCCGCTTACAGCATCAGAAAACCCGAGCGCGAGAGCGAAGGCGGCGAAAAAGGTCTCGCCTGTGCCGAACATGAGCGAGTAAGTGAGTCCGTCACCCGTGCACGCATGGAGATCCTTGCGAAGTCGCGAGCTCGCGCGCAACGCTGTCGAGATCGGTCGTGCTGGAGCGATGGTCGTCATGGCGAAAACGCAGAGGGTAGTCTCGCAACATGCGATCTGCGCAGCCCGTTCACTGTTGATTGCCGCGCGAAAAAAACGCCCAGCGAGAACTGGGCGCGTGAGGACGAGAGCTTGATTTGGGAGTGTTTACGGGTTCGGGGGCGTATTGCCATTCCCGCCCGCCGCGCCTTGCACCGGAACATCGCGGAACTTCAGGTTCTCAGCGAAGGAAATCTTCGGAGTGAAGGTGACATAGCGGCTCTCTGCGGTGCTCACGGAGACAGCCGCGCCGCTGCCTGTTGCGGCAAATGGGTAGCCGTCGATTTGGCGATGCACAAAGTCTGGCGCGCGAATGATGAGCACGCCTTCGTAAAGCTGCATGGTCGACCAACTGCCGCCGTTGTCGATCCAACCTTCTGGTTCGACGAGCTCCTTGATGATGCCCATGATTTGCGTGGCGATTTCCTCTTTCGTGCGCTGTTCTGGTTCTTCGCCGGGGTCTCCAATGAGTCCGCCGCCGCCACCACCGCCGCCGCCG
>SXUI01000046.1 GCA_005790605.1 Planctomycetia bacterium | reverse complement strand
GCCTCGCCCCTGAGCCGCTGCGCGTCTCGCAGGATTCTGGATCGGCTGCGCCGATAGCAAATCCTGTCACCCCGACTTGTTAGCGCTCGCGACTTGCGCCGCGATGCGTCTAGGGCGCAGCAAGCGCAATAGGCGCGTCGCCTCGCTCGCTTTGGACTCCGACCGCGCGAGTGAATCGCGACGGTCGGAATTCCACCGTCTCAACACGACCCGGCTGCAAGGCAAGGCCTTGCGCAGTGCGATTGCTCGTCGGTGTGTTGGTTCTCAGCGCGATGCGCCTCGCCCCTGAGCCGCTGCGCGCCGAACAGGATTCTGGATCGGCTACGCCGATCGCAATTCCTGTCGGCAAGCACTTGAGCGCTCGTGTCAGGTTTCTTGCCGCGGCAAAGCCAGCGGCAAAAACGCTGCACTCGCTTTGGACTCCGGCGGGCCGAGTGAATTGGCACCGCCGGAGATCGAACTCAGTGCGATGGAGTACGTTTTCCAATGCGCTCCCGGCGCAAAGCAAAGCCTTTGCGCCGAGCGTTCCTTCGTCGGTGTGTTGATCCTCGGCGCGAGGCGCCTCGCCCCTGAGCCGCTGCGCGTCTCGCAGGATTTTGGATCGGCTGCGCCGATCGCAATTCCTGTCGGCAAGCACTTGAGCGCTCTACCGACATCCCGCGAGGAACTCTGGCACAGAGACATGGACGAGGGGGAGATCGTCAAAAGACGCATCCCCAGGCTCAGTTTGCTTCATGTACGCCCAATGGGTGAGGAATGCTGTGGAGGAAGTTCCGCCCCCCGAAGTCATTTGATTTTCCATCATCCACTCGCCCTGACGCCGTCGCATGACGCCACGGGCATCAGTCCGTTGCGTGACTACACCGTTGTCGTCGATCCAAAGGAAAGTCAATTGAACATCGCCTTCAGGAGTAACAGAACCAATGAGTGTCTGACACGCCAATGGGCCGCCCACAACTTGCGTGCGGTTGATCCCTTTGAAGTACCCGTACCGACAACTCTCGATGTGGTAGACGGTCTGACCCAAGCCCACCTGCACGTCCCCCGATGTTGAGGTGAATCCTTGGTTTGGCAAGCCTGATGGTGGGACAAACCAGTAGGTGTCCTCCAGCCAATCCCACGCCGTTGGTCCCGGAGGCGCGGGAGTGAACATCGCGCCAAGGAGGGCGACACCAAGAATGACAACGGCAGATCCAAGGGCGATTATTCGAAGGTTCATAGGGTTTCTCTAGGATCCGTTGCCCGCAGGCAGGAAGTCGGGACTCAAGATTGGTGTAAACGGCAATAATCCATTGAACGGCGCGACCCGTGCCCCCCGCGGACAACACCGCGCTCATCTCAAACACGCAGTGCGCTTCATGCGGTGATCGTGGTGTAGATGCAACTGGGGAGCCAGATGTTCACCGCAGACTATGCGGCGAAAATCGGACGATTCGCCGCAGGTACTCAACCCCTCACACACAAGCGCCTGAGGCGGGGTGAACCCGAAAGAACTTACGGGTGCTCGATACCATTTCGCCATGACCGTCAAAGAAGTCCTCGCGCAACTCAAGGCGCTCGGTGACGATGCGCGCCGCAAGCACAATGTCAAGAGCGGCGCACCGGAGAATCAGTTTGGAGTGAAACTCGGTGACATTCGGACAGTCGCCAAGAAGATCAAGTTCAAAGGGAATGAGGCACTCGAGTTTGCGTTAGAACTCTGGAAAACCGGCAACCTTGAAGCGCAGCTGGTGGCCACGCTCATCATCAAACCCGACACGGTCACAGCGAAAACACTCGATTCATTGACGCGCGCGGTGACTTGCGCGCAAGTCGCTGACTGGCTCAATGCCTATGTCGTCGTGCAGCATCCCGACAAAGATGCGCTCGGAAAGAAGTGGATGAAGGACAAAGATCGCTGGGCCGCGCGAGCAGGATGGAATCTCACCTACATCCGTGTGAACAAGAAGGACAACGACATCGATCCTGTCGCGCTGCTCGACCGAATCGAGAAGGAGCTACCGAAGGCTGATCCAGCAGTGCAATGGACGATGAACTTCACGCTCGGCGCCATCGGAATTCAGTTCGCGACGCATCGCGCGCGAGCCATCGCGATCGGCGAAACGATCGGGCTTTACAAAGACTGGCCGGTTTCGAAGGGCTGCATTCCGCCCTATGTGCCCGTTTGGATCAATGCGATTGTGAACAAGAAGTCGTGAGCCGCATCACACATGCGCTTCTGAACTTCGGAGCATCCCATGCGCCGCGCTTTATCCGCGCCTCGCGCGGCTACGACATCCAGCCTGGAATTGCGGCGGCCTGCTTGACCCACGCGACGAACTGCTTCTCATCGATCTTGTCGTTCTCTCGAATGTCGAGGTAGCGCGTGTCCTTGCTTTTGCTTTCACCAGGCGGCATCGGTGTGAGCGAAGTGCCGAAGAAAAAAGCGACCTTCACATAATGCGTGAAGACATGCATGCCCATGAACCACCCATTCCCCGCAACGCCATAAAACGGGGAGTTCCACTTCACTGCCTTTCGAACCTTCGGCACTGCTCGCACGATCAACGCGTCAACGCGCGCCCCTACCTCCCGCTTCCAACCGGGAATCGCCGCGATGTATGCCTTGACGGGCGCATCCCCATCAGCCTTCGCAATCTGCGGGTTCCCGCCTGACAGGAGCTTCACCGGCTTCTTTGCTCGGACCGCTCGAGCTGGTTTCTTCGTGCGCAAAGTGCTCTGAGGTCTCGACTTCGCCATGATTGATTCCATGCTACACCCCATTCAGAAGTTGCCTCATGCGCCGTAAGGAGCCCCACCTTTTCACCTCGTTCTGATCAGAGTTCGAGGAAACCAGCAACTTTTTTCGGATGGCTACGCATATCCCGTTGCGCACTCGCACTCACGTGGCACAATGCGAACAACCAGCGTGCAATCGCGGAATGCAGTCCGGTTGGACGCGAACAACTCGACAGGTAACAACTTGAAAGGTGGCTTCCAATGACCCGGAATCAGTCGAAGAGGAAGTTCGATGGACGCGGCACGCACCTTGAGTCGGAGACGCACTTTGCGCCTTCCTCGCGGATCCCGAATCTCCTCTGTTTACTAGCGAGCGGTTTAGCGCTCACTGCAACAAATGTTTACGCAGACACGGCGATTGCCTACTGGGGAGTTGGCGGCTTCACCCCCGGCCTTACAGGGTTGAACAATGTCGCGAGTATCGCCGCGGGAAACGACTTCCTTGTTCAACTCAAGGGCGATGGAACCATCGCATGCTGGGGCGTCAACAGCAGTGGTCAGTGCAATGTTCCGCCCGGTCTTGCTGGAGTAATAAACATCGCGGCCGGGTACACGCACGCAGTCGCGATCCAGAACAACTTCCAAGTAGTTTGCTGGGGATCCAACGCGAATGGCGAGTGTACGGTTCCACCCCCAGCTTCGAGTGCGATCGCGGCATCAGCCGGCGATCGATTCACAATCGTCGTCCGCGCAACACAAATGGATGTCGTTGGTTGGGGACTTGGAGCGTCCGGACAAATCAACCCGCCTCCAGGTCTACTGGGCGTCACAAAGATTGCAGCTGGCGCATCCCACGCACTCGCGCTGAAGGTGGACGGCACGATCGCTGGCTGGGGCTCAAATCAGTTCAACGCTTCGACTCCCCCACTGAGCCTCACGCAACCGGCATCTGCGCATGTCATCGACCTTGCCGCAGGCTTGCTGCATAGCGTTGCGCTCAAGTCCGACGGATCCGTCGTGTGTTGGGGCATGAATGATGCGGGGCAATGCAATGCCCCACCCACGCTCACCGGAGTGACAGGAATTGCCGCCGCACAGCAACACACCGCGGCTGTGCGCGGTGACGGCACCGTCGTGGGATGGGGCATTGACATTGAGGGCCAGACTTCAGTTCCAGTGGCGGTGGCGAACGCGACGCGAATCACCGCGGATGCGAATTCGACCTACGCGTTGCACTGCGCGCCTCCAACGACATCGCTGAGTTCAGGGAACCTCGGACCGGTTGGCTACGGCGTTCCGTGTACGCACACCTTTGCAAACCTGCCGCGCGCGACAACGCCGGTGAAGGTGACGGTCAACGCCATCGCCGACCTTGGTATGGACGCGAAGACGCTTGTCATCAATTTCAACGGTGGCGCTGACAAGACGATGTTTGTTGGAATTGGGAGTAGTTGCCCCGCAGCACTCGAGACCGACTCGTTCTTCATGAGCGCGAAGGCGTTCAACGCACTCACCGTTGCGAATGGCGGCATCACTGTTCGCATCGAAGGATCTGTTGCGGTCAACGGCGCGCTTTGCCCGAGCGGGTCCTGTGATGTCGCGCTGTCCTATGGCGTGGACGCGGTGGATTGCGACGCGAACGGTCTTGAAGATTCCTGCGAGATTCTCGTGACGCCCTCGCTCGACTGCGATGGGAACGCGTTGATCGACAGTTGTCAGTTGAGTGGCTACTGGTCGGACTGCAACGGCAACGGCACGCCTGATGTGTGCGACATCGCGCTTGGCTATCCTGACAGCGATGCTGATGGTCGCATCGACACCTGCGAGATCGCGCTGGGAGATTTCAACCTCGATGGCTTTGTGAACGCCGGCGACTTGGCGTTCCTCCTCAGCAACTGGGGCCCCGCGAATGGCAGCGTCGCGGATCTCAATGGCGACGGATCTGTGGATGCCGCGGAACTCTCGATTGTCCTCAACAACTGGGGGATCGTGAACTAATCTCGATGCGTCTCCAAGCGCCCATCCGCGATCCGTCCAGTCTCTCTCACGCGTCAACACCCAAGAACGGCAACTGCGCCGGCATCATGCCGCTGTCGGATCCGCTCTGGTAGAGACGAAGCGCGAAGCGCGCCGCTGCCGCGTGGAACGCATCCATGAGATGACCTTCGATGACGACGGGATCACCCGCGCTTGGCTTAATGAAGCAGAGCAGTTCGACGGGCTGCCCCGTCGCGGTCGCTTCCTGTTGAATCACGACCGCCGGGAGCGTGGAGTCAATCGCTGTATTCGTGACGAGGCTCTGCTCGATGAACGCTCGGTAGAGCGCGAGATTCGTGATGCCAGTGTGCTCGGCTCCGCGACAGGAAAGTTGCGCTCGCTGCAGCGTTGAGGTGAGCTCTGTGGTCGCGGCAACACGCGTGAGTTCCGACTCCGATAGCGCGCGAACACTGCGAAGATCGATCCGAAACGCTCGATGCACCCGTCGACCTGGGGCTGGAAAACTCGACCGATAGTTGCGGTACGGCTCCTGCACGAAACGCGCGATCGGAACGGAGTGCATGGTGCCGTCTGCATTCTGCACCCGAACGGCCGTCGCCTTGATTTCAGCGATGCGCCCATCTATCGAGTGCTGCTTCATCTCGATCCAGTCACCAACTCGGATCGCATCGGTGCTCGTCACCATCAAGTTCGCCACGAGCGAGATCACAAAGTCCTTGAAGATCACACCGAGTAACGCGCCTGCCGCTCCCATCGCGAGCAAGAGCGTGGTCGGGCTCTGTCCCATCAGTGCGGCGATCGCACTCACGCCGCCGAGCATGCCGACAACGACAATCGCCACTTGTCGATAGCCGCGCAAAGCCCCCGCGCGAGCAACATCAGGGCGCTGACTCCAAAGGATGTCAAAGAGCAGCAATGCTCGATGCACGACGACGACGCCCTCGATGATCGCGGCCGCAAGCGCGATGCGCGAGATCGGAACGACCACAATGTTGAGCATCTCAGGAATGCCTTCGACGCTGACGGCGATCATCGCAAGCGGAACAATCGCTGCCACAGGCGCTGCAATCTTCGACTCCTCAAGCGCCTTCGCGAGCGCCTCCTTGTGCGATCGACGCGCCGCAACCGTCGTCACCTTCAACACAAAGCTCTTCAGGACAAAGTGCAACAGAAGCGCGAGGGCGACGAGTGAACCAAGCGCGATCACATGCCAAGCGAGTGCGTGCTGCTGTAGCCATTCAATCTGCTGCGCGGAGAGGATCTGCTCCACCCACGCACTCACCGGACCGAAGTCCACAGGCGACGACACGACGGGCTCAGGAGCGGTCGTCGCGATCCCCCCAGTTCCGAGCGGCAAAGATGAGCTTGGAGGAATCTGCATGCGTATCTCGAAAAAGCCGCTAACCGGAATTGAACCGGTAACCTCCAGATTACAAATCAGGTGCTCTGCCAATTGAGCTATAGCGGCGAAGGTCGAAGAGTGTAGTGGATGCGCCGACCACCATGCCACTCCCTCGCGCGTGAAATCGCCATCGAGCCTACGCTTGCCGCCCGATGCTAGCTTCGCGTGAGATTTCTGACGCCCTCCGGTACGACGCCGTTGTCGTCGGCGGCGGTCATGCGGGCGCCGAAGCCGCGCGCGCAGCACTGAGCGTTCTCGGCCCAAGCGGACGCGTCGCGCTCGTCACGATGGACCCTTCACGCATTGGCGCGATGAGTTGCAACCCGGCGATCGGCGGCCTTGCGAAAGGTCAACTCGTCCGCGAGATCGACGCGCTCGGTGGATTGATGGGACTCGCTGCAGACGCGACCGGCATCATGTTCAAGATGCTGAACACTTCGAAGGGCGCGGCCGTGCGCGGCCCGCGCGCGCAGTGCGACAAGTATGCATACGCCGCTGAAGTGCAGCGGCTCCTGCACCAATTGCCAGGCCTCGCCGTGATCGCCGCGACCGTGGATGGCATCGATACGCAAATGACAAGTGAAGGCGTCGAAGTGACGGGCGCCCTGTTGTCAGACGGAGCACACTTCGTCCACGCTGATCCAGAAGCGATCGCGCAGAACGCGCAGTACTCCGCACAAGCAGTTCCGATCTATCGCCTGCGCGGCGCCCCGACAGCGCGACACCTCCTCACGACGCAACTCATTTTGACCACCGGGACATTCATGCGTGCGCTGATGCATGTTGGAGAAACGAAGTCAGAGGGCGGCCGAATTGGAGAAGGAAGCGCGGTTGGCATTTCGGCCGCACTCAAGGGCCTCGGTTTCGAAATCGGAAGGCTCAAGACAGGAACCCCGCCGCGATTACGGCGAGAATCGATTCGCTGGGATGCCCTGCCAGTACAAGAGGGCGATCTGCGTCCGACGCCGTTCAGTGATCTCTCGGGAACAATCGGATTTGAGCGGTTTCCAACGCTCGCACAGGTCGAGTGCCGCGTCACGGAGACAACGAGCGACATTCATGACGCAATCCGCGCGAATCTCCATCGAGCCCCGATGTACTCAGGCCAAGTCGATGCGGAGTGCGGACCGCGTTACTGCCCGTCGATCG
>SXUI01000045.1 GCA_005790605.1 Planctomycetia bacterium | reverse complement strand
GGCGATGATGTCCTGCAGATCCTTGTACCGCTGGAGGATGCGCTGCACCTTGCGGGCGCATGCGTAGTGTCGATCACCGAGGATTTGCGGATCAAGAATGCGCGAGCTCGAGGAGAGCGGATCGACAGCGGGGTAGATGCCCTTCTCGGCGATCTTGCGCTCGAGCACGATGAACGCGTCAAGGTGGCTGAAGGTCGTTGCTGGCGCAGGATCGGTGAGATCGTCCGCAGGAACATAGATCGCTTGCACCGAGGTGATAGCGCCTTGGCTTGTGGAAGTGATGCGCTCTTGGAGTGCACCCATTTCGGTTGCGAGGTTTGGTTGGTATCCCACGGCGCTGGGCATGCGGCCGAGGAGCGCGGAGACTTCCGAACCGGCCTGCGTAAAGCGGAAGACATTGTCGACGAAGAGCAGGGTTTCCTTACCCGACGCATCGCGGAACTCTTCAGCCATGGTGAGCGCTGAGAGCGCAACGCGAAGACGCGCGCCCGGTGGTTCGTTCATCTGACCGAACACCATCGCGACCTTGTCGAGAACATGGCACTTCTTGCCTTCGCTGTCGGTGTATTCCGCTTCGCGCATTTCGTTCCAAAGATCGTTTCCTTCGCGCGTTCGCTCACCGACGCCTGCAAACACCGAGTAACCACCGAAGTTTCGTGCAACGCGTGCGATCATTTCTTGGATGACGACGGTCTTGCCGACGCCTGCACCACCGAAGAGGCCGATCTTTCCACCGCGCACGAAGGGGCAGAGGAGATCGATGACCTTGATGCCGGTCTGGAGAATTTCGGTCTTGGGATTGAGTTCAACGAACTCTGGCGCCTCGCGGTGAATCGGGCTGTGCTTCACAGCGGCAACTGGGCCTGCCTCATCGACGGGCTCGCCGAGCAGATTGAAGACGCGGCCAAGGACGGCTTCACCGACCGGAACCTGCACAGGCTTGCCGGTGTCGACGCACGCATCGCCACGACGGAGACCGTCGGTCGACGCGAGCGCGACGCAGCGAACCTGTCCGCCACCGAGGTGTTTCGCAACCTCTCCGAAGAGACGCATCTTCTGACCGCGCACAACGAAGTCAATCGTGACTGCGTTGTAAATCGCGGGAAGTGCGCCTTCAGAAAACTGCGCATCAAAGGTGGAGCCGATGACCTGAATGACGGTGCCTGTGCTGGCCATAGTGTGCTTCGCGAACGGGGTTGGGCTTTCGCCTAAATGGTCGCTCGGTCTGCCGACTGTGGCGGACAGAGCTCAGCGGGAGTCGAACCACGGATCGTGCGCTGTTTCACGATTCCGAAGGGGGGAGAACTATACCGCCCTCGCCCCCTCGCCGCAACGAAACAAGCCCGCCGGAAAGCGGGGTGTTGGTCGGCATTCGGGAGGGGTTTGCGCGCCTACGCCAGCGTGTCGATCTGGCGGCCGAGGGTCACGGCGGTCGAGACTTCGATCGCGTCTGCGGCGCGGGAGTACATCTTGAAGCGGTCGCTCCCTTGAGTGCGCTGCTGCGTGATAGGGGCCGAATCAAAACCTTCGCCGCGGCCGATGGGGGAGTCGACGGACCCGCTCACCATCGTGTCAATGCGTGAGGTGAATCGATCCTTTGGAAACGCGGGCTTGACGATGCTCGGATCGAGATCTCGCGCTGGCGCGATCGACTTCGCAGGTGCGCCGAGGTTGAAACTCGGGTTGCGGTTCGAATCAATCGCCGCTCGCACGCCGTATGCCTTGGCGATGTGAAATGGAATTGGTCCGCTGAGTCCGTCCATGGAAATCTCTTGCGTGAATATACCTCAACAATCGGAGGCGTTCGAACTCTTTGTGAAACTCCGTGAGTTCAATTGAGTCGGTTGTTCCATCTGAAAGGGCTGGCGAAGCAATTGGGGCGCGCTGAGAAGGGGTGCCGCGCAGAATCTGCCGAATCGTCCTTGCATCAGAGCGACGAGAGTCGATCCATCTTTTGCGAAACTTCTGACGCTGCAAGGCGTGATTGGACTTGCACCCAAGCGTTCTCATCAAGATCCTCGCGAGCGATTTCTCGTGCGAGGTCACGCGCCGCCGCAACAGCAACGCGATCATCCCCGGACAACTTTGGAAGAATGCTCTCGAGTCGCTCAACAAGATCGTCGTAGTCCGCAGTCTCTCGCAGCAGTGCTCGCTTTGATTGTTCCGCGAACGCCGTGTGCTTCGCGCCGTCAAGAAGAATCGCAGTGGCGTACATCGCTTGCGAGTCGTCGGAGTTCAATGACGCCATCGCAATGGCGGTTGGACTGGGTTGTGTATCGACGGGAAGCGTCGCAACCGCGCCGCCGCTTCCGAAGTCGCCGGGTGCAAATGGACGCACCGGGGCTGCAACCGGACGCAAAATCCACCACGCAGTCACGCCCGACAACATGAGGATCGCCGCAACTGCGAGTGCGATGCGTGGACGCCAAGTGCGCTCGGAATCAAGCCGAATTGCAGCGAGGACGCGCTTCTCAAAGTCGGCGGGAAGAAACGCATCGGATGCGGTTTCTTCCTCATTCCATGCGCCCTTTAGGTCTTGATCGAGCGTTTCAGCTCGCGCGAGCAGCGTTCGGCAGGTCGCACAACTGACGATGTGTGCGTCGACGCCCAATCGCTCCGCACGCGTGAGTTCGTCATCCATGTAGCCAGAGAGGCAGGCCTTGAATTGGGTGCAGTCGATGTGTTGCATGGCAGTCTCCATTGAGGCAATCGCAGACTCAGGCTTGACGGTACTTCTTGATGTCGTAACTCGGCGGAAGCGCGCTGTCCTTGGGTGAATCGCGCTCTTCGAGTTCTCCGAGTAGTGCGAGTCTTGCGCGATTCAATCGGCTCATCACGGTTCCAATCGGAACGCCAAGATGCTGCGCGATTGCCTCATACGAAAGGCCTTCGTTCACTCGAAGCATGATCATCTGGCGCTTATCTGGATCGAGTCGATCGAGTGCGCGCTGCACGCGGTGCACCTCTTCGCGCCGCGCAAGGTCAACCTGTGGAAGCAGAGCGCGTTGATCGCGCGTGGCGTTGCTCTCCTCGATGAGCGCTTGCGGGCGCTTCTTGCGACGCGTGGCGCTGATACTCAAGTTCGTGACGGTGGAGCGCATCCAACTTTTGAACGCAAACTCACCGCCTTCCGGTGGATGCTTCCAAAGTCGCACCCACGCTTCTTGCACAATCTCTTCCGCAAGGTGTTGGTCGTGGACAATCGACTTTGAAAGTCGCAGCAGGGATGGCGAGAGGACGCCGATCCAACGCTGCAATTCTCGCGAAGTCACCGGAGGTGCCGTCGGCGCGGTAGCCGCCGTCGCGGGGGCGGCTGCGAGTTGCTCAGGTTCAGGCTCGGGGATGGAAGGATGGTCGCTCATCGAATTCGTCGTTCGCTGAAGCAGCGAGGCTTCAACCGGCGACAACGGACGCAGGAGCATCTTCCTCGATTCCCTCCTTGCCCCCTCGAGCGGCGTTTTGCTCCGTGGCGTTAGGCGGGTTTGACCGGACCTGGGTCCGTGATTCCAAAGCCGCGTGCAGCGGGATCCGACGCGATCCCTCTTGCGTCGATCTTTGGGTCAACGTTCATGATCTGCGGCGAAGTTGGCGTGCCTGGGATGGATCCGAGGATCTTTGCGGCTTCGGGGAGTTCGCTTGAGAAGAACAAGTTGGCGCCCAGTGAGAGTTTCTCGGTTTTCGCGCTTCCGTCCACAGAGGCAAACCGCTTCAGAAAACCCGGGGTCCATGTCACGAGAATGTGGTCGATTTCGCCCTCGATACCGGGCCGACCAGGGGGCGGCGAGGTGATCGAGAAGATTTCGCCTTGTATGTCGAGGGCGCTGCAGTGTTTCACGGAGAGTCCGATGACGGAGCCGAGTTCGAGGAAGCACTGCGACGCGTCGGCGCGAACTTCGGTGACAGCGCAGCGTTCGACGAGCGGAATCGCTTCTTCAGTTTCCGCCGTGTCGTATCGAACACCGATCGAGAGCGTTGACTTGATGCCATAACGAAAAACGCATCGCGTGATGATGACATCTTTCGAAGGCCCACCAACGACGATGCCCGTCTGTTGCTGCATGCGTGTGCGCGGATGGCAGTCGAGTGCGGAAACGATCGCTTGCTCGACCTGCTCGAGATACACACCGCAGCCGCCGACGCCGTTCACTCGGCACTTATCAATCGTGAGCCCTCGCACGCCAGACACGCGAATGCCGATCGAGTCTCGCGCTGTATTCCGAAATCCAAATCCGATGTTGCGCAACTGAATCTGCTCTGCTTTCGGACCAAGCGTGAGCACATCAAGCGCCGCGTCTTTCGCATCCCATGCGATGAGATTCTCGACAGTCACGAAGGTGCACTGATTCAGGCGAAGCGCGTAGGGGCCGTCCTTTGCATCGAACTCAGCGAACTGCGGGCCCTTCGGTCCTCGAATCGTGATCGGCTTTCCCGCTTCACCGCGAACACTCGTCAGCGTCGTCGCGCCATAGACGCCAGCGGCGAGTTCGATCTCATCACCTGGTTTGGCATTGCCCGCGATCTTCGCGAGGTCGTCCGTGGGTTTGACATGGAAAACTTCGGCATGACTCTGCGATGCGAGGGCAAGGCAGAAGGCTGTGCAAAGACTCCAAGGGTGCGGTCGTCGTGAGTGCATGGGGAAGGATGCGAAGAAAGAGGCTCTCAGAAACGGATGCGAAATCGCGCGCCTTTAGGCGAGCGCTCGGTCAAGTGCGTTCGCGGGCGTGGCGCGCAGGATCGTAGTCCCAGTCGCGAATCGAGCAAGCCCGACCGCTGCAGATGCGGGACGAAGGACTGTGTCTCCAACGGCGGCATCGAGCGTTGGGAAACCGTCGCCAGAGATCGCGAGGGATCCCGCGAGCACGATCCAAACCTCTGGAATTCCACTCGGAGAGATCGGCATGGATGTTTCGCGGAGCGCAGTCATCCGTTCGATTGTGAAGAACGGCGACTTGCAGAGGCGCTGTGTTCGAAAGCCGCCGGCCTCGAGCGTGAGCGCGGTGGAAGGAGTGACGAAGCCGGGAATGCCGCGATCTTCTTGGTCGTCTCCCACCCGTAGGCACTCCGCGGCTTCAGTCAGATGAAGTTGCCGAGCGGGGTCGTTCCGATTCCAGTCATAGATGCGGAAAGTCGTGTCGCTTGGAGTCTGCACTTCTGCGGCGAGAATTCCCTTTCCGAGCGCGTGACAGATTCCACTTGGCAGATAGATGCAATCGCCCGCGTGCACCTCGCGCGACTCAATGCAGTCGAGTGCGTTGCCTTGTTCGACGGCGGCAAAGAACTGCTCGCGGGTGACGCTTGGCTTGAGCCCGCGGTAGACGCGTGCGCCGGGTTGTGCGTCAATCACAATCCACGCCTCGCTCTTGAGATGCGCAGATGGATGCGACTTCGCGTACGCCGCACTCGGATGCAACTGCACGGAGAGATCTTCGTGCGCGTCGAGGAATTTCACGAGCAGCGGAAACGCGCCATCATTTGCCGGGATCGCCATGCCCAGAAGCGCTTCAGCGTGCGAGGTGCGCATCTCCTTCAGCGTGCGACCGAGGTAAGGACCGGCGCTCACGCGAGAGATGCCGTCCGAAATCGACGCAGGAAGATCGGCAAGTTCCCAGCTCTCTCCGATCTTCTCATTGGGAGGCAACGCCTTGCCAAGACTCGCAAGCCGACGCCCACCCCAGGCGCGGGTCTTGAGGATTGGGAGGAGGCGAAGAAAGGGGAGCACGGGAGAAAGTGAATCGTCGGCGCAAGCGAAAGCGCAGGCTTACATCGTGAAACCGGTGATCCGCGCTTCGAATGCAAGTTTCCCGCGCACGACGCCTTGTGCTTCGCTCACGAATCGCTTGGGGCTCGCCGAAATCTCCTTCACGAGGAGATAGAAGTCATCACCAGGAACGATTTGTCCGCGGAAGACGACATTGTCGCACCGCATGAAGCCAATAAACCCAAGATTGGGATTGCGCATGCGGAAGAGCCAACTCGACATCTGCGCGGCAGCTTCGATCTGCAGCACACCAGGAAAAAGTGGGCGGCCGGGGATGTGGCACTTGACCCAGAATTCATCTTCTCGGCAATGCTTCACGCCCAATCCCAAGAGTCGATCCTCGCTCGTCCAGATCGCGCGGTCGAGCATGCGGAAATCCCCTACTTGGGGGAGCGTGCTATCGAGGCCAGGCCCAGAGCCAAGGTCTTGCGTGAGATCGATCGATGCCAGGTCGAAGAGAAGTGGGCTTGCCAAGACTCGTACTCAAGCGAGGTGCAACGGAATGGGAAGCGACACCCTGTTGAAAGGTGCCGCATCTGGTACAGAACGATGAGAGGGCTTGCGCTTACGCGCCTTCGGCTTCGCCAGCGCCGCGCTTGGAGAGGATCTCGACGCGGATCGCCTGTGCGGTCTCGCGGATTTCCTGCATAGCTTTGCGCGCGCGAGTTCCAGCGGCCTTGTTTCCGCCAGCGGCCTTGCGAATGTCGTCTTCCGCTTCACGAACCATTTGAACGAGGCGATCGTAGAGGTCCATCAGTCGGTCTCCTGGGTTGATTGGCTGCCTGTGGGCGACGGTCGCTGAGCAGGGCTATCGGTCAGCGCCGCACGGATGGCACAGAATTGGAACGGTCGCAAATAGTGCCTTTGGGTGACTAGAACGAAGGTCTAGCCTAACACAATCCCAAGCCGCACGGCGACTTTACGCATTTTGGGAGGCGGTCGAAGCGCGCGCCTTCACGATCCCAAGGACTGACTTAAATGCGGGGTGCAAAGAGTCTTGCATAAGTTCGTAGCTGGCAGTGAGTACGCCAGAAGTGAGTGCCCCGCCTCGCTCAAGTCGGCGAATCGCATGGTTGCCCTGCATTGGCTCGCTCGACGACACCGCATCGGCAATGAGCGTGGGCTGGCGCCCTGACGCGAGCAAATCGAGAGCCGTCTGCAGAACGCAAATGTGGGTTTCCACACCGCAGAGCAGAATGTCCGAGCGACCGAGCTGCTTGAGGTGCGCATCCACTTCCTTCGTCATCGCGCTGAACTGCGTCTTTGCGAATGCGGGGGTCGTTCCGGACAAAGCGGTTGCGACCGACGCAACCGTCTTGCCTAACCCGTTCGGGTTCTGCTCAGTCGTGAGGATGGGAATCGAGAGGAGCTTCGCGATCTCAATCATCGCGATGGTGTTCGCGATGGTTGCGTCCGCGTCATGAATGGACGGCATCATCCGTTCTTGGAGATCGATCACCAGGAGCGCGCAGCGCGAAGGGATGAGTCGTGGAACTGGCATCGACCTAGCGTATCAAGGTGCCGAGCGCTTGCGTTACACACGAAGCTGCGCCGTGGAGCGCAGCGTCGCGGCGTGCGTGGCGCGGATCGGGTTTGCGACAGTTGCCACGAAGCGGTCGACTTGTTCGGGCGCGCGACCGATGAAACTCGCCGGATCAAGCGCCGCGTCAAGATTCACGCGCGCGAAGAACGCGTCGCCATTGAGTCGCTGCATGAGATCGTTGGGTCGACCATGTTGCTTGACTTCGAGCGCAGCGGCCATCGAATGCGTGCGAATGCGCTCGTGTGCTTCTTGGCGATCTGCGCCGGCCTTGGTTGCGGCGAGAAGGATGCTTTCGCTCGCCATGAATGGAAGTTCGGCGGCGAGATTGGCTGCGATCATCGCTTCCCACACGACGAGCCCTTCACCAACATTTGACATGATGTCGAGTGCGCCATCGAGCGCGAGGAATGCTTCCGGGAGCACAAGGCGGCGGTTTGAACTGTCATCCAAGGTCCGCTCAAGCCACTGCGTCGCATGCGTCTGGAGCGGATCTTGTGCCAATCCCATGACGAACCGCGCGAGGCCGCATGCGCGCTCACAGCGCATCGGATTTCGTTTGTACGCCATCGCGCTCGATCCGATTTGGTCTGTCTCGAAGGGTTCTTCCACTTCCTTGCGATTCGCGAGCAAGCGAATATCCGTGGCGCACTTGTGCACCGCGGATGCAGCGATCGCAAGCGCGCCCACAATCTGTGCATCCACGAGTCTTGGGTAGGTCTGCCCACACACCGAGAGCATGTGGCTGCGCGGCCAACCTAACTTGTCGGCGAACAACATTTCGAGCTGCTCGACCTTCGATGCGTCGCCGTCGAACAGGCCGAGGTACGAGGCCTGCGTTCCGGTCGCGCCGCGCAATCCACGCAGGCGGAGGCTGTTCGCGACAAATGCACACTGCTCAAGTGCGATGGCGAAGTCCTGCGCCCAAAGTGTGGCGCGCTTGCCGACAGTGGTCGGTTGCGCTGGTTGGAAGTGTGTGAAACCAAGCGTTGGAAGAGCGCGGTACTTCGTCGCGAATGTCGCGAATCGATCGACGACTCGCGCGAGTTTGCATTGGGTCAGCGCGAGGGCATCGCGGAGCAGAAGAGTGTCCGCGTTGCACACCACATCTTGGCTTGTTGCGCCAAAGTGAATGATCGCGCGTGCCTCAGGCGCGACATCGCCAAGCGTGTGAACATGCGCCATCACATCGTGTCGCAATCGAGCTTCGTGTTCAGCAGCGACATCGAAGTCAATGTCGTCAAGGTGCGCGGCGATGGCGTCAACCTGTTGTTGCGTGACGGGCAATCCAAGTTCACGCTGGCCCTGCGCGAGCGCAAGCCAAATCCGTCGCCAAGTCGAGAACTTCCGTTGTTCACTCCAGACGGCGCGCATCTCCTTGCTCGCGTTGCGAGTTTCCAGAGGAGATCGGTATCCGGTGCGATCGATGTGCGTAGATGCCATGAGAGGAAGTGATGCGAAGTGGGAGCGTAGCGGTGTCAGGGCGTCGAGGGCGGAGAACTTGGAGAACTCTCCGTCGAGGGTGTGGGCGATGGCTTGCCGAAGACCTTGGGCTCGGTGCCGTCCTTCAGTCGGGCAATATTCGCGCGGTGCTTCCACACCACAAACAGCGCGATGAGTCCGCTCACCGCAAGAAATGGAAAGGCGCGTTGTGCGCGATCGCCCATACTCATCTCGCCGGGTGCGAGCAGCGCTGCAACGCCTATGCAGCAGGGGATTGAGAGCGCCGCGACGATGGATGCGAGAGAGATGAATCGGAACAGGAGCAGGATGAGGATCCAGAGCGTGAGCGCCGCGAGGGCGGGAATCGTGACGGCGGGCCACAGCGCGACAAGAGCGCCGAATCCAGTCGCAACTCCCTTTCCGCCTTTGAAGCCGATCCACGGCGAGAGCGTGTGTCCGAGGATCGCGAAGATCGCGACGCCAAGCCAACTCCAAGCGGTCGACGCCTCGATCTCGATCGCGGTCTTTCCAAGGATCCCCATCCACCAACCCGCGAGGAGCACAGGAAGCGCACCCTTCGCAGCGTCGAGGAAGAAGCAGAGAAAACCCCAAGGCTTCCCGAGTGCTCGACCAAGATTCGTGGCGCCGATGTTGCCACTTCCGACTTTGAAAAGATCAACGCCGCGACTCTTCGCGAGGATAAACGCGAACGGCACGCTGCCGGAAAAGTATGCAATGGCACCGAGCACGACCCAGCAGAACCAGCAGTACGGCGCAGAGACGATTGAGGCCGCGGGTTCCATACGCGAGAGTCTAACTTGCGCGCGCAACGCTGCGAATCGCTTCGAGCGCATCGCGCACTGCAATCCGATCCATCACGCACGAATCTGGATGTCGATCTGCGAAGGTGTCGTGTGTCAGGAAGGGCTCCGCGAGGAGCAATCGTTCCTGCACGCCTGTGAGCGTCGTCCATCGATGGTCCGTGGGGCCGAACAGCGTGACGACCGGAGTGCCGAGCGCTGCGGCGATGTGCCGTGGACCGGTGTCATTCGTCAACAAGCATGCAGCGCGAGCGAGAATTCCTTTGAGTCCGCCGAGATCAACGCCACGCGCGACGAGGTCGATGGCTTCAGGCGCGCGTTGCACGACATCAGCGACTAACGCTCGTTCCTTCGGTCCGCCTGTCACGACCACGCTCTTCCCCGAGTCCATCCACACACGCGCGACAGCCGCAAACTTCTCACTGCTCCATCGCTTGGCTGGATTGTTCGCGCCTGGATTCAGCACGAGTGGCGCAGGCTGCGCGCCTTGCAGCAATGCGTCTGCCTTGGCCGCTTCGTCGTTCGTCGAAACGAGAGCCACGCGGCGATCTTCGATGCGAATGTCAAAGGCCTGTTCAGCAAGTTGGGCGTAGTAGTCCACTGCAGAAATCGGCTTGGTTGATGGCGGTGGAAACGCGCGCGAAAGAAGCATGCCGCGACCATCTCGCGCGTACCCCATGCGCTTCGCCGCGCCACTGAACTGGATGCCGAGCGCGCTTCGAAGGCTATTGGGTAAGAGCAGAATGCTGTCGGGACGCCGTGCGCGAATCGCGGCAGTGTCAGTCCAGGGTCCCAGCATCCCGCGAAACGAAACGCGAAGCGCTTCGTCGCAGTACGGACTCCCGGCAAGCAAGGTGTCGATACCTGCACGAACCGCACCGATGATGTGCGCGTCGGGAAACGACGCGCGCACGCCACGCAGCGCCGGCGTCGCCATCACGCTGTCGCCAACCCACGTGGGCAGCACGATCATGATGCGCGGAGATTTCACTCGTCCTCTCCTTGCCACAAGAGTGCGTCGAAGTGTTTCTGGTGCCAGCGCTGCGAGATGGCTCGAACTTCCGCCACCAGTCCAATCAGTGTGAGCTGCGTCGGAGGCCCGTGAAATCGCACGATGCCATGGAGGAACTCAAGCGCGGGGACTTCGACGCCAGTCCGTTCAGCGAGCGCTTCGGCGGTTGCTCGGATGGTCGCTTGTGTGCGCGCGTTCTCGAGCGCGAGTGGGTCTCTCGCAATCAGGTCGCAGTGCGCCGAGTGACCGGGAGAGGGTTGCATCGCGGTTGGAAATCTAGCGACGATCAATGAGGAGAGCGACGATAGCGAGCAGCAGCGAGAGTACGGCTGCAGAGCCCCAGCGCGCGAATGCTTCGAGTTCTCCGAGGTGGAGAAATGCGAAGGTCGCCGTGAGCAGTGAAAGCAGGACGAGTCCGGTCGCGGCGAATCGCAGGGGCGAACTGTCTCGGCGGCGATTGCGTTCTGAACGCAGTTCGTCGGTGAGTTCGAGCACCGCCTTTCGAATGCGCTCCGCGCCTTCATCGCGAGTTCGAAGGCGCAAGCGACGAGTGGGCGCAGTGTGGCGCGATTGCGTGTGCGTCACTTCTTGCGGGACGAATGGCTCGTTGCGATGTCGCAAGACTGCCGCCGCGGCTTCGGTAAAGTCAGCCGCGACGAAGTCGGCGTGCGCTCTTGCGATTCGGTCCGAATCGCGACTCACAATCACCGTGCGGACTCCCGCTCGTCGACCTGACTCGGTGTCGCGCGGCGCGTCACCGATGAGAAAACTCTTCGCGAGGTCAAGTTCCATGTCGGATGCAGCTTGCAGAATCATCCCCGGCTGTGGTTTGCGCCAAGGATGCTCGCGCGTGTACTCGGGCACAAGTCCTTCAGGATGGAACGGGCAGTAGTAGAAACGATCGATCGTCCGTTCGATGCCGGTCGCTGCGTCAACGAGTTCTGCGATGCGGCGATGCACTGCATCCACAGCGCCCTCGTCATATCGACCGCGCGCGACGCCGCCCTGATTCGTGACGACGACCAGGCGAAAGCCCGCAGCGCGGAGCGATTGCAGAGCGGCCGGAACTCCGTCAAGCAGCCGCACGAGTGATGCGTCGCCGAGATCGCCGTCGTTGGCGATGAGCGTGTTGTCGCGGTCGAGAAAAACGGCGGGTTGCAGGCTCATGCGTTGTGGTCGAAAGGTCGAGACTTACATGCTCGCGGCCGCCATCGCGGTGGGGGCAGAATACGCGGTTCCGTCGCCAAAGCTCGTCCCGAGGGCGCGTGCAGCGGCGATGAGGGGATGCTCGATCGGAATGAGTCGTTGCTTTCCTACCGCGGTGAAGAGATCCACATCCGAGTAGATGTTGTTGACGCGCACAATCATGCGATTCCGTCGACCTGCGGCGAGGGCTGCCGCGGCATGGAATCCGAAGTTCGTTGCAAGAATTCGGTCGGCGGGCGAGGGAGATCCACCGCGCTGCGTGTGACCGAGCACGGTCGTGCGCGTTTCGACATTGCAGAGGTCTTCGATCTCTTGCGCGACATGATTGCCGATCCCGCCGAGTCGAATGGGATCCGGGCTCGTGGGATCGACGCGTGCGACGATCTGTTGACCCGTGCGTGGGCGAGCACCTTCAGCGACAACCACGATTGCGAACCCCGGCCCACTCCGCATGCGTCGATCGATGTCGTCAGCGATCCGACGAATGTCGAAGGGTAACTCTGGGATAAGAATCACATCGGACCCGCTCGCAACGCCAGCGGTGAGTGCGATCCAACCTGCGTTGCGACCCATGACTTCGCACACCATCACTCGGTGGTGGCTGTCGGCGGTGGAGTGAAGGCGGTCGAGTGCTTCAGTTGCGGTGTCAACAGCGGTGAGAAATCCGAAGGTGATCTCGGTTCCGACGAGATCGTTGTCAATCGTCTTGGGGATGCCGATCACATTCACGCCTGCGGCTGCGAATGGTGCTGCGCACGCCATCGTGCCATCGCCACCGATGACGACGAGCGCGTCCATCTTGTTGCGCTCAATCGTTTGCAAACACCGATCGACCACATTGGCGAACACAGGACTTCCATCTGGATTGCGGCTGATCGCGTACTTCGTGGGGTTGCATCGATTGTTTGACCCCAGAATGGTTCCACCTCGAGTCAGGATGCCCGAAACATCCTTCATCGAAAGGGGTCGGACGCGGTTCTCAATCAGGCCTTGGAATCCATCCTCGATGCCGCAGATCTCGATGCCGTGCTGCAAGTAGGCGGTCTTGGCGACGGCTCGGAGCACTGCGTTGAGGCCAGGGCAGTCGCCGCCGCCTGTCAGGATGCCGATCTTACGAATGTGCGAGCACGGACTCATGTGTGTTCAGTTCTTGGAGGTGTGCTAAGGGGAATGTTGAAGAGTACCATCGTCACTGCACACTATTCGCAGTTTCTGCCTTCAAGGACACACTCCGTTGACGAAAGATCCCCAGCAAGCCGCCCCAGCGTCGCCCCCTTCGGATGTGAGTGAACCTGTCGTTCCTCCGCATGTCATGGTTGCCGCGCGACGCGAGAAGATGCGGCATTTCAAGGAAGAACTCGGATTTGAACCGTATGGCTCGAGTGAGTCAGGGCTTCTTTCTTGTCAAGAAGCGCGCGCGCGTTTTTCCGAGGAAGCGCATTCGCTTTACGAATCTGCAGCGAAGGCCGCCAAGGTAGCACTTCCGAATGTCGTTGAAGTCACCGACGGTCGGCCGCGCGCCAAGATCGCGGGCCGCGTCGTGCAGCATCGCGACATGGGAAAACTGGTCTTTCTGTTCCTCCGAGATGCGACTGGCGAGATTCAGGTGAGCATCTCAAAGGCCAGCGTGAAGCCAAACGAGTTTGAACTCGCCAAGGCGGTTGATTACGGCGACATTCTTCTTGCAGAAGGCCCGGTGGGTCGCACGCAAAAGGGTGAGGTGTGCATCTGGGCCGCAGGCGTCGACCTCGGCGCCAAGAGTCTCGCGCCGCCACCGGAGAAGTGGCATGGACTGAGCGATCCTGAACTTCGATATCGGCGGCGCTATGTCGATATGTATGCGAATCCGCAGACGGCGAAGACTTTCGCGATGCGCTCGAAGATCATTTCGCGCGTGCGGCGATTTATGGAAGCCGAGGGTTTCCTCGAAGTCGAGACGCCGATGCTG
>SXUI01000044.1 GCA_005790605.1 Planctomycetia bacterium | reverse complement strand
CTGCGATTGCCGCAGGCGTCGATAGCACCGACGCTCGATTCCTTGCCCGAGTCTCCGCACGGTTCAGTCCTCCTCTATCGGGCATGTTTGAGTTGAGACCGCGATGAAGCTCTATGTCGGGAACCTGTCGTTCAAAATGTCTGAAGATGAACTGCGTGATCTGTTTGCAGCGCATGGTGAAGTTGTGTCTGCGCAGTTGATCATGGATCGTGAAACCGGCCGCCCGCGTGGCTTCGGCTTCATCGAAATGTCGAACTCTGAGCAGGGCCAGGCCGCAATGGCAGCACTCAACGGTGCTGACATCCTCGGTCGTCCACTCACCGTGAACGAAGCAACTCCCAAGCCAGCCGGTGGCGGCGGTGGTCGCGGCGGATTCGGTGGCGGCGGCGGCGGTGGTGGTCGCGGTGGCTACGGCGGTGGCGGCGGCGGTGGTGGTCGCGGTGGCTACGGTGGTGGCGGCGGCGGTCGTGGTGGTTCCGGTGGCGGTGGTCGCGGTGGCGATCGCGGCGGCAGCTGGGAACGCGGCGGCAGCTCGCGCGATGACAACTGGTGATCCGCGCAGGGTCATGACTTGATCATGACCTCAGCTGGATGACGAAGTGTCAAGCAGCGTCATGCGCAGCGTGACCTGCAAGCACGGCTTGAGCGAAGCGCGCGGGATTCCCGTGGCACCTCTCTCAATCAGTGAAGGCTGACATTCAAGAACCCCGCAATTTCATTGCGGGGTTCTTTCTTTTTGCGTATCGCACGCGCAACTGGGCTCGCGTCACTCATTCCAGAAACTGAGTAACTGCGCGAGATCGTTCGCATTAGCAATGCCATCTCCATGGAAGTCAGGAGAAGGAGATTCCCAGCCGGAAAGGAGCGTTGCGAGATCAGCCGCGCCGACGACTCCGTCTTGATTGAGATCGCACTGTCGACCGCGGAATGCAGCGGCATCGGCGGCATCGAGGTCGAAGTCTCCATCAAAGTCGAAGATCGCGTCGCTCGGTTCGAATGAACTCCCCTTGCGCGCGAGAAGCGTTGTGAGTTCCGCAAAACTCCAAGCACCATCGCCATTGGCGTCGCCGATGCGTTCGATCGACCAGAGCGGCCAAGTCACGCGACTCGGAACTCCACTCAACACACGTGTCGTTCGTGGAAGGTTGCCAGCTTGAGGGAATGTCACAACGACGCTCTCGGCGACCTCGTGCGAGGCGAGTCCAATGTGCAGATCGGTTGAGGAATGGCTCTTGTAGGCACTCCCTGCTTCGACATGTCGCCATGCGTGCACTTCGCCGGAAGTCACATCGACTTGGGTTCCGATCCCGCGCGTGTTCGCGCCTCGAGGCATGACGCGAAGCGAGAGCCAGCCCCGTGCGCGCTCGTTCAGTTGATTCACCATGACTCGGATGGGAGCGAAGTAATCCTGCGCGATCGCGTCGACGTCCCCGTCGTTGTCGATGTCGCCAACGGCGAGGCAATAGGAGTCAACGATGTTCGTCAGTCCGCAGGACGCGGTCTGATCGAAGAAGGGCACCGCGCCTGTTCCTTCGAAATAGAAGTCATTGTCGAAGTGATCCGAAAGCGTCAAGAGGTCGAGATCGCCGTCGTTGTCACCGTCGAAGAACGCACTGCCCCAGCAAGTGCCGAATGCACGGACGCCCCAAAGCGCAGCCTTCTCAGCAAAGTGCAGGCCTTGATCGCTTGAGACAAGGAGCATGTTTCCGACGGGAATATTCGGGATGTACAACTCTGGGTATCCATCACCATTGATGTCTCCGGTGGCGTTTCCCATCGCGTCAGCGCTGACCTGCGCTCCGGAATCGGTGTCCTCAAAGAATGTCCCGTCGCCTTGATTTCGATAGAGGCGATTCCATCGAGGATTCCCAGTGCCTTTGTCGTTTGCAACATAGAGATCGAGGTCCCCGTCTCGATCGAGATCGACCCACGTGACATGGAAACCTGGAAATGTTCCATTGTCGACACCTGCGCTGCGCGTGACATCTTGAAATGTTCCATCACCGCGATTTCGAAACAATCTACTTCGTACCGTTGACGCATTCGTGCCGTAGCGATTGGCAATCGCGAGGTCGATCCATCCATCGCCGTCGAAATCTCCGAAGGCTGCACCGGCGCCTGCACCAGATTGCGCCCAGAGCCCGGCCTCGAATGTCGCGTCAGTGAAATGCATCCCGCCATCGTTCTTCAGCAAAATCAAAGGCTTCAACCAACGCGTGACGACGAGATCAAGATCTCCATCGGCGTCGTAGTCTCCAGCAACCAGGCCGGACACTTTGAGCATGGTTCCAACGCCAGCACTCGAGGTGACATCAGTAAAGTGTCCCGCGCCGTCATTCGCGAAGAACCCAAGCGTCGAGGTTGCATTCCCACTCACGACGAGGTCGAGATCGTGATCCTGATCGAGATCAGCGAGCGCAACGCCGCAGCCAAACTGGCCTGTTCCGCCAAACGCACCGTCGACAACTGTGTAGTTCACGCCGCGCGCGATGGCTTCGTCAGTGAAAAAGGTTTGCGCGTGCAGGAGGGGTGCAGCGGCGAGCTCAGAAAGTAGGATCGCTGTTGTGACGCGCACACGACTCGCGCGCCAAGTCGGAATCCAAGCTGCGGCCCGCCAGGCAGGCATCGTCGCTCGCATCCTCTCTGTTTGAACTGCTCCATGCGTGAGACGAGACGCCGACAGGCGTGCATGCTCTCAAGCATGAACAGACCAAACATGATCCCAGAACGCAGGGAAAGTAGCGCAGAATCGAGGGCTCGCAAGCAGACTTAGCGAGCGACAGCGACAAACGCGCCAGCCTTACGCGCTGCCTCGATCAGAATCAGCATCACCGCATCCTGAAGCGCACTTTTCTTGCCCGTCGAAGCACTCGCGGTCACGGTGACGCCGAATTCAATCCCCTTGTCATTGTTCCCGTGGAGGCCGAGTTCAATCGAGTCAGCCCGCACGCCTGGCATTCTCGCGAGAGCCTCTCGCGCCGTGTCGCGGAATGTCGCGATGCTCTCCGCGCTCGTCGCGAGCGGCAAGAGCATGGTGACGCGAATGTCGAGATCTTTCCCGCCGGTCGGTTCTGATTCGATCTTCGCGTTGGCAACCGATGAGTTCGGAATCGAGATGAGGGAGTTCAAGTCAGTGCGGACCGCCGTCGCACGCACGCCGATGTGTTCGACTGTCCCAGTGATCGCATCGATGCTCACGCGATCCCCGGCTCGGAAGGGGCGATCGGCTGCGAGAACAAGCCCAGCAAAGTAGTTCTTCAGTGGATCTTGCACCGCCAGGCCGATGGCGATGCCGCCGATGCCGAGAGCGGCGACGGCATGATTGACTGAATCGCGCTCGCCGACAGTGGACACGACCGCGAGCAACGCTCCGGCAATGATCACGATTTGGGCAATGCGCGCGATGCCGCGCGCAGCGAGATCATCCATCTGCACGCCTTGTGGAGAGGCGACCCACGCGCGGATGAGGGCGACGATTTCAATGAGGGTCCAGGCGAAGCAACAGATGGTGGCAATCTTCAGCGCAATGAGTGTGACGAGAAGCAGGGGGACCGGAAGGCCCAGGCCAAGGAGCGCCCAAGAACCTGCTTTGAGCGCAGCCGTCCACGCGAAGGCTCGAGAAGCGTGCTTACTCGTCTCGCGCCATGCTTCGGCGCGGTGACGACCGACGAGAAGGAGTAGACCGTCGAGAAGACGACCAAACACTCGCGCACCAAACCAACTGAGGCCAACGACGAGCACCAGTCCGATCCACTGCGCAATCGCGAGTCCGAGGATGTGCGTTCGCAGTGAGTCGGGGAGGTCGACGCTGAGCGCGACCTCTGGAGCTTCTATATCGAAGACCGCGATGCCGCACGATCCATCAGCAACCGCACTCCGGATGGCGGAAACTGCAAGGCGTAACTGCGCGCTCGAGCCTCGGACGGTTGCGTCGGAGAATCGCCAGTCAGGCGTGCCGGTCGGCACGCTCAGGTTCACAAGTTGGATCGGACCCACTGCGGTTTGTGCGAGCGTGATTTCACGAGCATTCTGCTGCGATGCAAGGGAACTCGCGTCGCGCCAGCCTGGTGCGCTGAGCGCATCGAGTACCAAACCTAACGAGAGTCCGGCGCGCTGTCCGACTTCGTCGGCAGCCCCTGGTGGTAGTTGAGAGAGATCGAGAAATCGCGAGGCAGCGTCGAGGTCGCCTTCGACGAGCGCCTTCCGCATCCCCGCAACGCAAGCTTCTGGAGTGCGCGAGTCGGAGCCATTGAACGCATGGGCCGCGTGCGTCCAACAGCCGAGCGTGACGAGCATGGCGCCAAGCCATGTTCTCGCGTCAGCACATGCACGGAAGCAACTGAGTGATTGGAGAAGAAAGTCTCGCGAGCGCATGACGAGAGCCTACCTCGCGGGGCGCATCCGTTTCAAACACGGTGATCGCCTGCCATCGGTACACTTGCGCCGCGCGCAGATTGTCGTGCGTCGCGAAGTGATCTCTGAAGGGTTGCACGAGTGCGTCGATTCTTGAGTGCGGTTCCATTTTCTTGGCTCATCGTCGGCAGCGCGCTCGTCCTGTTTTTTGTGGCATCTGCGGCGGCACAGACCCAACTCGAGGTATGTGATCCATCGATCCCTGCGACGCAGGGGAGCGGGGCAGGGGTGACTTCTGTGCTTGAGCCACGATCGAAGCCCGCTCGCGAGATTCGTGATCTCGGGCTGTTGGTCGTCGCCATTTGCGCAGCCATCTTCGCAGTCGTGCAAGCATTTCTCGTCATTGCGATCGTTCGTGGCATTCGTGATGCGCGTGCGGCGAAATCCCTTCCGGGCGAACCCACCGAGCCTGTGCAGGTTTACGGGAGTTTGCCGATCGAGGTCGCATGGACCGTGATTCCGATCATCATCGTCTTCGTGCTCACGATGGTCACGATCCGAACGATTCGAGACATCGACTTGACGAAGCCGCCGCTAGGCGCGCTCGCGGTAACGGCGATTGGACATCAATGGTGGTGGGAGTTTCGATACACCGCCGCCGACGGATCGACGGTCATCACTGCGAACGAGATGCACATTCCCTCCGGTCGGCCGATTTGGGTGCGCCTCGAGTCGGCCGATGTCATCCATTCGTTTTGGGTCCCGCGACTTTCAGGAAAGCTTGATGTCATCCCCGCCAAGACGAACGAACTCTGGATTGAAGCCGATGAGCCTGGGATCTATCTTGGACAGTGTGCGGAGTACTGCGGCACGCAACACGCGCACATGTTGATTCGCGTGTACGCAGAGGCGCAGGCGGAGTTTGACGCGTGGCTCACCCGCGAAGCAGCGCCGCCGTTCGAAGAAGTTGCTGCTGCCGTAGGACGCAAGACTTTCACGGACTTTGCTTGCATGAACTGCCATGCGATCGCGGGAACGAGTGCTGGCATGTTTGGGCCAAATCTCTCTCATCTCGCAAGTCGAGACACGATCGGTTCGGGATACATCCTCTTGAACGAAGCGAATCTCAAGCAGTGGATTCATGATCCCAATACGCTGAAGCCCGGTTGCAACATGCCGAGCCTCCAACTCTCCGACGCACAGGTGGATGGGTTGGTTGATTACCTGATGACCCTGAAGTAACGCATGCCGCACGCCTCGCCTCCCATTTCTGCCACGACCGATTCCCGCGAGAGTTTCTGGGAGGCATTCGCGCGTTGGTCACTCTCGGTTGATCACAAGAAGCTCGGCATGATGTATGTCGGCGCTGGGCTCGTGTTCTTCCTTGTCGCCGGATTGGAAGCAGCGTTCATGCGCATGCAACTTGCGCGCGCGAACGCAGAGCTGATCGATCCGGAAACATTCAATCAGCTTTTTACGATGCATGGGACGACGATGGTGTTTCTCGTCGGGATGCCCATTCTGCTCGGATTCGGGAATTACCTGATTCCGCTGATGATCGGCGCGCGGGATATGGCATTTCCGCGATTGAACGCCTTTGGATTCTGGCTCTTCATCTTCGGCGGTTTGCTTCTCTACTTCAGTTACATCGGGTCAGAGGGTTTGTACGGTGCACCGGGCGCGCCCGATGTCGGATGGTTCGCGTATGCACCGCTCACCGATCGCGCGTTCAGCCGAGGCAACAGCACGGACTACTGGATCCTCGGCATCGCGGTGAGTGGATTCGGCAGCATGACCACCGCGATCAATTTCATTGGCACGATTTTGTGCATGCGATGTCCGGGCATGACGCTCATGCGTATGCCGCTGTTGAGTTGGATGATGTTGGTTGTCGCGGCACTTGTGCTCGTTGCGATTCCAGTGCTCACTGGTGCGCAGATCATGTTGCTTCTCGACCGTCACTTCGGCGCGCACTTCTTTGACCCGGAGACGAATGGTTCGGCTGTGCTTTGGCAGCACCTGTTCTGGTTCTTCG
>SXUI01000043.1 GCA_005790605.1 Planctomycetia bacterium | reverse complement strand
TCAAACTCTTCAATGAAGGATTGAGCAGACTTGCGTCTGCACGACTTCGAGGAGAAGTTTGCCTGACTGAACCGACAACAAACTTGCGTCTGCTCTCGGTCGGTCTTCGATGCTTCAGAGCATCTCCATCAGGCGGCAAACCCGATGGTTTTGGACCAACATTCGCTGCCCTGGGACGGATCCCACGGCAAACGATCAATCTGAATTGACCAATTGTCTTTGGCATTACGAGAGAATGTTGGTCCTGCCATCTCTCAAGTTTCCGTCACGAATTGCTTCGTGCAGAACCTTAAGGACAGCGGGATTTCGTCTGCAAATCCGGCCGTAAACCGGTCTTCGCAGAGCGACACATTCTCGCGGCGTTCCAACTGCTGACTTGTCAAAGAAAGCGCGACCGAAGTCGCGTCCCTCAGTTGAGGGTCGGGCAGTTTAGCGAGGTCACCGTTGCTGTCAAGAGGGTGAGTCGGTTCGACAACAAAAATCGTTGATGGATGCGCTCAATCCCTTCAATCACCCGCGAGTCGGCGGATAACTTTTTCGTTATCAACCGAATCTCTGAGAAAAACGGGGTCAGCGCTACGAGGGCACGAGTTTTCCACATGGATTGCCGGTCTTCACACCTCGAGGCTTCCTGCGCCGACAGCCGCTGCAGCGCACGCAGACCGGCTATCGCGTGCGGTTCGAGGAACCACTTCTCCCACACAAGCACCCCGAGCGGAAGTGCACGCAGGCGCAAAGCCTAGACTGCCAAGCCTCGACTTTCGGAAGCCTGATGGCTGCCAGCACACACCACCTACCTAATACCTATTTCTATGAGTACGAGTTCACACGCTGCAGATCCGTTCCATGCTCGCGCCACACTTGCGACTCCTTATGGCGAGAAATCTTACTTTCGCCTCGACGCGCTTTCGACGCTCGGTGACTTCCGCAAGCTTCCTATCTCGATTCGCGTGCTCCTTGAAAGTTGCCTTCGGAACTTTGACAACTTCATCGTGACCGAGGCGCATCTCAAGGCACTGATGCAATACGACGCGAAGCGCGTGGGTGAGCACGAGATCCCCTTCATGCCTGGCCGCGTTGTGCTCCAAGATTTCACGGGTGTCCCGTGTGTGGTGGATCTCGCGGCGATGCGCGCCGCGATGCAGCGCCTCGGCGGCGACCCAACGAAGGTCAATCCACTTGTCCCTTGCGACCTTGTGATCGACCACTCCGTCCAAGTGGATGCATTCGCTTCGGGCGCAGCGCTCACCATCAACGGCGAACATGAGTTTGAACGCAATCGCGAGCGCTATGAGTTCTTGAAGTGGGGACAAGGCGCGTTCACGAACTTCAGCGTAGTGCCGCCAGCAACTGGCATCGTGCATCAAGTCAATCTTGAGTATCTCGCGAAGGTCGTCTGGGAGAAGGACGGGGTGCTCTACCCAGATTCGCTCGTCGGAACCGACAGCCACACGACCATGATCAACGGCCTCGGCGTCGTCGGATGGGGCGTCGGTGGAATTGAAGCCGAAGCGGTCATGCTCGGCCAACCGATTTACATGCTGATTCCTGAGGTTGTCGGCGTGAAACTGGTTGGCAAGTTGCCTGATGGCGTGACTGCAACCGACATGGTGTTGCGCGCGACTGAACTGCTTCGCAAGCACGGCGTTGTCAACAAGTTCGTCGAGTTTTTCGGGCCCGGCCTTGCGCAGATGCCACTCGCGAATCGCGCACCGATCGCGCCCATGGCTCCGGAGTATGGCGCGACGGTCGGATTTTTCCCCGTCGACGAGCAAGCGCTTGCCTATCTGCGACTTTCCGGTCGACCGGAAGGACTTGTGCAGACCGTGGAGGCGTACTGCAAGGCAAACGGATTCTGGCGCGAAGACGACTCCTCGGTTGTCTATTCGAGCGAGATCATCTTTGACCTTTCGACGATCGAACCCGCACTCGCCGGTCCCGCGCGTCCACAAGATCGCGTCCCCCTCTCGACCGCTCGCTCCGCCTGGCAGCGCGACCTCGCGAAGGTCTACAACAAGGGATCGAGCGCCGCGACACCGAACCCAACCACGATGACCGCGGTTGATGGCGTTGCCGTGCGAGATGAACGCGGCAACGAGTTCCAGCTCAAGCACGGTGCTGTTGTGATTGCCGCAATCACAAGCTGCACGAATACATCCAACCCTAGCGTGATGATCGCCGCGGGGTTGGTTGCGAAGAAAGCAGCCGCGCTCGGACTGACCCGCAAACCGTGGGTCAAGACCTCGCTCGCGCCAGGTTCGAAGGTCGTGACGGACTATCTCAATGCGGCATCACTCACTGCTCCGCTCGAGGCACTTGGCTTCTACACGGTCGGCTATGGGTGCACGACTTGCATTGGCAATTCCGGTCCACTCTCCGACTGCATTACGAAGGCAATCAAGGACGGCGACCTTGCGGTGACGAGCGTGCTCTCTGGAAACCGCAATTTCGAAGCACGCGTCCATCAAGATGTCCGCGCGAACTACCTCGCGTCGCCGCCGCTCTGTGTCGCCTACGCGATCGCCGGCACTGTCGATATCGACATTCAAAACGATGTCATCGCGACAACACCAGACAACAAGCCGGTCTACCTCAGAGACATTTGGCCTAGCCATGTTGAAGTTGAGAACGCGGTCCACGCGTTCGTGACTCGTGGCCAGTTCGAAAAGCAGTACGCGAATGTCTTTCAGGGATCGGCCGCATGGCAGGCGATCACCGTCAGTGAAGGCGCGATGTACGCGTGGGATGACGCCTCGACCTACATTCAAGAACCTCCGTTCTTTCTCGACATGAAAAGGGAGGCAGGCTCTATTGCGTCCGTTCGTGGAGCGCGTTGTCTCGCGCGACTAGGCGACTCCGTGACAACCGATCACATCTCGCCCGCTGGAGATATCAAGAAGGATGGGCCTGCCGGAAGGTATCTCACTGAGCAAGGCGTCGCGGTGTCGATGTTCAATAGCTTTGGCTCACGCCGAGGCAATGACCGCGTCATGACCCGCGGCACATTTGCAAATACGCGCATCAAGAACGAGCTCGCGCCAGGAACAACCGGCGGGTTGACGACAGACTTCAATGATGGAGTCGTGAAGTCGATCTTTGACGCCAGCATGCAGTACCGAGCAAAGGGAACGCCGCTCATCGTCCTGACGGGCAAGGACTACGGCATGGGATCGAGTCGCGACTGGGCAGCGAAGGGCACCTTCCTCCTCGGCGTGAAGGTCGTCATCGCTGAAAGCTACGAGCGCATTCACCGATCCAATCTCGTCGGCATGGGCGTGCTTCCACTGGTGTTCCTCGCTGGACAGACTCGCGACACCCTCGGGCTGAAGGGCGACGAGCACTTCGATATCGAAATCCCTGCTGATCTCAAGCCGCGTCAACTCATTCGTGTGACCGCCACGCGCGCCGACGGATCAAAATGCGAGTTCGACACGCACTGCCGAGTCGACACGCCAGTGGAAGTGGAGTACTACCGCAACGGCGGGATTCTCAATACTGTGCTTCGAAAGATGGCTCGCGCGTAGCGCCGGAAAAAAGGAACAACAAACGGCGACGGCGTAATCCCGTGGTACACCATGCCACATGGAAAGGAATTCGTCGGCGCGCAATTCTCAGCGCGTCCACCATCCCCGATGGCTGCATGCTTCCCTGGCGAAGCGATGCATTGATGTGATCCACAGTGCCTTCCTGTGGCGACTTCCCACGCCAGAAGACGCCATCGCATTCGCCCAGTGGGAGGCAGACCCGATTGGCGCGTGGTGTTCAAGATGCGGCGCCGCCAATGCGAGCGCGACAAGGTCGGCAGACGGCGCCTGCGCCGATTGCCGCGGCCGTAGATTCGCCTACGAATCCGTGACGCGACTCGGGAGTTACCGCGATCCACTCGACGCGTGGATCAAGCTCATCAAGTCGAGCGCATGGAAGGCGATGGCGCATACCTTGGGGTCTCAACTCGCTGCGCGAGCGCCGCCCATCGATCTCATCGTTCCAATTCCAATGCACTTGCTTCGGCGCGAGATGCGCGGCATCGACCACACGGGCGAGATCGCCGACGCCATGAGTCGCGCGCTTCATGTCCCAGTGTGCCGCGCACTTTCGCAGTCGCTCGCTCGACAGCAAATGGGAACTAGTCGAACAAAACGCCTGCGAAACACAAATCGATTTCGCGCGAACCGCCGCACAGCACTGGTGCGCGACCTTCGCGTTGGTCTCGTCGACGATGTGCGGACGACGGGCAGCACGCTGCAATCGGCAGCTTCGCTCCTCCGTGACGCGGGTGCTGCGCGAGTCGACGCAATTGTCATCGCCGCTCGGGACTCGTTGGAGTTTGAGGAGGTTCAACACCGTTCGCCTCGCCTACTCTCCGACGCATCGCCGTAGGAACAGTTCCGTCGATCGCGTCGTAGTCTCGCGGAACTTGGACCTCGCCTTGCGTGCATCACACTGCATCTCTCGCCGCACATTCCTCTCGCCGGTCCGTGCTCCCTACGCGCCGAACACTTCATGTCGCGCAGCCGATGCAGTGGATGCCACGGCAGAGCGGCCGCGCCGCGTACTCGTGGGCTCCCCAACTAGTCCGCGGCTTCGGCGCGTTTCGGCATTGCGAAAGGCAAGAGCGCCAATGGCGGAACGCCGACAAGGATCGAAAGCAGGAAGAACTTGTCGTATCCGAGTTCTTCGACGAGCCATCCAGAAACGCCGCCGACAAGCGCGCCTGCGAGGTACATCAATCCCGACAGAATCGCGTATTGCGCCGCGGCAAATCTTGGTTCGCACAGTTCCATGAAATACGCGACGAACGCCGCGCTCACGAGCCCGTTGCACAGGTTTTCAACAAGAATCACACCGACGAATGTGGGCATCGACTTGCCCGCGCCGGCAAGCACGATGTAACCAGCGTTTGACGCGACCTGAAAGCAACCAAACACAAGCAACGAACGGAACAAACCGAAGCGCTGCACGCAGACCCCGCCGACGAGAGCGCCGACGATCGTCATCACGAACCCGAAACCCTGCCGAACCGCGCCGATTTCGTCGATCGTGAATCCGATCTCTTGCTTCAGGAACGGCATCACCATCCGGTTTCCAAGAAGATCGGGTAATCGAAAAAGCAATGCGACGACCAACACAATTGCGATGCGCGAACCGAACGCGCGAACAAACGATCGCAAGGGCTCGATCACTGCCGCCTCAACGCTCTGCACCGCAATGCGTGCCGGCGGCGAGGGGGCGAGCCAAGCCGCAACAATTCCGATCAGCATCACGGCTCCGCCGCTCGCGATCAGCGCGCGCCATGCAAGTTCGCGAGCGTGAGCATCTCCGTTGGGATCAACCCAGTGTGCCAGCGGAGCCACGAGCATCAGAATCAGCGCGCCGATCGAGACGAACGCGACTCGATATCCCATCACAAACGCACTCGCCGCAGCACCCTCCGCAACACCAGCGGCGCCGTCTGTTCGATGCGCGTCGATCGCAGCGTCAAGCGTCGCCGAGAGGCACGCCACCGCGAGCGCAACGATCGCGACAGGAAGAACCGGTGCGGCTTGCGTGGATGGTCCAACCCATGCGAGCGCGAGCACCGCAATGAACAACATCGCGCACAGCAACGCAATCCAACTCCGGCGGATGCCAAGGAATCCAAAGAGCGGAGCGGGGAATCGATCGAGAACCGGAGCCCAAAGCAATTTCAACCCGTAAGGCAAAGTTGCAAATGCCAGCAAGCCGATCGACTTCGGATCGACCCCAATGTCTGAGAGCCAAGCAGAGAGTGTGTCGTTGAGCAAGACATTCGGCAATCCACTGGCGAAACCAAGAACGCCCACCGAGATCACGAACGGCCAAGAGAAGCTCGCGCGAGTGCGTTGTTGATTGGCGTTTTGTGCACTCACCACGCGCCAATTCCCGTTCGGGCTCGCGCAATAGACACTCGCGCTTCCGGCATCACAGCGCGTCACCTCTCGCGCGCAGCGAGAGTTCGGCGCGCTGGCCATGCACCGCATGATTCGCCGGCACGCTCGTCGTCAGAAACACGCCGCCCGCGACAACGACACCGCGACCGATGACTGTTTCTCCACCGAGAATCGTTGCGCCCGCGTAGATCGTCACATCCGCCTCAAGCGTTGGATGTCGCTTGTACCCCTTGCGTAGCGAACCATCTGGTTCTCGATCGAAACTTTTTGCGCCGAGCGTAACGCCTTGATAAATCTTGCAGTGTTCGCCAATCACCGTGGTTTCACCGATCACCACTCCGGTGCCGTG
>SXUI01000042.1 GCA_005790605.1 Planctomycetia bacterium | reverse complement strand
CTCGTAGATGAGCACATTGGCGTCGACTGCCATGGCGACCGAAAGCGCAACACCGGCAAGGCCAGGCAGCGTGAAGGTGCCGTCGAGCGTCGACATGATGCCGAAGATCAGCAGCGCGTTGATCGCGAGCGCAAGGTCAGCGACGATGCCCGGCACGAAGTAATAGAGCAGCATCACGATGCAGGTGAGTGCGACGGAATACACCGTTGCCCAAAGCCCCTTCGTGAGGTTGTCGGCGCCAATACTTGGACCGAGGATGCTCATCGAGATCGGATCGCTGCCGACCTTCACTTCAAGCGAACCTGCGGTCAACACGCGAATCAGGTAATCAATCTCTGCATCACCGAAGTTGCCGGTGATCGTGCCCGAACCGCTGATCGCGGAATTGAGATTCGGCGCGGAGTACACCTCGTCGTCAAGCACGATCGCCATTGGCTGGTTCACATGCGGCGCCGTCAGGCGCCCCATCATCTCAGCCCCGGTTGGATCGAGCACGAAACCGACAGCCTTGCCGCCAAGTCGCTGGTCCGTCGTCACAAACGCGTTTGCCATGCCCCACGACGCATCACCCGCGTGCGTCATCGACTTCTCTGGCGTGTCATACAGCAACAGATACGGAACACCCCCGTAGTTTGCGCCGACGAGCCCACGCGCCTCAAAGTACACGGCGGCATCCGCTTCAAGCGCTGCGATCTGCGCCGGTGTTTCCGCCCACTGCTTGAGGTCGTTGACCTTGAACCATCGCGCTGCGTCGCCGACCGCTCCCGCTGGTCCTCGCTTGGCAAGGTCCGCGCGCAAGTCGACCGGATTCACGCCGACCGGCAACTTGGGGTTTACCGCAATGCGGAAATCAAGGACGCCTGCGCCTCGCATGAGACGCATGAGGTCTTCTGGATCATCAAGACTCGTGCGCTTGGAAACATACGCGTCGCGAGCAACGACAAGCGCATCGAGATCCGACGCGAGGTGCGAAAAGGAACCGCGAAGTCGAGCGAGTTCGCTTTCTCGTGCGCTCGGAAGCGATTCCGTCTTTCCATCGGCATCAATGACGAGTTCGCCCGTCGCCGAGCGCTTCGCGAGCGGTTTGCTCGAGAGTTCGAGCACGGTATGCAGTTGCGCTCGATCGAGCGTCATCGCGAGAGCTGCAGTCAGCAGCGGCTCGTACCGATTGTCCGCAAGCACGACGCGATCTTCCGCCGTGCTGATCGCAGCCGCGTCCGCTTGCTGCAAGACGAGCGCGTCGTACGCAGCCCGCGCCGACTTTGATTCGTCGTACGCGCGCTGCAATTCACTGATCGTCGTTGCGCGAATGCTCGTCGCATCGCTGCCGCCAAACTGCGCTGCAGCGGTGCCGTTGAGCAACGCGATTTGCAAGTCTTGAGCGCTCATCGTCGCCTTCGCGACGAGTGCGTCGAGACGCGCGCGGTAATCCTGTTGGAGCGCGCGAACCTCGGCGCTTGGCAGAGGCATCACGACTTCGATGCGATCGTTCCCCTGCGGCGTCATCCCGATGTCAAGCACGCCTTGAGGATTGACGCGTTGCTTCAGCACATCGATGACGCGCCCGAGGACTCGGTCAGGGTCCTGCTGATCGGCCGGCATCCTGACGGCGTACACCAAACTCACACCGCCTTGGAGGTCTTTGCCGTAGCGAATGCCTGAGGCAGTGAGCCGCCATGCGCAAAGCGCGCAAAGGGTGACGAGAATTCCGAGCTTCAACCAGAGGTTATTCATCGCAAGCTTTCGTTACAGACGCTTCATGGACTCTCGACACGCTGCGCCAAGATTCGCGCAGCAGACGAGTTCAAGATTGGAGTGGCATCTTTCGGCTTAGTCGGCCTTCGCACTTTCCTCGTTCGTCGTTGTCGACTCGGCGAGAACCGCCTCAACCGCGCCGCGGGTGAAGGTCGCGCGGACATTGGAGTTCTCGTCGATCTTTACCACGATCACATCCGGCTTCACTTCGACAACCGAGCCGATGAGTCCACCGGCCATGCGCACGCGATCGTGTCGCTTGAGCGCCGACAACATCGCAGCTCGCTTCTTTTTCTCTTTGCGTCCGCCAAAGATCATGGAAAAGATCATGATGCCGATCACGCCGAACATCACGATGTTGAACATCGAAGACATGCCGTTGGGTGCGGCAGAGCCAGTCGGAATCGGGGAGCCGTCGGCGCCAATCGTGGCCGTTGCATCGGACTTCACTGCGCCCGCTCCTGGTGGAAGGTCTTGCACAGCAAGGATCAACGTGGCAGGCATGGCGTCGAATTCAATTTCAGTAGTCATAAGGAGTCAACAGTAGGAGACTTGGGATGGGTTCCGAGGCAAGCGATGGGTCGGAATGGGTAACGCAGCAACGCGCTCAGCGACTGCACTTACGCACTCCCGAGGACCGGCCAGCGTGCCTCGAAGGTAGACCAAGCATCTTCGCGGATTGCGGCGCGAATGTCCACCATCAGCGCTTGGAAGTGTCGGAGGTTATGCACACTTACGAGCGTGCCCCCGAGGCTTTCCCCTGCCATGAAGAGGTGCCGGAGGTATCCCCTTGAGTAGCCGCCCGCACACGCAAGGCAGTCGCAGGAAGGATCAAGAACGCCTCGGTCAAGCGTGTGAGCGGCATTTCGCAGCCGAACAGGGCCATTTCTCGTGAACGCGTAGCCCTTCCTGCCATTCCGCGTGGGCAGCACGCAATCGAACATGTCGACGCCAGCACGAACCGCCGCGACGATGTCGCGCTCATAACCAACACCCATCAGATAGCGTGGTTTTCCCGGCGGAAGGAGCGGCGCGGTGAACTCGACAACGCGAGCGATCTCGGCCGTGCCTTCGCCCACCGCAACCCCTCCGATCGCGTAGCCCGGAAGTTCGACTGCGGTTGTCAGCGCAGCGCTTCTCGCGCGAAGCGAGAGATCCGTCCCACCCTGGACAATGCCGAAGAGACTCTGATCAGCTTCGCGCCTGTGCGCGGCCTTACATCGCTCCAGCCAACGCGCGGTGCGTTCGACCGCTTCGATCAACCGCTGCTGGTGCGCGGCTGGCGTGACGGATGGTCGCTTCCTTGAGCGCGCAAGCGCAGGCACCCCATCCGCGTCGAGATCAGTCTGCGGTGCAGGATCTCCTTCGTCGTCATCTTGTGGCGCAATGCTTGGAGGACAATCATCAAAAGCCATGATGATGTCCGCACCAATGAGATTCTGCACTTCGATCGAACGCTCAGGCGTCAGCATGATCGAACTGCCATCAATGAACGAACGGAATCGGACGCCCTCTTCGCTGAGCTTCACGATGTCCGACATCGACCACGCCTGAAAACCTCCGCTGTCCGTGAGCATCGAGTGCGGCCAGCGCATGAACTCGTGACTTCCGCCGAAGTTTGCGACCCGTTCCGCGGTCGGCCGCAGCATCAGGTGATACGCGTTGTTCAAAATCATGCGCGATCCGGTCGACTCGATCTGCGCGACCGTGACCCCCTTCATCGCTGCAGCAGTCGCAACCGGCATAAACACGGGCGTTTCGAAACTTCCGTGGCGGGTCGTGATTCGTCCCGCACGCGCACGCGTCGCCGTGCAGGCATGATCAATTTCGAATGTAAGCGCCGCGCACATAGAGATGAGGAGGTGGAGGATCGAACGCCATCACGAACGACGAGCGTCGGTCGCGCGACGAAGCGTCTCCTTCTCCGCCGCAGAGAGGCTCTGTAAACCCCCGGCATGCACCTTGTCGAGAATGCGATCGACTTCCGCGTCACTCACGCCGCGAGCGCGCGAAGCCGCCTGACTCGATGCAAGCGAGGCCGCGCTACGGCGCGGAGGGCGCCCGAAGAGGGAGAAGAAATCATCAATGAGATGCGGGTGTTTCGCAACCCACCAACCTGCGAGTGCGCCACCGAGATGCGCAGTCTCGCCGCCAGCATTCGCAGAAGCCGTGAGCATGTTGTAGATGGTGAAGCCGATCACAAGGAGCGCGAAAGTTGCCAAACGCATCGGCAACACATACAGCACGACAATCGTCTCATTGGGTCGGAACACTGCGCCCGCCACGATCACGCCGAAGACACCTGCGCTCGCACCGACCAAGGGAGTCCACGGGTCAGTGAACAAGAGGCCGGGAATGCTCGCATTCGGACCCGCAAGCGATTGGGCGCCAAGCCCCGCTGCGTTGAGGAGCAGATAGAGGAATGCCCCCATCATGCCGCAGAACAGATAGAACGCGAGGTAACGGCGAGCGCCGAGTCGCTCCTCGACGAGCGGACCGAAGACCCAAAGCCCGACCATGTTGAGGACGAGGTGCATCACGCCCACATGGAGAAACTGAAATCCGATGAAGCGCCAGAACTCAAACCCGCTCACCCCTTGCGGCGTGATATTGATGAGTGCCTGCGCCGTCGTGAATTGCAGCCACTTCCGTAGCGGCGACACAAACTGATAGCCGATCGAACCCACCGCAGCGCGCGTCTCTTGCGTCGTTGGATTGAACGGCACCATCAGCGCGGTGCCGAAACTCTGCGTCGCGCGTTCATCGACCGCCGGCACGATCGTCCACTCCTTCGTCGCAAGCAATTCGCGCGTGACCTCCTCGCCTCCCTCGACGAAGTGGACTTGCGATGTCTGCACCCATTGTCGCGGCAAGATCGCATCGAGCATCGCGACGAGTACGCACGCGAGAATCAGCATTGTGTTCGCGGTAAGGCGACGTGGTGCGATTGCGCCGAAGCTTGCGCTTCGGGTGCGAAGGTAGTCACGGTCCTGAAAACCCATAGCGCGCGAGTGTAGGCGATCAACTCAGAAGCATTGCGTTCAAATGGAACGGCCTCACCGCTGGCCGTCGCGCTTGCGTCGCTCGTCAGTCGCCTTTCGAAGCACTTCTTGCTCAGCAGGCGTCAGGCTCCCCATGCCATCTCGCGAAATCTTGTCGAGCACGCGATCGATCGACGCTTCCCGCTCCGTCAGGGGAGGAGCAGTCGAGACCTTGCGTCCGAGCGCACCTGCCCCAAGAGGCGCCGGCATCGAGCTCGACACTCCTCTCGGAAACGGCGCCGTAGGCGGCTCGAACTCCGCTTCCTCCTCCTCCGGACTGAAGCCGAGAAAGTCCGATTCAAACTGCACGCGCCGCGCGGTGAGGTAACACGTGATTCCTCCGAACAGCGCGATGCCTAAGAGCATCGTGTCGTTGCGCATCAGCGCGAAGATGCCAACGCACACCGCGCCAATCAGTCCCACTCGACACGAACAGCGCATCGACCGCGCGAAACCCATGCGAGGCCACAGCAACGCCTGCACAATCTTGCCACCATCAAGCGGGAAAATGGGCAGCAGATTGAACAGCAAGAGAAGCAGCGCAAACCAGTTCGCCACCGCAAGCAGCAGCGTCCACCACGCATTCGACACCTCTTCTCGCAACACCAAGGTGCTGAGATCGAGTGGGTTCGGCAACGCAACGCCTAGGCCGATGCCCGTGACGAAATAAAGCGTCGTTCCGAGGATTGCGACGATCGCGACATTCGCGAGTGGGCCCGCAGCAGCGGTGACGAGGTGCGCACGAGCTCGGTTGGGCAAGTCGCAACTGGCGAGCCCACCGAGGGGCCACATCAGAACCTGCGTGGCGCGCCCGCCAACCCAATGTGCGCCGGCGCAGTGGCCGAGTTCATGCAGCAACACAACGATGAACGCTGCACCGAGCATAAGCGCGGTGGGAAGCATGCCCAAACCGCCCGACTCCTTTGCATCAAGCGCGCTCGCGAGTCGGACCAAGATGTAGACCGCGAAGAACAGGTGAATGCGGAGATCAATGCCAAAGATGCGTCCGAAGCGGAAGGACCAACTCATCGGATCATCGAAACTCGGTCTCGTCGCAGCAAAGTCTCCACCGAAACCAGAGGGGCGACGATCGAGATCATCGCTCGGCATGCCGCTTTCATCCTGATCGTCGTCCTTCCAACTCATCGCTTCGTTACCTCAGGAAACAGGAGCTCAAACTTCGCAAACGCTGCAATGCTCTTTCCATCCTCAAGAGTTCCATCGACGATCATTGCGCGAATCTCCTCCCGCGTTGCAGTGAAGATCTCGATTTCCTCCCCAATCTCATGCCGCGTTGGCACCGGCGTCAGATCTGTCGCCCGGTAGATGCGCATGAACTCATCACAGAAGCCTGGGCTGGTGTAGTAGCCTCCAAGCGATTCGATGTTCGCGGCGCGGTAGCCCGTCTCCTCCTCCAACTCGCGCAGCGCCGCCTCTTGCGGGTCTTCCCCTGCCTCAAGTTTTCCCGCGCAGAACTCCACCATCCAACGGCGCAGCGTGAAACGGTGATTTCGGATCAACACGAGGCGCCCGTCCGCGAGGACCGGGATCACCGTGACTGCCCCGGGATGGCGCACCACATCGCGAAGCCGAGTGGCGCCGTCGCGGTCGCACACTTCGACCCGCTCCACCCAGAACACGCGGCTCTCAAAGATCACCCCGGTTTTCGCGACGGTCGGGCTGCTCGCGAAAGCACCAGAACGACTGCGAGCATCGACTTGCGGATCTGGATCCATCGAGACGATGATACGAACAATGCCTGCAACTGTCGCACCTGCCGAGGGACTCGCCGAATTTCCGATTCGCGTCGTGGGTCTCGCGAAGAGCTTTGACCGACTCAAAGTGTTGAAAGGCATCTCCATCGACTTCCCGCGTGGGAAAACGACCGTGATCCTTGGTCCGTCCGGATGCGGCAAGAGCGTCCTTCTGAAACACCTCGTCGGGCTGGAACGGCCAGACCGAGGCGAGGTTTGGTACGAACGACAGCGCGTCGACACGCTGAGCGAGGAACGCCTCGGGCCCATTCGCCGCGAGTTCGGTTTCCTGTTCCAGAACGGTGCACTCTTTGACTCGATGAGCGTCGAAGAAAATGTCGGCTTCCCCTTGCGCGAGCTGGAGTCGAGCACGCCAACGAGTGCCTACGAGCATGCGGAGCGCGTGCGGCGAGTGCTCCAGATGGTTGGACTTGAGGACACGGCGCACAAGATGCCGTCGGACCTCTCCGGTGGGCAGCGCAAGCGCATCGCACTTGCACGCGCGATTGTGTTGCGGCCCAAAGTCGTCCTCTACGACGAGCCGACGACCGGCCTCGATCCTATCCGCAGTGATGTCATCAACGAGCTCATCATCAAGATGAAGTCCGCACTGGGTGCCACGAGTATCGTGGTGACGCACGATCTCGTGAGCGCGTTTCGTGTGGCAGATCACCTTGTGATGATGCACGAAGGCGAAGTCATGCTTGAAGGGGCTCCCGATCTCTTCCGCGATTCGACCGATCCTGTAGTCTCCCGCTTTCTCCGTGGCGAAGCGAGTGAAGATGAACTCCGCGCCATTCGCGAAGCGTCCCGCCACGATGGGCATCGCTCGCAAGCCACTCGAGTTTCCACGAAGACGCCTTCATCCGCACCTCGCCAACGATGAGAGACATCACTCGCAACACCCTTGTCGGACTCTGCACACTTGGCGGATTTGTGGGAGGCGCTTGGCTTCTACTCAATGTCGGCGAGTTTGAGGCGATGTTCCGTCGGACCTGGCAGATCGAGTGCGCATTCGATGAAGCGGGCGGCTTGCGATCCGGGTCGCTCGTGACACTCAACGGGGTCCCCATCGGACGCGTGCACTCCATCGAGATCGGCGCGGATCGCGAGCGACCGGTCACGATCGTTGCGCAGATCGATGAAGGGTCTCGCATTCCAGATCCAAGTGTTCCATCGATCGCCGCAACACTCCTTGGTTCTGGCGCACGATTGGAATTCACGGCGGTGCTTCCGCTCGCCGATCCCCCACGCTATTACCTTGAGAGTCGGCCGCCGATCCTGCGCGGCGAAGTGCTGTCGATCGAGGATCGACTGACTCGCGCGGTGGATGCGCGCCTTAAGCCACTCTCCGATGGCTTACTCGCGATTGGCGAACTCGCGCGCAACATGAATGCGCTGCTCGAACCGCCCGCGCCTGGCGCCGAAGATCAGAGCATTCAAACTGCAGTGGTCCGTCTCAACAAAGTGCTTGGCTCGGTGGACAAGACCCTCGCGGCTGCAGATCTTTGGTTGAGTGATGAGCAACTCAAGCAGGATGTGAAGTCCGCGGCATACAACGCGAATGAGACACTGCGTGCGGCGAGCACAGCGATGCATCGCGTTGCGGAGCTTGCCGACGGAGTTCGCAACGACACGCAGTTCATCCGCTCAAGCCTCGTTTCCACGCTCGATCGCGCAAGCCAGACACTTGATGAGGTCCGGCGAGTCACGCGGCTCGCTGCCGACGGTCAAGGCACGGTTGGCAAGCTGCTCAACGACGCTCAACTCTACGAAGGGCTTTCCGACAGCGCCGCTCGACTGAGCGATGCGCTCGCGAAACTGAACCTGCTGCTCGAGAAGATCCAAGCAGAAGGTCTCAATCTCGACTTGAAGTGAGCGCTCTGCGCAATCGGCAAAAATCGACGAGGGTTCCGCGTGAAGCCGCGGAACCCTCGTCTTTCCAACCAAAGATCCGACCCCAGCCGCGCTCAGTGCGCGAGCCTCGAGGCTTGCGTGATGCTTAGTCGGCAGCAGCGTTGGGCGCTGCTTCCACAACCGCGATCTCGACGCGACGACTCTGCGCCTTCGTGCCGCGCGGCTCTTGAGCTCCGAAGGATGCGTACGAAATCTCATCCCCCTTGAAGCCCTTCGTCTCCATGTACTGACCGACGGTGTATGCGCGCTCAAACGCAAGGTGATAGTTCGACTTGAAACCGCTCTTCTTGATCGGATCCGAATCCGTGAATCCTTCCAAACGAATGCGCTTGCCTGGATAGGTCTTCGTGATGGTGTTCATCAGCGTGTCCAGCGTTGTCTTCGCATTGTTCTTGAGCGTGGTCTTTCCGCTGTCGAAGAGCACATCACCTTCCACGACGAGAACGAGTTCGCTGCCATGCCACTCCGCACTCACGCCAGCGGGGAGATCAGTTGGAACAGGTGGCGTGTTCGTTTGCTCTGGAGTCGTCGGTGTGGTGTTGCTCGACGCATTCGTCGCATAAGCCTGTTCGAGGCGCTGTCGCTCTTGCTTCTCCGCATCAAGTGCGTTCGCGAGATCCTTGTTTTGCAGAGTGAGTTGTTGATTCTCCTGCGTCAGCATGGAGACTTCATCCTTGGTTGCGTGATTACAACCAACGAGAACGGAGGAGGCGACGACGAGCGAAAGAGCGAACAGTGCACGCATGTTTGGTGTCCATTCCAAAGAGGTTCACTGCGACGGCCCTGGCATCCTTGTCCAAGTTACGCGCTGCCGCAGTGGAGGCGGTTCAGTCGGCATTTCACCAATCTCAATCTCGTTCCGCAAGAGGTTTGCGACGAGATTCGGCAAATCTTGCGCGTTCGTTGATGCGTTGGGTCTTGAGTCGAGTCGACTCACTGCGGTTACTTCGACAACTCGTTCATCGCGACTGGGCTCGCGAGCATTTCGAACATCGCGCCGAGACTGACGATCGCCGGTCGTGCGAACAAGACGACGACCGCAGCGAGTGCGAGGTGCGGCCCGTAAGGGAGTTCACGGCCAAAGAACCCCTTCCCCTTTCCGAGCACCTTGCCGAGCAGCGACCATAGCAATCCGCTGAATGGCGCGATGAAAAAGGACAACAGCGCCAGCTTCCAACCAAACGCGGCTCCAACCGCAGCGAGAAGGTGTACATCACCCAACCCCATCGCCTCTCGACCGAACGCGAAAGTGCCAAGAATCCGGACCAACCACACGATTCCGCCACCAACGATCCACCCTAGGAGTGCTCCTCCAAGGAGCGCAATAGGTTGGCAGGCGGCGCCGTGGAGGCCGAAGAGCGAGGGAAGCAGACATGCGAGCCCGGCGCCAGCAATTGGCGGCGCTAAGAATGCGAGTTCGGCGAACATCTCCCGTCGTGCGTGAGGATAGAGCGCGCCATCTCCCTCGCTTCCTACGACCTCGTGCCAGTCGGCGAAGCTCCGCCGGAGCCGCCCAGTCTTCAAGAGCCAGAGGCTGACACAAAGCCCAATCATGAAACCGAGGCAGGCGAATCCGACCTCCCAAGTTGCCACCGGGATGGGTACGAGGCCTCGCAGTGAACGCGACTCGGGCAGGAACCCTTGGACCGTCCAACCGACCCACGCAACAAGCGAGACGACGGTCGGCACCGCGATGTCGATCGTCATCGTGTCCGCATCCATCAGCGTCATCGTCAACAGCCCAGCAAGCGCGAAGACGACCACGATGAACGCGCTCCACGAGCGAGAAAATCCCTGGAGTTCCCACCAAGGACTTGCCGCATCAAGCCCCCACCCGTCCAATCGATCAAACGGGCCATAGAACAGGACGAAGGTCGCAAGGAACAAGCACGCGAGAAGGCTCTCCACCAGCGGATACCGCAAACTGATGGGCAATCGACAACTCTTGCATCGACCGCGCAACATCAGCCATCCAAGGATCGGCATGTTCTCTCGCCAAGAGAGTTGATGCCCACACTTCGGACAGCGAGACGGCGGCGTGACGATCGACTCACCGTTAGGTAACCGCCATGCGACCACATTGACGAAACTTCCTACGCACGCCCCGAACGCAAACGCGAACGCGGCGCCGATGAGCGCGGGGACCCATTGCGCAAACACGAGCGAAAAGTCGCTCAATCGCGTGACTCAGTTCGAGGCGAGGATGAGGATGCCGCTCCGACGCGAAGTGATTCCGCTTCGAGCGCGGCCGTCGTGTTTCGAACTCGCAACTCGGATCGATCGAGCAGTTCGCGGCAGTGCTTGAGCAGCACTTCAGCTCGCGCGTGTGCATCGAGACTCTCAGCAAGCCCAATACTTCCCTGCTCAATCTGCTCAAGTAGGGTTTCGAGCTGCAGCAATGCCGCCTCATAGGTCAGGGCACTCAGGTCTTCGCTCGCATCGCCCGATGGAGCGGCTTTGGATTGAGATTGTTTCGCCATGCATGCCACCTTCGACAGATCCAGAAAAACAAGTACCCGCGCGATGCTATCCGACCGCGCCCGCCGCGCTACTCCACGCGTGCTCCAAACATGCCGTCGCCCGTCTCAACTTCGATGCGCCCGCCGCTGCTCACCTCGGTCGCCCGCTTGACGACTGCGTTGCCTGCCGCGTCGACGCGATAGACCACGCTGTACCCACGCGCGAGGACACGCCGCGGATTGACCGCATCTAAGCGCTGCGCCACCATGCTGAGCGTCGACTTCGCCCCGTCCATCCGCGAAGTGATCGCCCTCATCTTTCGCACCGTGCAATCATTGAGGTAACTACTTCGCGCTGTCATGCCGCGCGTCCATGCCGCACGAAAGCGCTGGGCCATTGCGGCGAGTTCGGCGCGCGCAGCACTCGCGCGAGCACGCGGCGAGCACTGGCTCATCCGGTGTGCGAGCGACTCGATCACTCGGCGTTCACGAGCCACTCGCGCCGCGAAGGCAGCGGTGAGTCGCTGATGCGCAACGCGCACTTGCAGCGCTGCTCGATCGAGCGCGGACTTCTTCGCGCGTTGCAAGCGACGCTCCATCTGTGCGAGTTGCTCAAGAAGCGCCACGCGGTCAGGGACAATAGAAAGCACCGCCTGCGTCGGCGTGCTCGCCCGAACATCGGCGACAAGATCAAGGACGGCATGATCCTCTTCATGTCCAATCGCGCTGATGACGGGAATCCGCGAAGCAAACGCGGCATCGGAAATGACCCGCTCATTGAACGCCCACAGATCCTCGCGCGAGCCACCGCCTCGCGTGACAAGCATGAGATCGACACCAAGCGCCTCCGCATGAAGCGAGATAAACCGCATGGTCGCGGCGACCTCTTCCGCTGCGCCATCGCCCTGCACGCGAACATCGAAGATCACAAACTCCACCAGTGCGCCTCGCGTCCGTGCGGTTTTGAGGACATCTTCCACCGCGGCGCCCACTCGACTCGTGACGACCGCAACCCGCTTGGGAAATGTCGGCAGCCGACGCTTGCGCGACGAGTCGAAGTAGCCTTCTTCACGGAGGGTCGCAATAAGCGCTTGCAACGCGAGCTCGCGATTGCCGACACCGGAGAGCTCAAGTTTGGTCACAGAAAACTGCGTGCGCCCTTGGGGCGCGTAGTGCGTCAATCGGCCGGTCGCAATGACGAGCTGGCCGTTCTCCCAACGAGCACGATTTCTCGCAAGATCGCTCGCCCACATCACAGCACTGATCGTCGCGTTTTCGCCTTTGAGGGAGAAATACAGGTGCGAACGCTCAGTGACATTCGAGAGCTCGCCAATCACGCGAATCGGTGATGCAATGGACTCGAGCGTGTTCCGAACGAGTTCGGAGAGTTCCGCGACCGTCAACTCCTTTGGTGCGGGAGGCGGAGGTCGGGATGGCGTGCTCGTCGGCGGCGCCGCGACCACTTCCGAGCGCGACTGGTCAAAGAGGCCGCCCTGCGAACCGCCGATCGCGCTCTTTGGATTGAACGGGCTTCGTCGCGGGGGGTCGGTCGACACGACTCGTACTATACGGTCACGCGCTCCTCGTCAGACCTTCGCGCCTTGGCATGGAAACTCCTCCGAGCACAATTCTCGAAACCAAGGTCACGACGCTGCAAGGTGTCGGCCCGGCGCGTGCCGCACTCTTCAGCGCACTCGGACTTCACACGATCGGCGATCTTCTGCGGCACTTGCCGTTTCGACATGAGTTCGAGCACGCAGAAGAAGCGGTCGCGACAGCAACACTGTTCGTGCCAGCCGAGGGCGCTAACCTCGCTGTGCGCGGAGAAATCGTCGCCGTGCGAGTCACACCGGGTCGCAAAGCACGAGTCGAAGCCACGCTTTCGGATGGAAGCGGCACCGTACGACTCGTCTTTTTCAATGCGCCCTGGATGAAGTCGAAGTTCCACCCAGGGCTACGCGGCATCGCCGAGGGAAAGGCCAAGTCACGCGCCGGTTACCTCGAGATGTCGAATCCAAAGTGGACCGCACTCGCATCGGGGAGTGAGACGAACACCGCCAGCGAACCGGCAAGTCGAGAAGCGCGACTTCGACCGGTCTACGCGGCAAGCGAGTCCATTTCAAGTGCGCTCATTGAGCAAACAATCGCGAGTGTCCTTGTTCCCGCGTGCGCCGCGATTCAAGATCCATTGCCTTCGCTGTATCGCACACAGCATGCGCTTCCGCCGCTTGGCGATGCCTACCGCGCCTTCCACGCGCCGCGCGATCTTGACGAACTTGCGGCTGCGCGCCGACGACTCGCGTATGACGAGCTGCTCGCGCTCCAACTCGCCGTTGCCATTCGCCGCCGACTTCGGGAAGAAGGCGGCGCGAGTGTCCTTCCAACCTCGGCGCGAATCGAGAAGGAGATCTTCGCGCGCTTCCCATTCAAACTCACGAAGGAACAGCTTCGCGCCTTCTCCGAAATCGCAAGCGATCTTGGCAAGTCGACGCCGATGAATCGACTTCTGCAAGGCGATGTTGGCGCTGGCAAGACTGCAGTTGCGTTGTGCGCGATGCTCCTTGCGAAGTCGCATGGCGCGCAGAGCGCGATCATGGCACCAACCGAGCTGCTCGCCGAACAGCACTTCCGATCCATCACCAAGTTCCTCGAAGGAACAAGTGTGCGCTGCGCGTTGATCACCGGAAGCCTGACCGCCGGACAGCGAACTGCCTTGCGAAAGCAGGTGAAGGCGGGCGAAATCGACATCCTCATCGGCACACACGCCCTGCTCACTGACGCGCTGGAGTTTCAACATCTCGCCCTCGCGATCATCGACGAACAGCATCGGTTCGGCGTTGCGCAACGCGCCGTGCTCCGATCGAAGTCGGGCGTCGATCGCACGCCACACATGCTTGTCATGACCGCCACACCGATCCCGCGCACGCTCGCGCTTTCGGTGTATGGCGACCTCGATGTCTCAGTCATTCGCAGCAAGCCACTCGATCGACAGAAGATCCACACGCGTTTACTCCCAAGCGCTCGCGCTAACGAGGCGTACCAGTTTGTTCGAACCCGCATCGAGCAGGGCGAGCAGGCGTTCATCGTCGTACCTGCAGTCGAAGCCTCTGACCTCGGACTCAAGGCAACCGACACGCATCTTGCGTTCCTGCAAGCGGGCGCACTGCACGGTCTGCGCCTTGCCAATCTCCATGGGCAGATGAAACCGGAAGATCGCGACGCCACAATGACGCGGTTCCTGCGGCATGAGCTCGACGCACTGATCGCCACGGTCGTGATCGAAGTCGGGGTTGATGTTCCCAACGCCACGGTCATGGTCGTTGAGCACGCCGAACGATTCGGACTCGCACAACTTCACCAGTTACGCGGGCGCGTTGGTCGCGGGACGAAAGGCGGCGTTGCAATTCTCATCGGCGACGCGACCACCGATGACGGACATGCGCGACTCGAGGCGATTCGCTCCACTGACGATGGATTCAAGATCGCAGAACTCGATCTGACGATCCGAGGACCAGGTGAATTCTTCGGTGCGAGGCAGTCTGGACTTCCACCCCTCGTGGTTGCGGACCTCACCCGAGATCTTCCACTGCTTGAACTCGCACGTCGCGATGCGTTCGCGTGGATCGAACGAAGTCCACGACTTGCCGACCCGGCCGAAGCGCTGCTGAAACGAAAGATCATTCACCTCTACGGCGAAGCGTTCGGCCTCGGCGATGTCGCGTAGGTGAGTCGCAGCCTCTGATCCTCTATCATCCCGCGCCCATGAGTGCCTCATCAACATCCACCCGAACGCTGACGGTTGGCCTCCTCCAACATGCGTGCCCGACGAGCGCATCGAAGGAAACGATCCTCGCGAAGATTGCGGAGCTCGCAAGCGAAGCGAAACGCAAAGGTGCTGAACTCATCGTCACGCAGGAGTTGTTTGTCGGCAGTTACTTCTGCCAAGCAGAAGATGCCGCGCGCATGGACCTCGCGGAAGCAATTCCCGATGGCCCAACCTGTCAATTCATGTCCAAGCTCGCCGCAGAACTCGATGTCGAGATCACCGCGAGTTTCTATGAAAGGCGACAAGCGGGCCTCTATCACAACACAAGTCTTTACTTCTCCCGCACGGGCGAAATCCTCGGCCGTTACCGCAAGATGCACATCCCCGACGATCCCTCCTACTAT
>SXUI01000041.1 GCA_005790605.1 Planctomycetia bacterium | reverse complement strand
CTTCACGAACGCGACGCCGAAGCCTTCGTCGCAAGTCGCAGGAATCGTTGTTCCCGTGAACGCGCCGTTCGTATCGAATGGAGTCACGCCTTCGAGAATTGGAAGTGCGCCGTCGCACTCGTCGTTCTCTGGGCCGGTGCACGCGATGCCGTCATCGAACACTTCGAGGACATAGTCGCCACCTGGGCAGGGGAATCCACCAAAGAGCGATGGAAGTGCAATCACAACCCAGTCACCTGCCGGGAGGCAGACGTTCGGGACGACGCACGGGCAACCACCAACGGTGTTGCTTGCGACGATGCCTGGCGGGCAGGCGTAATCGGTCACAAACATGAAGGACGGAACCGCGCTCGTGAGCGAGAAGGTCATGTATGCACCTGGGGAGGTGATCATGAACCAATCGGTATCGCGAACATTCGCGTCGGCCCACATGTTGCCGCACATCTTGTCGCCCATGGCGATCGAGCCATAGATCGGCGCTGGAGAATTGCAGCCGCCGTTGAGGTCAAGACCGCAATCTTCGCCTTCGAAGACATTGCACACGGTGAAGTCAGGGACGCATGGAGTTGCGCCGCAGATCTTGCAAAGACCAGCTGCCTCATCGGCGCAGATCTGATCCCATTGCGTGTCGCAGCAATATGCATCCGCCGCGCACACAGTGGTGCAGCAGGTTTCATCGTTGCAACCAGGCGTGGCACCAGCAATGCAGCAATCCTGTGGATTGTCAACGCCGCAGCCAGTTCCGCCGCCGCCGCCACCGCCGGCAGTGATCGTGAGCGTACCTGTACCCATGTCAGCCGCGGAGTATCCGCCGAGTGCGATGTAGTAGGTCGTTCCCGCCACGGTGGCTGGGAGTACGAGCGTCGTCGTGAAGTTAGCGCAACCTGCAGTGTCGTCGAGGCAGACGATGGTTGAGGTCACATCGCCGCAAACCGACATCACCGCGATGCGAGTGTCGAAGTTGCAGATGTTGCAGGTCGAGAGCGTCCAGTCTCCGTCGATGGACGGGACGAACGAGTAGTACGCAATGTTGTAGATCGAGTCAGTCCCGAAGGGACCAGGATCGCAGATACCCGTGAGGTCGAGTACCGCGGTCATCGCGGTGGTGTCGACGGCGTTGTCGCCCTCGACAGCCACGATGGGAGCGCCACAATCCTGCGCGAGGGTCGTTGCGGAACATGCCGCAGCGACCGCCGTACAGAGGAACCAGTTCTTTGCACGCATCAGATCTCTCCTGACTTTAAGGTCAAAAAACAATCATCGAAAACACATAGCGAGCAGGGGACACCCCTGACGCACCCGCAGACCGATGGAAACTACACCGTTCTCGGCACCTTCCAATTCGGTTTTCGCGATTTCCGTGAGTTTCCGGCAGATGGTGCAAGTTCCCTAGTCGAAGCGGCGGAACTTGATGAAGCCCGATAATCGCGAGCGGTCGAACTCGCTGCTCGGTCTCTGATAGATAGCAAAGTACCGAAAGTGTCTTGAGGCCTCGCAGGTTGGTCCCGCCAACCCAAGTTACCCTCGTCAGCATCATGCCACTGCAAGTCGGCGATCTCGCTCCGGTCTTTTCACTCCCATCAAAACCTGGTGAGTCGATCGATGTCGGCAACCACTATGGGAGTCGACCGGTGGTCCTTCTGTTCTTCCCGCTCGCATTCAGTTCAGTCTGTACCGCCGAACTGTGTCACTTCCGCGATGAATGGGCTCGCTGGACCACTCTTGGGTGCGACATCTTCGGGATCTCCGTAGATAGCCCCTTTGTGACGGAGAAGTTTCGAACCGAGCTCGGGATTCCCTTTCCGCTTCTCTCGGATTTCAACAAGACAGTTGCTGCGGAGTGGGGCGCGCTTCATGAGGAATTGCGCGGCATGCGTGGGGTCACGAAACGCGCGGTGTTCGTAGTTGATCGCTCTCGCCGGATTTCCTATGCGGCGGTTCAGGATTCTCCGAAGGATCAGATCGACTTTGAAGCATTGTCTCGCGCGGTCGAGCTCGTCCGCTAGAACGGCGCGCATTCGGATGCTCCGGTATACTCTTCGACCTACTGCGGGCGTAACTCAGCGGTAGAGTTCTTGCCTTCCAAGCAAGATGTCACGGGTTCGAATCCCGTCGCCCGCTTTGTGAGCGCTCTGAACTTGCCTGCGCAGACGGCGCAGCGAACCGAGGGTCGTGCTCGGATCGCCTCGTAGTTCGCTCGCAACAATCCAAATCGAACTTGGCATTCCGGAGGAGCAAGGTAGTATTTGTCTGTGATGAATGACCCACGACGCGCGGTCTTGGTTGGAATTCTTGCGCTCTTAGGCGTCGCCGGCGTCGCATCGTTCGACGCTCCGCAACCTCGCACAGCGACGAACGCGATGCGCGCGCCTGAACCAGGGTCGATCACGCGCAGCGTTCGATTTGGCCGCGACATTCGACCCATTCTTTCCGATCGCTGCTTTCTCTGCCACGGACCGGATCGCGCCAAGCAACAAGGAAACTTGCGTCTTGACAGCATGGAGGGCGCGACAGCGCTGCGCGAGCACGGACAGGCAATCGTTCCGGGCGACTCCGCATCAAGCCTGTTGATGCAACGCATTCAGAGTGCCGATCCATCCAAGGCGATGCCACCGAGCGATAGTGGCAAGCATGCACTGACGGCGCAAGAACGCGAACTCTTTCGCGCATGGATCGATGGAGGCGCGGCGTACGAATCCCACTGGGCGTTCACGCCGCCGCACAAGGCGGACGCACCGCAGGCGTCACAGGCAGCCGCGGAGCACAATGAAATCGATGCGTTCACGAACGACGCACTCACGCAGCGTGGCTTCGCACTCGCGGAGCCTGCCACCCCCGAAACGCTCGCTCGCCGCGTGTTTCTTGACCTCACCGGCCTACCTCCATCCATCGCCGAGCTTGACGCGTTTCTCGCGGACGCCAGCAGCGACGCGTACGCGCACCTCGTCGAGAAGCTCCTCACCACTGAGCCGTACCGCACGCGATACGCCGAGCGTATGGCGGTGCCGTGGCTCGACGCCGCGCGATACGCCGACACGGCAGGCATTCACATGGATGCTGGTCGCTCTATCTGGCCATATCGCGATTGGGTCATCAACGCGTATCGAGTCAACATGCCGTTCAATCAGTTCGTGATCGAGCAGATCGCTGGCGATCTGCTGCCCGATGCCTCTATCGATCAGAAGATCGCAAGCGGGTTCAATCGCTGCCATGTGACGAGCGACGAAGGGGGAGCCATCAATGAGGAGTACCTCGTTGAATATGCAGCAGATCGCACGAACACGACAGGCGCGGTCTTCCTTGGGCTCACGGTCGGATGCGCACGGTGCCACGACCACAAGTTTGACCCAGTGACGACGGAGGATTTCTACTCCCTCTTCGCGTTCTTCAATTCCATCGAAGAACCAGGGATCTATTCACAGATCCCGGATGCAAAGCGTGCGCTTGAGCCAGCTCTCGAAGTGCCGTCGCCGATGCATGCCGCGCAAGTGGTGGCGCTTGACACGCAACTCAAAGACCTCAAACTCACTCGCGACACACCCGATGCGACTGAAGCCGCGGCTCGGAGCGCTTTTGAATCGAGTTTTCGCGCCGACAACAACTTGGCATGGGTCACCCCAACCGTGGTGAGCGCGACATCCGCCAACGGCGCGATGATGAGCCCACAAGCGGATGGAACTATCGTGGTCTCGGGCGCGAATCCCAATGACGATGAGCAGACGATCGTCTTACGAACCGATGAGGTCGATATCGGCGGCATCCTGCTTGAAGCACTGCTCGATCCGGCGAACCCCGCGGCGCGGGTCGGTCGAGCTCCGAATGGAAACGCAGTGCTCGACGCGATCGAAATCGATGCGACCTCCCTCGTTACTGGTGAAACTCGGCGTGTTCCGCTGACATGGGCTTGGGCTGATGTCGAGCAACAGAACGGTGACTACAACGCGGTCAATGCGCTGCAGCGAGGCGACGGTCGCGTCTGGGCCGTGGATGCACACAGTGCGGCACCAAGCGCTCGGGCAGCGCTCTTCATTGCGAAAGAGCCATTCGGGTTTGCGGGTGGCACGACGCTCACAGTCCGACTCGCGTACCAATCGCCCTACGCGCAGCACATTTTCGCGCGACCTCGGCTGACGCTCGCGAAACTTTCAGAAGGATTCGTGCAGCAACTTCCACTCGCGACATCCCGCTGGTACATCGCAGGGCCGTTCTCCGCGCCGACGACGAAGGACCTCTACGAAACTGCATTTGGACCCGAGGTCGGGGCGGCGCTCCCGCTTCGCGAGAAGTTTGGCCCTGAAAAGAACTACGAGTTCCGATTCGCTCCTGGCGTGGTCGAAGCATCGTCGGTCAACCTCGCCCAAGGAGTCGGGGCCGAATATGTCGCGCGCGAGATTTACGCTCCGATGGAGTGCGAAATCGAACTCATGCTTTCGAGCGATGACGGGCTCGTGGTTTCTCTCAACGGGCAAGAGCTGCATCGCAATCAAGTGGAACGCGGCGTGATTCCGGAGAGCGATCGAGTGCGATTGCCCTTACGAAAGGGCGCCAACGCGCTCGTGTGTAAGGTTGTCAATACGGGCGGCCAGGGAGGCTTCTACCACCGAGAAGTCACAGGCACGCAGAAGCTCGCACCGGCAACACTCGCCTTCGCACTCCCGGCAGGGCGCGCGTCCGTAGACGCGCTCGCCAGAGCAGACAGCGCTTGGCGAACCGCGCACTCGCCGCGCTACCAAACGCTCAACGCCGAGATCAGTGCGCGCGAGAAAGAGCGGACGACACTTCTCGCATCGAGTCCTCGCACGATGGTCATGCAAGAGCGGATGAAGCCGAAGGACACATTCGTCCTCATGCGCGGCGTGTATGACCAGCCCGATCCCACTCGCCGCGTGGAACGCGCCGTCCCGAAGTCACTCGGCGTGCTTGCAGAAGGCGCGCCCGCGAATCGCCTCGGGCTCGCGCAGTGGCTCATGTCGAAGGAAAATCCTCTGACTGCACGAGTGACAGTCAATCGACTGTGGGCGCAGTTCTTCGGTCAAGGCATCGTGCGCACGGTCGAAGACTTCGGTTACCAAGGCGAGTGGCCAACGCATCCTGAACTTCTTGATTGGCTCGCGGTCGATTTCCGCGAGAGCGGCTGGAACCTCGACGCACTCGTACGCAAGATTGTGTTGAGCAAGACATACCAGCAATCGTCACGAGTGCGATCTGATCTTGCGGCCGTAGATCCTGACAATCGCCTGTTGGGATGGTTTCCACGAACCCGCCTTGGTGCGGAGCAGATTCGTGACCAAGCGCTCTTCATCGCGGGCCTTCTCGACGAACGCGTCGGAGGACCAAGTGTCAAGCCGTATCAGCCGGCCGGACTCTGGGAAGAAGTGGCGATGCCACAATCAAACACGCGCAGCTATGTGCAAGACAGTGGCGCAGATCTCTATCGCCGCAGCCTCTACACCTATTGGAAACGCGCGGTTCCTCCGCCGACCATGCTGACCCTTGATGCGCCAACTCGTGAGTTCTGCACGACACGCCGCCTCACGACGAACACGCCATTGCAGGCACTCGTGCTCTGGAATGATCCACAGTTTGTCGAAGCAGCACGAGCCGCGGCGGCGCTCGGACTGATTGCAGAGGGACTTGATGATGCGACAAGAATCGCAGCGCTCGTCCGACGCTTGACTGGCGCTTCACCCACGGCTCCCGTCGAGGCTGCACTACAGAGCGCGCTGGCCACTTTCCGCGCGCGCTACGAGGGCGCTCCCGACGACGCCAAGGCGCTGCTTGCGACTGGCGCGTCTCCACTTCCGAGCGGAATTCCACTTGCAGAACTCGCTGCGTGGACCATGCTTGCAAACACCGTTCTCGCGAGTGATGCGGTGATCGTGAAAGACTGACGCCGCTATGCCTACAAACCCACAGCACCGCGAAGGCCCATTCGACCCACTTGAGGGATACCTCCTCAATGTCACGCGGCGTCGATTCTTTGGCCAGCTCTCGAGCGGGCTCGCTGCAGGCGTTGGAGGAGCTGCACTCGCGTCGCTTCTTCCATCTCGCATCGCGCAGGGCATGTTCGCACCCTTGCAAGCAGCACCCGCCATTCCGAATCTCACGAATTTTGCGCCCAAGGCGAAGCGTGTGATCTACCTGCACATGGAGGGCGCACCGAGCCAGCTCGATTTGTACGACCACAAACCAAATCTTGGTCAACACTTCGATCAAGACTTACCCGATTCGATTCGCAACGGGCAGCGCATCACGACCATGACGAGCGGACAGGCGCGGTTTCCTGTCGCGCCTTCGATGTTTCGGTTCGACCGATATGAAAACAACGAAGATGGCTTGTGGCTGAGTGAGTTGCTGCCTCACACTGGAAGCATCGCGAAGGAAATCTGCGTCATCAAATCGATGCACACCGATGCGATCAATCACGAACCAGGAATCACCTTCTTCCAGACCGGATCAGAGCAACCTGGTCGCCCAAGTTTTGGGAGCTGGCTGAGCTACGGACTCGGCAGCATGAATGACAGCTTGCCGAGCTTCGTCGTGATGATCACGCAGGGCGTCGGCAACATGCAGGCTCTCTCCGCGCGTTTCTGGGGCAGCGGCTTTCTTCCGAGTGAACATCAGGGGTGCAAGCTTCGCTCGGGCGCGGATCCGGTGCTTTACCTCAATGATCCTGCAGGCGTCACGCGGCAAGATCGCCGCGCGATGCTTGACGCGGTCCAAGCGATGAACGCGAGTGAGTTTGAAGCGAGCCTCGATCCGGAAGTGCAGGCGAGAATCGCGCAGTATGAAATGGCGTATCGCATGCAGATGAGCGTGCCAGAGCTCACGGACTTCAGCACGGAGAGCAAAGAGACGCTCGAGATGTATGGACCGGAAGTCAACCGCGCCGGAAGTTTTGCGGCGAACTGCCTCCTTGCGCGCCGACTCGCCGAGCGAGGCGTGCGATTCGTGCAACTCTACATGCGCGGTTGGGATCAGCATGGAAATCTGCCGAGCGAACTTCGCGCGCAAACGATGGCGGTAGATCAAGCGCAAGCAGCACTCGTGAAAGATCTCAAGCGATTAGGACTTCTCGAAGACACGCTTGTGTTGTGGAGCGGCGAGTTTGGTCGCACGGTCTACAGCCAAGGACAACTCTCGCGAACCAATTACGGCCGCGATCATCACCCGCGTTGCTTCAGTTCATGGGCAGCGGGCGGCGGCATCAAGCCTGGCGTTTCGTGGGGAAAGACCGACGATTTTGGCTACAACATCGTCGAGAACCCAGTCGACGTGCATGACCTCCACGCAACCATGCTGCATCTCTTGGGAATCGATCACAAGCGCTTGACCTATCGACATCAAGGCCGCGACTATCGACTGACCGACGTCAAGGGAAATCCACTCGGCGCGTTGATGGCTTAACCGGAGCTCGCTCAACGACCTACACCAAAAATGCACCCGCGGCGATCTCAGCGCGTGGTTGTCTGCGCTGCGTGATTCACTTGAAAATTCGAAGTCGCGCGCATCAACGCGGCGCGCGCGCCGTAGTCTGATCTCGGACAGGCACTCAATCGAAGAAAGGACTCACCGATGACCGCAAGAAAAACTACGAGACGACAAAGAGGAATTGTTGGAACGAGTTTGTTCGTGCTGTGCTGTAGCGCGCATGCGCTGGCTGAGGTTCGACATGTCCCCAAGGCGTATCCCACGATTCAATCGGCGATCGAAGCGTGCGCCGCAGGGGATATCGTTGAAGTGGCTCCTGGTCTCTACGAAGAAGGTCTCGTGCTTGGTGGTCGCTCGATCACACTTCGATCAACGGAAGGCGCGGCAGCGACGATTGTGGATCCGGTTGGCGGTCGATGTCTCACATCGATCGGCCAGATTGGTGACGCCGCACACATCGAAGACTTCACATTCCGCGGAGGAATTGCAACGCGCGGAGGCGGCGTCGTCATCGAATCGAGCAGTCCTGTGCTCTCGAATTGCGTCATCTCAGGGAATTCGACGGATGGGACTGCGTGTGCGAACGGCGGCGCAGGTGTGTATGTGCAGAGCGGTGATCCAAGATTCGTCGACTGCATCATTTCCGCAAACACCGTTCTGTATGGCCGTGGCGGAGGGGTGCGAGTTTTCTCAGGTTCACAGCTCCTTGAGGACTGCTTGATCGTCGAGAATAGTGTGCTAGGCAGTTGTTCGTCTGCGGGTGGCGGCGGGATCTATTCATCCGCTCCTCTGCGCTTCTCATCATGCACGATTGAACTGAATGTCGCTGGTTGGTCCGGCGGTGGATGGTGCAAGAAGGGTGGCGAATCGTGGTTGGAAAACAGCGATGTTCGAAACAACACCTCGTCGACGGTCGGTGGAGTCTGGCAACCGTCAGGCGGTTTATCAGTGCTGAACACACTCTTCTGCGGCAATGGCGTCAACATCAGTGGCTCCTACACCAATCTCGGTGGCAACCAACTCAACGGCCAGTGTGCGCCGTTCTGCATGGGCGATGCCAATGGCGACACCTACATCAACGCGGAAGATCTCTCCGAAGTACTTGCAGACTGGGGCGACTGTGTCACCTCACCGTGTTACTCCGACTTCAACGGAGACGGCGTTGTGGGTGCACAGGATCTCAGCCAGGTCCTCTCCAACTGGGGTCGCTGCCCGGGTTGGTAGAGCGGGTTTCAGTCCGTTCCCTTCGCAGTTTCCACCGGTCGGGCTTTGACGAGGCCGATCGGTTTTCTTCCGCCTCTGATTCGGAACCGAACGCGCAGCATGTCGAGGCTCGTTGAAGAGTTGCATCTTCAAGGGCGGTGGTTTCGGCGCGATCGGCTTCGCCGATAACACCTTTTCGTGGCTTGCGGTATAGTCCCGCCGCTCTGACGCCGTTGCGTCCGTTGATGGCAGCATTCCAAGAGGAAGATCTTGGAGTGTCGCTGTCGGTCATTTCATGCAGTAGCACACGCCGCGCCATCAATACGAGTGCGCGGCCTTAGATGAAGGAAGAACACTTGGAGAAGCAGAACTCCCTTTCCCGCACCGCGCGCGCTCTCGCGTTCGCCGCGCCACTCGTGGCGATGTCAACCGCTGCCTTCGCTGGCGAAGCAGATCTTCAACTTCCCAAGGTGGCTGATGTCACTTTCGGAAACGGACTGACCGGAAGCACGCTCCTCTACGGCGGCTTGGTCATTTCGATTCTCGGCGCGCTCTTCGGTCTTGTGCAATACAAGCAAACCGTCGCTCTTCCAGCGCACAAGTCGATGCTCAATGTCTCCAACATCATTTGGGAGACCTGCAAGAGCTACATGTGGCAACAGGGCAAGTTCCTCGCCATCCTCTGGGTTCTCATCGCCGCCGCGATTCTCTTCTACTTCGGTTTCCTTGAGCACAAGGGACCAGGCGCGCTCACAGTCATTCTGCTGAGCTCGATCCTCGGCATCCTCGGCAGCTACGGCGTGAGTTGGTTCGGTATCCGTATCAACACGCAAGCGAATTCGCGCACCGCATTCGCATCGCTCAAGGGTTACCCGCTTCCAGTCCTGAGCATTCCACTGATGTCGGGCATGTCGATCGGCATGCTTCTCGTGTCGGTCGAACTCTTCTTCATGATCTGCATCCTGATGTTCCTCCCAACGGATCTCGTTGGACCTTCGTTCATCGGATTCGCGATCGGTGAATCGCTCGGCGCGTCTGCCTTGCGCATTTGCGGCGGTATTTTCACGAAGATTGCAGACATCGGCGCGGACCTCATGAAGATCGTCTTCAAGCTTCCTGAAGATGATCCAAAGAATCCAGGCGTCATCGCAGACTGCACTGGCGACAACGCAGGTGACTCCGTTGGCCCAACCGCTGACGGATTCGAAACCTACGGCGTCACGGGCGTCGCGCTCATCGCGTTCCTCGCGTACTCGCTTGGCAACATCGGCGACGCGGGCGAAATGTGCGGCAAGCTCATCGTCTGGCTGTTTGCAATGCGCGCGCTGATGATCGTCACTTCGCTCATCTCCTACTACGCCAACGAGGCGATTTCCAAGGCGCGCTTCGCGACTTCGAAGTCCTTCCACGAAGAAGCACCGCTCACGAGCTTGGTGTGGATCACCTCCGTGCTCTCCATCGTCGTGACCTTCGTCGCAAGTAAGGTGTTGCTCGGTGACATCTCCTACGGCGGTCGAGCGCTTCCAAATCTTTGGTTCGTGCTCAGCATGATCATCAGCTGCGGAACGATCGCTGGCGCACTCATCCCTGAGTTCACCAAGATCTTCACTTCCACAAGCTGCGGCCATGTCAAGGAAGTCGTCAATGCATCCAAGCAGGGCGGAGCTTCGCTCAACATCCTCTCCGGTTTCGTCGCGGGTAACTTCTCGGCGTTCTGGAAGGGTCTCGTCATCGCCACTCTGATGGCGATCGGTTGGTTCTGCTCGAAGGACGCTGATCTCGGCGCCATCATGCCAGCGGCTTACTCGTTCGCAGCGCCGATCTTCGCGTTTGGTCTGATCGCCTTCGGCTTCCTCGGCATGGGACCAGTGACCATCGCCGTCGACAGCTTCGGTCCGGTCACCGACAACGCGCAGTCGGTCTACGAACTCTCGCGTATCGAGGCCATTCCCAACATCGCCAACGAGTTGAAGAAGGACTTCGGCGTTACGCCAGACTTTGAGTCCGCCAAGCACACGCTTGAGAAGGGCGACGGCGCCGGCAACACCTTCAAGGCGACCGCGAAGCCAGTGCTCATCGGCACTGCCGTCGTGGGCGCAACCACCATGGTCTTCGGCATCATCCTCGCCCTCATCAAGGCAGGAGCGGAAGGCGGCGCATCGGCGACCTCGGAGCAACTCATGGCCTCGGCAACGACGGTTGTGGGCAAGCTCTCCATCGTGCAGCCCGAAGTCTTGCTCGGCCTCCTCGTCGGTGGCGCGGTGATCTACTGGTTCACCGGTGCCGCGACACAAGCCGTCGTCACCGGCGCCTACAGCGCAGTCGTGTACATCAAGCAGAACATCGACCTGAATAAGGTCGAGGCGAGCGTCAGCGATGCGAAGGAAGTCGTCAAGATTTGCACGATCTACGCGCAGAAGGGTATGACGAACATCTTCATGGTCGTCTTCTTCTTCGCGCTCGGTCTGCCGTTCTTTGATCCATTCTTCTTCATCGGATACCTCGTCGCGATGGCCTTCTTTGGCCTCTACCAAGCGTTCTTCATGGCCAACGCAGGCGGCGCAT
>SXUI01000040.1 GCA_005790605.1 Planctomycetia bacterium | reverse complement strand
ATTCCGTCGTGGCAACTTGTCTTCGACAACGGTCCTGTGATCTCGTCGCTGTGGAACGGCGTGCACTCATTGAGTGGCGTCACGCATACGGTGGCGAACGACGGCTGGAACGCGGCCATCGCGCCAGGCGCGACAGTGACGGTTGGCTTTGGCGGCGTCGGAACTCTGGCGCAGACCGTGTCGAATTGCAGCGTGAGTGGAGTCGCGGCTGAAGTCGCATATGCCGTTCCAGGTGGCGGCGGCGGTGGTGGTGAGAATCCTGCGGTTGAAGCGCGAGGTCCATACTGGGCACCCGAAGATGTCGACGGCGATCGACTCGTGGGTGCGGCGGATCTGTCGGTGGTCCTCGATGGATGGGGTTCGCGTGGAGCGCCAGGTCCGGAGTTTCCCGCTGATGTGAATCGCGACGGAGTTGTTGATGCGGGCGATCTCGCGGCGCTCCTCTCTCGTTGGGGGGAATTGCCAGACGAGAAGAAGATCGTCGGGTATTGGATTGAGTGGGGGATTTATGGTCGCAACTATCAGCCCGCCGATACGCCATTTGAGAAGGTGACGCATCTCAACTATGCCTTCGCGAAGCTCAATGCGGACTTCACGATCGCGCCGTTTGATAGCTACGCGGCGACCGAGAAGAACTATCCGGGTGACACATGGGATCAGCCATTGCGTGGTTGCTACAACCAGCTGAACAATGTTCTCAAGCGGCAACACCCGCACCTCAAGACGCTCATCTCCGTTGGAGGTTGGACGCTCTCCGGACTCTTCAGCGATGCAGCGCTGACCGAGCAGGGGCGCACCACATTCGCCAACAGTTGTGTGTCGTTCATCCGTCAATACGGTTTCGACGGGATAGACATCGACTGGGAGTATCCGTGTGGTGGCGGGCTTGAGACAAACATCGCGCGACCTGAAGACAAGCAGAATTTCACGCTGCTCCTCGCGAAAGTCCGCGAGAAGATCGACGCAGCATCGAAAGAGGACGGCAAGGAGTACTTGCTCACCGTCGCCGTCGGCGCAGGCCTCGACAAGATCGCGAACACGGAGGTCGGTGCCTATCACCAGTATGTCGATTGGATCAATGTGATGAGTTACGATTTCTTTGGCGCGTGGGACTTGTCACAGACGGGGCATCACGCGGGATTTGCATGGAATCCAGCTGCAGGCAAGTCATTCACGCAGAAGCACTACAACATGCGCACTGCTCTCGATGCGTTTCTCGCCGCCGGCGTTCCCTCCGAGAAGATCGTTCCCGGCCTTGCGTTCTATGGTCATGCGTGGAAGGGTGTCGGCGCGACAAATGCTGGGTTGTTCCAATCAGCGACGGGAGTTCCGCCTGGGACTTGGGATGATTGGTCGTCCGGCGCCACAGGCGTCAACGACTTCACGCAGATCGAGGAGTTCTTGTCGAGTGGCGGCTATGCGCGGTACTGGGATCCCATCGCGAAAGCAGTGTGGGCGTATCACCCGACGCAACACGGCGGCCACTTCGTTTCCTATGAAGACACACAATCCATCGGCGTGAAAGCCGACTACGCGCGCGAGCACAATCTCGGTGGATTCATGTTCTGGGAGATCACGGCCGACCGCAACCAGACGCTGCTCAACGCGGTTCTGGATCAGTTGGGTGGAAGGCGCGAGGAGTGATTGAGGAGGTCTGTGACGAAGTTGTCACGGTGGCGTCGAGAGCGGTTAGTGCAACGCGCGAACGATCGCTTCCAGCTTTGCAAGCATCGCTTTCACGCGGCCGGGTTCGGTGCTCGCGAGGTTTGTCGATTCACCCAAGTCCGTCGCGAGGTCAAACAGGGCCGGACTATTGGCTGTCGGAATCAGTTTCCAAGTGCCATGGCGAATGCCAAAGGGCGCGCCGTTGTTGGACTGCTCAACGAGCCATTCTCGTCCGGTCTCTTTGATTCCCAAGAGTGCATCGAGATGACTTTCGCTGTCCGGAGCTTCGCCGAACTTGATCTGCTGCTGGGTGAGCGTCGCGAAAGTTGCGAGCAGATCAATCTGGCTTATGAGAGCATGCGATGCGCCCGGCCGAATCTTCGCGGGCCACCGAATGATGAACGGAACTCGCGTGCCTCCTTCAAACACCGAGCCCTTCGCGCCGCGCAGCGGACCGTTAGGCTCATGTCCGTTCGTACTGTCCGGGTCGCCGATGCCGTGCACTTTGTCTGGACCATTGTCGTCGTTTACGCCGCCGTTGTCGGAGGTGAGCAACACGAGCGTGTTCTCCGTCAGTCCGTCGGCTTCGAGTTGGTCGAGCAACTGACCAACGATCCAATCGAACTCGACGATGGCATCGCCGCGAACGCCGGCTTCGCTCTTGCCTTTGAACATGGCGTTAGGCACCCGCGGCACATGAACGTTGTGCGTGGCTGCAAAGAGAAAGAACGGTCTGTCCTTGTTGTCGTGAATGAACTCGCAGCCTTTACGAGCGATGACGAGCGACATCTCGTCGTCCTTCCAGAGTGCGGCTGCGCCTCCCGTCTGGCCGCCAATGCGGGGAACCCCGTTGATGAACGACTTTGGGTCGCCGCGCTTGATTGAGTAATCCAACGCGATCGGGTCCTTTGCGTCGAGACCGACAACGCGATCGTTTTCGATCCACACGCATGGCACGCGGTCGCCGGTGGCCGGCAGGATCCATGCGTAGTCGAACCCGACTTCGCGCGGACCAGGTTTGATTGGTTCGTTGTAGTTCGTCGGTGTCGTACCCAATCCAAGATGCCACTTGCCGACGACAGCCGTGGTGTAGCCGCCAGACTTCAGCATCGACGGCAGCGTCGTTCGTTCAGGCGAGATCAGCAGCCCTTCAAGTCCCGACGCGATGCCTGTTCCTTTCCTGCGAAACGCATACTCGCCCGTCATGAGGGAGTAGCGCGAAGGAGTGCAGACGCTCGCGACACTGTGTCCGTCGGTGAAACGCAATCCGCTCGCAGCGAGTCTGTCGCAGTTGGGCGTCTTCACCTTCGTTGCGCCGTAGCAACCGAGATCGCCGTAGCCGATGTCGTCGGCGTAAATGATGACGATGTTGGGTGTCTCGGTGGATCTGACGACAGTCGCGTGCGCGACGGTTGCGAAAATCAGAACGAGAGCAAACTTGATCATGATGGAGCATCCGTTTTCGAAGACTCGGTCGCTGATTCACTAGTGAACTCGCGTAGCGTACATTCGCAGTCTCAAGGTCACGATGCTCCGACGAAGGGGCCACTGCGTGCGGGGCAAAGCGTCCGCTGGCGTGGTTCATCCCGCTTGCCCTCTCGCCCGCGCATGCTCCAGAAGTCAATTCGCTCTGATGCGTCGCTCGGCGAGCCCGTTGGTATTCCGCAACGCGTCTAACGGTCTTTACGCCTTTGCATCGTGAGCACGAGGGTGGCTAGCACAAGACTCGTGATGGCGAGGCCGGCGGCGCCAATCCAAAGTTGACTGCCAAGATCACTTGGGTGCGGTATCAAGAGCATTGCATCGATTGACACGCTCAGCGCCGCGGTTACGCCCGCGAGCATGAGGGAAATGATTGAGCACAGAGTCAAGCGTTGGCGCGTCATGTTTCGCTCTCTTCAGGGTTCAACCGCACCGTGAACGAGCGACTGGACTGTCTTGCCATCTTCACTCTATTCGCGAGCGCGCCGACGATCAAGCTTTTTCGGCGCACTCGACAAGTCCAAGGGCCATCGGTTCACTCTCCGCGCGTTCATGCCACAAGCACAATCTCGACCGCCGCTGGACCGTGTACTCCAGTCACGAGCACGCCTTCAATGTCGGCGGTCTTTGACGGGCCAGTGATGATCGTCGTTGACGCTGCGTCGAGCGCATCCTGTCGAGATTCAAAGAGGTCGACGAGGTCCGCCAAGACCTGCGACTCGCGGACGAGCGCAATGTGAATCGGCGGCGTGATCCATGCGTTTCGGATCCTGTAGTTTGTCGAGACAACCAGCGAGCCGCTCTCGGCAATCGCCGCATCGACATCGGTGATTCCGACGGCGCAGCCGAAGAGCAAATCGTCGTCGGTGTTGGATGCGAGGCGCGCGCCCGCAGCGCACTCGGCGATGCGTGCGAGCTCTCTATCCTTCACTGCCACAACGGCTCGCCCCGTTGTTCCGGCGTGCGAGTCGATGAGGCGCGCGAGTGTTTGTGCGATTTCGGCGTCGAGCGTGCTAGGGCCGCCGACTTGATTTCCATGCACGCGCGTCACGCGCATACCAACCGCCGTTGCCTGCGTCTCGAAGAGACCAGCGAGATCGCTCGCATCGTTGGCGATGCGACGAACGACCGCGTGTGACGGCACCTCGGCAACGGTCACGGGTTGCGCGCTCACTGCTGCTCGCACACGGGCGAGCAGAGCGTCGATCGCTCTATCGCCGTCATCGGTCCGTTCGTTTGCGTTGTTCGCAACTTCATCCCTCGACTTCTCATGAGGCGCCGTCATCGTGCACCTCGCTTCGTGTCGCGCTTCGCGGCGTGCGTCGCGAACCAATCGCGGAAACGCTCGCCGGTTGGCATGCCGAGATCGCGCGACTGCGTCCACCCAGCGCCTGGTCCTGGCGCCGCGCGCAGCCAAGCGCGCGAGCCATCTTTCTGGCCGAGCAAGCGCGCGTGCAGCCGTGCCGCGCCGATCGCGAGCCGGAAGAGCATCGGTCGTTCAGCGAGCCATCGCCAGAGTCTCAGCATCGCGCCTTCAGACTTCGGCGAAAGCCCCCGTTCGCGCAATCGCGCACGATCATGCAGCAAGAACTTCGGGATGTCGATCTTGACTGGACACACTTCGTAGCACGCGCCGCAAAGCGAACTTGCGCGCGGAAGATCCGCGTAGTTCGCCAGACCCGCGCCGCCGCCAGCTTGCGCGCGTTCGAGTTCCGGCGTGAGCACCGCGCCAATCGGGCCTGCATACATTGAGCCGTAAGAGTGTCCCCCAACTTTGCGGTAAACCGGGCAGGCGTTGAGGCACGCGCCGCAACGGATGCATCGCAGGAGATCACGCTTCTCGCTCGCAAGCACTCCTACGCGGCCCGCGTCGACGAGCACGAAGTGAAGTTCCTTCGGACCGCCGTGTTCGCCTGCACGGCGTGGACCGCGCACGAAACTCGTGTAGACCGTGAGCGGCTGCGCGGTGCCGCTGCGCGCGAGCAGCTTCAGAAAAGGTGCGAGGTCGCGCGCGCCGCGGATGAGCTTCTCGATGCCGACGAAGACGATGTGCACGGGCGGACCGCCCACAGAAAGATCGAAGTTGCCTTCGTTGGTGCAGATGACGGCTGCACCCTCGTCAGCGAGGAGGAAGTTTGCGCCCGAGACGCCGATGTCGGCCGCGCGGTAGAGGCCGCGCATGTGCTCGCGCGCGATCATGGTGAGCTCGGTCGGATCTTCGGTGTAGCGCGCGCCGAGTTCGCGCACGAAGCTCTGTGCGGTTGCCACTCGGTCCTTGTGAATCATCGGTGTGACGATGTGCGAGGGCGCGTCGCCGTCGATCTGCAGGATGAACTCGCCGAGATCGGTTTCAAGAGTCTTGATGCCTGCGGCTTCAAACGCGGGCAGCAGCCCGATCTCCTCAGTGACCATCGACTTGCTCTTCACGCAACTCAAGGCTCCATGTGCGCGCGCGATTCGAAGCGCGATTTCGCACGCCTCGGCGCCAGTTGTCGCGGCATGGACGGTCGCGCCTGACGCTCGCGCGTTCGCGATGAACTGCTCGAGGAGTTCGTCGAGATGATCGAGCGCATGCTGCTTTGTGTCGCGGGCGACGGTGCGTAGCGCGTCGTAGTCGTGGCCGAAGTCGCGGTCGAAGATGCCTCCGCGATGGATGTCCTTCAAGTGCGTAGCGCTGCCGACGAATTGCTGCAGTTTCAGGTCGCGCACCGCTTCACGCGCGCGCGGCTTCATATCGAACGGAAGTGGCGGGGCGATGAGTTCGTTCATCACCCGACCTCAGTTCCATTTTTCGGATGCATCGCAGCCTCCGTGCTCGCGTTCGCTGAGGTGACCTCGCGCGCAAGAAGACCAAGCGACTCCGCGATCGCCTCAGCGGGCGAAATCACGCGAATCGCAACGCCCTTTCGATGCGCGAGTCCCGCGAGGTGCGCTGCGCAGCCCGTATCACTTGCAACTAGAACCGCGGCGCCGGTCGAAGTGAAATGCGCGAGCTTCTCATCACCGAGTGCGGATGAAACCTCGGGAAACTGCGTGCTAAACATTCCTCCGAAACCGCAGCATTGCGACATGTCCGGTAGGTCGCGCACTGTGCCGCACCCAGCACTTCGTAGGAAGGGCGCTGTGCACCCATGGCGATGAAGTCCGCGCAAATGGCAGGCGTCATGGCAAGTGAGTGTTGCGCAGCGCGCGTTCGCCGAGCAGTCCTTCGGCTTGAGTGTGGTCGGATCGATCTTCAACTGCGTTTCGAGAAACTCGATGAACTCGAAGGTCTTCGCCGCAAGCACATTGGCGTTGGCGCGTTCGCGCGAGCCTTCGGCAAACAGGCCAGCGTACTTCTCGCGCACGACTGAGCAGCAAGATCCCGAAGGTGTCACGACCGCGTCATAGGGCGCGAAGATCTCGCACATTCGCTGCGCAAGTTTCGCGCCGTCGTTCGGCAGACCGTTTGATAGAAGTGGTTGCCCGCAGCAAGTCTGCGCGAGCGGCACTTCAGGCGCGACGCCGCAATGCTCAAGCACGAGCACCGCTGCCTTCAGCGCGCGCGGCGCAAGCGCTTCGGCAAGACAGGTGGTGAACAACGCGACGCGCACGCCGCAGAATGTACCCGCGGCGCACAATCGTCCGTCAGTGCTCGCCCCAGTTCGACAGCAGGATCGCGAGATCCGCGCCGTTCACGAAGAGGTCGTCATTGATGTCGGCGACGCCTGACCCCGGTCCCCACGCGTCGAGCAGCATCGCAAGGTCTGCGCCATTGGTCGCGTTGTCGAGGTTCAGATCACCGCGCTGGCGTTCGCAGTCGTCGGGCTGATCGTCTCCATCCGAGTCAGCCATGCCGAATGCGATATCTGCGCCGTCGATCAAACCGTTGGCGTTGCAGTCAGGGATCGCGCATGGCCCTCCCAAGCAGAACTGCGTTTGTCGATGGAGGATATTGAGGAAGGGTTGGTCGCGGTGGCCGATCTTTGCGTACACAATCGCGCCGGCTTCCGCATCTGCTGGCGAGACTACGAAACTTCCAACCTGCACGCGCCCGTCCTTTCCAACGAATCCTTGCCCGTTCTGATGCGCGACGAGGATCGATGGTCCGGTGAGGTAGTCGCCGAAGGGGATTTGCGGTACATGCCAACCTGGAAGTCCCCATTCCACGCCGGCGAAGGTCAGGTTGCCCGATGCCAAGCCGGTCCCACCACCGAGCATCAAGTAAGAGTCCATCGCGTCGGGTGCGAGGACGAAGTTCGGATCCCAACTGCCCACAACTGTCGAGTCGGCGCCTTGCGTGAGCACATCCCGGTGATGGAAGACTGGCGACCCTTCCGCAAGCGTGAGGTAAAGGAGCAAGGCAATCTCGTCGAGCGGATCGTCAAAGGTGGCCCACACATCGAACCGTACGAGCCCCTCGCGATCGACGCGCTCAACGATCCAGCCTGTGAAGTCGGCCCCGGCGAACTGTGCGGTGGCGAGTGAGAGGACGGCGGCGAGCTGGAGTGTTTGATGGCCGATCATGGACTACAGCGTACTGACGCGCGCGGTAGATTCGATGGTTGGGCTCATGAAAACGTGCGGTTGCTCGGCTCAAGGCGGCGCACACCTCAAAGCAACGACGGAAGTCATTGGCGCAAACCGGGATGACCTTTGTTCCGGTTCTGCCGCAGCAGAGTACACTGCGCACGCGACAGCGTGCTGCCGCGATACGAAGCGGAGAACGAATGATGCTCGCGCAAGTGCCCATTTCGCAAGTCCCGCAACTTGTTTGGATTGCTTTGGCTGGAATCATCGGCCTTTGCGCGCTGCATTTTTTTGTCACGCGCTGGATTGTGAATGTCGGCTCAAGTGAAATCGCCATCACCGAAAGGCGCTTCAGCGGTCCGACGCTCTCGCCTGGTCGCGTGTTCAGCGCGAAAGGTGAAGTCGGCGTGCAAGCCGCATATCTCGCGCCGGGACTTCATGTGGTTCCGTGGCCATTCGTGCGCCTCGTGGGCAAGTACGACTTCGTCACCATTGGCCCGGACGAGCTCGGCGTCGTGACCGCAACCGACGGCGAACCGATGCCGTCTGGTCGCATTTACGCCGAAGACAAAGGCGGGGCAGCGCACGACAACTTTCAGGATCCGGTTGCGTTTCTCAATAGCGGCGGTATTCGCGGCAAGCAACTTCGCTTCTTGACCAACGGAACCTACAAGATTCACCCGCTGCTGTTCCGCGTCGAGAAGATTGCGAAGACGGTTGTGCCGCAAGGTGCGATCGGCGTGGTGACCGCTGCCGACGGCGGGGCACTCGAGCAGGGTCAACTCCTTGGTAAGAGTGTCGACGGGCACGATTGCTTTCAGAAGGCCGAAGTCTTCCTGCAACGCGCTGGACAAAAGGGGCCTCAAATCCAGTTCTTGCGACCCGGGACCTACAACATTTTCACCGACATGTTCAGCGTCGAACTGCAAGCCGCGATCGCGATTGCGGAGAATCAGATCGGGATGGTCGATGCGCGCGACGGCAAGCCGATGTCGAAAGAGGATGTTGTGGCGCCGACGCCTGATGTTGGCTTGCACAATAGTTTTCAGGATGGGCAAGCATTTCTTGAGCACGGAGGACGCCGCGGTCCGCAGGAATCGGTGTTGCGCCCTGGTACCTACTATGTGAATCCGTACTTGTTTTCCGTGGTTCCTGCGCCGCTGACGATCGTGCGGCAAGGCGAAGTTGGCGTGCTCATTTCCAACATCGGCCTCGATCCATCGACGCTCGGAACGGAAGACGATCTCGCATCAGGCGCATCGATGGCGCGCGGCGCGCATGATCCTGAAGAGGCGCGCATGGATCGCGGCGTGCGGACGCGTCATGTCGTGCCCGATGGCTTCCGCGGCATCCAACGGAATGTGCTCGGCCCTGGTAAGTACAACATCAATCCTCGCGCCTTCACGGTCATTCCGATTCCAACCACGACGCGCAGCGTTGAGTGGGGCGGTGGCGCGACCGATGCCAACTTCGATCCGTTTCAAGTCGTCTCGCACGACGGCTTCGAAATGAAAGTTGAAGTGCGCTGCCAGTACCGAATTCTTCCCGAGAACGCTCCGTATGTCGTGCAGAAGCTCGGGTCGATTGCTGACCTTGAAGCCAATGTGATTCACCCGCAGATCGACGGCATCTTCCGCGCACAGGTCTCGAAGTCGCCCGCGATTTCCTATCAGCAGAACCGCGCCGAAGAGCAAACCGCTGCGGAGCGCGCCGTGCGTGACGATCTCTCGAGCTACAAAGTTGAAGTCGTGAGCGTCATGATCACCAACATTCATCTTCCCGAAGCGCTCATGAAGACGACGCAGGAGAAGAATCTCGCAGAACAGCGCAAGTCGATGTTCGACGCGCAGGAGCAGGCGGAAAAGCGTCGCATTGAGTTTCAAAAGACGAAGGCGCAAGCCGATCAGCAGGACTCGATCATTCGAGCAGAGGTCGGCATTTCCATCGCGAAGCACGAGGCGTCGCAGGCCGAGGAGCGCGCGCGGGGCACTGCGGCGCAGATTCGCATTCAGGCCGAGGCCGAAGCTGGTCGCGTCAGGCAAGTCGGCGAAGCGGAAGCAGGGGTGATTCAGTCGAAGGGTCAGGCACAGGCCGAGGCGTATCGGAAGCAAGTCGAAGCGCTGACTGCTCAGGGCGTCACGACGGTGGAAGTTGTCAAGACCATCGCGAGTGCAGGTCTCAAGATCACGCCCGATGTTGTCGTCAACGGCGGTGGCGTGGGCGACTCAAACGCGGGACTGGTGCAACTGCTGCTTGCCAACATGGTGCGCGATTCGAAGGTTTCCACTCCTGTTCCAGCGCCTGGCGTGAAATCCTGATCGGCGTGAACTTTCGCGAGCGACATGCGGAGACTCTCTCCGTGCTCCCCGAATCAGATTCCCACGAAGCACCTCGCTTCGCGTGTGTCGTTCCGCGCGGACACCACGAATCAAGGAATCAAGCACCACTCGATCGCACAATCTCGACACCGAAACTCCGCACGAACGCCGCGATCCGTGAGTCGCGCGATTGAGCGGGAGGTTGATGACGCGGTGCGAGCCGTGTTTTCGCCAGATTCACATCCGCTCGCATCGAGCAATCCGTGCGACTTCGTTCTGGTACTCTCTGAAGCGGAAACGCTGCGCGCTAGCAGAAAGCGAGAACTGATAAATGCAGGCTCACACGGATACACCCACGCGTCTGAAGGCTTCGGTCGCCCGTGTGAAGCTGTGCGTATTGGGGAGCGCCAATGGGAGCATGATGATCGGTGGTTTGTCGATCTATCTGCTTTCCCCGCAACAACCCAAATGGCTCGTTTGCGCCATTGTTGGGTTGATACTAACGACGCCTGTGCTCACCGGATTCGTGTTGGTGCGGCGACTGGCCCGCCGTGCGGGTTCGTGATTCTGAACGATTCCCTTGCGGTGGACTCGTCGAGCAGTCGTTCCGCTTCGGTCTTCACAGCCATAGGTGTGATCGATTGTCGGCTCTCAATCGTGTGGACCGACAAACTATCACATCCATTCACTAGCCAGTGTTGAGACTCGAATTGCTCGCGGCAGATTCGGAGCAGGATCAGGAGGAGAGAAATGAGAGGCTGCACGGACAAGCTAACGCTCTTGGTCCATCGCGGGGAGATAAGTGGTACGCGAATTGGGACAGGCAAGCCAACCCCCTCGTTTCAGGGTGGAATCGCTAGCCCTACTATGAACAATATCCATCCTCCGAAGAATGCGGCGGACACGCGCTTCATCAGCACCACCATGGATGCGCGCCGATTGTGGGCAGATTTGCAGAATAGGCAGCGGCTCGATTCTATGACACCGTAGGCAATTGCGGACACGCACAAGAAGAGGCCGACACCTAAGACAACGGAGCGCATGGAATCAGGATCCTATTGGAGTGCAGCGAACTTGCTCAACTTTCGTGGATAGTTGATCAGGTCCTCTGCTTACGCATCGAGTAAGCCCATCCGGACTTCATTCGGCTGACAGCGGGAAAGCTGGGACATGCGAGCTACCGCGCGCTGAAGCGGCACGAGCGATGCCCTGAAGTTGCGATTGTATGCGAATCCATGCGTGCTGATCGAGCGCATTCACGCAAGAACGAACAACGCCGCCTCGAATCGAGACGCCGCCATTGCGGTTTCCGAACTCCCCCGACTGGACTTGACGCCTTGCACCGCTCTTTGCGGTGCGAGCCGCAATGTCAAGAGCGTCATGTGGACATGAGTGCGTTGGTCTTCGTTTCGGGCGCGAGCTTCGATTGCATGTCCGCATGACGCGGTGTGTGAAGTCTGCGAAGCGGACTTCCCACACGCGGGGGAGTGATACGAGAAGACCGCGGGCGCAGCAGCGCCAACGCGGTCTTCGAGGAACTCCCCGATCGAAACGGGATCAAACTTTGGATGGCGTTTTGAGCGCGCCAGAGCGGTGAGGACCGTTTCTTTCGATGCCGAGGAGTGCGATCCTGATCGAAACGGGAGCGAAACTCGATGGGTGCCGAGGGTTAATCGTTGCATGAGGTCGCCGTGCGACTTCCGATGGCGGCGAAACACGTGCGGTCACGCGGAGAACTTTCGATCAGGTCGAGATCGGCAGCGACTTGCCGAGGCCGCGATCGCCGGTTTTGCAGAGGCGAACGGCCTCAGCCTTGAACTCGGGCGTGAAGGTGCGGCGCAGTCGCTTCTTGACGGTCTTTGAGGGCTTGCCCATGGAACACTCCTGGCGAGTAGCCTCGCCTCAATGGGTGTCTACGAAAGTCGGGCAAGCTCAGCCAACTACTGCGCTCTCGGGCGATCAATCTCCTGGCGAGTCCAGTACTTGTGGTGGTTGCCATCGGTGGGGCGAGCCTCGCTCTTCAATTTCTCAATCTCTCGGACGGCCCGCACCATCCTTAACGTCGCGTCAAAAACACGAGCGGTTGCGGCGAATGCTGGCCCAACGTCTGGCGCGATCTGCGCGAAGAAATTGCGAATCTCATCTGCGATCGGCATCCAACCAGATTGACCGTCGACGCGACTGAGCACAACCATCCGCTGGGCAATTGCGAGTCTTGAGTCACCCATGTACAGTTCAATGCGATCCGGGAAGAGCAGTCCTGGTCGTTGCCGGTTCTCCAACAACTGGGCCGCAACATGACAGTCCATGAGGTAGTCGCCAGCGATACAGGCCGTGGCATGGTCCACCGACGGAAGAGATCTCGCGCACTCATACCCTCGCGCCCCAATTGCGGGATTGTCCCTCGGTTCGCAAGTCCACCCGAAGATGATTAGGCTCTTGGTTTCATGGATATGTGAAATGTTTCGCTCTGAGAAGAATTGGCGGGCCTCATTTGGACCACCGTCCAGGCGCAGGAGTCGATCTCGTTTTTCCATACAGCGTATTCTATCATGATCGTAAGGGCACCAAATGCCAGACTTGATTCAGACGCTTCTCGGATTCGCTGTCGTTGGCGCGATCCTCGGCCTAGGTCTAGGGCTGTTTGGGCGAGTTGTATCGTTTCTTTGGAGATCCACGCCAGTCGTTAGACGAAGGGAACAAGGGAAGCGGGCAGACTTTGAGTCGGATCTGCGTGCTTTCGAAGAAGCCGCTCGACGAGCGAAGCCATCGGATCGGTCTGACGCTGAGTGACGCCCACTCGCTCGTTTGTCTGAACACAGATCGTATTGATCCATCCATTGCGGGATTTCATCAGATGATTCGCGATGGGTTTCGCATGCCCAACCTGAGCCTCTCGAACGCTCGTTTCGGTCGTCAATGGTACCTGCCTTGATGGCTGCGAAATCGAGGCAAGCCCGAGCGCACATCCCGCTTTGACTCCAGCCTATCTGGAATCGCTGTGTTGTTCCCAGCGTGAGTCTTCCACAGTCGTCAAGCCTTCAGCAAGGCTCCGAAGTCGTTGTGGCCGTGCTTTCCAAGTCTGTCGATTGCGGCTTTGGCGGCCCCACGCGCCTCACCTCCTGCCTTGAGGGCAATCGCCAGCACCTTCTTGGCGTCGGCGGCCCATCCTCGAACGCGCCAGCCTTCGTTATCTCCTGCGACAAGCATGTCCACGATTTTGGCTGCGCGCAGCGGATCGGCTTCCGCCGTCGCTGCCAGGCGCTCCACGATCAGATGATCGGGCTCGGCCTTTGGACAGCGTGCGACGAAGCTCTCAAGCTGTTGAATCGACCAAGCCGGATCGAACACGCCCGAGCAGAACCACCAACCAAAGACGCCGCTGTTCGGATCGGCGCGCGCATCAGTGGAACCGGCCTGTGCCCAATATCGCTCCCAGAGCCCGACAAATCTCTCTCTCACCTCGTCGGGAACCTTGCCGCCGGAATCATTCAGGCTGATTCCGACAAACTCGATCGCGTAGCTGCGGATTGCCCATTGAGCCTGGGTGACGAGGCGTCGGATGACTCCTTGGTCGGCTTCCCATGCCGTTTCCGCGTCAGATCCGAAGTCTCCGCGACCGTAGAGCGTCATCAAGTGCTGGCCAAGATGGAAGTACGGCCCTTCCCTCGAGTCACCAACTTGGTCGCAGCGAGCGGCCTGATCAACGGCGTAACCGAACTGGTCCCGAAGCACCTTGTACAGCTCGACGTGTGGCCGATTCGAGAACAAGAACGTATTCCAAGCAGCCCAACCGAACGCCCGCTGCGGTTCAATCTCGAAGGCGCGCAGATCGAAAATCACTGACGCATGTCTGGCCAACCAGTCTGTGTCGATCCACCAGAGTAGACCCAGCCGGATCCCGAATCCGGCACGTCCCGTGAACCCGGCTGATTCATCGGTGAGCTGCCGCTCTAGCGCAGACCGCACTTCAGGCATCTGATCGAGTGTCCCAGCAAACTTGGTGTGGTCCTTGCGTGCAGGATCGAGATGCCACGCCAGCCAGTCCGCGTACGCCCAAATGGCCGCCATCACCTTCCCGCGCGGCGAATTGACCGAAAGAAGCGTCCAATCAGACACACGTGGATCGATGCAGGCCTGCTGTTGGACGATGTGCGAGTCAGCCTTGTCGCAAAGGAGCGGTTCTATCGAGGTCCAGAGAGATTCTCGCAGTTCGACCCCGTAGGTCGGTCGGGAATCGGTGCGCGCTCCACACACAGCCGCCGCCAGTTCTCCGATTGTCTCTCGACACCATTGCCAGTCCTTATCTAGCAAGGGCTCGCACTCGCCGTTGGGCGAGGTTCGTTCCGCGACCGGGCGCGAGAGCACCCAGTGGCAGAGTGTCAGGATGCTCACGATATCAACTCGCGTGCCGCGCTTGATCGCGTCCATCATGGCGCGTAGGAACGCTCGAATGAACGGCGCGGAGAGGCCGATGAGAATTGTTGCACCGCGAGAGAAGCGGTCGGGCGCGGTTGCGACATACTGCTGAAATGTGTTGGCGAACCCTTCAATGCAAGGCGCATCAAACCGACGGTACCATGGTTCTGGACGCCAGCTTCGGGCGTGTTCGATCGCCGGGGCAAAGCCTCTTGCCGCAAGCTCCTCGACTGTGAACGGGGAAAGCTCAACGACTGACTGAACCCCGCCGAAGTGAATATTGAGATCCGCCAACTCCGGAACGCCGTGTTCCGTCAACATCTTCTCGTAGAAGGCGCGGTGCGCACCTGTCAGGTGCTCCCAGATCCAGTGCAGCCGGCAGAACTTCCAATAGGCAACATACTGGGAGCGGCTCGCGGGGTCCGCGGCGGAATCATCAGGTGGCCCAGCGACGACCCATGAGAACCACTGAGACTGCTGGTCGGGATTGAGCAGAGAGAATCTTCGCGCCATCAGCCGTGCGTACTCGTGCTTGACACGATGGTCTGCAAACAGCCTGTGGTTGAGCATCATTGATTCTGTCAAGCCATGCTCCCTCTCGCTAAACTCTCCGATGAGGTGCAGGGCAAGGCGTTGACCGATGACCGAACCATCGGGTCGGAGTACGTCGAGAAGAGCGCTGACGCCGAGGCCAGCATCGCGAATGGCGCGCTCCGACACATCGCGCACAACTCCCAGCAGCCGACCTGCGAAATCGTGGTCCCGATTTTGTTCGTGTTCCTCGATCGCTGGTCGCCAGATGTATGACAGTTCATCGCCATCAGCCCGCGAGGGGTGCTCCTTGGAAGCTGCGGAGCGAACCCATCGCAGCAACACCTCAAGTAGCGGGAGCGGAGCGGATCGCGCCAGCGCGGGCACCACGGACTCAGTCAGCGCCTCGAAGAATGGATATGACGCCTGTCGAAGGGTCTGCTCGTCTCGCTCAACAACACCTCCGAACCCGCGGATCATCAAGTCGATAGCGACCTCAGAGTGATTGTCGTGCGCCAAGTTTGCGACGATTGCGCCGAGGGTGTCGAGTGAATGCCAAAGTCGATGCGAGCGAACGGCGTCGCCGAGGTTAGGCACGAGTGATCGAACGAGCGGCGAGGGCAGTTGGCTCGCGGCCACTAGCATGTCGCGCACAACCATCCAGTTGCTCGTCTCGAGCGTGCCGAGAATCGTCGCGACCGCCTCGGGCGCACTCGGCGCCATGCGTGCGAGATACGCCGACTGAGGCCAGAGTCTGCAGCGCACTCCGCCGTCCATTCGCTCGGGAGCGGGCGGATCCTTGAAGAAGCCGTGCGCGTGCAGGGGCTCGATCCATGCGGGGTTTTCGAGCCTCTCGAAAAAGTAGCGCTCGAGATGAGGCGCGGTGATCCGCGCGACCGCTGCCATAACCTGCTCAGGCGTTGGCTTGTGCGAGGATTGCATCCAGCTCCTCCTTCCCTGTGAAGTACTCGCCGACGAGCGAATGGAGCGCACCCTCGAATGAGGCGAAATGATCGAGCAGCCCTTCCTCAGCAGGTACTTTGGCGCGCTCAAGTACCAGGTGCGCACGGTCGGTGAACCATCTCCTCTCCTCCTCGAACGTGGCGGCCAGGCGAGCAGGTGGTTGAAGCCCAGATTCGGCGAAGCGTCTGAATAGCGCTCGAGCAAGGACCTCCGTGCTGCGGGGCTGATCTTTGAGCACCGCTCGTCGAGCGAGGAGGTCGTCTACCGCGCGAGCAGCCGCTCTCGGAACGTTAACGCGGTCGGACGCGCTCGGCGCGGTTTCGGAAGCTGCGGCGTTGGTTAACAGGGCGCCATCGGGTGATCTCCAATGGTTGGCGATCGTATCGATGAATGGTGGGTAGACAGCACCGGCACTCTGGAAACGAAACTCCCCGTCAAGGATCTCTGGAAGCTTGCCGTAGATGTCGCGCACAAGGTGGCAGACTAAATGGACCCGCGCCGGAACTGATGGAGTGGAAACGAGAAAGACAGTTGCTTCGTACGCTCCAGCGAGCGACGGCGCATCTTGGCGAAACCACTCCAACAGTTGGAACCGTACCGGAGTCCAAGGAGATCCTGCCGAGTTCGCGGTGATGTCGCTTGAGTCGTGTTCGGGAGGTGAGTCGCAGTCCGGCATAGTGTGCTTGCTCGTCGGCCGCAGTATGTCAGCATGTGCGGACAATGTTCGAGCGGCCACGACGGAGGCAACGCTTGCGGGGCACTCAAATGAGTGGTACGGTAGCGCCACCTTGAGCCCGCTTACCCCAGCCCAGCTTCGCGTGCTTCGAGTGCTGCGGGTTTGCTCGCTGCGCGGCGATCTTCCACCGACCTACCGCGAGTTGCAGGCCGAGTTGGGCTTCCGATCGACCGCCACGGTTCGTGACCACCTCAAAGCACTCGAACGGAAGGGCTACGTGCGACTCGCTGCTCGGCGGTTCCGCGGCCTGCAGGTGCTGTCGAGTGCGTGCCCGGATCTCTGCGAGCGCCAGGTCGGCGTTGCTCAATCCCCTCATGACCGGTCGGAAGCCGGTGCGAAGTGGTTTGCGGAACTGCTACCAGGCGGCGGAATAGCCGTACTTTGGTGCCTTTCGGCGTCGTGCGAGTCTGACCTTTGTCTGCAGCCCGGTGACAGGCTCATGATCGATGAGGGAGCGGCTCCCACTTCGAGTGACTGGCTTGCATTCTCATTGGACGGGGAGTCACTCGCACGCGTGATCAGAAACGAGAATGCTGTAGCGAATCAAGGGCCGGCAATTCGATTTGGCTCGAACGCGAACCTTCGCTCCGTCGGGGTGGTTCGAGCCGTGATTCGGCGAGCGGTCGTTCAATGTCAAAATGCGCCTCTTGTGCCAGACGAAATGGTGTCTCGGTTGGTTCGAGGGGTGAAGTATGCTGCATGTTGAGATCGCGAAGCGCTCGTCGAGTCGAGTTGACATTGAGGCGCGGCTGACCGGTCGCTTTTACACGCCTCTCGAGATAGCGGGGGCGCTTGCCGCAAGAGCAGTCGCGTCGGGATTTCAGCCCCAGTGCGTCTGCGATCCATTTTGTGGCGACGGGAGGCTGGTAGTCGCTTGGCTGCGACGAGCTGCGATCGATCAGAACGCGATTGAACGTCTGTCGGAGGTCCGAGTTTTTGACTACGACGCCGAAGCGGTACACACCGCCCGCAGCGCAATCGGTGCCCTCCTTCAGGATCTTGGGCTTTCGGCGAGAGTTCGACTCGTAGCGTTGAGCGGAGATACATTCCGAAGAGTTCCCCTCGAGACGGCAAGTGTTGACTTGCTGCTGACCAATCCTCCTTGGGAACTCCTCAAGCCGGACTCGCGCGACGCTGTGGAGTTACCCGGCGAGTACAGGCAGTCACTGCGGGGATATGCCGAGTGGCTCGATCGTGAGTTCCCAGGCTGCAAGAGTGCATCAGGCAAGGCGGTCACGGGGTACGGGGTAAATCTGGCGCGCGCGGGCGCCATCGCGTCTGCGCGGCTGCTTCGGGCAAGCGCTGCGATGTACATAGTTCTGCCGGCAGCGATCTTCGCCGACCAAGCTTCATCGCCCTTCAGAGCAAGCTTGTTCCAGAGGCTAGATGTGAGCGGAATCGAGTACTACCCCGCGGAAGCAAAGTTTTTCGACTCGGTCGACCAGGCGTTCGTAACCTTGGCAGCGCGGGAAGGCGGACCAACGCGTTGCTTTCAGCTCACGCGCTTCGATGCTGCGCGCAATCAGGTTGAGTCGCGCGAACATATCCTCCGTTCGAGTTTGAGTGATCCCTTGGCACTCAATGTAGCAGGAGATGCGGAGGAGATCGTTCGGTTGATTTGCGGCCAACACGCATCGCTCTCAATGCTAGAAGAGGATCTACGCATCGGCTTGCGGCTCGGAAGAGAGCTCGACGAGACACGCTTGGCTGAGTCATTTGGATCTGTCGTTGGTGGCATCCCCTTTTTGAAGGGGCGGCATGTGTTCCCATTCCAGGTCAAGCGAGAATCCATCGACTACATCGATCCGACTAAGCGTCAGATTCCCGCAACTGTGTTGGAGCGAAGGATTGCATGGCGCGATGTCTCGCGTCCCACCCAGCGCAGGCGAATGCACGTCGCCTTCGTGCCGCCAAGGAATGTGACGGGCAACTCACTTGGAATCGCGTTTCTTCGAACTGGTGACGCGAAAGCCCTTTCGGCTTTGCTCGCCGTCATGAACAGCTTGGTTTTTGAGCTTCAGGTTCGAACCAAGCTCGCGACAACGCATGTTTCGCAGGGGGTGCTGCGACGGTGCGCCGCACCTCTAACTCTTCTGCTCGAGTCGCCCGAGCGCGAACGGCTGTTGCTGATGCTCGATAGGCGGTTGAACTCCTCTATCGAACTTCCAGGGCTTGAGGTGGCCGTGGCGCGCGCGTACGGACTCGATCGCGACGCCTTTGCCAGCGTGCTGCCGGCTTTCCCGAAACTGAGAGCGGAAGAGCGAGACGCCCTTCTTTACAAGGAATTGTGGTGATGATTCGGAATCATATTGCGCCGAAACTTAGCGCACTCGATCTGCAGTTTGCGCGGGCTGTTCCGCCAGGCGGTAACTGGAAGGACATTCCCGAGTCCGTGCCTTCTCAGCGACTGAAGCAGATCCGCGAGAGTTACGCGCGAGGCGAGGGAAGTCGTTCAACCTATTACGGGAGGCTGCATCCGTCGCAGCCCTCGTACACGATCTCTACCTACGTTGGTCGACCCGGGAACGGTTGCCACTTGCATTACGAGTGGGCGCAACTTCGCACGCTCTCCTACCGCGAAGCGGCCCGCCTGCAGAGTTTCCCTGACAGCTTCGTTTTCACCGGACCGCTCACCGCTGTATCAAAGCAGATCGGGAACGCGGTACCGCCGCTCCTTGCGTATTGGTTGGCCACCTCGTTCGGGCGCCCCGGGAATCTCGTCGACTTGTTCGCGGGTGCAGGTGGGCTCTCACTCGGATTCCACTGGGCTGGTTGGAAGAGCTTGGTGGCATCAGATATCGACGAACACGCCATGAAGACATTCGTGCGGAACATCCACCCAAATGTTGTGGTTGGCGATGTTCGAGAAGAGGACATCCGAAACAGGATCGTCGAGTTGGCAGCCTCCGGCGATTCGCGAGTGCCGAAGGTTCTCGTTGGAGGACCTCCATGCCAGGGGTTCTCGACCGCGGGGAATCGTCGTAGCGAGGCAGATGAACGCAATCTGCTCTTCAATGACTACTGTCGGATCGTCGAGGCGGTCGATCCCGACGCCTTCTTGTTCGAGAATGTGACGGGCCTGATCAACATGGAATCAGGTCGGGTCTTCGAGCGCGTCAGTCAGGCGCTTCGTTCCGTCGCTAGGGAGATAGTGGTCTGGCGCGTATCCGCCGAGGAGTATGGCGTGCCGCAGCGTCGGAAGCGAATCATCATTGTTGGATTCAGGAAGCGTGCGGCGTTTCAATTGCCTCACGGACCACTGACGAACGGCCTCTTTGGCGGCACACCGATCTCCGTCCTTGAGGCCCTCGGCGATTTACCAGCGCTCGTTGCAGGTGAGAACGGGGAGACTCTCGAATATGTAACCGCTCCAAAATCGGATTATCAATCGCTGATGCGCGGGTGCACTAGCGCACAGTCCTACATCGCGGCTTTGAGCACTCGAGGATCGGATGTTGATTCCCTGACCGAGCTGCCGGATCCAATCAATACGGGTAGCGTTCGGCGGCGCGGCAAGCTGGCCTCCTCATAAACCTAGTCGACATCCTCAGCTATCTCGCGGCAGTAGCGATCAGATTCCCAGAGTTCGGCGAGGGTTCTCCCCGTCTGGTTCATATGCGCTTCGAGTGCTGCATGTGTTGCGGCAAAGGCCGAAGCGGGAACCGCTCGGGTCGAATCGAGAGAGGCCCTGAATAGGCTTCCTTGGGCATCCTTCGCTGCGGCATTCGCCTTCGCAAGCAAGGCCTCCTGCATCGAGAATCCAGATCGAGCCTTTGAAAGACTATCGACCGCTCGTTTCAGATGCGTGGTGGTTGGGCAGGCGACAAATGCGTTTCTATTCCGCTTCTCAAAGTACGCGGATAGTTCGTCGAACGCGATCCGAAGGCGGCGGACCTTCTGTTCGACCGCATACTTGGTATCGCGTGCCGAATGCACCAACTTTGCATATGCCGTGAGATGATCGGTTGCCTTGAGTTCGGTGAATGTCACGTCAAAATTTGCGCGGTCGAGTTCGAGGAGGGACGCAAGATAGGTCAGGCCGTTGGCGTCGTACACCTCTTTGAGTGCAGCCATCAGAGAGTGCCGGTTGTCGCGCATCAACTTTGACAGTCGCCTCGCGTGCTCGTCGGTACCCACACGATCTTTGCAAAGGTCCCACACCGCACGCGAATGCCACGAAACGACTGTCTCTCCTGTCGCTTCGTGTTGCTTCAAAAGCAGAACATCGGAGAGATACATTCGGTTGCTCTTTGCACTGTTGCAGGGGGTGCACAACAACTGAAACCGTGGCCGATGACAAAAGCCTAGCGAAATCGGGCCAATGTGGTCAGCCGCGCATGGTCCTTGATGGCCGTTTCGGCAGGTCGCCGAAGACAATGTCGTACGCACGAGGCCCATGAGACGGTCGGCTGCCACCCAGTCCCCGGCAGACCAGTACTCAAACACCCGGCGATCTGTCACGTACGTCTGCAAATTCTCCTTGCTTCGACCTTTATCCGCGTGCTTTCTGCAGCACAAGTTGTCGCAGTGAAAGCCGTCGAAGCGGTCTGGCGCATTTGACATGGCGCCTGGACTGAGAACGCCACGTGGCTCTGACGGGATGTAATGCTTCTCGAGCCAGTCGATCCATTCAGGCATCGAGCGAGGAATCGGCTTGGTGTTGAGGGCCTTGAGTCCGCTGCTGAACACGGATGGAAGTTGTGAAATCACGGTGGACCCGCAGTGTCGATCCAATCGAAGTACCAGGTCAGAGATTGGCTCGAGCGGATCGAATTGGAAGTCGGTTGGAACCCCGCGCAAATCTCGAAGTCTCTGCAGTAGCCTTTCCTGGGGATAGGCATATCGAAGCTGAAGCTGGCGTCCGCAGATCTTGCACGGTTTCAGTTTCGTAGGGTGGATGGTTTTGGCGACGCGTGAGATCCACTGATCAGAAGCTGTTGACACGCCGATTTCCGCGGCCTTCGCGGCCCACCACTTTGCACGTCGACCATGCGTGTCCTTGAACTGCCCGCTGCTGCGATTGGATGGGGCTTCCCACTGAATGCGCCCAGGTTCGTAGTATGCATCCGGCATTCCGCTGTACACGGGGTGCTGCACGATGAACTCCATGTACTCGACGAACTCTGGATGCCATGGGCGTCCACGTCCGCCATACGCTGAACTTTCAGCCATTTATTGCTCCCCGAATCGGTCGCGGTGGTGTGGATTCGAGTGGGCATGCTCGCATCTTTGCTATGCTTTGACAACCACAGCAGCGGGAGTCGACCGAAGTCGACGCTGACTGACGAGTTGCCTGCGCGTGGAAGAGTGGCGTAACTCGTTGTCGTGCCACACTTTGCTGTTGATGTCGGGGCTTTGCAGATGATGTCTGCACGGGCGTGACCCACATCGAAGCCTTGTTGGTTAGGCACTCCGCTTCGTGGGCTCGCCTGTGCTTGTGTGGGTTCTCACTTCCACGCTTCCGCCACCCAGCCCGTCTCGAAATCGCACGGCTTTGGTCGGCCATGGAAGTTCGCGACGCATGCGCTCGGCGGGGGACGACTCTCGCATCGATCGCGCTTGTACGACACAATCGCGTCGTAGCCGAGCACGCCGCGAAAGGTTCGTGGCTTCTTACCTTCGCTCACAAGGAACTCGCTGATGAACGCCTGATCGCCGATGCGCGGATGACTGCGATAGCGATGCATGTGTTGAAGCGCGTCTGCGCGAAACGCATTGTGCAGGAAACTCATGTCGCCGTTCCACGCCATGACTGACGAATTGAAGTAATTACTCGTGCCGCGCTCGTGCACCATCGTAAAGGCGTCGCATGCTCGAAGGAGCGGTGCGATGTCGCCGACGATCACGACATCGAGATCAAGGTAGAGCGTTTGTCTGGTGAGTAGCCCCGGCCGGAAGAGCTCGATCTTCGACCACCATCCTGGCCAACTTTCGACGAGTGCGATCGTTTCGACATCGGGCACATCGACATCAGTAAGACACACGAAGCGGTGGGGCACCGTCGTGTGGCGTTCGATGCCGCGCTTGAGTCGCGCGACCCAGTCAGCGCTGTAGCGGCCGCCCGAGCGCAGTACACACGCGATTGTCGGCGTCATGAGATCCACCGCAACCACACTTCGTCGTGGCCCACTTCCTCAAATGGCCCGCTTGCTGCCACAGCGCGGCGCACGGATGGCCAGCGGATGTCGTGGCCCGCAATCAGTCCGCCTGGTCGCACCTTCGGTGTCCACGCAGCGATGTCGCGCGCGACGGCATCCTGAGTGTGGTCTGCGTCGATGAATACAAAGTCGACGCTTGCGTCGGGCAGCGCTTTGGCAGCCTCGTCAGTGGTCATCTCGAGCATGCGGCAACGATTCGGGAACTGATCGACGAGCGCGATCGCTTGAGCGCGGTAGCGAGCCATGGGCCACTCTGCGTATGTCTCTGCGCCGGGCGCGTCACGCGTGGGGAGCGCGCGCCACACATCGACGCCGATCAGTTGGCTGTCGGGCACATGAACAAGGATGTGCTTCGTGAAGCGTCCCTCGCGCACGCCGAGTTCGACGCCGCGGCGAAGGCCGTGGCGATTGCAGAGGTCGGCCACAATGTGCCATCGTCGCATTTCAACCTTTGCCAGTTGTCGGAGTGAATGTCGAAGAAAACTGCGGTCCGCTTCCCGAGAGCGCGGTGCCTCCCGTGGAAGCACTGCCAGAGAAGCTCGAGCCACTGTTCTTGCCGCCGCTGCTTGATCCGCTCGACAAACCTATGCCCGATCCCGACGACATCGAGCCGCTCGAACTCGACATCGCACTGAGGGAGAGATCATTGTGCATCCACGCGCCGTCGCCGATGAATATGTTCGTGCCCGGCACATGAATCGCGACCGTGCGCACGACGCCGGCGATTGCCTCAATCGACTCGATGCGCTCTTCGCCGAGTGAGCCACCGTGCGCGGGAACGACCAGCCGATCGCCGATCTCAAGGAGGTGCGCGGACGCGAAGCCCCACTGGTCGCCGCGGCGGATCAGAAACGGGTGCTCGAATGTTGCGCGAATACGATCGTTGATGACAAAGTGTCCGTCGTGCTCGCCCTTGCGCACATGATCGAGGCGCACGCTCCGCGGCGCGCAGCCATCAAGACCGTGCGAAGAGAGCCACGCATACTGCGCGCGGTAGTCGACATCGGTGTCGAGCCCGGGCACTGCAAGCGACGCCACCTCCATGCCAGGGCGCAGCTCTTCGATGGCAATCGTGCTGCCGTCAGAGAGCGTGACGAGGGAACCGTAGAGCAGGCAATTGCCGGAGCCGCCGCCACCGCCCGATCCGCCGCCACCGCCGCCGGAACCACCACCAGAACCACCAGAACCGCCAGAACCGCCAGTGGATCCTCCGCTCGAACCATCGGTTGATCCACTACTGGATCCGCCACTTGATCCTCCCAACGAGCCACCAGTGCCGCTCGATGATCCACTACCCGAGCCACTGTTCGATCCGCTGCTGTTCGACTCACTCAATGATCCACTCGAGTTGCTCTCCGAGTCGCTGCCCTCAGGCTGCTGCGTCGTGGCCCACACCGGAATATAGAGAAAGTATCGCATCGGATTTGACGAGCCACTTGAAGTCATACTCATCGTTTGTTCTCCCGTATTGGTTCGTACCAACCATCCGTCGGCACAGGTTTCGAGCACTCCGCGCTCGCGCGTTCGACGGCCTTGGCAAATCTGATCTTCGGAAACGCAGTGAGCCCGCTGTGTTCGCAGCAGTTGTGGACAGAGAAACCCGCCTTCGCGAACTCTGGCTTCAGCGCGTGGAAGCGCCTATCAAGACTCTCGTAGAGCACATTGTTGTGGCGGATCGCCTGAGCCGAACGCTGTTCGTCGAAGGCATATCTCTGGTTGGTCGCCATGCGAAAGTCAGCGCCCACGAGATAGACCTGGCGAAAGCCGAGGTAGTAGAGAAGCCCGAGCGCGGCGAGCATGACGCTGCGCTTGCCCTTGATGCCCAATGAGTCCGTCGCGCTTGTCGCGCAGCCCCACGAGATCGTGTCGCCTCTCAGAAACGAGCGGTGATCGAACGTGTCGCTGCGCCGATACATCAACACGCTTGGCATGTCGGCCACGCGAAATTGACTCGCGCGAAAGCGGCCCTCACCAAGCGCGACACGCAGCCGCGAGTTCCAATGCTCAATAGGCACGATCTTCGTAATCCCCGGGTCTTTCCATCCGATGTCGACGAAGCGATCGGGCGTATCCACACAGGTCCACAGCGTTGGGCGTACTACTGTCCACGAGTTGTTGACGCCCATCGTCACGATGCCGCGGCGCGAAAGCTCAGACAGGTCGTGCGTCAAGAGACTTGGCCCACTGAGCACAAGAAACGCGTGCTTGCCGCGGTAGAAGTTCGCGAGCGACACATGGTCGAAGTCGGCAGTCCACAATCGCACGCCGCTCAAACTTGGCCTGCGTTGCCGAAGCCCCGATTGGAGCGCAGCGATGTCGCCAGCGTGCTCACGCATGGAACGTGCCCCACACAAAGGGATGACGCCGTGAGACGCTTGCTCCTGTCAGTCGTGCGCTGCACCAACTTGCCGTGGGTGCGCGAGTGAACGACAAGAGGAAGTGCGCGCGCGGCCGGGCGATGCGGCGGATCTCAGCCCACGCGTGATCGAGCTCTGCAGTGGTTGCGCCAAGAAAGATGACGCAGTCGGCCACGCCGTCAGCGACAGGCACGCGCTCATTTGCGTTGATTCCAATTGCTCCGCGCATGTCGGCTGCTTCGCTTTCTGTGTCGACGCCGAGACCATCGCAGCGCCTTCTTCGGAGTGCCGACACGAGCGCGTTGTCATGGCAACGAAGGTGCACAATGAAGCGGGGCGGTGGTCGCATCGCTTCGATCGCGAGGATCGCTTCGACCACTTGGTTTGGGTCGTTCACACGCGGGTTCATTGAAAGGTCCCTCGCAGCGGCGGCACGGTCATCTCGGTGAAGATCACACCGTTGAGCGCCTCGAACGTGTATCGCGTGTTCCCGTGGGAATCGGGCTCGGCGACGAGCTCGACGCAGACACCAGAAAGGATTGGTTGGAGGATCGGCACCGCCGCTCTCTCGGGCGGGCACGACTCGGGTACGCCCCGGACGAGGCACGCGCCAGCAATGGCGAAGCCTTCGATGCCATTGTCAGGTTGCGAATGAATCTGCGACAGATGCGACTCGTAGCGGTTGATCGCCATGCGCGCGTCGACTTCGCTGCCGAGTGTGTCCTTGCTTGAGAGCCCGACTTCGAGTGGCATGTAGCAGCCGCTGGTCGGACTGGCGGGATCGGCGTCGATGCGCGCTTCGTGCCATTCGTAGCGCCAACGAAAGCGTTCGCCGGGGAGAAGGTGCGCTGCTCCGAGGATTGCTCGCCATCTCGTTCGAGGTTGTTGCGCGAGCCTGATCGCCGCATATCGCTCGCCCAGTCCCGCTTCCTTCCAAAGGATCTCCGCGCCGCCGTGATCGCAACTGCGCAGCAAGACATCGCCATCGATGAGTGCTGCGCCACTTGAGAAGCTCTCGCCCGAACCACCCGCCGCGCGCGACGGATACACATCAGCGAAGCGATGGCGCCCGTCTTGCACAACAATCACGCAACCGAAAGTCCCCGACACAATCGCGGCGCCAATGTCACCATCTTTGAGCGGTTGAAGCAGCACACCGAAGAGTCCCTCGTGCACTCCCGCGACGGGCATCTCGCCGCGGAGTACTAAGTTCTCCGCGAAGTCTTGCGGCAACTCTTGTTTTCCGCTCGGCGGGTTGTGCTGCGGCACATACACGGGTGCGCCAAGACCGAGTACACCCCATCGTGGGTACTCGATACCTGACATGTTTTTGACGAGCACCACATCGCGATCGCGCTTCGCAAAGAGTGGGTCAGCCATTCCGGATGCGCCACGCACGCCGTCGCGGCGGGCCATATCCATCAGTTTGTTCCACGCAGCTGCAGAGAGGTCGATCGGCTCGCCGCGTCTGACATTCTTGAGGTAGTCCGACATGACCTATATCCCCAAGCCCGCGAAACTGCCGCGCTTGTAGATCTGCTCGATATACGCAGCCCGTGGCCGACGCACAATCTTTTCGGCGTTGGGATCCTCTTTGTCCTCGAAGAGAAACCACAAGTAATCCCAGCCATCCTTGTTGATGCCAGTGAAGCCGCCGATGGTGCCGTTGGTGACATTGGGACTTGCGGCGAACGAATATGTGATCTCCCAATCACCAGTGACGCCGCGCTTAGAGCCGCGTGCACCAAGAAAGAGCACTTCACCCGAAGCGAATCCGCGGAAGGCGGAGTTGTTCACACAGCCCGTGAGTGCAAAGAGCGTAGAGATAGACGAGCTGGTGATTTCCGCTGCACTCTTGAAGTGCGTCTCGCTGAAGTTGAAGATCGGCACAGTGCGCTCGACGCCCTGCGGTCCGTCGTTCGTCACGTTGACACCGCTGTGGAAGTCGGGCGCCTGTGGGCCGCCAGCAAGCGCGACGCGTTGTTTGGTCGAGAGCGAGACAAACATCATCTCGCTTCCTCCGCCCGTCGAAAACTCATACGAACTCTCCGGCGGCGCGCTTCCTGCATTGCCTTGGTCGTTGGACTCCTGCGGCGAGTAGCGCGCAGTGACGAGATATTTTGTGTCGCTGATCGGCTCCGCTGAGCGCGATTGCCTCGGCATGCCGTTATAGGTCGCGGGGCAGACTGCCAGTACGGCATCGAGCGCCAAGTTTTCACTGACCGCTCCATCGACGAAGTACTTGAGTGTGACCGACGGGCTCGCGCCAGTCGTGACCTCGGTGCCTTCAATCAGTTGGTGGACCGTCGTTGTCATGCGTCAACTCCAAACGAGCTTCAACTCCACAGAAGGCCGCCGCCTTTGATCGCGTCGAGGATGCTGCGGGTGTTCCTTGCGGTCGCCTGCGTGGCGTTTGCGATCTTCTGCTGCACCTGTTCCGACGGGCCAAGGAGTCCAGCTGCTGCCGCGAAGTTGAATGTGCCTGCGGTGCGAAACGACTGCTCGACGCGCTCGACCTGTGCGCTGGCGGCTTTGATCGCTTCGATCTTTGGCTCGTTGATCGTCAGTTCGATCGGTTCAGACTCAGGCGGCTCAATCAGAGGCGGATTCGCGCGTCGAGCGTCGACCGCGCGCCGTGCGTCGGCGGCTTCTTTGCGCAGGCGGTCAAGCGCGGCTCGCGCTGCGTCGAGCTCTGCTTGGTTGGCGCTCGTGACAGACGATCGCTCGTGCTCGAGTGCAGCGATCCGATCCATCAACTCCTGTTCGCGCGCGGCGTTGTCGGTGGCAGCTTGACGGTTGTAATCCTCCTGGAGTCGACGCGCAGCTTCGTCGCCAATCCCGGTCACTTCCGCGAGCGCCTGCACGATGGCGATGACGCCGCTCACGATCGAGTCGACGATCGCTTCGAAGATCTCGCGCGCGGTGATCTCAATGACCGTAAACGCGCCCGCGAGGTCGTAGACCCAGGTGTGCCAAATACTCTTGATTTCGTTGAGGATCCGAATCCACACGACCTTGAGACCTTGGAGTGCGATCTCACCAGCGAGCGCGAGGTCGCCCGCAGCAAGCGCGTCGCGTACGCCGCCCCATGTGGCCGTCAATTCGTTCGCAAGCGCCGTGAAAACCTGGCTGAAGTAGTCGGCCACTGCTCCGAGCGCGCCAGTGACATACATGAGCGCCGTTCCAATGGCGAGCACAGCGGCGAGCGTGAGCGCGACTGGGCCAGTCATCGCGGTCCATGCTGCAGTAGCGGTCGCGGTGACAAGACTCCACGCAGTCGAGAGAAATCCAAGCAGCGTTGCTGTGCCAGTGATCGTTGCACCAAGCGCGATGAGTCCGCCGCCGATACTCGCGAGTACAGCGCCAATGCCAACAAGCGCTGCTCCCACGGCGAGCGCCGTCACGATGGCATCGCGGTTGCTGCGCACCCACTCGATCGTTGCGCTTGCGACGCCGCGCAGGACAGTCACAATCTCGAGAAAGATCGGAGCGAGCGCAGCGCCAACTTCGAAAACGAGAATGCGCAGTGTGGAAGTGAGTTCGCCGATCGCATCATCGAGCGCGTCCGCGGCTTGTGCTGCGTCGGTTGAAACGGTGAGCCCGAGATCACGCGCATACGCGCGCATGCGAGCGAGGCCTTCAGCGCCTTGCGCAAGTACTGGAAGAAGCTTCGTGCCGGATTTGCCGAAGAGCTCCATGGCAAGCGCTGCGCGCTCGGATGGATTTGAGACTGCAGCGAGAGCAGCAGCGAATGCTGAGAGCATCGCTTCGGGCGTCATTGCCGCGAGGTCGGCCACAGAGAGGCCGAGTCGAGTAATGAGTTCGTTCGCGCCCTTCGATCCCTTCGCAGCTTCGACCACGGCCTTCTGCAACTTCTTGATTGCTGTTTCAAGATCAGCCGCCTCTACGCCGGTTTGACCAAAGACAAAGCGCAACTCGCTGAGCGCTTCAACCGAGACGCCAGATCTTTGCGAGAGATCATGGAGTTCGCTGCCCACTTTGGCGAAGGTGAGTCCAGCAGCCGCGAGTGATCCGACGATCGCCGTGCCTGCAGCCATGATGGCAAGGCCCGCGGTCTGGATGCCACCGCCGACGGCGCGTGCTGCGTCGCCGAACTCTGTGAGCTGCTTCTTCGCGTGGTCGAGCGCAGCAGAGAGCGTGTCGTTGGCTCCGAGCTCGACATATGCGCGGCCAGCGCGGATTCCGGATGCACCGCTTGTTGCCATTCATCCTCCGTTGACTGAACGGGCCCAATGTCGCGGGAGTTGCGGAAGCGCTGCAGTCAGTGCAGGACTCATGTAGGGGCGCGCCGCGATGCGCGCGGTTGCGGGGTTTGGGCGATAGAGCTCGTCGTTGAGACGAGTAGCGTGCGCGGCTTGACGCGCGGTACGCACGGTGGCGTACGCGACATGCGAACCCGCGTCTGCGTACGCGCGCTTCACGGTCCTTCCTTGCATCGCAGAGTCGGACACGCGCATCTCACCGCCGTCACCAATGCGCCGCACTCGCCTTCGATCAGTGGCCTTTGCACTGCCGCCAAACTCAAGGATGTTGGGAGCGCCAGTGGGGCGACTGAGTCGCGCAGGACCGACAACGACCGAGCGCGCTCGCTCGTCGTAGCCGAAGAACAGAAGTTCCTTGAGTTGACCTTTGCGCGACGAGGGAGGTTGGCCAGGAGTGGAGGGTTTCTTGCGCCGACGGATCGAGCGCCGAGCGATGAGGCGAATCGAAGCGCCGCTTCTCTTGAGCGAAGCGAACTTCGCCGCGTCAGCAGCGCGTTGCACTCGATCGCGATCGAAGAATGTGTCTTTGAAGCTGTCAACCGTGAGTGTGAACATGAGCGCCTTGCTACTGAGAGAGCCGAACCCGAACCGTGGTGGCTGCCTTCGCGGAGCCTTCGATGGTCTTGCCGAGATACGGAGTAGTGACGATGCCGAACTCGTCAGTGAATGGCACGAGAACAACAGTTCCCGCGAGGATGTCCCACCAAAGCTTGGTGCCTGCGACGATGTTGGTGTTCGAAGGCTTCGGCACGCGCACGATCCCGCGCACCGCGATCTGGCCGACGCCGTTTGCAGCAATGCTGAGCGGCGCAACGCCGACGAGTTCGCCAAGCACGACGATCGCGCCCGCGGTGATGGGCGTCGTAGCAGTGAATGACACATACTTGCCCTCGCTGTCGACCATCACGGGCATGCGGATCTCCGAGAGGTACCGACCGCGTTCACGCGGTTGGGGATGACTGCCTGGGAGACGTGGCAGCTGGCCTGATCGCGTCAAGCACTACTCGCTTCCCTTCCTCGAGGCCTGCGTTGTACGAGTTCTTCTTCTCCGCAAACACGCGCTTGTCCTCGCCGGGTCGCTTGAGCAAGAGGCCTGTGAGCAGCGAGAGTCCGCCGACGAGGAACGCGCCACCGGGGATGGCTGGTGCTGCTGTGTTTGCGGCATCGAGGCCGAGGTTTACGAGCGATTCCAGTGCTGCGTAGCGACCCTCTGCGTCGTCGACTGCGCGGCGAAAGCGCGTCGAGCGGTCGTTGACCCACGCGGTCCAGTCGGTCCACACGGCTTCGGCCTCGGCAAGTGTGATGCCCTCTGCGGGATCGGGTGTGTCGACTGCTGTAAGGAGATCCCGTGGCGCGTCGACCTTGACGAGGTGGCGCAAGTCACAACCCTGCGCGGCTGCGAGCGCGACGCACGCGAGCACGAGCGCGGCAAGCGAAGCAGCGAGCGCGGGGTTCGCTTTGAGTGCGAGTGTGAGGCTGTTGAGATTCGCTTTCATCGTTCATGCTCTTTCACAATAACGTCTCGCAGGACGGTGATGTCAACTTTGAGCGGTTCGCTTTGGCGCGGCGCGCGAAATGGGTGGAAGTCATCGATGCCAAACGGTTCGCTCTTCTGGCGGTGATCGCGGTGCGCGTTGGCGAGCATGGCCAAGAGCGCGGCAGTGTGGTTCCACTCCTCTCGCGCGCGGCCCTCGCTCATCAGGCAGAGTTCTCGCAGCGTGAAGTGGTGCGGGTCAATTCCGACGGCTCCAGCGAGTTGCCAGATGAGTCGCCACGCGCGGCGAGATGGGAGTTCACCACTTGTTCGATCCGTTGTTCGAGAGTGTTGTCCAGCGTGACTCGCGCGTGCTCCAACAGCGTCGACATGTGCTCGACCGCTCGCCTCATCCTCGTGCGATCTCTCGGGTTCGGGCAAAAAGAAATGAAAGCCTCAGTAAATGCGTCTGTCGCCTCGCGCAGTGCATCACCGCCAAGAGCGCGACCGAACTCTTCGTCCGTCACGCCGATGCGATCGGCCTCAAGCTTGCAGAGCACATAGAGCACATCGACAAAGATCACTGGATCGCGCGTGATGGGATCGAAGCCCTTGGTCGGGGAGTCGTTCCGTTGGCCTCCGTCGAGGACGCCAAGCAGATCGATGCCAAGGAGTGATCGCACGCGCTTGATGGCGGCGACATCGACGGCGACTTCCCACGAGCGTCCTGCGTTGTCACGGAAGGTGTGCATAGATTTCCTCGTTCGTTTCTTGTTGCTCAGCTACCCGAGTGCCATGTGGGCGATCGAGTCGAGAGCGTTGGCTTCGCGGTGACCTTCACAACAATCGCCTCATCGAGCGGCTCCTCGCGCGTGAACTTCGTCACCATGAAGTCCGCGTCGAGCCCTTGGCCGCCCGTTGCGGCGTCGAGAATCAACAGCGAGATCGCTGTGTTGTTGAAGTAACTGTTCTTGATGGCGGTGAAACCCGCATCGGCCGTGTCCCACACCATCTCAAACTCGACGCTCGCATCCTTGAGGGTCGCGACGGTTGCCTTCCAACCACCGTTGCCGCGGGTGGTGACATCCGCTTCTCCCTTCTCAAGGTTGAGCGTGACATTGCGCACGCTCGTGAGTGCAGTGTTTGCGGTGGTTCCCGCAGTGCCGTATTTGAGGACGGCTTCCATTCCGAGTTTGTAGGCCATGGAGTGTGTTCCTTCGTGAGTACCGACAGAGGTGCTGGCTCACGCGTGGCTGCGAAGCCTCGCGTGCACGACGCTCGTAAAGACGCGGAGGTTTGCGGCGTGCTCTTCACTCATGAGTGGGTCGATGCGTGTCTCGACACAACTCCACGCGGGAGTTCCCGCGAGGCGTAGACCCGCAAGTAGGTCTGTCGCCGCTTCGACTACTGCAACGCCCGCAGCAAACGCGCTCTCGTCGGCACCATCGACTTTCTTCTGCACCGCCACTTCGACGAGGTGATCGACTTGATGCACGCCGCTGCGCGTGGAGAGCGTGCGCTCGATTCCGCGTGGCATGACGGTGAGCGTCAGCGACGAGAGTTGGTCGCGGTCGCGGTAGGGGAGAAACGCGCGCACGACCGATTTCGGTTCACCAAGGTCGGCGGCGTCGAGTGCAGCGACAATGCTGTCGGCAGTTGCGGTGATGCCCACGGCTATTGCCTCCCTTCGCGTCGATCGATGTCAAACCTATCGAGCCGCGCAACGATCTCATCGAGTCGCTTCGCGAGCGTCTCGAGCCGCGCGCCCTGCGAGGCGTCGATGATCGCGCCTTGCGCTTGGCTCTTGGCGAGTTCGCCGACAATCTGCCGCAGCTCTGTGACGCGCTCTCCAACCGCAGACATCTGAGCGCTCCAGCGGCCGCCCATCCATAGAAGTCCTGCGAACTGCAGCAGAATCGCCGCGAGTTGCGCGAGGCCGAGGATGGTGGCGAAGGAGCGCGTGTTCTGCGCGTCGGTGGTCATGCGGAGACTTCCATCGTGCTGGACAGCTTCGTGTGAATGCGGATGAGCACGCGCGAGGAATCGCACGGCCGCCACTCGGGACTCCCACTGATTGACACCACTTCAGCGGTTACTTCGCCAGATCGAGTCGACTCGGTGATCCGATCACCTCGTCGAGGAAGCGTCGCGATGCCCGCGAGAATGAGTGCGTCCGCGCGCACGATGTAGTCGCGCGTTTGGTAGCGCAGCATGCCGTGTCCATCGTCGACATCGAATGAACTGCGCCCAACCGTTGCTGACAACGCGATGGTGTCACTCCCTCGCGAATAGGTCACTGTGCGCGACATCTCTGCACCGAGTTTTGCGGCGATAAACTCCGCAGCGCGAGCCATGAGGTCGGGCACATGGACCTCACTGGAAAAGCTTGACGAGCGCGGTTGCGTCAGCGTCCGCAGCGGCGCGCACAACTTTGCCGATGAGCTTGTTGCCTGAAGCTGTCGCGGTCGCCGTGGAGGTGCCGCTCGCCCAATACACGGAAGTGCCGACTGCGATTGCAGTGCTTGCTCCGGTCGCCTTCGGGAAGTTGAACACTCCCTCGACCGCGAGCACGCCGAGCGTGTTTGCAGGAATGTCGCGCACAGCGACTCCAATGAGATCCGCCTGCACAATGACTGCTCCCGCAGTCAGCGCCGCAGTGGGCGTGTAATCGACATACTTTCCGTTTTGCACAAATGTTGCCATGAGTTGAATCTCCTGTGAGGTGTTTCCTTCGTGCAGCGCTTAGCCGCCGGCCATCTTCACGCCGCCGCGCCAGTCTTGAAGCGCCACACCGAAATCGAAGTAGCCGCGCATCTGCACACCCAACACCGAGAAATCAGCCTCGGCTGTTTCGACCGTCGGCACTTCGCGGCCGTTGAGGAACGCAACCTCAACAAGCGGCACATCAGCGGGATTGCCCAGCAGATACCACGCCGTTGCACTGTTGCCAGTGAGCGTTGCGTTCGAGAGATATGCCGAGTAGAGCGTGCGAAATTTGCCGGCGTGCGGATTTGCGGTCGGATATTTTGTGCTTGCTGCGGTATCACGAATCTCGGTCGAGTTCATGAGTTGCGCAGCGCGCGAGTTGAGCGCTGTGGGGACAAGAAGCGCAGCGGGTGAGAGAGCGAGCGGCTGACCATCCGTGTCAGTTTGGTCGAGAAACAGTTGTTCGGCCGCGGTGAGCGCGTCGATGCCGAAGGCCGAACTCGGGCCGGACGCGAAGTTCTTACGCGCGGTGGTGAAGAACGCACTGTTGGCGAGAAATGCGCTCCAGAACACTTGATTCAGTTTCAGCGCAGCTCCGCGACCGATGCGCGTGGGCAGCGCGGTGAGTGCGCCGAGGTCATCGTTGATGATGTCTTGGCGCGTGACGGAGAACATCTTGCCGTAGGTCTTCACTTGGTTGGTGAAGCTCTCCTCGCTGACATCACCCGCCTTGAGTTCGCCTGCTGGGCCGATCTCGTCGTAGGCGAACGCGCCGTTGAGGCGATACGAAGTGATTTGTTTGAAGTCGCTCACAGAGCGAATTGCACTGATCTCGCGCCAGGTTCCTTCGACCGCCGTGAAACCCGTCAGAAGAAACTTGTTGGCCACATTCGAGAAGATGCCGGGGAGCGTCAGGTTCGAGAAGGCGGCTTGGAGCACACCGCGTGTGTCGCCCTTGATGGAGCGACCTGTGTGACCGTTCGCCCACGCGGCTTCAAGAAGCACTTCTTGCAGACCGATCCCGCGGCCGTAGCGGCGATCGGCTGCTTCGAGCGTTTTGTCATGGAAGTGTTGCTCGAGCCCAGTGAGTCGGCCAGCTTTGCAGAGTGCGGCTTCGATGATGTCTGGAGTTGCGTTCGACGAGTGGATGTGCGCAGCGGGTGCGTTACCAACAGGGCGCGAGGCACGAAGCACCTCGAGTTCAGTGCGCGTTTCGTCCCAACCCTCTGTGATGGCCTTCGCCTCAATGGACATGTGTTGCGTGCCGCACGCGGCGCGAATCGCTGCGATGCGAGTGCTCTCGGCGGCGGCCTCGGCGCGCATGCGCGCGGTGATCGAAGTAGTGTCGGCGGTGGGGGTCGCGGCCTGAGCAACCTGCTCGTGAGTTCCTTGCTCGAGTTCGGTCATGGTGCGTTCCTCTGTGTTTCCTGCGGACTCTGCCGCGATACGTGCTTCGGTGGCGTCGTCAGCGCCAAGCGCGACGAAACTGATCTCTCCTAGTACCGACCGACGCACGATCGACACGGGTCCATCAAACGATCTGCCATTGGCAATCGCGCTGCGACCCTTGCGGATCTCTTCAGTTTCCGTGGCGTATGCGCCGACCGACGCTTGCCAAGGAAAGCCGTTCACGCCCGCTTCAATGATCTCGCGCGCGACGCTACCCGCGCCGCTCACGACGCCCGACACGCGCAGCACGCCATCGACAACGGAGACACTATCGGTGTGGCCGACGATCAATGACGGATTGTGGTCCTTGAGGATCGGCCGCGGCTTTGAACTCCATGCCAGGCCCGCGAGGTCGATGACGGTTGCATGTCGCCAGCCGCGCAGTGTCATGGCGCCGCCGGTGTAGGCGCTCATCGCGAATCGCTTCAGCACGGGAGTCGAGGTTTCAGCGGCGGCATCGCTCGCACCTGCAGTCGCCGAGCTCAATGCAGCGTCCGCCGACAGCAGCTCGATTGGCGTAGTCATCGCAAGCGCGACGGGGCGCGCGTTGGGAACGAAACTAGAGGTCTGATTCATCAAGTTCGTCATGCGTGTCCTCGTCGCTTGCCTGATCCGCGCGCTGGTCATTGCGCTCGCGTGGCGTCTCGTTGAGAGGTACCGACGAGAGCGCGGTGATGCCGAGTTCATCCATGAACGCGAGCTCGCGCGCGCGCTGCCGCAGTTCCGCTTCCCAGTCCTTGCCTTGCTTGGCAAACTCGCTCGCGAGCGTCGTGGTGTGATTCGCGAGGCGCGTCGCTTGCGCAGTAGCTTCCTTTGCGGGATCGACATGCTCGGTGCCATCCCAAAACCACTGGTGCGGCAGCGAGTCGAGCACGCGCACCCGCGTGGGCACAAGCCTCTCGGTGAGCTTCGCTTCGTTGAACCACTCACCAAGCACGCGGTCGAGCACTGTGCGACTCATGTGCGCCTGATCGATGCGAATGGCTTTGAAGTATGTCTGGTGGTCGAGTCGACCGCTGGCGTAGTTGTAGCCCGAACTGTTTCCTGCGGCTACATTGAATGGCATGTTGAGGCAGCGCGCGATTTCGTTGAGGATTTCGCGTTTGAACTCGCTGTAGGTCGTCGCGGGCTGTTCGGGCTTGACCTGCGACATCTTCCAGCCTGCGGGCAGTGTCAGCAGCGAGTTCGCTTCAAGCTCGATTGTGTCCATGGGTTCGACAGGATCGGCCTCGCCGTTGGCGGGCGCGTCGGTTTCGACAGTTCCTGCGAAATTTGCAGCGGTTTCGGCGGCCGAGAGGACGGCGATCGTATAGCGCCGCAGTTGCGCGAAGAGCGGCAGGGCGGGTGTGAGGTCGGGTATGCCGCGGTGTTGCTCTGGCCGCGCGGGCATGAAGTAGTGAATGAACTGCGAGGCATCAATCGTGTCCGACGCGAGCCTGAGCGCGCGATCTCCAGGATGCTCGCGTAGCACGCGGTAGCGAAGCGGATTTCCAGCGGCGTCATAGACGATGCCGTCGACTTCGGTGGAGCTCATCACTCCATATGCGAGACTCGCGACGCGCTCGGCTTCAACGAGCACGAGGTCGAGCTTCACTGGGCCGAAGATTGCGGGGTTTGATGCGAGTTTCGCGAAGCACTCGCCGGAGTGAGCGCGTGCCATGCGCATCGTGCGCAGTCGGTCAGCGAGGTTGATGGCGTTGGCCCACGCATTGAACGCTTGCTCGATGGCGGTGTTTGCTTCGGCGTCATCGGTGAGTACCTGCAGGCGTGGGCCAGTGCCGACGACATCGTTGGCGAGCGTTGAGACGATGCCTGAGGCGTAACTATTGTTGGCCGACTCGTAGCGCGCGCGATTTCGGAGAATGCGACGCACTTCGGGTGAGGCGGCGGCATCTGCGGAAAGCCCGTCGGCGTTGGCCCAGTGCTTGCGATTGGCGTCGGTCGTTGCGGCGGCGTCGTAGCGCGCGCGAATCGAAAGCCGCTGTGGTGCAGCAGACGCCTTGCGGCTCAGAATCCCCGCGAGCCAACGCATCAGGTCGCGCCTCCAGCAGCGGGCGCAACGATGCGCGAGATGCGTAGGCCACGGTGCTTTCGCGACATGGCCAGCTTCGACGCGAGGTAGCGATCGGCCGCGATCTGATCTGCGATTGCGTGCTGCTCGATGCTGCCTGCGTCGTTGGAAGCCTTCTTGAGGCCTGCGGCGTTTTCGCGAATGGCGTCGGTGATGGATGGAGTGGGGTCAGGCATCTTCTTGCCCAGTACCGACACGCGTCACATCGTTACGCTGAGGTCGAATTCAAAGTCGAACCCACTGCGCGGCGCTTGTTCACTCGGCGTGCAGTGGTTCGCTCGGCTCGCAGGGTCGAGAGGCGACAGGACTTCAGACCCTCGATCGCGAGCGCGACTTCGCGCCTGCGATGGCGACGCTCTCGCTGTGCGAAGGTGTTGACGGCGCGTGCTGGGTTGCGGCCTTCGAGCGAGGCGAGCCACGCTTCTTGTGCAGCGTCCTCGCGGTCGACACCTGGACACAGCCGCAGTTCAAGAGCGAGCTTTGCGGCGAGTGGAGTGTCGGGAAGAGTGGCGGAGAGGGATCGCATCCACTGCGTGCCGACTGGGTGTTGTGTTCGAACCTTGCAATTCGCGCGCGCTCGTGTGAATCGTTCGATCAATCGAACCATCACGGTTGCGTCTCGCGCGTCGTCACGCGTTTGCTGCAATGCCTGCACTCTCTGCGTCGCAGGACCTCTCCATTGCGAAGCCTCCGCAGATAGACGACCTTGAGGTGTTGGCAGCCGCACGCGCGGCAAGAGAGCCCGAGCTTTGCGCCGTCCTTTTCGAGGCCATCTCGCTTGGCGCGCGGCATTAGTGGCCTCCCTTACGGATGGCCGACAGGCGGACTTTCGGCCTCGCTACGAATCTCGCATCGGTGCCGAAGAGCACTGATCCCTCCATGCTCGCTGCGACCGCGCAGCCCACCAAGCAATCGAGCCAGTGGTTGTCAGCACCGGCAAGCCGCAATTTCCACTCGTCGACCACGCGGCCGCGGCCCTCGGTTTTCACGCGGTACTCGCTCGTGAGGTGTGACGCAAACACCTCATGCACGCGCGAGTCGCGGCCAAAGAGCGAGAGCGATCCGGGATCGCCCTGCATGACCGCAAGCCTCGCGTGTGTAAAACTTTTCCAGAAGTTTGTGTCGTAGGTGACATGTCGCACCGCGCGCTTACCCGTCACAGTTGGGATGCGCCAGTTGAGCCCGACGCGCTCGCCGCGCCGACGCTTGTAGTCGCCAAACGCCACGCTCGACGCGCCGACATAGCGTCCGTGCGCGGGCATCACCGAACTTGCGTGCTTTGTTTCGCGGCAGAATTGATAGACGACATCCGTTGACGATCCCCAGTTGGCGTCAATGAGAAGTCGAGCCACGCGCAGCATGGCGCCGTCGTCGCGACGCCACTCGCGTTCGACGAGATGTTCGACGACGCGGTCGAGCCCGGCGTAGATCGATCCTTCGAGCCCTGCGCGCGGAGTCGCCGCTGCGAGTGTGCGCTTCACATCGCGCAGCGTCCACGCAGTGCCAGCAGGGAACTTCTGATCTGGCTCCGTGCCGTAGTCAACAATCGTGCCGGTGAAATCATCTTCCCACGCGACGATGCACCAATAGAGACACTTCGCTTGCACATCGACGAAGGCAGTGAGGTGCGAGGTGCCTATTGGGAGAGCTCCGCGCGCCATGCCAGATGTCTTTGCAGCGATCGCGTCAGCGGTGAGGAGTTCATCGTCGAGCGCGGTCGCTTCAGGGAGAGGGTCGTTCTGGTACTCAGCGTGGAAGGCGGCCTCGTCTTGCAGTCGAAGGTTCATGGCATGCTGCAGCGCGCTTGCTTCGTCGTAGTTGAAGCGCGCTTCCCAGGCAACGCGTGCGCCTTCGTCCATCGCGCGTCGATGTTCGACATAGAACGCAGTCGCGTCGCGTAGACCGACGCCAGTGCGAAGTCCATCGGTGCGCACTTTGGCGTAGCGGTCCCACAGCGCGTCATTCGTTGGGAATGCGTAGACCATGCGCGTGCGCTCGCCTTGCCACTCTTGGTGTGTGTCGCGATCGAGGAGTCGGTCGGCCAGGTCGTCTTGTCGAACCACAGTGAGTGTCATAAGTCCGGCGATCTTGCGGCCGGGACCTGCAAGGCCGAGCACCGCGCCCGCGAGGATGCGCTGGCGATTGGCAACTTGGGAAGGGCTGCGCGCACTCTCATCAGTTTGTGGGTCGTCGATCAAGACGAGCGACGGCCGAATGCTCGCGCCGTCAGGGCGCTTGTGCTTCATGCCGCGGATGCGGCCCGTGATTCCGCCTACCCGCACGACGGCACCCGACGCTGGCGACCCCGTCACGGACGGCAGCACGATCTCACGCGCGGTCCATCCGATATGCGTTTGTTTGCCCCGATGGAGTTGACCACTGGCGCGTTGATGGATGCCTTCGAGCGCGCGGATAGGAAAGCACACTTCAGCGAAATCGTCGAGGAGGAGATCGTTGTTTTCGAGCTCGGCTTTGATGGACTCGAGCATGCTCGCGGCGTGCTCTTCGTCGCTGCCGATGAGAGCCACAAATTCGCGGTGCCCGTACAGCAGCGACCACAGACACGCTGTTTCGCAGAGGCTCGTTTTGCCGGAGCCGCGCGGCATGGCCATGGCGAAGAGCCCGCCTTCGAGCACTGCGTTTTCGATTCGACCGATGACGCGAAGGTGGTCGTCGCTCCAGGCGAGGCAAAAGGTCTGTGGAAAGTATCGCTCGCAGAAGGAGCGGAAGTCGCAGCGGCATGCGGCTTTTCGTGCGTCGTCGGCCACGACGGGCAACTCGCCGATGTCGCGACCGGAGCGCGAGAGTTGGGCGTTGCGGTGTCGCGCGCGTTCGCGGTGGAGTTCATAGCCGGTGAGTTTGGCGGAAAGTGTTGGCTCTGTCGTCGCGCCGCGCTCGCGTCGCGTCGTGAGCCACGCGACGAAGCGGAAGAGATCAATGTGCTTCCCGCTGCCGTCGTCGATGCGCAGGCCTGCGCGATTGCGCTGTCGTTGGAGTGCTCGCTCGCTCGCCACTTCGCCAAGCGGTGTTGAGTTGAGGATGCGGCAGAGCTCGCTGAGCCGAAGTTTGCGCGGATTGAAGCGTGGCGAGTCAGCCACCGGCGTCCTCACTTGACTTGCGCGCGAGCCACGCTGCGTAGTGGAGAAGGTTGACGGTGCCGTCTGCATTTGTCGGCGCGCCGTCGGTGATGTCGGCGCGGATCATCGCCTCTGTCACTGGCTCGCCGCCAGCCTTTGCGAGGAGGCGCGCTGCGTCGGCCACGGTCAGAGCCGCGGGGTTCGCGCGCGTGGGCGCAGATTTTTCAGGTTCAGCGTCCAAGATGAAAGCCCTTCGTGCCCGCGTGTGGCGACTTCATGTTGGAGATCGCGCGAATTGTCGGAATGAAGAGGAAACAAGCCCCAAATGCGCTCGCTGACGCCGCGATGTCATGGCCACATGTGTCACGCGCCGCCAAGGCGCAACGAAGGAACACACGATGAAGCACAGCACACAACGCACAGCCCGCACGACGAATGGCACAACGAACCGCACGACGAAGAAGCGCGACAAAGCACTCGAGTCGATCGCTCGCACGATCCTCCACATCGAGACGCTCACCGAGCGCAAGGGCGACGCGTTCGACTTCCACGAAGTGTCGGTGTGGGGCCTCAAGGACGCTCTCAGCGCCGCTTACGCACTCGGCCTCGCCGCCGCGAAGAAAGGAGTTTGAGTCATGAATGCCAAGAGCACTACGCGCGCAGCCGCCGACGCGATCGGGTTGGTCGCCGAGATTGCAACTCTTCAAGAGAGGCGCGCCGAACTTCTCGATCGGCTCGCCGCCGAGGTGCGCGAGCTCGACATCGCGATCACGCGCACGACCGAAGCGCTTGGCTTCGAACTGAGAAACGCACGCATCGCACCCGCTGACATGGCGACCGCGGTGAAGGACGCACTCGCCGAGAAGCGAGTGAACACTGGCCAACTCTGCAGTCGTTTCTGCGACGCGATGGAGCGACGCGGGGCGGCGATCTACCCACCGAAGTACCGACCGATCACGAACAGCTGGGATGTGGTCCCAGCACAATCCACCACTTGAGATTGAAGGAGACACGATATGAAGACCGCGACGAAGCAGATGAAGAAGCCCGCAAGCAAGACCAGGGTGAAGCACGAGAAGGCGCTCGACGCCGCGGTCGCGATGCTCGTGACACGACGACTGAAGGCCACGCGCAAGGAGGCGCTCACACTGGAGGCCACGGCGAAAGCCAACGAAGTGCCAACGCTCGCGCCAAAGACGCCGCGCAGATTGGGAGCGCTCGACGCCGCTGCGCTCGTCCTCGCCGACGCTGGCACATCGATGCGCACGAAGGACCTCATCATCGCGATGGCCATGCGAGGACTCTGGACCAGCCCAGGAGGCAAGACGCCCGAAGCGACGCTCTACGCGGCGATCCTGCGCGAGATCAGCGCCAAAGGAACGGCCTCCCGCTTCGCGAAGGTGAGTAGGGGCGAGTTCTCGTCGACCAACAAAGGAGGTGCTTGAGTCATGCACGACACCGAGATCGAGGATCTCTTGCGCCGCTTGATCGACGCGGCTGCGACGGGTGATCACGACGCGCTTGAGGAGGTCGCAATGGAAGTCGCTGAGCGCGTCAGTTGCGTGCGCACGTTCGAAGACGACGGCGTGCTCTGTATGAACCGCGGACTCGTGATCGAGGCGCTCAAGGACGGGCGTGAGTTTCAGTTGCAGATCGTGAGGAGCAGGTAGGTCATCGCTCACATCGCACGCACCGTTCGACTTCGCGGAGATCTCAGTTGCAGTCACGCGACTTCCTTCGCCGTGACGCGCTCCGCTTTCTTGCCCGTAAAATCTTCCCAGCGGCGCACCACGACATCGCAGTAGCCGGGATCGATCTCCATCGCCATGCACGCGCGCCCTGTGCGCTCAGAGGCGATGACGGTCGTGCCGCTCCCTGCGAAGGGTTCATAGATCATGTCGGCCAAGTGATTGCGCACGGCTCGCTCCATGCACTCGACTGGTTTTTGTGTGCCGTGTCCATGGCCCGCGTCATCGCGCGCGGGAATTGACCACAAGGTGGTTTGCGTGCGATCATGGGTGCGCCGTCCTGTCGCACCTTCGCGCACCGCGTACCAACATGGCTCGTGCTGCCAGTGGTAATCGCCGCGACTGAGCGCCATGCGATCCTTTGCCCAGATGATCTGTGCGCGAATCGCGAAGCCCGCGCGCTCAAGTGATTGCTGCACGGTCGAAGCGAAGATGCCTGCGTGATAGACATACGCGATGTCACCCGGAAAGAGTTGCCACGCCGCAGTCCAGTCGGCGCGATGATCGTTCGGGACTGCACCCATGCGCGCGATGTTTTTGTTGATGCCGGCGTCCATGCGCCAGTGCGGGTCGTACTCGACGCCGTAGGGTGGATCGGTGACCATGAGCGTTGGAACTACGCCATCAAGGAGCTTCGCGACATCGATTGCGTTGGTTGAGTCGCCGCAGAGGAGTCGATGCCTGCCGAGGAGATAGAGGTCGCCTGATTGCGTGACTGGATTGGTTGGTGTCTCGGGGACAGCATCGGGATCGGTGAGTCCTTCGGTGCCCGCAGGTGCGAGGAGCTTCGCGAGTTCATTCTCGTCAAAACCGAGAAGCGTCCAATCGATGTCAGCGCCGCGGAGCGCGTCGAGTTCGATCGAGAGCATGGCGTCATCCCACGAGGCGCGCTCCGCAGTTTTGTTGTCGGCCAGTCGATAGGCGCGAATCTCGTCGTGTGTGAGATCGGTCGCGACATGCACGGGGACGCTTGCGAGTCCGAGGTGTTGTGCTGCTCGGAAGCGAGTGTGCCCAGCGACGATGACGCCGTCGGCGTCGACGACGATCGGCTGGCGAAAGCCAAACTTCCGGATGCTCTCAGCGACGGCCGCGATGGCGTCGTCGTTGTGCCGCGGGTTGTTCGCGTAGGGGCGCACGGCAGAGAGCGCGCGCTGCTCAACGAGCAGAAGCGAGGGCGCGTCATGCGACATGACTTTCTCCATGACATGCTCCTTCGTTGGTGGACTGAATGCGCGACGCGCACAAAGCCGCCACGAGGGCTTCTGCCGCGTGCAGTGCGTGAGCGGCGCCGTGGCCCGCGCGAACTCGATGAGCGCGTCGTCGGGAAGCGTGGCGGCCTCGGTGGGCCAGAGGTGAGGTGCGCCACCCACGCGAAACAAACTCACTCGCGAAGGTCTGCTCCTCCAACGGGCCACACGAGGCTTGCGAGCGCCCGGGAGTACCTACTTGGGGAGAAACGTCAAAGGTATTACATGGGGCTTCTTGACAGATCTCCGACGCGGGAACCCCTTGTTTTATAGATATATCTGAGAAAAGAGAGAGATCTTTCAATACTTCAATCCCTGTTCGTCTCCGCGCGCTCTCCCATGGGGCCACGAATAGAACTTGAAAGATTGAACTATCTCCGTCAGGGTCAGGCAAGCGCATACATCATCCTTGGGCGGGTGGGCGATGCCTCGCGAAGCATCACGATTTGCCCTGTTTCCAAGAGGTTTTCAAGCACTTCGGATCGCTCGCGCTTGGAGAGCCACTGCGTGCGCCGAGAGAGTTCTGTCGCGGAGATCTTTCTATCTGCCGCGCGCACGATGCGCAGCACGCGCTTCTGTCGCGAGTCGAAGAAGCCGTCGGATACCCAAGTGTGCGCGAGGTGAAGCATGCGTCGAGTCAGGTGTACCGACACAGCGCACGCCCACTCGGCTGCCTCTTGGCCCACCACAGGTTGCTCGCGGCTGGCACTGCACGCGTACACGAGCGCGAGTCTGCACGCCTTCTCTTCTGCACGCGCCCAGAGCGATCGTCCTGGTGCGTCATGCGCAAGCTCGGCATCGACCAACTTCGCGAAGCGCTCGTAGACATCTGCTGCCTCGCGTGTTGTCGGGACCACAATCGGATCAGGTATCGCATGACGAAGATTGCCACCAGGCACAAAATCTCCCCACCAGCGCGCGGCCTCAAGAATGGACTCGGGTACTGATGCCGCATGCGCGCATTGCCGCGAGGATGTTGAGACGGCCTCGAAGATCAGCAGTCGAGCAATGAAACCATCGGCGAGCGCTTCGGCGGTGAGCGATTCAAAGAAGTGTTCGGGCACGGTGGTTCCGTAGACCACCGCGCAGGGGCGATCAATCACCTTGTTGCGCTTCGCGTCTGCGTAGGCCTTTCCCTTGAACACCGTGTCGGCGCTTGAGTAGAGTTTCATCAACGCCGTGAGCACGTTGTAGAGGTGCGGCGCTTTCTTCGCATCACCAATGGTGCGCAAGAAACGGCCGAACTCGTCGAATTGGAAGAGCGACGCGGGATGCGCTTCAAGCGCGCTCACGAGTCCAGCGTCACTGGCGAGATCCTCATTGGCTTCAAGCGAGGAGAGCGCTGCTTGATGGAGGACATTCTTGTTGACCTTCCGCGCGTGGTCTTTGCCAGCTCCTGATGGCGCGACACCGACGGCGTACAGATTTGTGCGATTGCCGCGCTCGTCGCGCACCTTGCGACCAGCGAGCACCGCTTGCAGCGCAATCGCGCCCGCGAGCGCGAGTACCGGCTGCGGCCGATGGGCGGTGGCCAGGTTGTGCGCCATGACATCGGCCACAAAACCGGGCACGCGCAACAGGTGCTCGGGGAATGGACCGGGATCAGGAGGCGTGTCGGTTGGAGCGAGACGATCTTCGTCATGCACCTCAACCGTGTTGCGGCACAGTTTGAAGTTCGACAGATCGACGCCGAGGTCGGCTGCATCGGACGCGTTTGTGCGTTCGTCGCGCAACCAACCGTAGGGCCGCGCGTGTGGCTTGCGCTGGGCATCGCTGACTTTGTGCGAGAGCTCGACATCAGTCCACTGCGGTATGCAGCGCGCGTTGTAGTGGTCGCGCAGCAATGCGAGCGCTCGCACTGGCGCGAGAGCGAAGCCGTGCACGAGCGCGGTGGCCGCGGCGTAGGTCGCAGCATGGCCGCCCGATCCAGCGATTGCAGGAGGCATGCGATCGATGTAGGCCTTCGCGCGCGACTCCGTGTGCTCGTCATCGTGCTCGTCGCGAGCCACTCCATCTTGACCCACCGGCTCAGTGTTCGAGTGGCGGCGAGCAATGACATGTGCAGCGAGGCGCTGCACGCTGGCTTCGAGTTCCTCTGCGTCCACGGTCGCGGGAATGCCTTCGAGCATGTCGTAGCGCTCTCCAGAGGGATGCACGCTTGGCCCAATGATCGTCTGCGCGCCGGTGCTTCGCAGTTCGACGATCATGGAGCGATCGAGTGGATCGCGGTATTGCCGCGTGCGTGCGCCGCGCGACACATACCAACGATGACTGGCCTTGCTCGACGGGCGACCCGTGACGCACGCGGTGAGTGGAACGAAGCAGTCTGCGGCCTCGCGCGCTTCCTCACAATCGAGATCGATGTCGACGAGCCACGCGGACGGCTCGCCAAGAAGCACGCCGATGTTTGCATTGAGCGCGAAGTGGCTCTTCGCTTCGCCAGCGCTGAGGCGGAGCTTCAGCCAAGCGGGCGTGAGTGGGCTCTTCGATCCGTGGGGCACAGGGATAGGACTCCAACCTCTCGCGATGCACGCGAGCGCCGCGTCGATGGTGGCTTCGTGCTGCATCAGAAAGGAATCTCGTCGTCGGGAATCGTGCAGTGCGTGCCGACAGAGGAGTGCGAGTACTCGGGGATCACGCCGAGTTCGTGCGACGCGATGCGGTCGTACTGCTCGCCCGCGGGACGTGTTACGACGATGCCGCTGCAGTGCGCGAGCGCGCCAGACTCGGCGAGTGCGATCGCCCCAGCCACGGTTTGCGGGCACGGCGCGTTGGATCGCGCGCGCCACCACACTTCAGCTTTGCGGCGAGGGAAGCTGCCGAGCGGATGCTCAATGCAGAGCCACTCGCGCACCCAGCGTGTGAAGCTGATGCGGTACTCAACGCGCAGAGTAGGCGGTGCGTACTCGTCGTCGCGTTTGAAGTGCTCGCAGTAGCGCACTTCGCTCACTGCGAGGTGCTGCGGGAGTTCGTTCGTGCGAATGATTTCTGCGGTGGTCGCTCTCGCCTCGTGCCGTGTGCGCTCGGGTTCAGGAAATGCGAATCCGCACTCTGGGCACTTGCGTGTTGCAGTTGCGACGAGCGCGTGACACGAATCGCACTCCTTCATGGGTGCAGCTTGAGTGCCGAGACTTCGCGCACGAAGTTGGAGGTCATCCACTGGCCCATGCCGCATCACATTGCCGCCAAAATCAAGGATGAGGCAATCCTCTTTTCCAGGAGCGACGCGAAAGCCGCGACCAACCATCTGGTAGTAGAGCCCTGCTGATGCCGTTGGGCGCAACAGCGCCACGCAATCCACATTCGGTGCGTCGAAACCAGTGGTGAGCACATTCACATTGGCCAGATATCGAAGTTCGCCCGAGCGAAAGCGGTCGATGCAGCTGGCTCGCTCACTGGCCGATGTGTTGCCGTCGACCCAGCCGCATTCGATGCCGTGCCGCTCGCGCAGCACCGACACAATGTGCCGGCCGTGCGCGATGCCCGCAGCGAAGAGGAGCGTGCTTGCGCGTGTCTTTGTCTCGTCAGCGATTTCCGCGCACGCGCGCTCGACGATCTCGTCGGTATCAAAGACCTCTTCGACTTCGCTTGCGACGAACTCGCCGCAGCGCAGGGCAAGCTGACTGGTGTCCACCTTCACGCGACCGGACTTTGATTTGAGCGCTGCGAGAAACCCGCGGTCAATCAGCGAGCGCACGCCGACTTCGTAGCAGATGTGATTGAGGATGCCATCTGGTGCGCAGATCATTCCCGTGCGCATGCGAAACGGAGTCGCGGTCAGGCCGATCACGCGCAGGAGCGGATTCACAAGTTTCGCGTCCGCGAGAAACGCTCGGTACATGCCCTCGCCGTAATCAGGAGGAATGAGATGCGCTTCATCGACGATGACAAGATCCACTGGACCAAGTTCGCCTGCGCGTTGCCAGATCGATTGGATTCCAGCGATGGTGACTGCATGCGTGAGTTCGCGCCTTCCCAGTCCCGCCGAGTAGACGCCTACGCCGAGGCCGGGAGCCACGGCGTCAAGCTTGCTCACGGTTTGCGCTAGGAGCTCCTTCACATGTGCAAGCACAAGCACGCGCCCTTGCCACTGTTCAACGGCGTCGCTGCAGATCGACGCAATCACAGGCGTCTTGCCGCCACCGGTGGGAATCACAATGAGCGGGTTGTCATCGCGCTCGCGCAGATGCGCGTACACCGCATCAATCGCGCTCTGCTGGTAGTCACGGAGTTTCATCAGACTTGATCTCCCGAATCTCGATGCGTGTTGATCCGCCAGTGAGCACTTCGCCGCGCGTCACACGGAGCTCGTCGATCTGCGAGTCATCGCCGTACGCGCCTCCATGACCAACTGCGTCGAGTAATGCTTTGAGCGCGTTGTCGAGATCTCTCCTTCGTTGGTCCGGTGGGAAAAGCGTGACCACAACAGCGAGCCGTCCAGTGAGCTGCGTCGTGCCTGCGAGGAGGTCGCGTACCGTTCTGCGGTAGCGCCTTCCCTCGCGGCTCACGAGCGTCCTCCAGCCGACATGCCGCCAGTAGTGATTCGCCGAGGGCGGGTAGGGCAGAATGAAGGTGCGAACTAGCGCTTCCAGGGCGCGCCTCCGTGAGACAACGGTGTGCGCGGCGCGGACGCGGTCGGCTCGCGCTTGTTGAAACTCTTCACCGCATTGACCATCTCGCCGTTGTCATCGCGTTTGCGAAGTGCGACCGTGATTGTCATCGGGATGTCATGCAGTTCGTGCGAGTCGCGCAGCGTCATCACCGCAACGGCATGACAGATGGCCGACAGAGTTGCGCTCGCGATGCGCACCACCACATCGTTGTGGTGCTTGAGCGTGAGGCGCTCCCAAAGACGGCGTCCCTTGTATGGACCTTCAAGGATTTCGAGCACGATTTCGAGGTATTCGCCAGTGCCGTTCTTAGTTGGCTTTGTGGTGCTCTCGACGATCGCGGCGAGGTACTTGCCGGCAGGGATGGGGTCAAGTGAAGCGGTGGGCTTGATGTCGTGGGCGTTGAAGTTGAGACTTGCCATGTGGTTGGATGTCCTTAGTAAGGAGTGGGAGTAGGGAGTGGGAATGAGTGGTGCGTGTGCGCGGCACTGCTGCGTGTCAGAGTTGCTGTGTTTCCGCGACCTCTTGCGGGTTTTCGCCACGCGCGTACGCCGCAAACACGCGGTGATCGAGTGCAATCTCGTCAGGAAGTGCGAGACGATTCTTCGCGACATGCGCTGGTCGCTCGCTCGTGCGCAGGACGCGCTCGCCAGTGCCGATCGCCTGGACGCGCTTGCGATCAAAACCCTCGATTGCTGTGCGTGTGTGCACGCGGTAGGTCGCAAAGAGCACTTCGTCGCACCACTCCTGCACGAGCGCGCTCGCGAGCTTCTGCAGACGTGGCGCGTAGCGGTCGTAGGTTTCAGTTTCTGGATTTGCAAACTTCTCAATCTGCGCATGCGCGACGAGAATCACTTCCATGTCACGCTCGTTGCGCAGCGCATCGAGCGTGTTGAGCACCTCGCGCCACAGGGGCAGCGCAAACACATATCCCTTGCCGTAGCCGATGTCCTCAATGCTTTCGACGCTTCTCTTCTGACAGACCTCACTGTGAATCAGTCGCTCAAGCCAGTCGAGGCTGTCGAGCACGACGGTGCGATAGTCGTGTTGCTCTGCACGCAGCTCCGCGAGCGCAGCGGTGACTTCTCCCAAGCGCGAGGCGAGTGGGAAGCGGTCGGTTTCGACGCCGGCGAGTCCGTCCTCGGTTTGAATGAAGACAGGTCGCTGCGACATCGCGCCGAAAGTAGTTTTGCCGATGCCGTGCGTGCCGTAGACGAGGACTCTGCGAGGCGGCGACGAGACGCCGCGCGTGATGTGTTTCATCAGTTTCATAGGTTCCTTTGTGTGTGGTGAATGGATGGGTGAATGCGAGTCAGTTGTGGTCGAACTGCCGCATGGCTTCGAAGCCGGTGGGCCAGATGCCGCTCGCGCGACATTCGGAGAGTGACGCCATCGCCGCTTCGTTCTCCCTTTTCGCGGCGTCGAGCACTGCGGGCGCGATGTGCCAGACGCCGCTACGAAAGGGTTCGCGCTTCTCAACGGCGATGATGTGGACAGGAAGCGCAACATCAGTCGCCACTTCAAGCACAGCGCGATAGAACGCGAGTTGATGGATGTAGTTGAAGGCGCGCGCGTCAAACTCAAAGGAGTCCATGCGATCGCAGGTCTTGAGGTCGACGATGCCAGCGCCACCCGCGGGGTTGATCCAATCAATGCGAGCCTGAGAGGCGTGACCCGCGTACTTGGCGCGCACGACTCCTTCAGCAACTCCGTCGGCAAGCAGCGCGTTCGCGACGGCGTGACTCGTCACGCTCGCCGCCATCTCTTCAACCGTCGCCGCGTCGTCGTCGGCGAGCACTGGTCGTCCGCGCTGCGTGGCCCACTCCATGAACGCCTTGGTCGCGGAGCCAAATGGCAAACCGGTCTTCGTGTTGATGGGGCCACCAACTGCGAACTCAGCTTCGTAGCGCTCGCGACCCTCGAGAATCAGCACATGCGCAGCACGACCAACGACGAACGCATGCGAGTCCCTCGAGGGAATGAGCCCGAGTTCCTTTTTACGAAAGAGCAGCGGGCAACGCCGAAACTCCGCAAGCGCGTGCGACGAAAGATGGTCCTTCGCTTTGGCGTGATAGGTGTCCACGGGCTCGCGCAGAAGCGAGCGGAGGTTGAAGGAATCGCTCGTGGCAGGGTCGTTCATGTTGGTGTGCTTTGGAAAGATCTCAGCGTGGCAGCCGCGCTGCCCGAGCGGCACGAGCGGCACAATGCGTGGGTCGCCGTGGTTTGCTGGTGGGCCCATACTTGCTACATCTGCCGCTCGCGCGCTCGTGTCAGGTCGCTCTCAGAAATCAGCGTGAAGAAGCAACAACGGCCTGGTGTTGCGCAACGCTGCGACGTGCGCGTGGACCGCTTGACGCGAGATTCCGAGCGCCCTCGCGGCCTGCGCCTGCGTCGAATGCATGAGATGCCTTGCCACCAGCGCGGTTCGCGATGGCAGCGCGCGGATTCGCAGGGAAACATCTGCGCGAAGTTCGTAGCGCGCGTAGCCGAACGAGGTGGGGCACGCGATGAGCTCAAAGGACTCTTCGGTGCAGTCGGTCAGCAGCCTTGGGTTGCGCACGGCGCAAGCGGTTGCCCGCTTCATCGTGCGGAACTCATGAAGGGCGGCTTGATGAATGACGCGGGAGACGAATGTGCGACTGCTCGCTACGGTGGGATCGAAACTCGGCGCGGCCTTACAGAGCGCAAGGAATATGTTCTGAGCGAGGTCCTCGCGCGCAGTCTGATTGAGGCTCAGCCATCGGGCAATGCGTCTCGCGTTGAAGCGGACTCGCGCGCAGGCGAAGTCGTCGATGATGTGGTAGTTCGTGGGTCGATGGTTCGATTCAGTTGGGTGGCTCATGGTGCGGTTCTGTCGTGCTGCTGCGTCGCCTCGAGGCGACAGGACCGGCGCGTGGTTGTCCTGCGAGGCGCGCGAGGTGGCGGTAAGGCCGGACCTGTCAACCGCCTCTGGCGACATGTCCGCCGACGCCAAAGCAAACCGCCCGCGGAGAAGCGCAATGGCTTGTCCCGCAGGCGGTTGTGATGGCAAGAAAATGTTGCCGAGTTCGTCGGTTTCTACGGAGTTGTCACTGGCTTGGCTTCACTGTTGGAGATCGATCGGCGTCCGCCAGCCTCCGATCTCATCGTCGTGGGCGATCGGCGCCCCCTCGATGAGGAAGAACTCACGCAGTCGATCGTTGAGGCGCTGCACCTGCTTGCGCCTTTCCTGCCTCGCCCCTTCTGATCGCCACGTGATCGCGCCGCCGTCATTGGCGAATACGCGGAGTAGCGCCCACTGGGTGTCGGGCTTGCCGTTGCGTCCGTCTGTGAAGCCAAGCTGGTCGTAGCGGAGCTTCCGCTGCACGCCCTTGCAACTGACCGTCACGGTTTCATTGTCGAGGAATCTCATTTTCACCTCCGACCACTTTGATCCGGGGGGCGTCGGGAACCGAAGCTGGCCAACCTCCATGTGATCTGTCGGCCGGACGTGGTCTTGCACGAAGGTGTCAAGTTGCTCGCGAAACGATTCATGCGGAGCCCTTGCAGCCATGCCATCGAGGAGACGCATGGCGTGCTCGACTACCACGACTCCGGCCTTACACCGAGTTGCGACCTCGCACAGCTGATCGCAAGCGTTGCCCGCGTGCAGCACGACCACGACAAACGGAGACTTAATGCAACCGGCGATCGCCTTGATGGCTTGGCACCGCAGCGCCGCGGAGTGACCCGGCACCAAATAGGTTGGGAATCGCTCGCCCTCGTATGGGATGAACTCTCCAAGCCTCCATGCAGACCCGCCATGCAACCAGTCGTCGTCAGGCTTCCCAAGGCGCAGATGCTTGGAGATCTCGTCGCACAGACGCTTGGGACGCAGTGCGCGCAGGACGACATCCTCAAGACGCAACGGCAGGGACTCATCGGTGTCACGGCTGATCGCGACGATGTCGGACTTCGAATGCATGACGATGATTCGCGGTCGGCGCTCCGGCTCGATCAGGATCTCTGTGGCGTACGCGTCCTCCGTGACGAGAAGTGGTTGAATCGCCGGATACGCGTCTGCGAGTACCCGACGCCACTCACTATCGGTGGCTCGCCATCCGTGAATCTGGTCAAGCGCTTGCCAGGGCGACATGGTCGACATCCACCACGAATCCGCGCTTGAGCAGGAACTCGTTCACGAGGGCGGAATCGCTGCTGCGTGTGCAGCGCAGGCGGTTCCAGATCGAGACATCGGCAGTCCGCTTTTTGTTCGGTGCGTCATCGAACGTGAACGCGAATCGCGCCTTTGTGATCCTTGCTCCCAGCGCAAGTTGGAAGTGCTGCGTATCGAACGCGCGGAAGAGGTCAGCCGATTTCTTGGTATCGCGGCTTGAGATTCCGTCGTTGTAGTCGACTTCGATCTCGACCAGATCGACGCTCGCGATTCCGATCAGGTCTGTAGACATCACGCATCCGCGCCGGTCGCGCATGATCCGAGAGAGGTCGTACTTCGGTTGATTCGGATTGAAGAAATCCGGGTCGCCCGCAAGATTCTCTCCGACGGCGCGCCGGTAGGCGACAGTGTCTCGCTTGCTGCCGCGGGTCATCCGCAGTTCCCAAGTGGCGAGGTCGATGGTGATGAAGTCGTACTTGATCGGCTGGTATTGGATTGTGCTCGGCTCGCCGTTGGCAATGCAGCTCTCGCGGCGATAGGTGCCTCCCCTGCGGACGGCGATGGTCAGCAGTTCGCCATCGTTGAACTTGAACAACTCGCACGCACTGCCTCGGCGGCTCTTTGCATGGTGCTGCCTCAGCGCGTTCTCGAGCGCGCTAACCAGATCATCGAGATGAGAGATAGAAGGAAGCGCTTTCCCCTCGGCGCGCAGAAAGATGCCGAACGACTGCGCTTTCCAAACACGGTGCTCGACATGCGCTCGCTCGATGACCTCTGGGTATCGAAGCCAAGTCCGCGTCGCGACATCGGCGGGGGTCGCATTGGGCGGAAGTCCAAGGTCGATTCCACGGCTCTCGAGCGCTTCAAGCAACTTCAACATCGCGTCATCGTCAGCCATCTCCTCGATGTGCAGGAACGCATCGATGAGGGGAGCCGGCGCGTTATGCGTGGGATCGATGAGGATCTCGCTCAGCCGCGTGATGTCGCGTTGGGAGAGTGGCGCGACACAGGAGACTCCATGCCGATCAAGAAACTCGGGGTGCCCGTGGAGAAGTTCGGCGAGAAACAGCGGGTCGATCTGGGAGAGCGATTCAGGTGTGGCGATCCGATTCAGCTGCTTTCGCGGCATGACTGCTCCGTTCTTTGAGCGTGCGGGGATTGAGGAGCGGTGGACGAACCGCCCCTGCAGGGGAAACCCGAGCATATCAAAGTTCGGTGTTTGTCAGGGTATCGGGAGGCTGTGCCCGATGAATCCACAAACAGCTGTGAGGCATGTGGTTAGGCGGTTCAGCGCTGCTTTGAAATCGTCATCCAACCCTTCCGCTGCTCCTCCCAGTCGACGATCAGGGTGAGCGCGCGCACCTGCCTCTCAGCGATCCGGTCCCGACCCAGTTTCGTCCTCTGGAGTTGCAGGATTGCCAGGCGGATGTCGGGCGCGAGGCGCATTAGGCTGAGGATCTGCGTGACCCTCGCACGGGTCACATGGCCCATCATCGCTGCCTGCGCCTGGTCGGTGATCGCGCCAGACTCGATCAGCCCGTCAAGCCGATACGCAAGCGCCATCAAACGCATGAGTCGCGGCACGCGTCCATCGGGCGTGTCGATCGGTGTTGGTCGTACACCAACGACGACTTGTTTGCGTCCGCGGTTGTGCGTTGTGAAGTGGATCTGCTTGGTGACCGTCAAAGTGTTCATGCCGCCTCCGTCGCCGCTGGCGCATCACTTGATCGAAACGAGATGCTCACGCTCTCGCAACTGGCGTCGTATTCGATTGACTTGATGAGAATTCGCACCAGCCGCTCACGCTCCTCAAAGCGAAGCGCCTCCCACAGCGGGTCGAACGCCTCGATCACGCCCGTGAGTTCGTCGCGATCGAGCAGCCGAGCGTCGATCGCGGTTGCTTGTGCTTCAAGCCGCGCCATGCGCGCCTTCGCAAGCCGAATGTTTTCGCGAAGCGCCGCAAGCGCCGCGTCTTGCGCGGGCGTCGGTTCCGCTTCATGGAGTTGGCGTGCCTCGGCGGTGAAAGTGGCAATCCTCGCAACCTCAACTGCGCTCGCTTCCCTGAGCTCTTGCGACCGCGCTTTGAGTCGCACCTGCGCCGCGCGGACGGCCGCCGCCGTCGTGGCGTTGTCGCTTCCCACAGCGCGGATCTGCGCTACCACAAAGTGTTCGAGTTCTTCGGCGGGAAGGGATGGTGCTGGGCAGCAGTTCCAACCGCGCTTCTGCGCGCGAGTGCAGACGTAGTAGCGGTACTCGCGCTTGGCCGACGACTTCCCCTTCGAGGCGGTGAAGTGGTGCGTCATTGCGCAACCACAAGCCTTGCAACGCACGAGTCCGCGCAGCAGTGCACAACGGCTGTTGTTGGCGCCCCGACCATCGTTGGTTCGGTTCTCTCGTAAGGCAGTCGACACCTTGCTGAACAGATCCGCAGGGACGATCGCTTCATGCAGGCCGTCGAAGAGATTGTCTTTGTGGCGGATTTTCCCGATATAGCCGGGGTTCGTCAGGAGGCAGAAGAGCTGCGACTTGTTGAATGTCCGCCCTCCCATGACGCGACCGTCCTTGCCGAGCCACTGTTTGTTCTGCCAACCGAGTTCATCAAGTTGACGCAATACTTGCGACATCGAACCGAGCTCGAGGTACATGCTGAAGATGGAGCGGACACGCTCTGCCTCGATCTCGTTGGCCAGGAGCCGACTGCCTCCCGGGCTTCGCTCGATGTCGTAGCCGAGAATTGGTCGTCCTCCGCCCCAAATGCCCTTCTTGCGCGAGGCAGCGATCTTGTCGCGGGTCCGTTCACTGATGATCTCCCGCTCGAACTGCGCGAACGAAAGGAGGATGTTCAGCGTCAATCGGCCCATCGAGTGCGTGGTGTTGAAGTGCTGAGTCACCGATACGAACGCGACATGGTGCGCGTCAAACGTGCCGATGATCTTCGTGAAGTCAAGAAGGGATCTGCTCAGCCGATCCACCTTGTAGACGACCACGCAGTCGACGAGTCCCGCACGAATGTCTTCAAGAAGCGCTTCGAGCGCGGGGCGCTCCATGGTGCCGCCGGAGAATCCGCCGTCGTCGTAGCGCGTCGTGATCACTTGCCAGCCGTCGCCGCGCTGACTTGCAATGAACGCCTCCGCTGACTCGCGCTGCGCATCGAGGCTGTTGAAGTCGAGTTCGAGGCCGTCGTCGCTTGACTTGCGCGTGTAGATCGCGCATCGAACGACGCGCTTGGGTTCAGCGTTCGCCTTGCTCATGTCGCAAGTCCTTGCTTCGCGCGGCTGCTGAGGCCGAAGAACAGCATTCCGTTCCAGTGGCTTCCGGTGATCGCATGTGCGACCGCGCTGAGCGACTTGTAGTGGCCGCCGTCGTAGTCAAACCCCGACGGCATGACTGTGACGCGGTGGTCGCCGCCCTTGAATTTGCGCACGATGACACTGCCCGGCGGCGGAAGCCTGCCGTCGCGCGGCGCTGAAACATGCATGGTCACAGTTGGCTCAGCGAGTTCGACTGCCGGTGGCGTCTTCGGTGGCCGGAATCGGATGTCGCTATCAAAGGCGTATTGCTTCGCGAGCGCACGAGCTTGGTCGTCGGCTCTCTGCGCGAAGCTTCCTTCGGCGTCGAATTGAATCCGCCACGCAATGCGGCGAAAGAGCCACTGGCGATTTCCTGATCTCGACTTCTCTCCAAAGACCTCGGCGTGGCGAACTCGAAGTTGTGTCGCAGTCATGCGCTCGAGGTCAGCGAGGCGCTGCGCGATCGGCATCGAATCGGTGGTCGCATGTCTGTCGATGGTTGTGATCATGTGCGTGCTCGTGTGCGTGCTCTCTCGTTGGACTCGCCGCACTCGCGGTCGCTCCTCCGCACAGTGAGCCATGAGGCGCGGTTGATGGCAAGTTCCATGCACGGGGCGAATGCCACGACTTGCTCCGCGTCCTTCACCGCGTTGGCTTCGACGACGCGCGCGATACCCGCGCCGAGCAGCGAAGCGATCTCATTGACGAGGGCGTCCGCAGTTGGGAGTGGTGCGAGTGGCATCGCCGCCCGCGGGGAAATCGCGGAGCGCTGGTCGTGTGGCATGCTGGTTACCTCAAGTTGTGAGGCCGCAAGTGAGTGCGACCACTCCTTGCTACATCTGCCGGTGGTCGCAGGCTGTCAGGGCAATGCGAGTCGTTTCGATAGACCCCCGATCTCCGAAGGCTGTAAACCAATTCAGAGAGCGCGTGAGATCGCGGCGAGTTTTCGCCAATTTCACCACCGTTTCGATCGGGACCCATCACGCTTACTACAAACGCGAGAGCGCGAAACCCTCGTCACACCGCGCAACGAGGCCGTTTCTCTCGCGTCACCCTCTAAACAAACCGGTCGGCCTCGTGTGAGGTCGACCGGTTGAACTCCCCCGACTGGACTTGAACCAGTAACCTGGCGGTTAACAGCCGCCCGCTCTACCAATTGAGCTACAGGGGAATTGTCCTGCCTTGCGACAGGGGCGGGAAGTGTACAGCGAAGCCTACTTTCGTCAATCCGCATGGTCGGCTTGAGCCGAGGGAGTTGCAACTTTCGAAGTCGCAGCGCGAACGCGCCTGAAGCCGATCCCAGCCGCACGAAACCGTGCTCCCTCGCAGTGCAGCGCGGTAGTTGAAGTCTTGTATTTCTCCGTACGCCAAGCGCTCGCCGCGACTGCTGGGAAAGCGTTCCGCGCTCGCCTAATCACGCTTAACTTCGACCCCTTGCACGCCTTCGAGGCTCTGCAACGATTCGATCAGCGGAAGGAGCGCCGCCTCCGACTCGAGTCGAATGGCGTACACCCGCACAGAGGATGCGTCGCCCTTTGCGCTCGTCACCCCTCGCAGCACACACCTCTTCGTCTGCGCAGTAAGCGCCTCCGCAACGCGAGTGCTTTGGGCGTGCTCCCGCGAGAGACGCAAGGTTGCTTTGTAGGCAAGCTTCTTTGCCGGAGCGCCCGACTGGAATGGCGTGCAGATCCAAGCGGCGCACCAAACAAATGGAAGCGACAGGAGTGGTACGGCCGTGTAACCCGCGCCCGCAGCCATACCAACCGCGACTGCAAAGATCACAAACGCGGTATCACGCGTGTCGTTCACGACCGTTCGAAAACGAACGATGGAAAGCGCGCCGACGATGCTGAATGCGCGAGCGATGTTGTCGCCAATCACAAGCGTCGTGATCGAAAGCAGCACCGAAAGCATGACGAGTGTCGCAAGGAGCGAACGCTGCGCGCGGGGTCCTCGCGTGAGTCGGTAAATGATCGCGACCGCGATGCCGAGAAGGAGCGCGGCAAACAATCGCCAAAACGCTTCACCGACGCCTACGGAGCTGTTCGACGCGAAGGTCTGCTGAATGGAGTCGAGCAAGGGAGCGGTGCCTTCGATGGGTTAGCGCGCGGGAGGCGGATTGCGTGACGCAGCGGGATCCGGAGTCGCGGCCTTCGGTGCGTACTCCATGAGGTACTTCGAGCGTAGCGTACAGAACGCGCGCAGACTTTGGTTCGCCCGGGGAGCATTCGCGCTCGCGTCGGTCTGTGGTTCAGCGTCCGAAGTGAGCGCGAGGAAGTCCTCGTAGGTGGAGAGTTTTCGCGTGTCGCGTTCGACGAATGGCGCGATCAGTTCTCGCTCCTGCGTGATGAAGGGACCAAGCTTCGACCAGGCGAGTTCACCTGCGAGGGTCTTGACTTTCGCGAGGTAACGCGCACGGAATGAAGGAACCGAAAGCAATCTGCTGCGGAGTGCCTTCATGCTGTCGTCGATTCCCATGAGTGGGTCGAGCTTGGTTCCATCGCCTCCTCCGCCGGCTTGTCCGCCGCCACGCACGCCGAAACCGCCACCAGGGCCGTCCATCGGTGGACCGCCATCGGGTGGCACGCCTCCGTCTTGTGGTGGTCGCGGAAGCGAAAACTCCGGTTGCCTTCCGCGTGCTTGATCATCGCGACCTCCGCGATCATCGGGCGGCATCCTGCCTTCACCGCGTTGCGCAGGCGGGCCGTCAGGTCCCGGATTTCCCGCACCTAGGCGGCGACCTCTCATCCCAGGCCCGCCCGCGTGCATCTTGAAAGCTTCATTCATGTCGTGTGGAAGAATGTGGAAGACCCCAGTGGGATCGCGGTATATCGAGTAATCGCTCGCACGCGTCCAGAATCCATCGCTGTTGGAAGTCACCATATCGAGCGCGAGAAACCAAAGCGCGCCCTCGATATCGAGAATCGGCGTGAGTGCGGCTTCAAGTTCGTCGCTCGGTGTGTTGGAAAGGACATCGCACAAATGCATGAGCGCGCCCCAATCCTCTTCGCGATCCTTCGACTTGATTTCGTATCGCGATTGATAGGACGCGAGGTCGTCGCCCTTGTCATCGAGTCCCGCGCTGCCTTGCGGCGAACCCGGCACTTTCCATCGCGCGCCTTCGCCTTTGAATTGCGGCCAATGCTCCTTCACGAACTGCGCATTGAATTGTTCGACGCTGACGAAGACTCCCCATGACGCGCCATTGACGACGACCTCGACGAAGTTCGCCTTTGGCACGGCGATATGTGGCGCAGCGAGGCGCGAGTAGAGCAGCGTCGAGAGCATCGACGGATCACCGCTGCAATTCAACAGGTTGAGTGTGTTGTGTCCGAGTAGTTGCTGCTTGGGATTCGAGTGATCCACCGAGACATTGAGCGATCGCTTCGATCCCTTCGGCACCATCATGTAACTTGACGCGCCGCGGAAGTGGAGCCCGACGCCTGGGTACTCTTTCCCATCAACGATCATCGTGGAAGGCACATCGATGTCCGTGCCGTGGAAGAGCTCGAGTTCCGCTTCCCAGTCGGGCGAATCAATAGTGAAGAAAATCGTGCGAACGATGCTCGTGTCGTAGAGCGGGGCGTCAGGGTAGTTCGTGACTTCTGTTGGCGAAACGGTGCGGCCAGGAGAAGTCGCTGGGCGCTGGGGACCTGGACCCCCACCTGGACCGCCACCTGGTCCACCACCCGGCCCGCCTCGCATGCCGCCTCGACCTTGTCGGGTCGGCGCGGGGTTCTTGCGAAGTTCTTCGCGCGCAGTTTCAAGCTCCACGCCCTCAAGACGACCGTTTCCATCCTTGTCGAACTCTTTCAATACCTTGCGTTCGGCGCGCATCGGACCACCTGGCCCACCTGGCCCGCGCATGCTTGGGCCATCGCCAAGAGGTGGGGGCGGCGCGTCAGTCGGCGCGTCCTGTCCGAAGGCAACCGTGCTGGCGCAAAGAAGAAGTGCGAGTGAAAGAGATGTTCGAGAGTGCGCGCGGTGCTGCATGAGTGTCTCGTCGTTGCAATGGGTTGCAATCTCAACGCTCATGGGGACGCGATATGACCGCAGAGCGGTGCGATTGATCGAGATTTTGCGGCAGGCCTCGCGCCGCCGCGATCACGCATCACCAATCTTCGAGATGCCGCCCATGTACGGTCGCAGGATGGGCGGAATGACGACGGCGCCATTCGGTTGTTGGTGCATCTCAAGAATAGGAATGAGCACGCGCGGGCTTGCGATCACCGTGTTGTTGAGCGCGAATGCGAATTGCGTCTTTCCCTGCGCATCCTTGTAGCGAAGATTGAGTCGGCGGCACTGGAAATCTCTCAAGCGGCTTGCGGAATGCGTCTCGCCGAAAGCTCCAAGCGGCGAACCATCCGCTCCGATCTCGCCACGGCCAGGCATCCAACTCTCGATGTCGATCATGTCCTCGTTCTTCACGCCAAGGTCGCCCGTGCAGCATTGGAGCAGTCGGTATGGAAGTTCAAACGATTGCAGAATCGTCTCGACTGTCTCAATCATCTGCGCATGCCACGCGCGACTCTCCGCATCATCTGCCTTGCAGACGACAACCTGTTCAACTTTGTCGAATTGGTGAATGCGATAGAGACCCGCAGTGTCCTTTCCTGCGGCGCCAGCTTCGCGGCGGAAACAGGTCGACACGGTGCAGTACTTCAGCGGAAGATCTTCGAGGTTTAAGATCTCATCCGCGTGGATGCCCATGAGCCCGACCTCGCCGGTGCCCGTGAGAAAGAGATCGTGACCCGATCCACGACGCGACTCCTCGATGTGATACGCCTGTTCGCGACCAGCGGGAAAGAAGCCAGTTCCCACCATGCATTCTTCTTTCACGATGACGGGCACGCCCATCGGTGTGAAGCCTCGTTTGTCCGCCATGAAATCGACCGCGTATCGAAGCACGGCTTGGTGGAGTCGCATGCCGAGTCCGGTCAAGACATAGTGCCGAGTTCCCGACATCTTGACGCCGCGCTCGAAGTCGGCGAGTCGATGCATCTTCAGAAGTTCGACATGCGTGCGCGGTTTGAATCCGCGATTCTGTTCGAAGGACTTGCTCCAGTCCCACTTCGCGGGAGCCCAGCGGCGGATCTCGACATTGTCTTCGCTGCCCTTGCCTTTGGGCACATCCGCGGAGGGAGGTTGCGGCACTTGCATCCAAAGTGATTTCCACTCCGGCTCGATTGCAAGGATGCGTTGTTCGCACTCTTGGATCTCTAACTTCAGCGCCGCGGGTCGCGACTCGAGTTGCGCAATCTCTGCGTCGAGCGCAGCGCGATCGTCGCCGTGCGCACCCTTGGCCTTCCCCTTGAGTTGGCCGAGCTTTGGACCAAGTTCCTTCGAGATCCGATTTTGTTCCGCGCGCGCGGATTCTTGTCTCGTGAGAATCGAACGACGCGCTTCGTCAAGCGCGAGTAAGCGATCAATGTCGACACTCATCGCCTTGTCGGCTACGCCTTGTCGGAAGCGATCAGGATTCTCGCGCAGTTCTTTCAGGTCAATCATGTGTGGTCTCGGTCAAGGCGCAGGATAGCCGCGGCAGTCCGAAGGCTTGCGGCGCGCGTCTACCGACTCTCGGTGCGGTAGCTTGGCATCGCTGCCCAGCGGAGCTTCTCCGTGAGCGTGCGCCAATAGGAGTTGTCGGGATTTGTGACGAAGAGCGCGCCCTGCGCATTCCGCGCAATCGCGATACGGTCGCCTACTTCGAGCGAGGCAGTCTTCACGCCGTCAAGTATGAGCGCCGTCCCTTGGTTGGCGCGTTGAATCGTGAACTCGATGCGCGCCGAATCGGGAAGCGTGACTGGGCGGAACGCGAGACTCTGCGCGCAGATCGGAACAATCGAGAGTGCATCGAGCGAGGGGTGCACGATCGCGCCGCCCGCGGACGCGCTGTAGGCAGTCGATCCTGTTGGTGTTGCAACGATGACACCATCACCGACGAGTTCGGGTCCGGCTTCGCCGTCAACGGTGAGTCCAAGCTCGATCATCCGGAATGGTTCACCCGCAGTAATCACGCAATCGTTGATCGCGATACCGCCTCCGATGCGTTCGCCCGCGCGCGTCGCGGCGACTTCAAGCACCGTGCGTGCGCGAACAGTCGCGCGGCCTTCAAGAATGAACTGTGCGTGCCGGTGAAAGCTCTCGCTATCGAACTCCGCGAGAAACCCAACTCGACCCGCGTTGATGCCGATGATCGGCGTGGCGCGTTGGAGGAGCAGCCGCGCCTGCTCGATGATCGTTCCGTCACCGCCAATGACGATCGCGAAGTCGCAATTGCCTTCCGCAATGCATGCGGCATCGTTGGCATCGCACTGCACGATCTCCGCGTGCGCGCGACTCAGGGTCGAGTGCACCGCGGCGTAGACTTCGCGAGTGCGGGCTCGTTCTTTACTGGCGATGAAGAGGATGCGGGGGGGCTTCGACACGCGTGGAAATCCTAACTCACAATGCCCTTGGTTAGACGCATGAATGCCGTTTCGAGGCTGATCTGTTCGGGTTGCAACCGGGAGAGTCGGAAGCCATTGGCGAGTAACCTCGAGGCGAGTTCGCTCGGCGACAGCAGCGAGTTTGGCTCGAGTGTCACATCCATGCGCTGCGTGTTGCCGTCATCGACGAGGTCAACGCTGAGGACGCCCTTGAGTTTTCCGAGAAGCTCAGCAGCGTCCGTGCGGCGTTCCTCCACGACGATTTGCACGACTTGCCCAACTTTCGCGCGCGCCATGATCTCATGCACCGAGCCGGCGAAAATCAACTTGCCTTGTTCGACGACACCCACGGTGTTGCAGAGTTCGGCGAGCTCGTACAAGATGTGGCTGGAAATTAGGATGGTCTTGCCCATGCGACGCAGCTCCTTGAGGAGCTCGCGCATCTCGATGCGCGCTCGCGGATCGAGACCGCTTGAAGGTTCATCCATCAAGAGTACTTTGGGGTCGTGGAGTAACACACGCGCAACGGCGAGCCGCTGCTGGGTTCCGCGCGAGAGACCATTCACTTCGCTGCTGTTCTTGTGGGAAAGATCGGTGAGCGCGAGAACATCCGCGATCGTCTTCTCCCGTTTTCCTGCGGTAAGGCCATAGCACGCCGCGAAAAACTCCAAGTACTCCGCGACGGTCATGTCCTGATACGCGCCCATGAAATCCGGGACATATCCAATGAGCGGGCGAATGAGATGATTCTGATAGCCGACCGTCTTTCCATCAATGCGCGCCTCGCCCCAAGTTGGCTTGAGCAGGGTCGCGAGGATCTTGATGGTGGTCGTCTTCCCAGCGCCGTTGGGGCCGATGAACCCAAAGCACGCGCCTTCCTCAATCGAGAGATTGAGATTGTCGAGCGCAATCAGGTCGCCGTACTTTTTCGTGAGGTTGACAGTCTCGATCATCGCCATAGAAAAACTCCATCAGTCAACGGGTCACGCGGCCTCAGGCTGCTCTGTGCTCTCGGTTTGTTCAGGGATTGTCGGTTCTCGCTCATGACGAGCCGGTGGGACGATGTCTTGCGCATCGTTGTCGGAGGGGAGGGGAAGAATCCAGCGCAGCACAATCTCTCCAGTGGCATCCACTGCATCGCCGTCGACGCGGAGTGGAAGCGGCGACGTATCGCTTTCCATGAGGCCGTACACAATAAGGCAGGGGCGTGTGAACCACTTCGAGATATCAACATCGCGTGCGATGACGCGTTCTGTTTGCAGCAGTTTGGACTCGGCACCTGCGGCATGCGCGTACTTGGGCGGCTCGAGCATGTTGTAGAAAGAGAGCATTTGCAGGAATCGCTCTTCCTCCGCTTGCGTCACACGGTGCATGCCGAAGTTGTTGAAGGGCGACGCGAGGTTTCGCACTGCGTCATAAAACCGAAAGTCGAATTGCGCTTCGAGTGAACCATCGTTCGCCGATGTCGACGGCTGGAACACCTTCGCAAGATCGAGGGGCGTATTTGCCTGCCATTCGGGCAGAATGGCGGAAATGCCGAGGTTTGGCATAGACCCGCTCGGTGCGCGTTCTGGTGGGAATCCGCTGAGCAGACTGACTGGCGGTGTTCGCAGCGGCCACACATGCACGAGCATCACATTGCGGAGCGTGCTCGGCAAACCATGCACAAGCGTGCCCACGATCCGCACATCAATCGGCGACTTCCGGCGATCAACATCGACGCGGACAGGCGATGCGATGGACGGGAGCGTTCCCCAACCAGCATCGAGACCGCCGAGCCAGCGGAATGAAAAGTCAGTGCTCGCGGCTCGGGAAATCATCGTGAGTGTGCCATCGCCGTCGAGCGGGCGACGCACGCGCGCTTGACTTGGAAATCCTTCAATGATCGGATCGGAGGGATTGAGCCAACTTCGCACCATCGATCTTCCGTCCTCAGGTGTACCAAGCTGAAGGGTCGTTGGGGAGTACGAAGGAACATGCACCGACAGCCAACCGCTCGCGCGAGCGGGTTGTCGTTGGAGGAGCGAGGTCTCGCCTTGTGGGCGCGCGGCCGCGTCAAGGAACATCAAGTAGCGGACTTTTGCTGTGCGACCAGCGAGTGCGTTACCCACGAACCAAATGCCGACGGCGAAGGCGAGTGAAAGGAGCGCTGCGTAGACCCACGCCGCGCGATCTCGTCGCACCGCCTTGAGGATCGTGAAGCCGAGTGGTCCGGCAAGAATCCAATAGAGGCCGAACGTTCCGGCGGCAGCGAGCACGCTGATTGCTGCGGAGCCCGGCAAACCGATGCGATTGGTGATCAGCCTTCCGCCTTCAAGATCGCTCGAAACGCCGCCTTTGGCGAGTTGCTTCGCGTCGTCGAGCGCCTTGAGCTCGCCCGCTGACGGAGTGTCGCCGCGCCGACCAAGGATGCGATTCCAGAACACATCGCATTGCGGCAGGGAAGTGTCGGCTTGTAATCGCCTCGCCGAAATCTCGTACAGATCAAGTCCGATCAGGGTGATCGTCCCGTATCCGTAGATTCGCTCGATGGCGAAGATCTTGGCGTCGAGCGATCCTTCGCGCGGCGCCGCAAATCCCGCGGCAGTTTTCTTCGAAGGAAATGCAAGAAGCGGTTGCCACTGCCGATCAAGTTGTTCCTTCTCGAAAATCGCAATGCGCGTGGACGCGTTGAGCGCTCGATTTTGAGTGCCGAGCGTTAGCACTGGGAGAATGTCGCTCAGTGGCACTGCTTCAACGCGCGTCGGAGCAACCAACGGAAGCACTGGTTGCAGGGCGTGCCTTCCCATGCCACCGAGATCCCACGGATCTCCGTTGGCGTTAAGCGCGATGACGAGATGCCCGCCTCGCTCGACCCACTCGAGAATTGCGTCCGACTGATCCGTACTCAATCGCGCGGGAGCCGCTGATCCATCTGTCCAAATCAACGCGTCAAGCGCGGCAAGGCCGTACCACCGATCGGGAATGCCTTCGACCGCTCCGATGCGCGCGATGACGGCCGTTGCGTTGTGCGCTGGCGAACTCCTGCCGTCGTAACTTGCCGCGTATCCGCTCAGACCCAAGGACTGCGCGCCCATGACGCCCAAGATGTCGACGGAGTGCGCAACGACAATTCCTGGAGTCTCTGCTGACTCTGGGCTCATCGCGAGCGCCGCAAGTTCGCGCTTCCGTTGTCCGTCGGAGATCGAATAGAGGCGGAGGTTTGTCACCGCGCTTGATGCATCAGCGACGCTGATCGACTCCGGCGTCGTTCCGTAGAGCCAGCGCTGGGTTGGCTGACCGGGGTTGAGGACGAAACCACGCGCGTTCTCTTCAATGTCGCCATCTGCGTTGCGCGTTTCCCAAACAAGTTCAACCTCTGTCGGCGCGTCAAGCGTGTTTCGAACTTCAACGAGCAGGCTGACTGGGTCACCGACGCGCGCGACATTGCCGACCCCGAACTGAAGCAGGCGAAGCTCTGCCTGCGCGTGCACGGAGGCAGCGACGCCCAAGCTCGCGAGGACTGCCACGATGCCGATGGCTTGCCGCGCGCATCTCCCGTTGATTGCACGACCGAGGGCACGAAGATAGGGAATCCATGGACTCACAAGCATGCGTTGCGACAAGATACCCGCGAGAGCTCCGCATAGAGGGGAGCAGAATTCACGAAGTCGCGCGTCGCGCCTGCAGCGACGACGTCGTTGTGCCGATGGGAGGCATATGGACTCCGCGCTCGTCGTCGTCACTTTCCTCATCGCATGCTGTGCGGGTGTTGCGACGCTGCGCATCATTGCGGAGCGCGTGGATTTCGTACACCGCGTCGCGGAACTGAGGATGCAGACTGAACGGCTTCGCTCTGGTCGCCGCGGTCGCAACTGAGGTGGGATTGACTGCAGGGCGACCTAGCGCTGCTTGAGGCTCGCGAGTTCGCCCAAGAGCGCGGCGTGACACTTCGTTCCGTTGTGGAAGCAGCGCAGCTCAAATTTTTCGTTGGGGGAGTGGACGCAATCATCGTCAAGTCCGAAGCCGATGAGGAGCGAGTCCATTCCAAGAATCTGCTTGATGGATCCAACCGCGGGAATAGAACCGCCAGTTCCAATCAGAAGCGGCTTTCGACCGTAGACATCTTCAAGTGCTTTGCTTGCGAGTGTGAGGTACGGAGACGATTCGCGCACGCTGATGGCAGGGTTCGCTCCGTGACTTTCGAACTCCGCGCGGCATCCTGCGGGCAATCTCTCGATGATGTGCGCCTTGAGTGCGGCACTGATGCGATCTGGATCCTGCTGGCCAACGAGGCGGCACGAGATCTTCGCTGTCGCGAACGCGCCGATGACGGTTTTGGCGCCCTTGCCGGTGTATCCGCCAAAGATGCCGTTGACTTCGAGCGTGGGGCGTGACCATGTGCGCTCGAGCGAGCTGCGGCCCTTCTCTCCAAATCCGCATGGCAACCCGATGTCGCCGAGAAACTCCGCGTCGCTGAAGCCCAACGACTCCCACTGGGCGCGAGTCTGTGGCGAAAGTTCCTCGACGCCCTCGTAGAAACCAGCGACGGTGATTCTCCGGTCTGCATCGTGAAAAGAGTGAACCACATCGGCAAGCACTTGGATCGGATTGGGAACCGCACCGCCGTACATGCCGCTATGGAGGTCTCGCGATGGGCCGTGAATCGTGCATTCGAGATACACCAAGCCACGGAGTCGAGTCGTGATCGCAGGTGTATCGATATCCCACATACCCGTATCGCTCACGATGCAGACATCGCCAACGAGCCGGTCCTTCGCAGCATGGAGAAATGGCTCAAGACTCTTACTGCCTGCTTCTTCTTCACCTTCAAGCATCACCGTCACGGGGACTGGCGGACCGCCCGCGATCGCGTGCCAGCCGCGCAACGCTTCGAGAAAACTCATCACCTGACCTTTGTCATCCACCGCGCCTCGAGCCACGACGCGCGGGCCCTTGGGGCCGTTCACGATTGCCGGTTCAAACGGTGGGCTCGTCCACAAGTCCAATGGGTCTGCGGGTTGCACATCGTAGTGTCCATAGAAGAGCACTCGCGGCGCATGCTTCGCGGCCGCACCGACTCCGGGGTGGTGCGCGACGACGATTGGGTGTCCAATCGTCTTGCACACTTCGGCAGTGAATCCAAGCGTGGTGAGATCCGCCGCGAGCCAATCCGCTGCCCGACGCACATCGCGCTCGTATGCGGGGTCCGTACTGATGCTTGGGATTCTGAGAATCGCGCAGAGTCGCTCGACGGCTTTGCCTTCGTCGGCCTCGCAATGCGCGATGACTCGAGATTGCAAGGTGGCGGTGGACGCGCAAGTGTCGAGCGGTGAGAGCGAAGGAGTCATGCGCGTGACTCTATCCTGCGAAGTGGGCCGCTGCTTGTGCCGCAATCGAGGTGCGAAAGAAGGGACGCGAACGAGTTAGGATGCTCCCCACGATGGGATGCCCAACACGCTCGACTTCATCTCCCCGATGTGCATCGGCAACACGGCTTTTTTCGCTCTTTGACGCGGTGCCGGCAGCGCTCAACCCATCGAGATTCCCCATCGCGCTCATGTTCGTGTTCATCGTCATGGGGATTTTCACCATCGGCGATGGATTCACGCAGCGAGATTTCACCACTCGGGGGCTTCACGCCCCTGAGCGGACACCCAGTGACGCTCGCATTGCCGCGATGCGCGCGCAGGCCGCGGTGCGGGAAGCGGTCGCGGATCCGGTTGCCTTTGATGGCATGTTGCAACTCCTCGCTGCCGATCAGCAGCAGGCTGGTGACGGAGTGTTGACTTGGAACCTTTCGATTGAGGCGTTGCGAGAGATTGCGCGTGATGGAGTCGCAACGCGACTCGACGAGATCGCGGCGGACGCGACCCTCGATGACGCTGCTCGCGCGAGGGCTACAACAGGCGCAAACAAGGCGTTGGCTCGCGCGCTCGCCACGATCGAAGAGGTTCGACCGCGTCGCCTCTTCGAGTCGTTCGCGCAGGATGAGAAGCGTGCCGCGTCACAGGTCATCATGGAGTTGTTCGCTCTCGACTTTGACGGCTTCCTCGTTGCAATCTCGCAGGCCGTGGCGGGGACTCCAGCGGCGTTGTGGCGCGCAGATCCGGTCGCGGCGAGCCTCGTGCTCCTTGCGGTGCTTGCCTGCGCGTGTTTCGCGATGGCCGCATTGAGTCGGATGAGCGCGAGTGAACTCGCGCGAGGGATCAAACTGTCCGCGCGAGAGGGTGCGTGGTTCGCACGCGATCGGTCGATGCGATGCCTCATGCTTCCGCTCGCACCAGTGGCATTGGTCGCGGTGCTGCTCGTCATCCCCGCAGTGCTCTCTGCACTCTTGTGGGTGCCTGGTGTCGACATGCTCTCCGCCGTTCTCTTTCCCGCGGCGCTGCTTTTCTCGCTGCTCGCCTGTGTCGTCGCAGTTGTCGCATCGCTCGCGCTTCTGCTCATGCCTCCAGCAGTCGCGGTTGAGGATGCGGATCTCGCGGACGCCGTCACACGCGCCGCCTCGCTCGTCATCGCCCGTCCTATGGATTGGTTTCTCGTGCTGCTCATCACCATCGCGGCGATTTCGATTGGCAGCGTGCTCGTTGGTGTAGGACTCGAGTGGTCGGAGTCGCTCCTTCTTGGAAGCGGATCACTCTTTTCGAAGCCAACAACGCTTCCAGCGTCGATGGGCCTCGACGGCGGCGTCGACACACTCTTTTCGACCCAGCGTTACGCCGGCCTCATCGTGAGTGCGTGGTTCACGCTCTTTCACGCCCTGTTTGGCGCCTATGTCCTCTCGTTGCTGAGCGAGCTGGCCACGCGCGCGTACTTCCTCATGCGCTTCAGAGTTGAGGGAGAAGATGTGTCGTCGATGGCGCTCTCAGAGTGAGGGGCGTGCACGCTTGAGCGCCTCGACCGCTTGTTCGAGTTGTGAGACGCGCAGCGTGAGTGCCTCGAGCGCGCCGAGATCCACGCGCGGTGTCTGCGCTTCGCTTTGCTCAACGCGCGTTGTGCTAGTTTGAAGCGGATGGAGTCTTGGTTGCAGGAGTTGCATCCATCGTGTCGCGCGCTCGCCGGGACTCGCCGGAATCTCTTGGACGAGTGCTCCTCGTGCCGTACCCGCGTCCGCTCCTGACGGCTCGCTCAATGTTTTGAGCGTGTTCTCGATCAAGGCAATCGATTCGAATTGATGCATGCGCGACGCTCGAGAGCGGAGCTCGCCCGCAGTTTGTGGTCCGCGTAGAAGTAACTCGCTCAAGAGCGAGAGTTCTGGCGCCCGCAGTCCCAGTGTTTCGTTTGCGATGTGTCGAAACTTCTCAACCCGCGCGCCGCTGAGATTCACCGCGCGAGCGAGAGACTTGCTTGCAAGACCATCCACTGCGCGCAGGACCGACGCTTCATCGAGCTCTACCACCGGATCGCGGTTGGACTTTTGGTTGATGCTGAGCTGCAGTGCGTTCAGCGAAAGCGGATACTGCGCAGGCGTCGTCAGCGCCTTTTCGATGAGTGAACCAAGTGCGCGGCATTCGTCTGGAGTGAGAGGCTGCATGGGCGATGCGAACTTTACTCCGGTCTCGCGTCGCTCGTTGTTCTACACTGACGCAATGTTCGACCCAAGCGTTCCACACGAATCATCATCCGCCGATGAACTACTCGCGGCGGCAGTTCGACTCTACAGGAAGGGCGGCGCGACTTCGCTCGATGCCGCGGTCGAAGTGGTCGCGGCTCGCATGGGATTGCAGGGAGTTCCGCGACCGAGCCAGTCGGAGTGCCGCAAGCACGCGCAGGCGCAAGAGGAAGAGGAGATCGGTGTAGAGGGGCGCAAGCAGCGGATTCATGCGCAACTCTCAGCCGCGCTCGGATTGCTTGAGTCACTCGCCACTCGCTTTGGCGGTTCCAACCCACTGCTGCTCGGTCGCGCGGCACGAGGTCAACTCGATCTCGATCCGATGCTGCATCTCCGCATCGAGACCGACGCGAATGCATCGCAAGTCGCGCAAGCGCTTGTCGATTCTGGCTGTGATGAACCGAAGTGCACATCGCAACAGATATCGAAGGGTCGAGTCGACCGATTCGACTCTCGGATTTCTGGGACGCCTCTCTCTTTGCTCCGGATTCCCACGCAGTTTCACATCCCTTTCGGCCGTGATGCGGTCTCAGGCAGCAAGATTGCGTGCGTCGACATCGACGGTCTCAAGAGCCTGCTCCTGACCTAACATCCACGCGATGATGTGAAGGATGTGAGATCGGGGTGGCGAGTCGGGAATGTTCCCCGTTGTGCGAGGAGATTAGACAAGATCTTGAAGAGAATTTGCGTCGCCGTCGATGTTCGCGAGTGACCGTGGGTCGTTGCTGCTCGTCGCGGCGTTGATCGCGCCATCTTGGAGGTTTCGAACATGTTCTCGTGGCTCAAAAATATCTCGCTCAGTACTCGCATCATTCTCTTAGCAACGCTCGTCACCCTTGCGGTCGCTGGCGTTAGTTACACCGTCTTCGTCAAACGATTCCGCGAAAGCGCTGAAGCCGCAATGATGGAGAAGGCTGCCGCATTCACCGCAGTCGCTGACGAAGCGAAGAATCACGCCAGTGAACTCTTCCTGAAGAAGTCGATCGCGGTGGATGAATTGATGACCGAACTGAAGGAGGATGTAGCCAAGGGCGGGGACTACTCGAAGAGCCGCTTCTTCCAGACCATCCCGGTTGTGACTGGCTGGGTGACGGCAGAAAAGGCCGCCAAGAGCGAGAACATCGACTTCAAGGTCATCGCGTTTGATGCGCGAAACAAGAAAAACGAGCCAGATTCCGGCACTTTCCGCGCCAATCTCTTGAAGGAGCTTGAGACGCAGGTCGCCTCCGGTCAGGCTACGAGTCTGGGTCGAGTCGATCACGCAACCAACACGCTCCACTACCTTCGAGCCATCAAGCTCGACGAGAGTTGCATGCTTTGTCACGGCGCACCTGGAGGAAAATACGATCCAGATGGCGATGGCAAGGATGCGCTCGGCTTCCCGATGGAAGATTGGAAAGTTGGCGGGACGCACGGTGCGTATGAAGTTGCGATGCCACTCGCCCCCATGGACGAACAAGTCGCTGGTTTCGTCAGTTACGGCGCCATGTGGAGCGTACCGGTGCTGATCGTTGGCATCGTCGGATTCAGCTGGATCTTGACCATCGCGTTCGGTCGACCGATGCGCGAGATGATTGCGCGCCTAAAGGACATCGCCGAGGGCGATGGCGATCTCACGCAACGCTTGAAGGCGGACTCGAAGGACGAACTCGGCGTGCTCTCAACCTGGTTCAACCGTTTCATCGAGAAACTCGATCGCATCCTCTCTGATATTCGACGCGGCGCTGCGGAGATTGACGCAGGAAGCACGCAGGTCGCTTCGACGAGTCAATCGGTGGCGAGCGGCGCGAGCCAGCAGGCCGCGAGTTTGCAGCAGATTTCGGCAAGCCTCGAGGAGATGTCCTCGATGACCGAGCGCAACGCGGAGAACTGCACCTCGGCAGTGACGCGAAGTGATGCCGCTCGCGAGAAGGCCAATTCCTGTCAGGAAGGTATGGCACGCATGACCGAAGCGATGGGCGCGATCAAGCAGTCGAGTGACTCGATCGGCAAGGTGCTCAAGGTCATCGACGAGATCGCATTCCAAACCAACTTGCTGGCGCTCAACGCTGCGGTGGAAGCCGCGCGTGCTGGTGAAGCTGGAAAGGGATTCGCAGTCGTGGCGGAGGAAGTGCGCACACTCGCGCAACGCAGCGCGCAGGCTGCGCGTGAGACCGCCGCCATGATTGATGAGTCGACGGTTCGCGCCAATCGAGCAGTGACGCTTTGCAACGAGGTCGATGGTTCGCTTCGAACGATCGTCATGGGTACGAAGGAGGTCAATGACTTGCTCACGCAGATCGCAGGTGCGAGCAAGGAACAGGCACAGGGCATCTCGCAAGTCAACTCGGGCGTGTCTGAACTTGACAAGGTCACGCAGCAGAACGCTGGAAACAGCGAAGAGCTGAGTGCGGCGAGCGAAGAAACCGCGTCGCAAGTCACACAGTTGAAGGGACTCTTGGCGCAGTTCAAGACTGGCGGTTAAGTCCCCACATCAGAGAAGGGACCACGGTGGCGTTGGTTCCCTCAGGCCGCGTTGGTGAGGATGCAGATCCTGCGGTCACGCAGCACGCTTCAACTCCAAGCAACTGACTCTTCTGCAGCACGGCCACAAAACACGAACCGCGAGCCCAGACTCGCGGTTCGTGTGTTTTTGCGTGTGATCTCGTGCGATCAGCTTGTTACGAAAGTCCGCCCTTGAGTTCGCCGAATCCGCCGAAGCGAGCGCGGAGCTTCCGCAACTCTGGATCTTCTTCGCGAGCGACTTCTGGCGCAGCGGTTCGTCCATCACGACGACGATCGCCGCCGCGTGCGCCACCGCCGCCGCTTCCACCCGCAGACGCTTCGCGTGGTGGGGGTGCTGTCCGAACAGGCGCGTCGGTCAATGCTTTGATGGAAAGACTGATGCGGCGGCGTTCGTGATCAATCGACAGAATCTTGCAGGTCACCACCTCGTCGCGGCGCAAGACTGCGTCGGGAGTCGGAATGCGATCGTGGCTGATCTCTGAAATGTGCACGAGACCCTCGATGCCCGGCGCGAGCTCGACAAACGCGCCGAACTCCATGAGTTTCGTCACGCGACCGGTGACGGTTCCGCCCACTTCCATGAGTGAGACGGGGTGCACAGGTTCGGCGGCGAGTTGCTTCAAACCCAACGAGAGCTTCGGTCGATCGCCGGACAGATCAATCCTGAGAATCTTGACGACAACCTCCATGCCAACCTTCACAACATCAGCGGGATTCTTCACGCGGTCGTGGGAGAGGTCGGACACATGAATGAGTCCGTCGATGCCGCCGATGTCGGCGAATGCGCCGAAGGACTCGATCTTGACGATGGTCGCGTTTCGAGTCTGGCCGACCTCAAGGACTGCGAGAAGTTGCTCGCGTTGCTCAGCGCGCTCGGAGGCGAGCACTGCCTTGCGGCTCACGACCAAGCGATCCTTGTCTTTGTTGAGTTCAACGACCTTCACCGCAAACTTCTCGCCAATGAAGATGGAAATGTCGGGGATGTGTCGCACATCCACCTGGCCTGCTGGCATGAAGCCCTTGTGGTGCGCGATCTCCATCTCAAGTCCGCCGCGGTTCATGCCCGTGCAACGAGCGTCCACAACTTGACCGACTTCAAGCGTCCCCCAGTCAGCCTTCAGCACTGCGCCTTCGATGGAAAGCACATGCATGCCTTCAAATGGATCGAAGCGCTCGACGATGAATTCAAACTCGCTGCCGATTGCGGGGATCTCTCGCGCTTGCGAGGTGAACTGCGTCGCTGGGCAGACGCCCTGCGATTTCGGGCCGAACTCGACAAACACATCGCCGCCGCGAACTTGCACGATGCGGCCAACCTTGCGCTGCCTGCCGCCGGATTGGGTGGCGCGTTGCGGAGCCTTCTGGCTGTGGGACGCTTCGAGGTCTTCGACGGAGAACCCGCCAAGAGCCGCTTGAATCTCCGCCTCCAATTCAGCGTCGTAGGCCGATGGGCGCGATGAGCCTGTCGAAGGTGCGGATGGTGAAATCGGGGCTTGGTCTTCGGGAAGTGACATGGAGAGGAAACCTGGGTCGGGCAGGGTACACGCTCTCTGCAAGGAATCGCGCGCGTTTCAAATGTTGGTGAGACGGAATCGCGAGATCAGCATGATTGGAGGCAACTCCGTCGCGTGAACCGCGAAGGTATGCGAGCTGAACTCATGCGCCTCATCCGATCCGATTCGCATCGATCCCCCCGAACCCACCTTCACGGAGGTTCGGTGCGTCGGCGGTTACGAGAGGGGTTCGGAGTCAGAGCATGGCGCCGATCATTTTGCGGTAGCAAGAGCATTATTATCAGCCACAGCGAACGCCCAATAACTTTTTGCACGCGATCGGCTGGTGCGAGCGCCCAGTCGAGTCATCAAGCAGCGTTGAATCGTCCGTTATCATTCGCCACCCGTCGGACCCTCCGGCGGACTTTGTTCTAGGAGGTTGTCATGGCAGCAGCACGCTCCGCATGGGGCATCGAAATCGGTTCATTCGCCCTAAAGGCCATCCGGCTTGAGCGAGTGGGTGATGAGGCACGCATCGCAGACTTCGCGGTGATTCCACATCGAAAGGTGCTCACCACCCCCGACCTCGATGTCGACGAAATGATCCGCCTCAGCCTCGGACAGTTCATGAGCGATCGCGTGCTCGAGAAGCAGATGGTCGTGCTGTCAATCCCTGGAAATCAAGCGTTTGCGCGCTTTAGCAAGCTTCCTCCAGTGGAACCAAAGCAAGTCGCAAACATCGTCCGCTTCGAAGCACAACAGCAGATCCCATTCCAGATGGAAGATGTTGAGTGGGACTACCAGACATTTGAGTCTGCGGACTCGCCCGAAATTGAAGTCGGCATCTTCGCGATTCAGAAGGATCGACTCGATCAGCGGCTCTCGCTGTACGCCGATGTCGGCATCGGCGCACAGCAGGTGACGCTCGGCCCAGTCGGCGCGTACAACGGGCTTGCATACGACCTCGGACTGACGGACACGAGCGAGCCAGTCGTGATCCTCGACATCGGAACGCTTGCAACCGATCTCATCGTTGCGCACGGGAATCGCTGCTGGATTCGAACTTTCCCGCTCGGCGGCACGCACTTCACGGAGGCCATCGCGGAAGCGTTCAGCGTCTCCTACTCGAAGGCGGAAGAACTCAAGCGCGACGGAGCGACGAGTAAGTACGCGAAGCAGATGATGCAGGCGATGCGCACGGTGTTCGGCGATCTGCTTGGCGATGTGCAGAAGTCACTCGTGTACTACCAGCAGCTCAATCGCGGCACGCAGCTCAAGACGGTCCTCGGACTTGGCTCGACCTTCAAGATCCCTGGGCTTCGCAAGTTCCTCGGGCAGCAGCTCAACCTTGAAGTGCTTCGCTACGACGAGTTCCGTCGCATTCGGATCGAGGGTGAACGAGGCGCAGATCTTTCTGCGGCGACGATGAATCTTGCAACGGCGTATGGACTCGCGCTGCAAGGAATTGGTCTTGCGCCGATTGATGTGAACCTCGCCCCGACCGCCGTGTTGCGTCGACAACTGTGGCAGGAGAAGAACCGCTGGTTCGCCGCTGCTGCTGCACTCGGTGTAGCGGCTGGCGCACTCATGTTCGCACGCGGACTTTCCGATCAAGCCGCCGTCGCTGCGAATCAAGATGCGGTAAGCGCCGCTGACGGTGTGATTCGCGCTGCGAAGAATCAGCAAGACGCTCTTCGCGCGAAGGAAGGCGACTCCAGCATCGGCTTCCGTGCGATCAATTCGCAGCGGCTCCTCGAAGACCGCGAAGTTTGGCCATTCATTCTTCACGATGTCGCCGGCGCAATCGATGACGCGACGGATGATGGTTACCAAGCGGCTGCGTGGAGCAAGGAGCTCGGTGAGAAACCGAGTGCAGAGCGCGAACAGGTTGAGTTGCTCGGCCTAACTGGAAAGTACGGCGTCAAGGGCTCGAAGCGAACGGTTGAAGTGACGATGTCGATCGAGTTCGCGAACAAGGAACCGAATTCATTCATCGACAGCACCATTGTCGCGTACCTCAAGGACGCGCAGCGCGCGACCATTCCTGGAGTTCCCTACAAGATCACGGAAGTGCGGTACGACAGCGGCAAGAACGAGAAGATCGTCGTGGGTGCGACACCAAACGAAGGCGCGAGCGCTGAAGGCGTTGGCATCCCAGGCGCGCCCGCTGGCCCTCGATTTGAAAACACGCAGATGCGTGACTCTGAAGGCGAGCTCATCAACAATAACGATGCCGGAGCAGGCAGTAGTTTCGGTGGCGTGAAGGGCAAACGAAGCCCCGCTGGAAATCAGATCGCCGCACCAAAGGGTCGACTCAGTGGCGCGGGAGCCGGTGGGACGTCGATCCCTGAAGGCGAGCGTCCGGACTACGGTCCACGCGGCGAAGATGGCGCGACGACCGCCGGTGGAAACAAGATCGACCGAGGGAGCGGCGAAGGTGCGGAAGCAGCGAAGTCACTCGACGAGCTCGCGCCGCTTCCGAAGAAGCCCGCGATGTTCCCCGCCGGCTCGGAGATCTACCGCGCGCGCGTTGTGTTCGTCGTTGAAATTAATGGTGATGTGCAGGTGTCTGGAAGTTCGACTCCGTCTGAGGAGGGAGCACAATGAAGCAAGGCATTGCCTGGGTGAAGGAGCATGTGCTCGTCGTCGTTTTCTGCGCAACAATCGTCGCCGCGCTCGCGGGCGGATGGTTTGGAAGCGCGGGCTTTAACGAGACCGTCCGCGGAAAGGCTGAAGAGCAGGCGCGCCGCTACGGCGAACTCGCGAGTGCGGAGAACGGGAACATCACGCTCTCGCTCCCAGGAGCAACCGAACCATTTAGCGGGAAGGGCGTCATCAACGCCGCGGTCGTCGAGCAATACAGCCGCGCGATTGGCGTGTTGTCCGAGGACGCCGGGAAGATTCAACGCGCTGCACTGACACGGAATCTCAATGGTCGAGCCCCGTACGATGCAAAGTCGCCTGTCGCGAAGTTTCTCCCTCAAGTGAACGCCGCGAAGGCCTCGCTGCTCCGGTACGACGCGCAAGCGTTTTTCGCAGCCGAGTACGCGCGCCTCCTTGCCGAAGTACATACCGGCGCCGCACCTTCCCCAGCCGAAGTCATGGCTCGTCTTGAGGCGTCGAGATTGAACTTCATCAATCAAGATCTCCGCAAGCCCGATGCCGCGAGCCTCACGCCAGAAGAGAAAACCAAACTCGATCAGAAACTTGGAAGCGACAGAATCGGTTTGCTCGAGTCCGCTGCGCTCGGCGTGTCCTTCTTTTGTGACCCAGCGGATCTCTCCATTCCGACAGAAGCTGCCGCAAAGGGATTGAATCCAGACGCTTCGCAACTCGGCTCGTATGAGCAAACGCTTTTCGACTGGCAGTGGCGATTTTGGATTACAGAAGACTTGCTGCACGCGTTCTACGACGCGAATCAGGATGGCGCAAAGGAACTCGTACCTGAGCTCCGCGCGCCGGTGAAACAAGTGCTTTCTCTCACGATTCAACCCATGAGTCGCGGCGGATCGACGAGTAGCGAGGGAGATGGATCTGAAAACGCGAGCACCGGCAACGCGGCGGCGTTTGGCGGAGGCGACGGCGGAGGTGACGCTGCCGCGTCAGCTCCAGCAGAAGCGAAACCAGCCGAGCGCCCAGCACTCGGAGCCCCGCAGGTCGACACGAGCACGGAGGCAGCCCGCGACTATGGGAAGTCTTTCACCGGTCGCGCGTCAAATGGGATCTACGATGTGCGTCGGGTGACCGTGGTCTTCGTCGCGGAAACAGCGGCGATTCCAGCGGTCTTGGATGCCATTTCCAAAGAGAACTTCATGACCGTCCTCGATCTCTCGCTTGCGCCCGCGGATGCGTTCGCGGCTGCAGCGCAAGGATTCGCGTACGGGCTTGAACCAGTTTCGACCGTCACGCTCGAACTCGAAACAGTCTGGTTCAGAGAGTGGACCGCGTTCTATATGCCAGAATCTGTGCGAACAAGCTTGGGGATTACTTCGGTTACTGCAGCGACAGCTGAGAGCGCCGATGGAACCTCTGGAACCTAATGCCACGCATGCAGTGGCGACTGACTTCAGGATTGACCGCAGGAGCACGACATGAAGACTAAAGGCATGAAGCCCATTGAGCAGCACGTAGAGAAAATCGTTCTCGGTGTGAGTTTGTTGGCGCTTGTCGGCGTCGCTGGTTGGCAATTCGCGGTTTCTCCCAATGCGGTGCAGCTTGGGAATTCAACCGTGGATCCTGGCGACATTGACGCAGAGCTGCGTGCGAAGTCCGCACTCATCAACGGGCAACTGCAGCTCACGAAGCCGTCCATCGCGCTTCCAATCGATTCGATTTCTCCGGCGGCGGATGCGTTTGTTGCTCGCTTGGATCGTCCGATCGCGCCGTCACCCCGGCTTGCGCGTCTCGAACCGGCAATGGGATCGCTGCTCAGTTCTGGTGGTGGTTCCGCGGAGTCCTGGTATCACGAACCTTCGTTGCCCGCACTCGCTTTGAAGCAAACGATTCAACTTGCGGACACGCTTGAGGAGTCGGTGGTCGTTGCCCATCCAGAATTGAAGTCGCTGCTCGCAAGTCAGAACGCGCCATACGATGTGCTGTGGACTGTTCCGTCTGCGGTTCTCGATCTTGCCGCGGTGCGAAAAGAGATGGCTGCGGATGACCTCGGTCTTTCGCCTGCGCGCAAGCAGATTCCAAGCATTTGGTACAACAGCGCGTTCTACATCGTTGATGTGCAGTTCCGACGGCAAACAGAACGAGCCGATGGAACTTGGGGCGACGAGGTCCTCGTTGGGCACCTTCCGACGATTGCCTTCAACTATCGCGCCGAGATCGAGAAGGGCGCGGATGCTGGACTTCGGCAGTCGGTCTTCACGCAACTCTCAGATCCCGCGAATCAGCGCGATGTGATTCAGCCCGCTTTCCTTCCGACGAAAACCAGTGCGTTCTCGAACGGTCTCATGCTCGCGGATGGTGACACGGCTGCGGACGGCGATAAGCCAGAGGTTCGCGCCGTGAAGAAGAAGTTGGCTGCGGCGCAGGAGAATCTCGCGCAAACCACGCAGCAACTCACTGAAGCAGGCGGACCACTCGAAGAAGCACCCAAGAAGCCGGGAGGAGACAACGCTGCTGGCGGTGGTCGTCCTGGAGGCGGTCTTGGTGGTGGCGGTGGAATGGGAGGCGGCGGTGGTGGACTTGGCGGCGGCGGAATGGCTGGCGGCAAACGCAGCGGATCTGGCGACGGCAAGGACCCGAAGGATGAAGCCGCAAAGGCGAAGCGAATCGCACTCACCAAGCGAATGAAGAAAGAGCAGGGGCAGGTCGACACCTACACCGCGTCTCTCGCCGCACTCGACGCGCAGGCCACGCTGACCGCGCCGAAGTCGAAGTTCCCTGATCTTGGAGCGGACGGATCTGTCCTCGTGTGGACGCACGACATCTCTGTCGTCCCTGGGAAGACCTATCGATACGCGTGCACGACGAGCTTCTACAACCCCTTCTTTGCGCGTAAGGCGCAACTCGTGGAGACGCAAAAGCCGAAGGCTGACCCCTTCACGCTCGCGACGCTCGACAGCGGTTGGGGCGAGCCGATTCGCGTCATTCCACCAGTCGCGTTCTTCTTCGTGGATGCCGCTCCTGCGGAAGGCAGATTGGGCGTTGGGCAGGCTTCCGCCGAAATCTACCGCTTCCGCGATGGTGCACGTCGGCGCGAGCGAGTCACGCTGCAACCCGGCGATGTAATAAGTTCGAGCGGAGATCCAGCGGACTTCCGCACCGGGTATTACATTGTCGACATCGTCCCAGATCCCACTGTGGATCGAGGTTCGAGCGATCGTCGGGGTGCGGCCATCGTGCTCGTCAAAGAGTTTGATCGCCCGGGCGATCCTTACGAAATTCGAGTGCCGAGCACCGACGCAAAAGACGCGCGGCGCAACGAATACTTTGACGATGCAGAACTCGCGGAGAGTTTGAGCCGGAAGAAACCAGATCCCAAGGACGCGACCGCCGGCGCGGCGAATCCAGGCGATCCGCCCGCGGGAAGTGCAGGAGCTGGCGCCGGTGGCGATGCTCCGAAGTACGGCCCTCGCGGCGGGGACTAAGTCCAACCGTCCGCGTTTCAAGTTCGAACTCCCGAAGCCGAGGTCCGACCTCGGCTTCTTTGTGGATAACCCATGATTTGGAGCTTGGAATCGCCTTTTTGACGCGGTTATCAGCCTAAAAAGCAGCTTCTCATGGATGGCGAGAAAAAATCATGCGCTGAGTACCCGAACGGGTTGACAGGCGTGGGGAACTCGCTAAACTCTCCGTCCCGCGTAAGCCCCTCGAATCGAGGTGCGAAGCGGGAAAACGCCTTTTTTCGAGGCGTTTCTTTGACAAGTCAATGCAATGATGTCGTGATAAATTGCGGCACCAAGAAGCGCTTTCCAAGGCGATGACGAAAGTCGGATGCCAAGGATTGGGCGGAGATGGTGTCGTGTAAAGAGAACCGAGAAACGAGCAGCTAGAAAGCGTAGCGCGTGTTGGATTGGCTGATGATCCAGGGCGCGTTAGAGATTGGAATGCGTGGCAGTGCCAGAGGGCAGACGCATGAACAAAACATGCGAACGCAGCCCAGTCTCGTTGATCATTTACTGCACCCTCCGGGGTTCGGTAGACGCGATCAAGTCATTAAGGGCACATGATGGATGCCTTGGCGTCGAGAGGCGATGAAGGACGTAGGAACCTGCGATAAGCTTAGGGGAGCTGGTAACCAAGCCTTGATCCTAAGATTTCCGAATGGGGCAACCCAACCCGAACGGGTTATCTGCGGCTGAATGTATAGGCCGTATGACGCGAACCTTGCGAACTGAAACATCTTCGTAGCAAGAGGAAAGGAAAGCAACAGCGACTCCGTTAGTAGCGCCGAGCGAAAGCGGACAAACCAGTAGTTGAACGAATGACCTGGAAAGGTCAACCAAAGAAGGTGACGGTCCTGTAGTTCAAATCTGGGTATGCCTATCAAGTAGAGTCAGACTCGTGGAATCTGGCTTGAAGACGGGGGGACCACCCTCCAAGGCTGAGTACTACTCGACGACCGATAGTGAACCAGTAAGGCGACTGAACGGTGAAAAGCACCCCGATAAGGGGGGTGAAAAGTACCTGAAATCATGTGCTTACACAGCGGTTGCGGCCCTACGGGGTTGCAGCGTGCCTTTTGCATAATGAGCTGGCGAGTTACTCTTTGCGGCAAGGCTAAGCCAAATCCTGGCGCAGCCGAAGGGAAACCGAGTCTTAAAAGGGCGTGTAGTCGCAGGGGGTAGGCGCGAAACCGGTTGATCTACCCATGGGCAGGTTGAAGGGGGGGTAAAACCTCCTGGAGGACCGAAGTCGTGAACGTTGAAAAGTTCTGGCATGACCTGTGGGGAGGAGTTAAAGTCTAATCATAACCGGAGATATCTCGTTCTCCCCGAAATAGTTTAGGGACTAGCCTCGCGAGTCAACACTTGGGGGTAGAGCTACTGAATGGGTTTGGAGGGCTACCCGCCTATCCGGCCTAATCAAACTCCGAATACCAAGTGCTTCGTCGCGGGAGTAAGACTACGAGGGATAATCTTCGTGGTCAAAAGGGAAACAACCCGGACCACCGGCTAAGGCCCCAAAACGGATCTAAGTTCGAAAGGTAGTCAGATTGCTATGACAGCCAGGATGTTGGCT
>SXUI01000039.1 GCA_005790605.1 Planctomycetia bacterium | reverse complement strand
TCCGACGGCGCGGATTCACTCCGCCCGTCGGAGTCCAAAGCGAGTGCAGCGTTTTTGCGGCGCTCCGCCGCAAGAAACCTGACACGAGCGCTCAAGGGACGCGAATCTTCGGATTCGCCTTCCTTGCGTTTTGGCTGAAGCTGCGCACTGAGCTCGATCTCCGACGGCGCGGATTCACTCCGCCCGTCGGAGTCCAAAGCGAGTGCAGCGTTTTTGCGGCGCTCCGCCGCAAGAAACCTGACACGAGCGCTCAAGGGACCCGAATCTTCGGATTCGCCCTGCTTGCGTTTTGGCTGAAGCCCCGCACTGAGCTCGACCTCCGACGGCGCGGATTCACTCCGCCCGTCGGAGTCCAAAGCGAGTGCAGCGTTCTTGCGGCGCTCCGCCGCAAGAAACCTGACACGAGCGCTCAAGGGACGCGAATCTTCGGATTCGCCCTGCTTGCGTTCTTGGTTGAACTCTTCCTAGCCGCCTTGCGCTTCGCTCAGCTCACGACTGATTCAGAAGACCTCCAGGTAGGAAGAATCCCGAGACAAGCGGTGAAAGCGCGCTTCTTCACATTCCTGCTTGCCAACCAAAATTCTAGGGGTAGATTGAGAACGCACCGAAAGGTGCTCAATGCAGCGCGTGTCGCGATTGCGTTCCGGCGCTTGAGGCTGGGTCCCTCTTGGGATGGTTGAAAAGGGGTCTGTCGGAAGTTGGAGTTTGAAAAGGGAGTTTGAAATGAATACGCAGAACAGAATCGCGAGGCACCTCAGCCTCGCCGCGATGGCTGTCGTGAGTTCCACCGCAGCGACGCAAGCAGCCGTCATCACTTGGAACATCAATCAAGTGGTTCCAAACAACATTGATGGGCTCTATGTCAATGTCCAGACTGGCGTCACTGGGGCTACCGGCGCGACAACCGCCGGATGGGACATCAATCCTTACGGCACCTCCACGACAACCATGAGCTGGTTCAACGCGACCGGATCTGGAATGGTGCAAGGTCTCGGCCAAGGTGGCACTTCAAGCGCCACCGCAAGTCTTTCGATGGGATCGGTCGTGAGCGCGTCCTCGACCTACGCCGCGGTTGCCTCAAGCCCCACTGCTGGCGGATGGGTATTGAATTCCGTCAACTACTTCGGGTTTAAGTTCCTTGATGCCGCGAGCCAAGTTCGATACGGATTCGGTTCAATGACGATGGGTGCAACCATGGGTGTTCGAACCCTCAACTTTGTCGCCTTTGACGACACTGGTGCACCGATCACCGTGACCCCAGCTCCGGGCGCGATCGCGCTCTTGGGTCTTGCAGGACTCGCTGGCCGACGACGACGCGGGTGATACCAATCGAGTGATCAAACTCAAGCGAGGCGAGTCATTTGACTCGCCTCGCTTGATTCTTCTCATTCTGTACGATCCTCGCATGGCTGATCGCTCCGCGCGCAAACTGCTTTTCATTGGTTGGGACGCGGCCGATTGGTTGATACTCGATCCGCTCTTAGCCGCCGGAAAGATGCCCTTCCTCCACGGTCTGCTCGCGCGGGGCGTGCGCGCGAATCTCACGACCCTCGAACCGAAACTCTCTCCCCTGCTGTGGAGTTCGATCGCAACCGGAAAAACTGCGGACAAGCACGGCATTCTGAACTTCGTGGAACCAAAGCCAGACGGCAGCGGGTTGCGAGTCAGCGCGAGCACTTCGCGAAAGGCGAAGGCGCTTTGGAACATCTTGTCCCAAAACGCGCTTAGGACCAATGTGGTCGCGTGGTACGCGTCCCATCCTGCCGAGCCAATCCACGGACAAATCGTCTCTAACCTTCTGCACGAAGGTGAACCAAAGGACGCGCTCGCGCCGTGGAAACTGCCATCAGGAACCGTGCACCCAGCTTCACTCGAAGAGGCGGTCGCGGGCTCACGACAACGCGCTGCGTCATTTCCACGAGAGGCGATGGCGGTACTCGTGAAGCGCCTCAATGATGTTCCGCCTCAAGACTCGAAACTCAGAACGCTCGCGAAACTCATGAGTGTCGCGTCGAGCGTTGAAGCGAGCTCCGACACACTCTTGCGCAGCGGGAGCGCTTGGGACTGCACGATGGTTTTTTTCGATGCCATCGATACCGTTGGCCATCACTTCATGCAGTACCGACCACCGCGGATGACCCATGTGCAGGACCGCGACGCGAAACTCTTCGGTGGCGTCATGGATGCCGTGTACGAATGGCATGACGCCGCGCTCGGCCGACTGCTCGCGACGGCGGGCGCGGACACAACCGTCATCCTCGCAAGTGATCACGGCTTCCAGAGTGATCACCTTCGACCCAGTCTCAGCGAACTTCCTCCAGAGCGGCGCATGGAACTGGAATCGAGTTGGCACCGTCCGCTCGGCATGCTCGTGATGAGCGGCCCTGGGATCCGCGAACGCGCCGAAGTCGTGAGTCCAAACATTCTTGACCTCGCGCCGACGATGCTCGCGTTGCTCGGCATTCCCGCCGGCGACGACATGGACGGCCGTGTGCTCGCAGAAGCACTGACCTCCCCGTCTGTACCTCATCGCATTCCGAGTTGGGAGTTGATCGACGGCGATGCTGGATTGCATCCAGCTGAGTTACGCCAGGATCCATTCGAAGCGGCCGATGCCATCAAGCAACTTGTTGACCTCGGCTACATGGCCGCGTTACCCGACGACATCCAGGGGCAACTCGATCTCGTGCGGCGCGAGAGCACCTTCAATCTCGGTGTCGCGTTGATGTCGCGCCGCCGCAGCACCGAGGCGATCGGACACTTCGAACAACTCCACGTACAACAGCCGCGCGAGGCTCGCTACGCACTCTGTCTTGGCAATTGCCTTCTCAGCGCTGGGCGCTTCCAAGAAGCGGCGACTCGGATGACCAGCTTCTGCGCGCAAGATCCAAAAAACCTTGAGGCCAAACTCCTCGTCGCAAGCGCGCACGCGCTTTCTGGAAATCTCGACGCCGCACGCGCGGCGACCGATGAGATTGCCCGTATCGCCAAAGCGAAGCCCGAGCTCGCGCTGCATGTCGCGCAGGTGCTCGCCTTTGCACAGCGCTTCGATGACGCCGAGCCGTTCTACAAGATCGCGCTTGAACGAAACGCGCGCGATCCAGCGCCGCATGTTGGACTTTGCAACTGCTGCGTCGCGCGCGGCGCCTTCGACGACGCGATTGATCACGCGTTGAATGCACTTGAGATCACGCAGAAGCTTCCCGAAGCACACCTGCTGCTTGGCATCGCCCTCGCGTGGACAGGCGAACTTGTCCACGCAAAGTCAAGCTTCGAGTTTGCACTCGCGCATGACGGAGGCCAAGTCGATGCCGTGCGTTGGCTCGCCGTCCTTGCGGAAGCCGCTCGTGATACGACCGCGGCGCATGCGCATCGAAATCGCGCACAAATGCTGCTCGCCACCGCCCCCGAACGACCGACGGAGATTCGACACGGCGCGAGCGACTACGCGAAGCAGCACAACCTCAGCGCGATCTAGCTTGCACAAGGAACGATCACCGCACGCTACGCACGATTGCGATAGAGCGATGGATCGACGGCACCAGCCATCGCGTTCGTACTGAGGGTGCCCCCGAGAAACGCATTGATGCGTTCGGCTTCGCTCGCGGGAGATCGAATCAAGTCGGCGTGCCGAATGTGGAGCACCGCGAAATTTGGGTGCGATGCGAGCCACGCATGCACGGTCGCGAGTTGCGATTGATAAATCGCGAGTAATCGATCGGGAGGAAGTTGACCGCCAGTCTTCGCGCTCCGCGTGAGCATCGTGCCTTGACTCTTGACCACTTCGCGAAGATCACGGTCGAGAAACACGACGCGATATGAACGATCATCGGGAAGCTCTGGCACGAGCATGTGAATGACCTTCACGACCTTGCCCGAAGCGTCGTCAAGCCACCCTTTGTCCGTGCGAAGTTGCTTCACCCGCTCAAACTCAAAGTAGCCGCGCGGATTGTCCGCGTCTGGCGTACGGGCACCATCCGTGACCGGCGTGATCCCGCCCGCAACGATCATCTGCATGACCATGCTCGTCCCCGAGCGGGGAAGTCCAGAAACGACGATGACTGGCGCGGTCGTCATAGCGAGTGCAGCAGAAGGTACTCGCAGCGCGAGGCCGCTGTAGAGCCGAAGCATCGACGCTCGTTGCAGATCGAAAACTCATGGCTATCCACGCAATGTGGCTATTGCGGCTGTGAGAGTCGGACGATAGACTTCCCACCCCGCGATTGGGTTGTTCAGCCGCGGAATCTGCCTGTCGGGCGAATACTCAAGCGGTCAACGAGGACAGACTGTA
>SXUI01000038.1 GCA_005790605.1 Planctomycetia bacterium | reverse complement strand
GCCCGCCCTACTTCACACGACCCACATCGATTTTGCAGCCCTGATTGTGGATGCACGGCCCAAGCGGAGTATCAGTATGCGAACCACCAAGCAGAGCAACCTTGGTCGCGGCGAATCGAGTTTCTTCGTTACGGCGAACCATGTTTGGTTTTCAGTTGGAATCGCCGTCGCGATGAATCTCGCGGGTTGCAATCAGGACTACACCGCACCGCTCGTGGGCGAGTATTACGTAGTTCGCAACAATGCCTCAACCATCTGCGTAACGGGACCTTCAGCAGAGTGGCCTTCGTTGGGAGAGACAATTGCCGGCCCCCTTGTGGTGGGGATAGATGTTGTCGGCAGTTTCATCGCAGGGAACGCGATACTGCCGCCACACACACTCCCCGATCCACCCCCAACTGCCGGCTACTTTGTCATCGACGCAATCACCAATGTCCGTTGGCTCGGCTTGTCTAAGCAAGAGTTCGACGCGCGCTGCAAGTTGCTCGGCATCGAGCCGAATCTCAAGCCGCCGAGCTACTTCAAGAAGTAAGCAATCCGCCCCGGTCGGCCGGGCGAGGTATGGTCAAATGTTCGTGGGCAGACCCACGCCTGCGACCTCGCGAACGACTGCCGCTACCGTAACGATCGGCTTCGTCTCGTTCTCCATCTCACTCTCTCCAAGCGATCCGAAACCCCACTTCCAGCGCGCTCGAGGGGCGTTCGGATATCACTGAGAGACGAAAGCCAACTCGCCTGTTTGATACCTGCTTCGTTCCCCCTACTTCTTATCCACCGCCACAGGCTGCGTGAAGCTGACGAACGCGCACGAAACTAGATTGGTACACCCATTGACCACTCACGCAGCCTTGTAGGGTCTGATCTTCGCGATGGCCTTCGTCCCGCGCGAATCGCGGGCGACCTCGAGGTCGTAACGCGCCTGAAGGTTCATCCAGAACTCGGCGGTCGTCTTGAAGTAGGCAGCCAGGCGCAGCGCCGTGTCCGCGCTGAACGCGCGCGTGCCGCGCACAAGCCGACCAATTCGATCGGCGGGCATTCCCGTGTCCTTCGCGAGGAGGTACATCGAGATTCCGAGGGGTTCGAGAAACTCATGGTTGAGTACTTCACCGGGATGAATCGGGCGGTGGCGCGTGGATTTGGTGCGGGGCATGTTGGATCTCACTTAGTGATAGTCGATGATGCGGACTTCGGAGGCGTTTCCATCGGACCAACGGAACACGATGCGCCACTGGTCATTCACCCTAATCGAGTGGAATCGCCGCAGGTCGCCCTGCAAAGCCTCCAGCCGGTTGCCCGGCGGAACCCGCAGGTCGTCGATGCAGGCAGCCGCATCGATGATCAGCAACTTCCGGAGGGCGGCGCGCTGGATCTCTTCAGAGAGGCCCTTCACGCGCTCTCGACCGAAGAGGTCTTTGGTGCGACGGTCTCCGAAGCTCGTAATCACGCCAGAGAATAGTAACGCATGGCGTGAATATGTCAAGCGTGAGGTGCCAACACGAGTCTCAATGAGTGCGGCGCGAAAGACGCCAGTGCCCGGCGTCGTCCAGTAATCCGCAACCGCACTTCCGGCGCTCCCAAGGACCGTTCGGATCTCTATGAGAGACGAACGCCAACTCTCCTGTTCGAAACCTGTTTCGCTCTCCCTACTTCAAGGGACCAACGCGAGTTGTGTTGGCCCAACCACGCTGGGGGCTTCTGTCAATCGTGTTTGCGCGTGAAGCGCAGGCCCGCCTGAGACGGCGACTCACGCATGTCGCGTCGCCCGCCATCTGTCGGTTGACGCCAACTTCGGCGCACCCGCACTCGCGCCTATGACCACAGCGGCAAGGGCAGCCAGCGCCACGCGCGCCTCGGTTCTCTTTTCAGGTTCCACTCTCGATGTGCGAGACGCTTTCCAACTCGTGCGCGATGAGACAACTGCGCGCACCACCGCTGATTGGCCAACATCGGTGGGTTCGAGAACTCAGTACGCGATCGTGTCGCGGCCTGCGATGCCGAAGGTTGTCAGGAAGTGGACGTTGGTATCGACGAGAAAGTCATCCGCTTCCCCACCTCCAACGCCCAAGGTGTAGAACGGCGTGCTGCGCTGCCACAGCCAGGCATTTGCGCGATCTTCCGTGAACATAGGCTCGCGCGGAGTCATGATCCGTACTGATCCATCGAAGAAGAGCGTGAGTGGACGAGCACGGAAGGATTGGTTCCACTGAAATGGCACGCACTCCTCTGGGATCGATTCATTGCATGGCGCTGGTGGATTCTCGATCGCCCACATCTCCATCATGCGCGTCTTGAGGCTTGGATAGACGCACTGCGACACCGTCGGCGAGCGGTAGCCTTGGCCGAGAAGCGTCGCGTTCGTTTCGGGATGCAGAAACGGAGGATTGGTTCCGGAGCCTCCGAGCCCGAAGACGCGCGGGTCATACATCGCCGCAGGCGAGTAGGTGTAGGTCGACAGCGTGATGCTTCCGCCGAGACTCTTGAAGTCACCACCGCCCTTGAGCACTGCGCGCACCTCGTCGCGAAGCGTCGGATCGTCCGGCGCGTAGAACTTCGGGTCGTAGAAGCGGCCGTTCACATATGCATTGACCATGCGCACATTCGACAGTCGAAACGCCCCCTCTGCAGTGAGGTTGGCGAAGTCGATGGGCTTGAGCCACTTTTCTTTGAGCAACACATTGGGTCCCTGACACGCCGTGCCGAAGGTGTGCGCGATGCCCTGTGAGTCCTCCCCAAGGAGCACCTGCGGCACGCACCCATTGACGGACTGCCACGCATGGAAGTTGCCGTTGTTGGAACCAAGCGCGTCCGGAACCATCGTGTACTGCCGACCGTTCCAGTCAGTCGCGTACATGGTGTGTGCTTGTGATAGCGTCGCGAGATTCGCCCGGGAAACATCGCGCGCCGCGTTGCAGCCAAGTCGCTCGAATGCGGGGATCCCCATCGCCACGAGCATCGACAGGCAAGCGGCCACCGCCAGAATCTCGGTGATCGTGATAGCCCGCGCGGTGTGCTTCAAAGGATTCACTTGCCACCTCCGTTCGTCTCACGAGTCAGCAGGTCACGCCCGAGGATGCCGTCGCGTGTGAGAATGTGGAATCCACTCGCTTGGCCCTCGAACCGCTGGCTCTGCGGATCCCATCCGTACTTTCCTAGCGGCGTCTCGCGCGTCCAGAGTCCGTCCCTTGTGGGCGAGCTCTCATACACGAGGGAGTCCTGCTCCTGCGCGTCGGCCATGCGCACGCTCGCGACACTTCCATCGAAAAACATCGCGTACGGCGCCGATTCGAGCCCCGCCGTGAAGGCCAGCCCCTCTTCGGGAGCATCGCGGAACCAGCCGTATTCACACATCCTAGTCTTGAGTGATGGGTGCGTGCACTGCATCACCGTCGGCGTGCGCATGCTGTCAGCAAACTGCGTTGGCGATTGGTAACCGCCCTCGGCGCGTGCACGAAACACACCAGGATGGAACAGCGCTGCCGGCGACAAGCAGAAACTCGAGTCGGCGTACTCCATGGTCGTGGAATTGTAAGTGAACTCGGCGGGATCGTCGAAGTACACGCTCGCGATCGTGTACTCGGGATCGTCTTCTGCATACCAATCGGGCGTGTAGAACTTCTGCGAAACATATTCGCGGAAGCCGATGATGTTTGGGATGCGAAAGGACCCGTGCTGTGTCGTGAAGTCGAGCGGGGTGTAGACGGACCAGTTGCCGCAGTTGCCGGGGTAGCCGTACGAGCCGCACGCGCCGCTCCCGATGAAGTAGCCCCACAGCGCTCCATTCGAGCCCCAACCGAGCAATTGCTGCGGGACACACGCGGGGTAGCTCTAGCACGGGGTGCTGACCTGCCCTACATCGTAAGGAAGCGCCGACCACTGCCGCTCATTCCAGTCCGCGGCGTAGCACGCGTGCGCTTGGGCGAGCGTCGCGAGCTTTGCCTGCGCGTCCGCGCCGCCTCGTCGCACGCCGATCGCGGTAGTCATCGTCGAGACAAGAACCGTGATCGATGCGACCGCGACGCATGCTTCGACGATGGTGAACGCTGGTTTCCGGGTGGAAAATTGCCTTCTTCGCATGACCGTCATCCACCGCGCGCGGCGGTGGTCCTTTCAGTATCTCGTTGTCCGAGCGCTAACGAAGTGCGAACCGATTGCGCGCAGATGAACCGAAAGCGCGCGATGAGAAGCGAGAAGGTGCAAGCACCTGTCATGACTATAACAGCCGTCCCTGTGCTGGGGAAGTGAAAAATCCGCCTGGCGAGAAGGCCTCCGATCGGTTCAGCGGCGCTCGGGAAAGGTCAATGAGTGGGAAAGGCATTCTGAGTTGTGAAGTCGTGGCCGCAGATGCCGAGGGTCATGAGGACATGCGCGATTCTGGTTGCGCGTGGATTCGATCGCGACCCTTGGGAAACCCAATGCCTCGACTTGTCGTATCTTCCTCTGCCCTTCGGTGCACGACCCAAGCGGAGGATGAGTATGCGAACCACCAAAGAGAGCATTTCTGGTCGCGGCGAATCGAGTTTCTTCGTCACCGCGAACCAAGTTTGGCTATCAGTTGGAATCGCCGTGGCGATGATTCTCACGGGTTGCAATCGGGACTACTCGTCGCCGCTCCCAAACGGGTACAGGATCGTGCGCGCGAATGCGAGCTCGATCACCGTGAACGGGCCAGCGCGTGTGATTGGGCTGGAGGGAACGATGGAAGTCCTCTCCGGGTGCTACGCAGGTCCCATCGTTGACGGCCTCGATGTGATCGGTCAGGTGATCGCAGGTCACGCGAGAATTGAGTCGCCTCCGCTCCCTCAGATCGGCTGTCAGTTTCCTGGTTACTTCCTCATCGAAACCTCGACCCACGAGTACTGGCTCGAGTTGACGAAGGAAGAGTTCGACGCGCGCTGCAAGGTGCTCGGGATCGTGCCGAATCTGAAGCCGCCGACCTACTCCAAGAAAAAGTAGACAATCCCCTGCAGTCACCGCATGCAGTTCGATCTTGACCAACTCCGTAGGCCGCTACTCGTTCGTCGGTGGCACAGCTCGCTTTGGCTCACGGGCTCACTGGGCATCCTCGGTATCGTGGGGAACTTCGTTCTCTGGGTTGGATGGGGCAGCCGCGCGTCGTCGGCTTTCGTGATGGCGACGCTCATACTCGGGTCAAGCGGTTTGCCACTGTTTCTGGCATTCCTTTTCATCGCCCGTTTTCAGCGCAAACGGTTGGTATCAGCAGGATTCGATGTCTGTTCATGCTGCCGATGGCCTGGAATCCTCGGCCCCGCCGATCAGTCGTGCCCGTCATGCAGCTCGCCGCGCGGTTGTGCCGCATGCGGACAACGCCTGCTCGTTGACCAGTGCGCCTGTCCGGAGTGCGGTCGCGCGGTTTGTGGCCGATCGCGGTGACCCGTGATTCATGACCTTTCATAGCATTTTCGCGCAAACGCCTCTCGCAGAAACCACGAAGTGCGAGTCTTCAGCGACGACGGGCTTCGCGCTCTGTGACGCGTGACCAGGCGCGTGACCTCTCCGAGCATTCGAAGTGAATGCGTTCTATGTGTATGCGGGTGTGTCGGTTCCTACACTGCGCATCCGTTTATGTTTCAAAGCGCATTTCTCACCCGCATTGTCCTGCTCCTCATGTTCGTGAACATGTCGGGATGCGCGGTCAATCCCGAAGTCGAAACACGAGACGCGGTTTCACCGCGTCTCCCGTTCACATACCAGCCGACTCCGCAGACCGCTTCGCACGGCGGCGTGCGTGCGATCTTGCAAGACCGCGACGGAAACTTCTGGTTCGGTAGCCAGTTTGAAGGCGTATGTCGCGTCGATGGTGGGCAGATTCGACACTTCACCGAGGTCGATGGCCTGAGCGATGATCAGGTCCGCGTCATTCACGAAGCAGCCGACGGATCGATTTGGTTCGACAATGGAGTAGGTATCAGTTCTTGGGATGGTGAACGATTCACGACGCACGCGACTCGCGACTACCCACCGATGTCCGGATGGTCGCTCCAGCCCAGCGACCTGTGGTTCAAGTCGAACGAGTCTCACGGGTTCAATGAATTGGAGCGCGACGCTGGTGTGTACCGGCTCCACGATGGAGGTCTCACCTATCTCACACTCCCACTCCCTCCTCCGCTTCGTTCGAGTACTGGATACTCAGTCACAGGATTTGCGAAGGGAAGAGGCGGCAGAATATGGATTGCGACCTATGACGCGGTGTTCGGCTTCGACGGAGAGTCCTTCACGATCATCGACGGCGCGCGAATGGGATTGCGCGAGGGCGAGGGCGTGCCACATGTCCGCTGCGTGTTTGAGGACAGCCGCGGGCGTGTATGGATTGGCAACAACGGCGTGGGTGTCGTTGTCATCGATGGGAACTCGACCGTCGGACTCGCTCCACTCGCGGGAGTAGGTGACGCGCTGCTCCGAATGGGCATCCCGATGACCGCTTCTGCTTCGGTAAATCGCGACCAGTCATTGCAGCGAGTGTTCTCGCTCGGCGAGGACCGCGACGGCAACGTTTGGATCGGAACGATCGATGGCGGCGCATGGAGATACGACGGTCGAGAGTTACGCCAGTTCACGGCGAGTGATGGGCTGACTAGCAAGAGTGTGATGGCGATCTATCTTGATCGCGACGGCGTGCTCTGGCTCGGCGGCGAGGGCGTGTTCCGTTTGCGTGGAGACCGGTTTGAACGAGTGCATTGAAGGCAAGCGTGCGAGAAACATCCTTCACGCCCGTCGACGTCATGAGCTTCCGTGAACCCACAATCTGCGTCGCGCACGGTTGCCCCTGCGCTGATTCACCGCATACTAACCCCATGGGCATCATGAACTCCGATCGCTGTACGCGCTCAAGGACCGGGAAACGCCTCGCCTGCATCTGCGTGAATTCAAGGGTTTGGGTCACCGCTCTCGCGGGATGCATCTTCATGTCTGCAGCGGCGCGAGCGCAAACGATGTGGTGCCACGCGGACTTGAATCAAGACCATCAGGTGAGTGCACCCGACCTCTCGATGTTGCTGTCCGACTGGGGTCCGTCCGCTCACTCTGTACCAGCGGACTTGAATCACGATGGTCAAGTGAATGGCGAGGACTTAGAAGCCATGTTCCTCGAATGGGGTTTGTGCGCGGACGCAATCTCTCCAAACACGGCCTACGCGATGTGTGAGTTTGTGGACATGCTGCACTCCGTAGATCCATATCCATTGACGCCGGGTTGGCAAGTCGTTTGGGAACCGGATGTTTCACGAGGCAGTTGTTACGCGACGGTCCTTCAAGCGACAGGACAATCGTCCAAGGGTGGCGAGGCAGTGCTGCTTCCGATGTACGCGATCGTGATTCAAGGCACACAGAATCATGTCGACGCGGTGTTTGATATGGCCGTCACTCCACAGTTGCCATTCGAGCCGATCAGCGGCGCGAAGGTTGGGCAGGGTTCCACTGATGCATTGAGTTGCGTGTTGAATCTGGTCCGAACAATCGATGGGGTCAAGCTGACCCTCACGGACTTCCTCAATTCACTCCACGCGACGGACCGTTTGTTCATCACTGGGCACAGTCTTGGTGGCAACATCTCCTCCGTACTCGCACCTTGGATTGCATTTCATGTACCGGCATTTCGCGGCCGCTCAACCACACTGACGTACCTGCCTGCAAATCTTTGCGCGATGACGTTCGCCGCCCCTACAGCGGGCAACTTGGCTTTCGCGGAGTTCCTGAACAACGAACCGATCGCGTATCACGCTTTCTTCAATTCAAATGATGTTGTGCCGAACGCTTGGGCAACGAATGGCCCACTGAACTTGAACCGCATCCACACGCTGTTCCTGCCGACCAGAATTCCATCGGCCGTGAACAAACTGCTTCTGAGCAAGAAACTCGAGATGGCGAAAGCAAGCGTGTCGTACGCGCAGACGAACGGGGTCAGTTTCACATTCCCGCTTGGAACCCCACCACGAGGGACGATCGATCCGTGGATTTGGCAAGTGGGCTACCAACACAACAACGCATATTGCGCTCAGTTCCTAGGCTCCATTAACTGCACGCCACCCTGACAATGGTCTGCACGCGCACAGCAGCGTCATGTGTAGCACGGCACATACCGCACTCACAGTTCGATCACGAAGGTAGACTGCTGTCAATCCACTTTCATGCGCAGTCAGAGCGGAGGCAAGCGACCATGACAGAATCAAGTAGCGATGTATCCCGGCGCGCACTCTTGAAAGGCGCAGCTGTCAGCGGCGTCAGCCTCGTCGTTGGGCCGTCTCTACTCTCCGGTTGCGCGAACGACCTGACGAAGGCGCCCGGAAACCTGATTACGCCAATACCACCGGTGGAACTCGTGAACACAAATCAAGACTGGTTTCCGCAACGCGCGTGGAGTATCAGCGGCAATAAGGTGCTCTTGACGAACGATGGCAAATCGTTCCCAACGAAGACTTTCGCGCAGCAGGTGTATCGCCCAACAACCGCCCAAGAGATTTCGGGCATTGTGAAGGCAACTCCTGCAACGACGCCAATCGCATGCATCTGCGGTGGGCACGAATCATCGAACGCATGCTTGTTCACGGGTAGTGATGCAATTCTGTTGGACATGGCGAACTTCAAGTCCATCGAGTTTGCGGATGACACCGAAGGCATGACGGTGACTGTTGGCGCGGGTGTTGTGTTCCGTGAACTCGTTGAGGCACTCAAAGAGCAAGCGGGCGCGCTCCCGGTCGGAACAGGACCCGGCGTCGGCGTTGTCGGTTACCTGGTGAATGGTGGGTTGAGCGGTTACTTCTCGCGACGCCTTGGATTGCTCGGCCAGCGAGTTGAGAAAATGACTGTCGTCACAGCCACAGGCGACATCCGTGTGCTCACTGCGAAGGATGAACTGCTCACCGCGATGGTTGGAGCCGGAAGCGCGCTCGCGATCGTCGTCGATGTCACCATCCGCATCGAACACGAGAGCGTGATCCGCGGTGCGGATCAACGAGTCATCGCGTTTGAGACACGAGCGCAAGCGATCGAGTTCTCGCGCGGCGCGACGCGCTTCATGAAGGATCGCGTGCTTCCAAATGCATCTGTCTCTATGGAATTGGTCGTCACTGGCACGAAGGTGCTCGTTGCAACCTTCATCTTCTACGACTCGTTCCGCGGAAGCAGTGCGGAGTTCGTCAAGCCAATCGAGGATCTCGCCGCCAGCCTGAAGCTTCCGGTCGTCGCGCAAGCGCATTGGGCTTCGTGGTACGAGGCGGCAGCCGCGTTGTGGCCCGTGATCGCTGAGCAAAAGGGAGATCCGATTGCCACGATGTACCACTGCGTCGGAACTCGAAAGACACCGAGTGACGCGATCCTCAGTTTCGTAAGCGACATATTCGTGGGCGAAGCGCCGCTCGATGAGGCGACGATGTCAATCGTGGAGATCCGAACGCTCGGTGGAGCGGCAGCCTCTGGAAAGAGCATTCCAAGCGGGAACTGTCACCACGATTTCTTCGTCGATCTCGTCACGCTCTATGACGCGAAGGGGAAGTCCATGACCGAGCGCCAGCACATCGTTGACCTGACCAAGCGCGTGATGGATAAGTCGCGCGCAGTCGATGGGCTCTCGATCGACTTTAGCGGAACGCACTCGCAGCCAGATGATCCGGACTACTGCGTTTGCGCGGCCGTCATCTTCGGTACGGAGGCGATGGCGCAGTTCGTGAAGGCCACGAAGAAACAAATGGATCCGAGCAATCGATTCCGATTCCATCCGTTTGCGAAACTCGTGTGAACGACTTCACGCAAGCGCGTAGGATCGCCCCGAGGCGGATCGCTCGGCGCCCTTACACGCGAAGTTTTACTTGATCGAGTTGCGCGACGACTCTAAGTTCAGCCGCCCAAGTCTTGAGATAACACCGGTCCAAGGTCTCGACGCCTTGCCCCGCGATCATCGAATGGATGTCCCGGAAGTGATTGGATGATCCGCCATCTCGGAAGAATTTAAGCTTCTTCAATATCACATCTTCCGGCGATGCGAACGGATCCTCTCGCCCATCGGGCATGAGGATCTTTCGCACGCGTGAGAATCGTGCGGAATCGTGCGCGGTCCCGCGCGAAACGAGAATGTCGGCCTTGAGTCCCGACGGAACATGTATCACATTGAACATTCCCCGCCGACGGACCGCCTCGACCGCTGCCTCGAGGCTGACATACCAGTCATCCCCCCGAAACGCTTGGACGAAGCGCACCGCCTGATCGCTCGTCATGCCGACAACAATATCGATGTCGTTTGTGAAACGAGGTTCCCCATACACCGTTGAGGCGACCGGTCCCGTCACAAATCGCGAACAGGCAATGCTGTCAAGCCGCTACTCCAACGACGCGGAGTAGTTCCGTCGGTTCCATCAGGCTCTTTCATTCCGTTCTGATACGCAAGCCATGCGTCGTGCGACCTCCGTCGCGATCAAATGCTCCGGCCAATGCGGATGTTGAGCGCGCACGCCACCACGAACAAGAGCCACCGCGCTCCGCCACAGCGCATCAAGAGTCGTAATCCTCGTGCTTGCCGATTGTGATCGCAATACCGCGATGAGTTCAGGCGTACATCGATCGTCGGTGGTGTGCGTTCGATGCAATTCGAACATGAAGGCATGTTACAGGGCGGTCACTGTGAAGAACAAGCTGCGCGAGCGATACAGCCCGCTCTCGTCGAGAGGAGTGATGCACCGGCGCATCACCTACGACCACCACCGCGGAATCCACCGCCGCGACTGCCGCCCCATCCGCCACCGCCGGATGATCCGCCGCCGCTGCGGTTGCCTTCAAAACCGCCACCGCCTGGTTGCCAGCGGTTGGAGTTTTGGCTTCTGAAGTCTCCGTTCTGATTCGCGCTGCGCTGGGAGTCGAGTGCCTGCGATGTGTTCGCGTCATTGACATCACTCCAGCCGCTGCTTGAATGCGACTGCCAACTGTTGGTGTCGTCGTTGTACTTGTACGCAGTTCCATTGTGCACGCCATAGACATCGTTGCCCGTGGCAACCGCTGTGCCATCATCCCCGTGCGCCACGCCCCAAGTTCCATTGTCAGTCTTCACGCCTGCGGCGCTGACGCTCTCCCCTGTCTTCGTGTTGCCAATCGTGCCGGCACCTGCGGCGACAGTTGTACCACTCGGGGTTCCAGCGACAACGCCCTTTCCTGCTGCGTAGTTTCCTGTTGAAGGGTTGTAGCCTGCGCCTCGCGCGCCATCAGCCCAATTGCCTGTGTACGCATTCTGCACATGACCCGTTTGGCCTGCCGCGCGCGCGCCGGTACTTGAGTTGTACGCCGTCGCGGTGTGCGATGACCACGCGTTGCCGGTCCACGCGTTGTAGCCAGCGCTTGAACGGTTCATCGTGGTGACATTGCCGTAGTGTGAATACACATTGCCTGTTGTCGCGGCCCATCCGCCTGGTCCCCACGCTGCCGCGCCGTGCGGTCCGTAGCAGCCTCCATATGGACCCCAGTAGGGATACGGCCCGCAATGCCAAGTGCTTGATCCGATCGCCCATCCCACTGCCATACCCATGCCGAACCCAACGGCCCATCCAGCCCACGGGTTGTAGACCATTGCCGCGCCGCAACCGTAAGTCATCGGGACCGGAACCCAAACGGTCGTGCAGTATGGCTCGTAGACATAGCCCGTTCCGTAGACGACAACACCGCCCTGCGTGTACGCGCCGAAGTAACCAGGCGTGTAGCCGACAAGCACATAATCGCTCGTTGTGGAATACACGCGAACATAAGTGACGAAGTAATACGGACTCGATGGTGGAATCGTGTAGATCGAACTTGGGACAAACGACGCGACGGTCCATGGACCATCAACTTTCTTCGCCGTGAACCAAATGCCGTTGTTGACGCAGAAGAACGCGTTGTTCGAAGTCTTGAAGATGGGCGTCGCACAGTTCGTGAGCACAGAAACGCCAGTTCCGTTGATCTCTTTCCACTGCGGTGACTTCCCAATCACCGCTGGCGCTGGGAGTGTCTGCGTGAGTGGCACGCGTGCCATTTGTGGAATCGCATTCGCAATCGTCGCCTCTTGTGCTTGCGCGCTTCCAGGAACGGAAGCAAGAACATTCTCCTTCGGACTATCCGCCGGAATCATCATGAACGCGCCGGGAAGTTGATCTGTCGGAAGATAAGACCAAGGCCCGGCAAGCGAGGATGATGTAAACCACCGACCGCTCACAAGCACGAAGACCGTATTGGCTTCTGCGAGCTGGAAAATGTTCGCGCTTGTGTTCGAGACATACGACAGGCCACTTGCGCCCATGGACACCCACTGCGGCGCACCATCGGTCACGAGGACCTCCGCCGGTGTCGTCGAAACGAGAATTGTCGGTGCACTCGATGCGAGTGACGCAGTCTGCGCCTTGTCTGATCCCGCTGCACTGTCGTCTGCGCTTGGGGCGAGAAGGTTGATCTGCGGCTGCGAACTGGCCCACGCGGTCGCCTTCGCCAATCCGGCATCCGTCGCGCTTCCCACGGTCCAAGAGGTCTGCAGCGATGACGCCGTCATCCAACCGTCGGCGATCTTGAGCCAGTAGTTGCCGCTCGGATCTTGGACAAGCAACATCTGCGTGTTGATGACGCGATGGAGATCCGTTCCAGCGAGCGGCTGCATCACCGGATTTCCCTGAATCGGAACAAGCACGGTGGGCACCGTCGTGATGGAAAGTGCCGGTGGATTGTTCGACAGCGTGGCCGCAGGAACGCTCGGCGCGTTGCTCATGTTTGGCACGGCTGCTTCAAAGCGATCGAGCGCAACGGTGATGGTCTTTCCGCTTGAGTTCAGCGTCATCGCATTCAACATCGCGCTTTGCGACGCGGGATCTTCAGGAAGCGAGACTCCCGTGATCGCAATTGAAGTGAGAGTGACGGTACGAGAGATCTTGTCCACCTCTGTAGACGCAGAGAACGACAGTGTGCCGAAGCTCTGCGACTTCGATCCGTCGACCGCAATGCTCATCGGGCAGGTACCAGTGACGAGTGTTCCGCTCCACGATTGCAGCGTGGGCGGATACACCGTGATGCTCTTGCCGTTGGCGGAAAAAGTGCGTGGCCAAGAGGCTTCGGAGTTCGGCGCGGTCGGTGCGGCGGACGGCGTTGCAGACTGGACTGCTACAGCACTCGCGTACTGGCACGCGCCCAGAGCAGCAAGAATAGATATGGTGAGAACGGCGTTCGTTGTGTGCAGCAAATGGCGCATTCGATACCCCAGCGGAGTGCGAGTGTGAATGCGCTCAGGATACCGACGAGAGTCGTAGCGCGTGCGCAAATCATTCGACCGATTCACGCGACTCAGCGCACTCGAAATGCGCGTTTCGCGATCAGGTCCAGTACTTGTTTGCGGCAGCGATCGTTGCAAACTCGAGCGCGACGGTCTGACCGATGGCATTCGATTCCAGTGCAGGGTTCGCGAACTTGGATTCTTTGAACCAACCTCAGTCATCGATCGAATCACTCGAGTTGCGGCCTCTATCGAAAAGCTTGGAAGCGGCCGTTTCATCATCGGTCTCGGCCCCAACTGTCAAGAAGTGGTGCGCGTCGGGAAGCACCCCGTCCGATTCGGGCGTCCCGCGAGTCCGCTCGAAGAGCACCGAGATGAACTCGTGGATATCGCGGTCAATGATGCGGCACTCTACGGACCACGAGAAGTCTCGCGTGTCCATTGCACGATTGACCCTGGAGGTTGCCAAGAAGACGAAGTGAGGTTGATTGATGATGGAAGTTCGACGGGGACATGGCTTCACCCTTCTGGCTTGCGGCTTGACGCACACTCGCCGGTGTCCATCCCAAGTGCGGCACTTTTTAGCCTTGGGCCAAGCGGAGTCAACATGTTTCTTTTCGTCTCCATGTGATCGCCGAGCTTGCAGAACGGCGCTACCGCTTCAGGCAGGCGGCGGCGCCACAAGTGGAAGTAGGGCCTTTCCTGGTGTCTACTCACATCTGGCCACAGGCAGCTGTAACAATTGCGGAACCAATGCCGATCACGAACCCACGAGAGAGGGTCCACTCTGCGACGGCGTCGTCGCTCTCGGATGCAATCGCAGCGCCGCTCGCGCCAAACACCATGATTTGGGAAGTCAAAATCCCAGCAAGATGCGCGATGCCCCACGCGATAAATGTCGAGACGAAGCCTAGATTGATGAGCCCGAGGACCAGCAAAGCGTCCATGGCGAGCATGAGCGCAATTGCGGCCATGATGTGCATCGGTCGTTGAGGTCCCTTCGCGAGCATTACCGTACAGCCAACCAAGACTGAACCGACCAAGCCAGCCACCCATGCGACATGTGGAAATCCTGAGATGAGCCACATCACAAGGGCGATAGCAGCACAAACGAAGTACGCCCAGATGCGGAGCCCGGAAACAAAGGCGAATCTGACAAGTGCTGCTTTCATTGGTGCTCCTTCAATCTTGCTCGTAGACTCGCTTCCCCGTAGCGGCGAAGTTCTCGAGCATCGCCTTCAACTTCGTCCGTGCGTCATCGATCGAGGAAACTGAGTCGCCGCCGCCAATCCAGCGCCGCGCCCCCTTCGGATCGGGGCCAAGCACCGCGAACGAATAGTCGTGATCAAATCTGTCGCGCAGGAGCGCACCGAGATACCAGCCATCTAGAGCGGAAAAGAACTCAAGTTCCTCTACAATCTGATGCATCATCGGATGTCGAGCAGCTCCGAGCTGCTCGAATTCACGAACGGTGATTGACTGAATCACACTCACCATAAGACCTCATTGAATCCAACTTCAGAACCGCAGTCGGTCGCACTCGAGGAACAGCGCCGTCTTGCATAGCAAACTGAGTGACAAACCCGATCAATTCGATCAACCGTATGGGAGAGGGAAAACCTGAATGGCTCTAGGGACTGGCTAGAGCGCTAGAACGGCGGAAACGATCGCGTCATCCAAGTCCATATGCGGTTTGAACTCCTTCATCAACCCTCGTGCGGCGCCCAGCGCTAACCCAACCTCAGTAGGAGTAAGTTGCATGATCCCCGCAATCGTCATGAATACTCGCATCTCCTTGGGGTCGATGACCCCGTCGGCGAGCATCACGAGAGCGGTCTCGACCAAAGCGCGCATGCGCTCGGCGCGTGATGCTGGGATAGTGACCTCTGGCGGATTCTTCAACATCTCCGCAAACTCCTCGGGAGAGATCCCCAACTCACCTAGTCGCGTGACAATGAATCTCGTTTCCTCAAGATCCGCGCTGCCGTCCGCGAGCGCCATCGCGAGCATGGGAGCGAGATGCGCGTACACCCGCTCACTTCGTGGCCGAAACATAGAACTTAGAATGCCCATCTCGTGTTCCTTTGTGTATCTAGTGTCCTCTCAATTCTCATCCACAATGCCAACCGAGGCAGATTCCGCGATCGTCGGTTGATAGTCAATCCCCGAGTCAGCACTCACGTCAGTTTGGAGATGTTCCCCGCGCGCCTATGCTGGGCCAACGGAACATCAAAACCCGCGCGCTAGTCTCGATAGGGACAGCGTTTACGGGATTCCGCGAACTACGTGCACCTAACGCACTGCGGCTTTCACTCCCGTGACCCGCCACAGACCTCGGCAATGAAGAGAAGCGCGGCCAGACTGAAGAAGATCCCGCACGGGTGGAACCAGCAGAGTGCTACGCAGGCTATCGCCGCGCCCTTGATCCCACCCATCACCTTGTTCTGACCATCCTCTGATGCCTCCTTGACGCCGCAAACGAACCCAAGAAAAACATAGAGGACAAGGGCACCAACTAGAAGAGTTACCCCGACCTCAAGAACCATGCGCTTCCGCGTTCCGCTCGGAGATCCGGTCAGGGTGGAACTCTCCAACGGTTATGAAGACTCGAAGAATCAAGATCCTCCTTCAGCACTCATCGTGACTCTCGAAAGCCAGACTCCAGCGCTAACAAGCGCGACGGCGGTGAAAAAATCAATCACAGCCCACGTTTCCTTCGGCAGTCCTTTCACGAACAAGAACAAGAGCGCGAGAATGATAAGAGGCGCACAGGCAAGTGCCCGGCGTCGATTCACCGCGACGACACAAAGGGTTGCGCACGCCACCGCGATGACGACACGCATCAAGTTGTAGAAGGGATAAGGCATCGGGAGGACCCCGATCAGCGCGAAGCCTGCGCCGATGATGCTCGCAATGAGTGGAACCGCCCGGGTATCTTCAGTCCGCGACATGGTCGTCTACTCCAATCGGTGCCTCGCACGCTTCACCAAACTCTGGGAACTCCGACATAACTATCCGAACCCATTGCGAGCATACAAGGTTGAGATGTGCATCGCAAAGAGGTAGGCGAGCCACAAGATCGCGAACGGTGGAAGCAATCAGCCCGGTCGGTCGCGACCAAAGGCGCACTTAGTGTCGTTTGCGCCGCATTCAGGGTGAGCGGTCGAATAAAGCACTTCGCTAGACTCCGCGCATGCGGTCTGGTCCCCGTTGGTGTTCCTCTCGAACGCGGCCGTTCACTCCAAAGGTTGTGCGATGGATGCGCGTGTTTTTCATCGCGGTCCCTTCGATCATCGCTTGCGTGGCGCTCTTCTTCATCGTGATGGGAACACGAGAATGGATGCTTGCCGTTGCATCGACTTCCTGGCCCACCGTCGAAGGCAGCATCCTTTCGAGTTCGGTGGCGGAATCTCGGCATGGAAGAAAATCCGGTCGACGCACCGACTACTTCCCGAAGATTGAGTATGCGTACTCAGTCAACGATGTGCACTACACCGGATCCAAAGTCTCGTTCAAGACAACGAGCCCGAGTCGCGCGAGCGCTGATGCGTTGGTTGACGCATTTCCCGCCGACTCGCGGCGCGCAATCTCGTATGACCCCGCGGATCCGACGCGCTCCGTCCTCGTGCCTGGCGCCGATTGGATGAGCGTCATCCCAGTCGGTATCGGCGTCTTCAGCCTCGCGTTTTCAGCCGTGTTCATTTGGCTTGCGCTGAAGATCACCCGGCGCATGTTGCTTGAGCTCGGCGCGATCGCCCCAGCGCCAAGTCCATCCGCAACCTCAGATCCGCTCCACCCACCGCGCTTCGGGGCAGGACAAAACGCTCGCGCGCAGCAGACTCGGATGCGCGCGAGCGAATGTGTCTTTGGGAGCGTCGCGCTTCGCAGCGCTTCCTTTCAATAGACGGACTTCGGGAAGTAGTAACCCTTCGCGTTTTCAGGCGTGATGAGTTCGATGTCGATCATCATGTGCTTAGGCATGAACTGCAGTTTCTCTGCCTTCTTGCCGCCGCTCAACACGCCTGTGGCGAGCTCCATACCCGTGGCGATCATGCTCGGTGGATAGGTCATGTCCGCTGGGAACATCGGGTCCTTGTCCATCACGCGCTTCACGATGTCTTTCATGCCTGCGCCGCCGAGGATCCACACGCCGTCGATGCCAGCCTCGGTGAGAGCTTGCTCGGCGCCGAGGGCCATGTCGTCATCGCTTGCCCAAATGGCAGTGACCTTTGGGTTCTTCTGCAGCAATGTTTGCGTCACTTCAAGTGCCTTCTGGCGATTCCAGTTGGCGGCTTGTTGGCCGACGATCTTGATGCCGCTCTCTGCGCCGAAGACCTTCAACGCTGCGTTCACGCGATCGGAGTTCACGGTGCATGGGATGCCCTCAAGAATGATGATGCTGCCCTGCGCCTTGCCCTTGCCGCCGAGTTTCTCGACCATGAATTCAGCGCTCTTACGACCAAAGGCTGCGTTGTCACCTTCGATGAAGATGTCGGCGACTGGCTTGAGGAAGCCACGATCGACATTCACAATGAAAATGCCGCGCGAATGCGCCTCTTCTGCAACTGGCGTGAGCGGTGCGGACTCGGTCGCAAGAATCACGAGACCATCCACGCCCTTCGCCATCATCGTTTCAATGTCGGAGATTTGCTTCTCGGGAGTCTCCGCCGTCGCGATCGTCCACTCGCATTCAGGATGCAGTTTCGAGCATTCGCGCGCCCACCACACCACACCGGCGGTCCATCCGTGATCGGCCGCTGGAATTGAAACACCGATGCGAGGCTTCGCGACTTGCTGCGCCGCGGCGGTTGGAACGGCGATCGGTGCAGCGCTTGGCGCTCCACTCGATGCGGAGGCATGGGTCGAAATCTGGAATGCTGTGCAGGCTGCGAGAAGGAGTGACAAAGCGAGGTTGCGAATCTTCATGCACGCAGCCTATCGAAATCGCGGCGCGAGGTTCGAGCGACGAGTCGCACCGATTGCTCGAATCGCGCATGCATCACGAACGACTTCGCTGTACGAGTACTGCCAGGACGATGACGGCCCCTTTCACTGCTCCAGACCAGTACGGGCTGATGCCAGAAATCGTAATCATGTTCGCGATCATTCCGAGAATGAGCACGCCGACGACGGTTCCCCAGACCCGACCAAACCCACCCCGCAGGCTCGTGCCTCCAATCACAACTGCCGCAATCGCATCGAGTTCGATGCCAAGCCCAAGTTGTGAGGTTGATACGGAATTCATGCGCGAACTCTGCAGGAGCCCAGCGATCCCCGCCATCGCACCCATGATGAGATAGGTTCGGAGTCGTACGGACGCGACGCTCACGCCGGCATAGCGGGCCGCGACTTCATTCGCTCCAACGGCCACAAGTTGTCGGCCGTATCGGCTTCGAGACAAGAACCACTGCGCAAGAATTGCAATAGCGAGGAAAAGCACCGTCGCATAGGTGATGGTGATTGGATTTCCGGCGGAGTTCACGAAACCAAAGAACGGGAATCCACCACGCCCGAGCACTGCAAACACCGAGCTACTCGCCGAGCGGATCTCGCCAGCGTCCGCCATGGCGAGCGCGACAGAACGAAACGCGACGAGTCCACCAAGCGTGGCAATGAATGGCGCGAGTCGACCGAACACGATCAGCACACCGTTGATCGAGCCAGCAAGCACGCCGCTGATCACACTCGCCGCGATCCCTACACCGACCGCGGTTCCCTCGCTCCACTCGCGAGCGATGAGTTCATTGGTCAGGGTCAACCCAAACGCCGCGGCGAGGACGAGCATGCTTCCGACCGAAAGATCAATACCACCGGAAATGATCACGAGCGTCATGCCTACAGCGAGAATGCCGATCGAGGCATTCTGGTTGAGCATGTTGCGGAAGTTCTCAATGCTCGCAAACTCGCCACCTTGCAGCGCGGTGCTAGCCGCAAACAAAAGAACGAAAGCAACGAGTACTCCCCATCGCTCAAAGAGTCGCGCAACGCGCGATGGGCCACTCGAAAGTTTCGCGGAATTCGTCACCGTGCTCGCCGTACTCACCATGTGTCGTCCTTCGTTTCACTCAATCCGCTCGCCAGTCGAATCAACCGTTCTTCCGCGTCGGGTAGCAGCAGTCGACTTCGCGGCAACTCGCCGACGAGTCGTCCTTGTCGTAACACGACAACCCGGTCGCACAGTCCTCGAAGTTCGGGCAACTCGCTACTCACCACGATGCACGCCATGCCGGCATCAGCGAGCTGCGCGAGCACGCGGTAGACCTCTGCCTTCGCGCCCACATCGACTCCGCGAGTAGGTTCGTCAACGATGAGGACTGTCGGAGTCCCTTCAAGCCAACGGGCGATGGCAAACTTCTGCTGGTTTCCACCGGAAAGCGCGGAGATCGGCGCATCAATGCGCGCGCACCGAATGCCAAGTTCCTGAATCCAGCGGTGCGTCGTTGCGCGCTCGCGAGCCGTCGAAATCGACGCGCCTTTCGCCGTCGTGAATCGATCGAGCGTCGGGAGCGTGCAATTGATCATTGCACTGAGCGAGACATGCAATCCACGCCCCTTGCGATCTTCGCTGATGTACGCAACGCCATGACGCATCGCGTCTCGCGGAGAAGCGAAGCGAACCACCTCACCGTCAAGCCGAACGCGGCCCGCCGCTCGTCGCAATCCGACAATGGCTTCCATCGTTTCGGTTCGCCCGCTGCCCACAAGCCCAGCGACGCCAACGATTTCTCCAGGCGCGACCGAAAGCGAAACTCCGGCACTTCTTCCCATCGCGCCAAAGTCTTCAAGCGCAATGCGGGCAGCTCGGTCTTCTCGCGCAGCGCGAGTTGGATACAAATCTCCCAGAGGCCGCCCGACCATCGCTTGCGCGAGTGCGCTTTCTCGGGAGGGTTTGCCTTCCGCGCAGCGCAAGATGCCGTCGTATCGCTCAAACGCCGCGACGAACTTGCCGTCGCGCAGCACACTCACGCGATTCGCATTATCCACGACCTCTTCGAGATGGTGGGAGATAAAGACGATCGCCCGCCCCTCTTCGCGCAACTTCCGAAGCAGCGCAAGCAGCCGTGCCGTTTCGCGCTCACCGAGCACCGCGGTCGGTTCATCGAAGATGAGCACGCGTGCGTCACTCGCGAGACACTTCGCGATCTCGACAAACTGCGCATCAGCTATAGAGAGATCACGCGCACTCGCGCGCGAATCAATCTCCGCACCAAGCATCCCGAGAAGTTGCGCGGCGCGGGCTCGCATCCCGGCGGCGTCGAGACGAATTCCCAATCGACCGCGTGTCACTTCTCTGCCAAGGAAGATGTTCTCCGCGACGCTCAGGGCCTCCACGAGGTGCAGTTCTTGATGCACCATAGCCACGCCGTGTTCGATCGCTTCATGCGGTTGGCGAAAGCGCGTCGGTCGACCGTCGCAGAACAAGAGACCAGAAGTCGGCTGCTGCACGCCACTGAGCACCTTCATGAGTGTGCTCTTCCCAGCGCCGTTTTCCCCAATCACCGCGTGAATCTCTCCCGGTCGAAACGACAGCGACACGCTATCGAGCGCGCGCACCCCGGGGAAATCAACCGTCAAATTGCGAACCTCTAACACAACTCGGACGATAACGGAGACTTGCCAAGTGCGAGGATCGCCAAGGCAGAAATCCGGCTACGCTTCACGACTTCGCATGAGTACGCACACCACCCGACTGAGACCAACGACTGCGACGGCGATCTGCGCCGCGCTGTTCATGGCGGTGGCGGCGATGCTTGCGAACGCAGAAGGCGCGAGTCGACTCGATGGCGGTCGCCGCGCAGTCACGACAACTTGGGTGCCTGGACTCGGGCGGTTGGTGATTGCAGCCGCAGCAGACACACATGTTGCGCCGTTGACTGAGCGAACATCCGCGTCGGCACGACAGGCCGCGGCGTGCTGGCAGTGTGTCGGTTCGATCGCCCTCACGCCGGAACAGAGGCGCATCGCAGTTCGGTGCGCGCTCCCGCCTCCGTCGACAACCACGCTCGCCTGAGCCATCGCGGTTCAGGTTTGATCGTCGTCGTTGTTCCAAGGGTTTTCGTTTCACATTCACAATTTTGACCGCATGACGCTTTGCTCCACTTCGAGCGAGCGTGGAACGCAGCGATTGCTGCACAGAAAGACTTCACCATGGGTGTTCCCGTTTTCGGTTGGATGGCAAAGAAACTGTTCGGTACGCGCAATGAACGCATGGTCAAGCGCTACCTCAAGATCGTTGAAAAGGTCAACGCGTTCGAACCTCGCATGCGCGCCCTGACGGATCCAGAACTGCGCGCACAAACCGCCGAGTTCCGAAGCCGCATCAAGGGCGGCGAGAATCCACTTGAGATGATCCCAGAGATTCTCGCCGTTGCGCGAGAAGCCATGGATCGAGCGGTCGGGATCCGCAGCATCTTGAACCCGGAACTTGGTTTCGACTCGTGGCAACTTCCGCCGGATGCCCGCAAACTCTTCGACGAAGTGAAGGCGGCCGCCGACGCGCTGGCTCCTCGCGAAGCTGAGGGAGATCTCGCGGGTTGTGAAGCCAGCATTCCCGGTTGGATGTTCATCGATATCCCTCCGGCGCTGTACGAAGCGGTTCGCACGCTCTATCCGGAGTCTCGTCCCCCCTTCCGCGCGCGGCCCTTCGATGTGCAGATCATCGGCGGCGTCGTCCTCAGTGAAGGCCAGATCGCCGAAATGAAGACGGGCGAAGGAAAGACGATTGTGGGTCCGCTCTCCTGCTACCTCGCGTGCTGCGAAATGAAACAGGTGCATGTCGTCACTGTCAACGACTACCTCGTGCAACGCGACCGCGACTGGACCTTTCCATTCTTCCGCGCGCTGGGACTCACCGTCGGCGCAATTCATCCGCAACACATGCAGGGACCTGTCGAGAAGAAGGCCGCCTACGGCTGCGATGTTGTGTATGGAACAACTGCAGAGTTCGGGTTCGACTATCTCCGCGACAACATGAAGACGCGAGCGGAAGAGCAACTGCAGCGACGCCGCGAGTTTGCGGTGGTTGACGAGGTCGACTCGATTCTCATCGACGAAGCTCGCACACCACTCATCATCTCCGGTCCTGCGCATGCCTCCCTTCCGCGCTACGACATTGCCGATCGCGTCGCACGACATCTCGTTGCGCGACAAGGCGAATGGGGCGCGGCCAATGAAGCTGTGGAGCGCTCGAAAGAGCGGATCGCCGGTTACGAAGGCGACATTCGCAATACGCGCGACAAGGGCAGCATCCCCGCGATGAAGTCCGCGATGGACCAGGAGCGTAAGGAGCTTCGGCAACTCGAAGCCAAGCGCGATCGATTCACGCAATTCTATGAACTCGAACTCGACAAGAAGCAGTCGCAACTGACACACGACGGCATCGCCGAGGCGCAAAAGGCCGCGGGCGTCGGTAGTTTCTATGTTGGCGACAACATCGATCTCCCCCACCTCGTCGAACAGTCGCTCCGCGCGCATGTCGTCTATCAGCGCGATCGCGACTATGTCGTTGCGCCGGATGAACAAGGGCAACTTGGCATCGTGATCGTGGATCAGAACACGGGCCGCAAAATGGTTGGGCGACAGTGGTCGGACGGATTGCATCAAGCCGTGGAAGCCAAGGAAGGTGTGCGAATCAAAGAAGAGACGCAGACCATGGCAACCATCACGATTCAGAACTTCTTCAAACTCTACAAACGCCTCGCGGGTATGACGGGTACCGCAGACACGGAAGCGACGGAGTTCCACGAGATTTACCACCTTGATGTTGTGAGCATCCCCACGAATCTCCCGATCGCGCGCTCGGATTGGCAAGATCGCGTGTACCTCTCGCAGAAGGATAAGTGGGAAGCGATCGTCGAAGACATCAAGGCGTTTCACGATGTCGGGCTTCCGGTGCTTGCGGGTACGACAAGTGTCGAACGAAGCGAGCATCTCTCACGCCTGCTCACCGCGAAGCATCAGATCAAGCATGAGGTGCTCAACGCAAAGCATCACGAACGCGAGGCAGAGATTGTCTCCGGAGCTGGCGCGCTTGGCGCCGTAATGATCGCCACGAACATGGCCGGGCGCGGAACAGACATCAAACTACGACCATTCTCGCGCGCCGACCTCCTCGAACATTGGAAACGACGCAACATCGCGCCCAAAGAGGCGCAGGCAGAGATGCCCGACGAAGAGATCATCGCGATGTGTTGGAAGCACATGGCGGCAAGGATCCTGACGAAAGAAGTCGTGGCAGGCCACGATGCATCGGAAGTCCGCAAAATGCTGCTCCGGCATTGGGTTTCAACGCGCACGCAACTCTCCGACGGGAAGATCAATTCGCTCAGTGAAGAGGGCCTTTGTGAGCAACTTGATCTGCAAGGTCGCGCGCCACTCCATCGTCTTGCCATGTGGACCACGATCGAGTCCATGGGCGGTCTGCATATCGTCGGCACGGAACGCCACGAAAGCCGTCGCATCGACAACCAGCTGCGAGGCCGATCAGGTCGCCAAGGCGATCAGGGTTCGAGCCGATTCTTCCTCAGTCTCGATGATGACCTGATGAAGATGTTTGCGGGCAAGACCATGCTGAAAGCACTCTCGACGCTCGGCATGAAGGAAGGCGACGACATTGAAGCGCCGATGCTCTCGCGTCAGATTGAAAAGGCCCAACGAAAGGTCGAAGAGCGAAACTTCCAGATGCGCAAGAACATCTTGGAGTACGACGAACCGATGGAACATCAGCGCCGAGCCTTCTACGGGACGCGTCAACCGCTCGTCGAGGAGATTGGCATTCGCGAGACCGTCTGGGGACACCTCGAGGAGAGCGTGTACACAGCCTCAGAGAACTATCTCGGCAAGTTGCATGTTGCAAGCACCATCTCCGAATGGGTCCGCGAGCACTGCGGCGCGACAATTGAGTCGGATCGCTTCCTGAAGAAGGATCGTGAGGAGATCGAGAAACTGATTCGAACCGATGCGATGGAGGAGGCGCAGCATCGCATTCGTGTGACGGCTGCAGAATTTATGTCCTCCGATCTTGAAGTTGCTGAGTGGGATGCAGAGGGTTTCGCTGCATGGGCGCAGAGCAACTTCGGAGCAACGCTCACTGCCGCGGAGATCCGCGACGGGGAACGCGAGGAGATCATTCGAGCCATCGAAGAGGCCGCCTCGACGCGCTACCGCGAGTTTGACCTCTCGCCACTCGGCACATTCCTTGAGCCCGGGTATGCCGCAACGCAACTATCCCACTGGGCGAAGCGGAAATTTGGCATCGATGTCGACAGCGCGAGATTCCCAGCGAACATTCCTGTCGATGAAGCTGCGGAACTCCTCATCGAGGAGGTCCGCGGGGCTTACGCGCGGCGCGAGATTGACTTCTCCATTGATCAGGCGATCGAAACAGCGAACGCACGCATGGAATCCGACGCTGCTGGCAGTCTGAAGTCCTTCTGCGCGTTCGTCAATGCGCGCTATCAACTCGCTTGGGATGCGACGAGTCTCCCGAGCAACGACCCGACCGAGTTGCGACGGATCCTTGTCGCGCGGGCCAGCGCCCTGACGGATGCGGACGCGGATGCGCGCGCGGACGCTTGCCTCTCCCAACACCAGTCCGCAGACGCGATCGAAGCATGGCTCGCCGACGCTTGTATGGTCCGCCTGTCGCAACCAGAGCGCGAGCGACTCGAGGCAAACCCCAAGGAGCTTCTGTGCGCGAAGCTGCGCGATCTCAAGCGGCTCGAACTGACGCAGTTCGAGCGTTGGATCTTGCTCCAAATCGTCGACGAGGCATGGAAGAACCACCTGCTTGGCATGGATCAGGTTCGGGACGCGATCGGTTTCCGCGCATTTAGCCAGAAGGATCCGCGCATCGAGTTCAAGCGCGAGTCAGCTCGGCTCTTCGAGGAAATGCAAGAAACGGTGCGCGACCGCGTGAGCGATGTCGTGTTCCGTGGGCGATTCCAAGTCGCCCCACGCCCAGCACAGCGTCCCACACCGCAAGGGAACGGCGAGAACGCTCCACCAGAGCAAGAAGCCGCGGCTCGTCAGCCAACCCGCGCCCAACAAGAGGCCGCGCAACGCACGGCACTCGCCGCGGCAGTCGCGTCGTCCGCGGCAGCAGTCGCGGAACCGGCGGATCCGTCGTCCATTCCAGTTGTGGGTCGCAATGAGCCGTGTCCATGCGGTTCGGGTCTGAAGTACCGACACTGTCATGGTCGCAAGGGTGCGTAGCGCACGCACGCAAACGGCTTCGTTCGGGATTTTGAGTCGTCGAAACTTGACGATTTCGCCACGCTCGTTAGACTCTCCCCCCTTCAGCCTCCTTAGCTCAGTTGGTAGAGCAGCTG
>SXUI01000037.1 GCA_005790605.1 Planctomycetia bacterium | reverse complement strand
CCATGGGGTCGACCGGATATGGCGCTCTTCCTCTTCACGAAGAACATTCTCGAGGGGAAGCCCATTGATGTGTTCAATCACGGCAAGCACAGGCGTGACTTCACCTACATCGATGACATCGCAGAGGGCATCGTGCGCACGCTCGATCGCAGCGCGACACCCGACCCACAGTTCGATGCTGCGCGACCCAACCCTGGCACCTCGAGTGTGCCGTGGCGCGTCTACAACATCGGCAATTCTCGCCCGGTGGAGTTGCTCGACTACATCGCAGCTATCGAGAAGTGTGTGCATCGCAAAGCAATCATGAATTTATTGCCGCTGCAGCCAGGTGATGTGCCCGACACGATGGCGGATGTCGAAGCGCTTGAACGCGATATGCAATATCGACCTGCGACAACTGTCGAGCAGGGCGTGGAGCGATTCGTCCGTTGGTACCGCGAGTACTACGGCGTCTGAACTTGCACGCGCTCATGCCGCTACCCTGCCAAGCATGGCAAGCGTCTGCTTCTACTTCGAATTGCATCAACCGTGGCGACTCCGCCGCTACTCCGTGTTCGCGAGCGATCCGTTCTACTTCGACGACGCCGTCAATGAACAGGTACTGCGCAAAGTTGCGGAGAAGTGCTATCGACCGGCGACGCTCAAGATGCTTGATCTCGTGCGACGGCATGACCGCCGCTTTCGTTGCGCGTACTCGATTACCTGTACGGCACTCGAACAACTGCAGCGCTGGGCGCCAGATGTTGTCGACACGCTCAAGGCGCTCGTCGACACGGGGGCGTGTGAACTCATTGGCGAGACGAGCCACCACTCTCCGTCGTTCCTCTTTTCCAAAGCCGAATTCGACGCACAGGTGACGGCCCATCAGCACAAGATGCAAGAAGTGTTCGGCGTCGTGCCAAAGATCTTCCGCAATACCGAACTGATCTACTCCAACGAGCTTGCACACCACATCGCGGCTCGAGGCCAGCACAACGCGATCATCTGCGAGGGCGTCGATCGACTCCTTGGATTCCGCTCTCCGAACTACATCTATGTGCCGCCCGCGTGCGCTGCGGACTCCGGTCCGCCGGAAGAACGGCGCGTCAAGCTGCTGTTGAAGAACTACCGGCTCAGCGACGACATCGCGTTTCGATTCTCCAATCGTGGGTGGAAGGAGTGGCCGCTCAGCGCAGAACGATTCGCGGAGTGGGTCAACCAAATCAACGGTGATGGCTTCACCTGCAATCTCTTCATGGACTACGAGACCTTTGGCGAACACCAGTGGGCCGACACTGGGATATTTCAGTTCCTCGACGCCCTTCCAAAGTGCGTGTACGACACGAATCCTGGACACAACCAGTTTCTCACGCCATCGCAAGTGCTTGAGTGCTCCGAGCCGGTTGGCGAATACGACGCGCCGCATTGGACCTCATGGGCGGACACCGAACGAGACCTCTCGGCATGGCTCGGCAATCCCCTCCAGGACAACGCCGCGGCTGAACTCTACAAACTTGAAGGACCGGTCAAAGAGCGGCATGCCGCCGGAGACCCGTACATTCTCGAAGACTGGCGCAAGCTCACGACGAGCGATCACCTGTACTACATGTGCACGAAGTACTGGGCCGACGGCGATGTGCACAAATATTTCTCGCCCTACAACTCGCCCTATGACGCGTACATCAACTTCATGAATGTCTTGGACAATCTGAAGATACGCGTCTGAAGCCGCACGCGTATCCTCCGATTGTCAGCGTCCCTTGAGCGCGTCCCTTGAGCGCTCGTGTCAGGTTTCTTGCCGCTGCAAGGCCAGCGGCAAAAACGCTGCACTCGCTCTGGGCTCCGGCGGGCCGAGTGAATCGGCTCCGCCGGAGGGCGAACTCAGTCCGTCCAAGACACCAGCCCATCTGAATGCCTGGTCTGCCGGCGAGGCGGTACCAAAGCGAGCAAGGCGATGCGCCGACAATGGAGACCGCGGACTTGGTTCAACGCATCGCAAGTCGCGAGCGCTCAAGATGAACGTGGCGATTCGATTTTGCCGGCCGACGGCGGCGGCGCTTGTCCATCCTCAAGGCGTTTCGCGTACTTCAGAAAGGTCTGCAAGAAATACGCGCCAGCGATGAGGAATCCAGCACGCCCATCGAGGAACCCACGCTTCAAGACCAAGTGCTTGAAGAACTGCAATCCGCCGTGCGTGAGGCCTCGCACAATCCCCTTGCGCTGACCAACTTTCGCTGTGCCTAGAGACGAGTATCGATTCGCCTTGTGCACCATCTGCGCGATGTTCGCAAAAGGGAACTGCCAAATGTCCGCTGGCAAGATTCGCACCTGCGCGCCCGCGGCAGGAATCCAGCCCTCATGAACCGGCAACAAGTCATACGTCATTGCCCCGCGCCGAAAAAACTGAGGCTGTCGAAAATTCGGGTACCAACCGCTGTAACGAATCCACTTCCCGAGAAACCAGTTTCGACGAGGGACATTCCAAATCGACGCGCTCGCTGCATCGGCTGCGATGCGCCGCATCGCATCTCTCGCTTCGACAGTGCATCGCTCATCGGCATCGAGTGAGAAGACCCAATCGCCTGTGACATGCGTCAGTGCCGCGTTTCTCAGTTTCCCAAATCCCTCAAACGGAACTTGGACGACGCGAGCGCCGAGCGCCTCGGCGGCCTCTGCAGTGCCATCTGTCGAACCGGAGTCGACGACGACAATCTCGTCGCACCACAACACCGTCGAAACTGCGTCGACAATTTTCTCGCGCTCGTTGTACGCGAGGATGAAACAACTAATACTCGGCATAGTCATGGGCCTGGGCATGCGCCTCTTGGCTCAGGGCGCAACACCGAGGTCGCGCACAGTAAAAATCGCGTCGAATCGAATGCCCGCTGCTTCAATGTTCTCGCGAGCTCCTTCAAGTCGGTCGATCGTGGCAATGATCGCAACGACTTCGCCTCCATTGTCCTGCACGACCTTTGCCGCTTCGAGCGCTTGACCGCCAGTCGTTGCAACATCTTCCACAATCGTGACGCGATCGCCCTTCTCCAGTCGTCCCTCTAACTGCTTCGCAGTTCCATACTCCTTCTTCGCATTTCGAATGAAGATCGAGGGAAGCCCGCTCGCCATGGAGGCGCATGTGACGAGTGGAATTCCACCAAGTTCAGCGCCCGCAAGGCGCGTCGTCCCCTTGGGCAATCTCGCCGCAAACTCCTCTCCGAGCCTCGCGAGAATCGCGGGATCCGTTGAGAAGAGATACTTGTCGAGATAGAAGGTCGAAGTGCGACCACTCCGCAGCGTGAAGTTCCCGCGTAAGAGACTTGCGCCGGCAATGCGCTGCGCGAGCTCCTCGCGCGAGATCGCGAGCGCGGATGTTCGATCAAGGGTCGTTGGTGTCGCCATGCCGTCGATCATACGGCTTCAGCGGACCGTTCATCTGCGCGAACGGCGCCGCGATACTTCGCAAGGAGAACCGCGCCCGCGGCGCCGCACGGAATCACAATGATCAGTTCTGCCGTGCGATTGACGAGTTCCGCAACAATCCCAGCCTCCATCGAGGCCCCGGCGAGAATGGGCGTCAACAATCCGACAACCCATTCTCGAAGGCCAAGTCCGTTCGAGATGAATGGGACAAGCGTTGCGAGGCAGCTCGCGGTAGCGAGCACAAGCGCGCTCTCATACGAAACCGGCGAGCCGATCAATCGGAACGCGCACCAATACCGCAACGCCCACAAAAAAACCTCCGCGCTTCGGATGACAAAGCCCAGCGCAAGCGTGCGACCCTTTGGAAAGAGCCGCGCGACAAGGGCGAGCAAAGGTGAAACAAAGACAAGTTCAGGTGGCAGTGCAAGCGTCTGACAGAGCCAGAGCAGACAGACGGCGCTCATCGCCGCGGCGAAGGTCAATCCAACGGCTTCAAGAATAGTTCGAGCGGATTGCACAGGTGCAATCCCGTGCCGCACTTTGTGATACGCGACGCGCCCGATCAGGCCTGGTTTGAGTGGAAGGTAATTCGCGAGCGTGGTGGACGCGACAAGCGCTTGCATCTCCCACCAAGGCACTCGCGCGAATCTCGCGATCAGGACATGGAAGAGCAGTCCAGTGAGCAACAGGCCCGCAAGCACACACCCAAGCATGAGCGCGATCGTTTCGGGTGGCGGGTCGCGGAGGGTGGCGAGAGCGTCAGTGAGTTGCGCACGCTCAAGTACAGCAAAGACGATAGCGCACGCCATCAACAGTAAGCCGATCACAAGCCCAATCGGTCGCGCAAATCGTCGCACGGTTGGATTGCTCAGGAACTGTTCAACAGCAGCCATGGGAGCAGTGTCGCGCTTCCTCGCGTTTCGTGCTGCCCACACTTTCCCGCTTTTTACTTAGAGATGTCGAGGTTCTCGCGGCGCTCTTCCAGAATGCCTTCGCGGTGATCCTTGAGGGCCCGAGCGAGCGACTGCGCTTCACTCGGTCCATCGCGGAGCGTCAATTCAATCAACACCTCATCTGGAAAATCGGGCTGCGCTGTAAGTCGTGCTGTGCGAACGAGCGCGTCCGGGATCGCATCAATCGCCGCATAGAAACTCTTGAGACTCTCGCGCGCGGGCGGGACCTGCGCCGCAACCCACGCAACTTCGATGGGAGTCATGCGAGCAAGCGCGGGATCAAGCGCGGCCGACGCGGGGGCGAGCGCGTCAATCGTGTCCTTCGAGAGCGAGTTCGGACGCGCTTCCGCTCGCGCAATAGCACTCGCGAGAAATGCGACCGTGACGGGTGAAGGGCTCTTCGAGGAGTCAGAAATCTCTGCAATCGCGCGTGTGACCCATTCGCTATCGACTCGAACACCTTCAATGCGAACCGTGTCGGACTCCACTTCGATTCCCAGCGGACCCGGCTCCATTCCGGTGGAAGTCGTCCGCCAATTCAAGATGCCGTGCACACTCGCGAATCCGCCAACCGTCGGGTCGTACTTGAACATACGCGCGCCATCACCGATCGTCGCGTCGTAGGTTGCTACGACAGACTCTCCTGGCGCGAGGCCAAGTCGAGTGGATAACGAAACCGCCTCGTAGGGAGGGATACGCGTGGCGAGCTGCCCTGACATACTCACGGTGCATGCAGCTGTCGCGGTGTCGCGCAATGGACCATTCGGCGCGATCGCAATTGGCCAGTCGCCGCGGTTCGTAATCACAAAATCAAACTGCAATGGCGCAAACATTTCCACGATGCGTTCGCGTGGCTTGATGGTGAGAAGCAACGCAGCGCCAGGATCTTCGACGACTCGCCGGAACCCGCTGGGAAGATGCGCAATCTCATCGAGCTTGGCTGCGTCGGGCAGGAGCTGCACCTTCTGTCCGAGCAATCGCCACAACGACTCGCGTGCAGCAAGACCAATCGCGGATGCAGGGAAGCCCTTCGCGAGTGCGACGTGCTCACTCGCCGCATCACGCAGTTTCCCTTGCGCCTCCATGGCCATCGCAAGACCCATTCGCGCAGAAGTATCTGACGCAGCCAATGGCGCAAAGAGCGACTCGGCTTTGGCGAAGTCGCCGGCGCGGTACGCGAACCAGCCGTCGAATCGCGATTGCGCTTCGGATGAAATCGGATGAAGGGCAATCGCTGCCGCTAACGAGGTCTTCGCGCCCTCGACACTGCCGCCGAGCCATAGCGCGACTAGTGCGCGCTCAAGCCAGAGTGAGGCGATTTCATCTGCGCTCACCTTCGCCTGCTGAGACGCTTGAATCGCGAGCTTGAAGGCAGAATCGGTGTTCTCGACGACTGCCGCTGCGCCTTCCATGCGCCGGAATACCAACATCGCTGCCGTATTCGTGATGAGGGCAGGCGTCGGAGGCAACTGCATCTCTTTGCGACGCGCGAGACTAATCAGTGCACCTTTCCGATCGATTTCGTCGCGGAGCGCGAAGTCAAGCGCTTGTTGGCGCCGCGCGTACACCGCCTCGGCAGCGTCGATTTGCCCACTCCCCCAGAAACCGAGAATGAGATCTGCAAGGAGCGTGTCGTACTGCAAACTCGGTCGCGAAGTTTGCAACACCGCGCTCTCGATCTCCAAGATTCCGGCGGCGCCCGCGTATGCGCCGTTCTCGAGACACAGTTGCGCAAGGCCAAGCGCTGCCAATCCATCGGATGGATTCGCCAAGGCCGCAGCACGAAGCAGCCCTGCTTCCTCGACGGTTGTTGCGCGCATGCGCAGATACCCCGCCGCTTCATTCGCAGCATCGGGAAACCAAGGATCAAGTCGAGTCGATTGAAGAAGCCACCGCTCATACTCCAACAAATCGCCCGTGCGCTTGTAGAGCGACGCGAGTTCATAGGCGAGGCGAGAGGCAACCCGCGGGCCGATCTGCGCGATCGACTCTGGGGTGAGCATGCGAAGCGCGACCGCAATGCGCGCTTCTGCAGTCTGGCGTTCCTCCATCACACTCAAGAGTCGCCGCAATCGCACGCCTTCGTCACTCGGATTCAGTCGCCCTATCGCCGCCAGAGCATCAGCGCCGAGTTTCGCGCCAATCGGATCTCCCTCTTCAAGCACTGACCCAAGATCAAGCGCCATCCGCCAGACCGCTTCGTCTTCGGGCGCGAGCGCGACCGCCTTCGACATCAAGTCGCGCGCGGACTCGAGCGTTCCCATGAAGACTCGCCCGCGTTGGAGAAACTGTCGAGCCGATTGCGCGAAACTCCGAGCGAGGCTCGTTCGCAGCTGCGCGTCCGAAAGTACTTGGTCGGGAATGGGCGGAGCCCGATTCGCTGATTGGTCAATAACCTGACTCAGCGGCGTCGGTGCGGCGCTGGCTGCTTCCTGAGGCCGAACTGATGGAGTCGAGGCGCTCGCGAGCGAGAGGCACGCGACCAGAGGCGTGCCGTAGACGACCCCAAGAATCTTCAACGACGTGCGCGAGCCCGAGGTGCCCCCCTGCCACTTCGAGGCTGGCCTCCCATGGACCGCTCCTGCATCCGCAAGAGTGGCCCGCTCACCCACTGTCGATTCAGTCGTTGGAGGCATCATCTTCGGTACAAGATCGGCACAATCTCGCTGCTTGATGCATCGATCTTCCATCGACGACTTCCCCGCTTGCGCAGCGGCCGTGCGCGAACTCTTCCAACATGTGCGATCATTGACAGTCCGAGCGGGGCGAAGTAGCGTTCCACGCTCGATCCTGCGTCTCGCGCTCGATCCAAAGACCGACTCCCCACCTATGCGCTGCTTCCGACCGCTCGCCGCCCTCGCCCTCCTCACGATTCCCTTGCTCGGAGGGTCACAGGCCAGCGCCCAATCTAATGCGTCGCCCTCACTCGATCGTGCGATCGTGGCCAGCGCCGCGTCACTCACGGATGCGCAGAAGGCAGCCATCCAAGCGTTCGCATCGACGGAAGTTGAGACGATCGCGACCTCGACCGATCAGGCTGCCCTTGATGCGGCCCGCCGCGCCTTGACAGACCCTCCGCGCGATCCGGCAGCGACTGCCGTTTTCCGCCGTGGTTACTCGACGGTGCTGACCCCAATGCTCAGCCCAGTCGCGGCTGGAACCGACCTTCGTCGGTCTATCCTCGCGATGCAAGCGCTCCGCTTCCTTCGCTCGAATGAGGCGTTGGATGTGCTGCTGAATAGAGCAAGTGCGGCGACGGAAAAGGACGCAACCCGACGCATCGTTGCGGCTGGCCTTGCGGCAGACCTCGCCCTCGACGCGGACCTCTCGACGATTCAGATCGAAGCGCTTTCGAAGCGACTGGCAACCTGCGCCCTTGCCGAGACAGATCCATTTGCGCTTCAGCAGCAACTTGAGGGCTTCAACGCATTCCTGAAGCGTCCAGGATTGACTCCGGATACCGCAAAGAATGTGCGGAAAGCAGAGTTTGAGGCGATCGCGGCGCTCGCGGGTTCGATCGCGAAGAACAGTGCGGCGGATGCTCGTATCGCTTCGGTCTACCGCGCGCTTATCAGCGTGCGCAACCAGTGGGTCGAAATGCCGACCGCAGAGAAGACCGTCGCTGCGCCGCAACTTGCGCGCGGATTGGTTGACCTCTTGAAGGCATCAGAGAAGCAGTGGGCGGGCGGACATGCGGACACGCAAATGTCCACCGCCTACGCAGGACTGTGCAACAGCGCGGAGGTACTCCTTCGCCTCGTCGATCGATCCGTCCGACCCAATGCGCCGCGAACCTCCGACGATGGAGTGCTTCCGAAGACTTGGGATGCGTCTGACAAGTCCGCGTTCACTGCGGAAGTCAAGCGCTGGTCCGACGCAGTCGCAACATACAAACCGCAAGTTTGAGCGCTCGCGACTTGCGCCGCGTTCCGTTCTGGGCGCTAAGGCTGTCGTAGGCGCATCGCCTCGCTCGCTTTGGAGTGCGGCGGCGCGAGTGAATCGCGACCGCCGCAATTCCGACACGGATCAACGGACTGAGCGCGATCTCCGACCGTCGCGATTCATTCGCGCGGTCGGAGTCCAAAGCGAGTGCGTAGTTGAGCGGGAGCGCGGAATTCTGCCGCGCCAAAGCGCGCGGACAAATTCCATCGCTCCCTTTCGACTGCGCCGCCGCGAGTGAATCGCGAGCGGCGCAATTTCAGCATCCTCCGACGCACGGAGCCCGATCTCCGGCGGTGCCGATTCACTCGGCCCGCCGGAGTCCAAAGCGAGTGCAGCGTTTTTGCCGCGCGCCTCGGCGTGGCAAGAAACCTGCCACGAGCGCTCAAGGGACGCGACGCGGATACGCTTCCCGTGTGAAGGTCCTCGCGCCGTTTTTCATTCTGCTGCTCGGATTGATTGCGACGACTTATCTCGATCCTCCGTTACCCCCCGCGGACCTCGTCATCATCGAGCGATCGGATTGCTTCACGCTCGACCCGCAGCGGATGAGCTACCAACACGAGATTCGTCGAGGCGAGACAATCTACGAAGGTCTCGTCGCGCTGAACCCGAAAGATTGCTCGATCAAACCTGGTGTAGCAGACCGGTGGACCACAAGCGCTGATGGATCTACTTGGACGTTCTACCTCCGACCAAACGCGAAGTGGTCGAATGGAGACGCGGTCACGACACGCGACTTCCTCTATGCGTGGCGCCGCGCAATGTTGCCAGACACCGCCGCGGATTACTCAGGCTTTTTCTTCGAAATCGACGGGGCTGAAGCATTTTTTCAGTGGCGCGCGAAAGTCCTCGCTGCTTTCGCCGCGAAGAACTCGCTCAGTCCCACCACCATGGAGGACGCGCAGGCCTTGTGGGCCGAAACAGAGCAGCGATTCCACGACACAGTCGGCGTGCGTGCAATAGACGACGCGACGCTTGAGATTCGATTGCGACGACCACTGCCGTACTTCCTTGATCTCTGCGCATTCGCGCCGTTTTCTCCCGTGCATCGCGCGTCTGTTGAGCAGTGGACACACCTTGATGCACGCACCGGCCGCATGGAACAATCGCACGGTTGGACGAAGCCGCCGCACCTCATCACCAACGGACCATACGTGCCAACGGTCTGGAGGTACAAGCGGGACATGCGCCTCGAAAAAAACGCGCACTACTGGGACTCCGAGCGCGTTGCGGCGAAGAGTGTCGAAGTGCGCGTGATTGAAAATCCAAACACGCAAGTGCTCGCGTACGGCGCCGGCGGTGTCGACTGGCTCACCGATGTGGGACCGGAATACAAGATCGAGATGCTTGGACAACGACGCGTCTATGAGTCACGCCACCAAGAAGCGCTGAATGCTGTGCGGTCGAGTGGGCGCGAACTTGATGATGGAGTTCGAACGCTTCCCCCTCCGACCGAAGGTGAGCGCCGCGACATTCGTGCGCTTCATGCGTATGGAACAGACTTCTTTAGCTTCAATTGCCGCCCGAATACCCCAAGCGGCGCGCCGAATCCTTTCGCCCAAGTGGGCGTTCGCCGCGCATTCGCGATGGCTGCCGACAAGCAGGCTCTCATTGATCGTGTGACGAGACTCGGCGAGCGCGTCGCAACCACACTTGTGCCGCCTGGATCGATTCAGGGTTACCCGCTCGTCGAAGGACTTCCGTTCGACACGAAGGAGGCGCGAGCGGAACTCGCTCGGGCTGGGTGGGTAGACCGCGACAACGATGGCTTCGTCGATGACGCAAGTGGAAAGAGATTCCCAACCGTCGACCTGCTCTACTCCACAGCGAGTCCGCGCTACCAAAATCTTGCGCTCGCGCTTCGCGATATGTGGCGGCGAGAACTCGGCGTACCTGTCGAAGTGCGTGGCAAAGACGCGAAGTTGTACAAAGAAGATGTGAAGAAAGGGAACTTCAGCATTGCTCGCGGCGGCTGGTACGGCGACTACGGCGATCCTTCCACGTTCCTCGAGCTCCAGCGATCTACCGACGGAAACAACGATCGCGGCTACAAGAACCCCGAGTTCGATGCAATGCTCGATGCGGCGCAGAGCGAACCAGACCCCGCTCGACGACTTGAGCGACTTGCGGAGTGTGAGCGATTCCTTTTCGCTCAAGAGGTTCCACTCTTACCCATTTGCTCGTATGTCACCGTCTATATGTATGACCCGTCGAGATTGCGTGGCATTCGAGAGCACCCGCGACTCGAACAGCACTTCGATGAACTCACGCGCATCAACGGTGCAGGGCCGGAGGCTCCGCAATGACACGGATGCTTGTCTCCCGGCTGATCCAGTTGCCCTTCATCGTGCTCGCGGTGTACACCGTCACTTTCACGCTCGCGTGGATGGTGCCTGGAAATCCGCTCGAAAATCCGGAAGGACGGAGACCATCCCCAGAGATCGTCGCCGCGATGCAGGCTCAATATCACCTCGACGATCCGATCGCGTTCTACGGGGAGTACCTCGCGAAGGCGAGTGGTGCTGCGTGGCTCATGGGCACGAGTCCACATCCTTTTGATCTTGGACCAAGCCTGCGACAACCCGATTGGACCGTGAACGAGATCATTGAAACGGGTGCGCCTGTTTCCATGCGACTTGGCATCACCGCGATGTTGATCGCGCTCACCATAGGCATCTTCGCAGGGGTTGTCGGCGGGATGCGCCCCGGCGGCGTCGCGGATGTTGGAACGCAGTTGCTCTCGATCGCAGGAATCAGTCTGCCGAGCTTCGTCATTGGAAGCGCGTTTCTCGTGCTTTTTTCCGTGAAATTCAAGCTGTTTCCCATCGGGGGAGTCAGCGGCGTGGAGTCGCTGTTTCTCCCCGCCCTCACGCTCTCCCTGCCATTTGCGGCGTACATCTCGCGGCTCGTTCGATTTGGAATGATCGAACAAATGCGAAGTGATCACGCTCGCACCGCGCGCGCGAAGGGACTCTCGCAGCGACAAGTCGCGCTCCACCACGCACTAAAAAATGCGTTTCTTCCGGTGCTCTCGTATCTCGGACCGGCGACGGCAGTCGCGATGACGGGGTCCTTTGTCGTCGAAAAAGTCTTCGCCGTTCCCGGTATCGGTCAACACTTCGTCGAAGCAGTGCTTGCGAAAGACATCACGCTCGTGATGGGCGTGGTGCTCGTGTACTCCACACTCCTCGTGCTCTTCAATCTGGCGGTCGATGTGATGTACCGCTGGGTTGATCCCCGCATCGCCTAGCTCAACTTGCAGTCGGCACCGAGAGTTGCGCTTCAATCGCGCGGAGCAATTGCAGTTCAAGGCGCTCGTCGCGTTCGAACGCAGTCCAGCGCGACGCATCACGCGCCGCCATTCCATCGTCCTTCTGCGTCACATCCGTCATCGTGCTCGTGATCGATCGCGTCCACGCATTGCGCTGCGTGCCCGGCTGAAACCGGCGTTCCACACTCACCACCACGCGCAATTCAAGTGCCTCTTGTGTTCGAGCGAGATCAGTCGATTGCAGCCGCGCAGAGCCTGCGATCGACGGCCCGGCGATCGGCGCGTCCGGATGCGCGGCGCCTTCCTGAAAGTTCGCGGGAACGAATTCAAATCGCAAGCGTCTTCGCTCGAAGTTGAGCGATGCTTCGCCAACTTGTGAGAGCGTCATGTCCTCCCACTCCCACGGCTCGACGAGGGAACCCATGAAAGCGGGCGCTGTCTCAATCACTCCTGTTTGACGATCAGCAGTCACGACTCGAAAACCAGCGTCCTTCGCCGCTACACACGCTGCGTCAAAGGCGTTCGCATAGGTGAGTGGTGCGATTTGCGCGACGGATGGTCCCTCGGGCGTCGCGGCGCAACCAGTGAAGAGCGCGAACGTGATGGCGCTCGAGGCGGTCATCGTGCGTCCGAAAGGCAGTGGCATAGGCGGAGTTTACGCCCTCCTCTCTGAGGCAACCCCCACTCAACGCGACCGAGCTCAGGACTTCTTGAGGAAGCAGGTCTTGAGGACCCACACACTCTTTCCCTGCCGGACCTCGACCTCGTCCTCGCTCCCCGTCAACTTGATGTTCTTGAACGTCTCGCCCCGCTTGATGGTCGCCCCCGCCCCCTTGACCTTCAAGTCCTTGATCACCACGACCGAATCGCCATCGTTGAGGAGGTTGCCGTTGCTGTCTTTGGTTACGACGGCCCATTCATCGACTTCATCGCTCATCGGACTCCTTTCGTCCATCGAAGGGATCGGGGTTCAGGATCGATCCTTTGGGTTTTATGGTCCGATACTCACGAGATTTCGCTCGGGAGATTCACCCCCGATTCGACCGCGATGGCAGACCAACTTTTCGAACTTCATCCCTTCGAGAATCGTCTGTCATCCTTGACCCTACGGCGTCCGAAAGTACCTTTGCAGCGAGCGCGCTAGGGTTGCAGGGCGTATGCACGGACCCACGCCGGACTCCAATCGAAGATCCGCAGGAACTACGAATGAACGCAATCCGATCCGATCGCCTTCCATCCACCCGCAGCCGTCGCGCAATCCTCCTTCGCCGCGGATTGCTCACGCTTGGTGGAGCTGTTCTTGCGCTTTCAAGTGTCGGCACTGTGCTTGCGATGCGCACGGGCGGGCAAGTCAAGATCCCAACCACAGCAGCAGACTTCTTCGAGAAGGGGACGCAGCCACAACCTGATCCAGAACAGTTCGATCAGATCATCACTTCGCAAAACTGCACCTTCTGTCATAGCGACTTCGGCATCGATGTTGCCCCCTACGACTCATGGGTGACATCGATGATGGGGCAGAGCGCGAACGACCCTGTGTTCCTTGCCGCGCTCACGATCGCGAACCAAGACGCAAACCTCGCGGGAATGCTCTGTCTTCGTTGCCACGCGCCTGGCGCGTACATCGGCGGTCGTACGGCGAGTGGTACCACTGCCGACTTCACGACGGAAGATTTCGACGGCATCAATTGCAACTTCTGCCACCGCGTCGTCAACCCGGTGCTCGGACCTGACAGCGCCGTTGCATATCCAACCGGCCCAGCAAATCCAGACAATGCCATCATCGCGAGCCTCGTCAGTCAGAATCTCTTGCCAACTGGTGCGGGCAACGCGAGGTATGTGCTCGATCCGCAAGACAATCGTCGCGGCCCGTTCAGCGATGTTCCGCAGAACCTCCACGGATTCTCCTCCTCGAACAATCAGGTTGAGCTGATCACTTCGCCCTTCCATGAGAAGAGTCAGTTCTGCGGTACCTGTCACGATGTAAGCAACCCCGCGTTCTCGAAGAACGCAAAGGGTCAGTTCGTGCTGAATGCGCTTGGGAAACCGCATCCCACCGACAACCCAGCTGAAATGATGCCTGAGCAGCGCACCTATAGCGAATGGTCGATCAGCGACTTCGTGAATGGCGTGGGCTACGCCGATCACCGATTCGGCGGCAATGATCCTGATGGCGTCGTCTCAAGTTGCCAAGACTGCCACATGCCGAAGGTCATCGCGGGCGGCTGCGTGTTCTATCAGTATGGCGAGCCGTGGTTCGAGCGACCCGACATGCCACAGCACTCGTTCGCGGGTTCAAACTCGTGGGTCATTCGCGCATTGCGCGAGCACTACGGCGCGGATGAAGCGGATGCACGCGGGCTCACACTCGAGCGTGTTGATGCTGCAAGCGCTCGTAACGAAACGATGGTCGCGAACGCGTCGGATATGGCGCTGACGCAATCCGGCGACTTCCTGCAAGTTCGATTGACGAATCAGACCGGGCACAAGCTTCCAACGGGGTATCCCGAAGGTCGCCGCCTCTGGCTACATGTTCGATTCTTCGACGCGCAAGGCGCAGTCGTTGAGGAACGCGGCGCGTATGACATGCTCACCGCGACGCTTGATGCAGCGTCGACCAAGGTCTATGAAATGCGTCTAGGCATGTCGAGCGCAGTTGGAAAGGCGACGAAACTGCCACCCGGCGAGAGCTTCCACCTCGTCCTCAACAACACCATTGTGAAGGACAATCGCATTCCGCCACGCGGCGTGACGAACGCCGAACTCGCGTCGATCGGTGCGCCGGTTGTGGGCGCGAGCTACGCCGACGGTCAGTACTGGGACGACTCGCTGTTCGCGATCCCCGAGGGAGCACTCAGTGCGGTCGTTGAGACATACCTTCAAACCTCGTCGCGCGAGTACATGGAATTCTTGCGTGACACCAATGTGACTGATACCCGTGGCCAAACCGCCTTCGACCTGTACTCCGCGGTCGGTGAGAGCGCACCAGTTGTCATGGACAGCGCAGCAATCGTGCTCACCATGTCAGTCCTAGGCGATCTCAACGGTGACGGTGCGGTCAACGCGCAGGACATCGCGCTGCTCCTCAACAACTGGCTTGGATCGGGCACGGGCGACCTCAATCGCGACGGCGTCGTCGACGCGAGCGATCTCACGATCATGCTCAACGCGTGGACTGGCTGAGCGCATCCCTTGAACGCGTCCCCTGAGCGCTCGTGGCAGGTTTCTTGCCGCTGCAAGGCCAGCGGCAAAAACACTGCACTCGCTTTGGACTCCGACCGCGCGAGTGAATCGCGACGGTCGGAGATCGGGCTCAGTGTGTCCATCGAGCGCGAATGGAAGACGCCGAAATTGCGGCGGTCGCGATTCACTCGCGCCGCCGCACACCAGAGCGAGCGAGGAATCTGCAGCGTTGCGCTGCGGATTCAAGTCGCGAGCGCTCAAACGACAGCGCTCGTACGATGAGCGCGTGCAGACTCAGACGGAGATTCGCGCCCTTCTCGCATCTCGCGGGCTCGCACCGAAGCATCGCTTCGGGCAGAACTTTCTCGTTGACCACAACCACCTCAAGAAGTTTGTCGCGTCAAGCGCGATCCGCGCGCAATCACTCGTCCTCGAGATAGGGCCAGGCACGGGAACGCTCAGTGAATGCATCCTTGAGACTGGTGCAGAACTCATCGCGTGTGAACTCGACCGCGACTTGTGCGCGCTCCTTCGTGACACGCTCCTCCCGAAACATGCGTCACGGATGACGCTCATCGAAGGCGACTGTCTCGACGGAAAACATGCGATCAATCCGGCGATTCTCGACGCGATCGCTCTTCGTCCATTTACGCTTGTCGCGAATCTCCCGTATCAGATTGCGAGCCCTTTGATGGCGATGCTTGCGTGTGAAACGCCACATTGCGTAGGGCAGTTCGTCACGATCCAACGCGATGTGGCCGATCGCTTGCTCGCCCGAGAGGGTTGCGGCGAATATGGCCCGCTCACGATCTCCATCGGCGCATGCGCAGATGTCACGCTCTTGTCAGTGCTCGCACCGGGATGCTTCTGGCCGCCGCCCAAAGTGACGAGCGCGATGATCTCCATCCGCCCCAAGCAGGCACCGTGCATCGCGCGAGATCTGCAGCAGCGGAAGGACTTCAGCGCGTTCTTGCAGCGTGTGTTTTCGAATCGACGCAAACAACTCGGCTCAACCCTTGGACGCGATCACCCGTGGCCCGAGGGCATCCTCGCCACGCAACGACCAGAAGAACTCAGCATCGCGCAGCTCGTATCGCTGTGGGAAGCAGCGCGAGTCCGCGCTCACCAGGTGTAGACGACGGTGTACTCGATCACCTTCTTGCCTTCGGGCGGAACCTCTGCGTCAAAGGCAATTGTGCCGGCATCCACTTTCGCGAACTTCGCATTCGCGTTTTCAATCTTCCAGTTCTTCCAACGGAAGAGGCGCTCTAACACGCGAACGCTCTGCGCCGTCGCCTTCTGGTTACGAATCTCGATTCGGAAGGACTCACTCATCCGCTTGGCGTTCGTGTCGATTTGGAAGTCCATACGCTTCCGCTCGCCCACGACATCGAATGCTTCACCAAGTTTAATACGCACCGTCTCATTGCGCGGCGTGTGTTCGATGAGATCCTCACCGATGAACTCAAGTGTGCCGTCCGCAGGATCTTCCTTGTAGACGCGCACCTTTCCTGAAGGCAGCGGCATCCCCAGTCGCTCTTCCTTCTTGTTCACAAACTGCAGGAAAACCGAAGGATTCCCCTGTGTATTCATTTCAAACTCTCGGGCCGTCATCGGCGTGTCCGCAACGCCCATCCCACCCGTGAAGTCAAAGAGCATTTCCTTCTGCACATGGAATCCTGCAACAGCCGGGAAGAGTGCAATCTGCTGCGTCGAGTTCTGCATGACATCCGTCTTGCGCGGCAACGAGTAAAGGTGGTACTCGAAGAAGCTCTTCTCTTCGAATCCCTCGCTGTCCGCCATGCGAATCGGAGATCCAACGATCCCGCCCCCACTTCCGCCTCGTGGTCGCTGCTCTTCGACGCGCTGCACATCACCCGCAACGAGTTTGAGGTCTGCGAGTGGGTAACTCGCGCCGCTGAGATTCAAGATCGTCACCCACGCACTCAAGTCGGCTGCGTTTTCTGGGCCATTCAGCACAAGGTTGTAATCCGCTCGCCATGTGATGCCCGCGGTCTGATAGGTCGCACGAATGAGATGTGTGCCGCCGGACGAGTTCCCGATCTTCCAGACCAGCGTCGGTTTCGTCAGCAGCCCACCGGGCAACTCACCAAGCGTGATCTGCGCGCCCGTCGCGCCAACGATGTGCAATCCATCCTCCATCTGCACGACGAGCTGGTTCTGCGTCGCCGACAACAGCACGCCCTCATACACCTTGATCGCATCACCGACTGGACTCGAAACAACAATCTTCCGACCGAGATATCGCTCGGTGAGTTTCGAAGGACTCACAAGGTCGAATTGAAAACTCTGCTCGACAACGGCGGTTTGCGGATCATCGAGATCGACAAAGGACACCGATGTCGGGTCGATCCACGCTGCGACATCTGTAAACGAAAGCGACCCGCTTCCCTTGGGCAATTCCACTCGACGAACAACCTTGACAACGCCATATCCAGGAACGCCCCATGGATTTTCAACGCCTTGCCGCTGCTGCTGAATCCATCGCTGCGGATCGAAACCCGCGGGATCCGCGCTGCTGTAAATCGTGAGTGCAACCCCCTCAAGCGGTTGCACGGGTGGCGCGTCATTCGCTGCAACTGCGTGGAGCGCTGCGGAGATTGCAAAGAGGCTGAGCACATGCATCCTGTTTCACCTTTCAAGAGAATTTCGATCGATCAATTCAAGCCCGCAAGCCGCCGAACGGTCATCATAAACGAGCGTTTCAATTGCGCATGCATGGCGAAGACCGCGAGGCCATACACGAAGATCGCGCCGACAGAGCCAACGATGAGTGAGACACGCGCCGCCGTCTGATCGCCAAGGCTCTCGGGAATCGCCTCTGCAGGATCAACGACTGCAACAAGAAGATTGACTGGATTCAGCGCGGACAACGCAGCGCCGACATAGGGCACGCCACGACCCGCGGTGAGGCCACACATTCCAAGGAATCCGCCGATGGCGAAGACCACAAGGCTCGCTGCGATCACAGATCCGATCGTGCCCTTTGTCTTGACGGACCACTGCATCCCGATCATCACGGTGAACGCGGCCGCGGCCACAAGGACGAAGGGAACAAGAAGCGCTCCCTCTGGAATGAGTAATGGAAGTGAAATCGTGTTCACGCCCACCACCTCTTGCAGATACACGCCGCCCGGCGCGCCAAACCCGCCGCCGAGGACATAGAGCGACGCGATGGAGAGCGTCGCGAAGGGCACGAGAATCATGGGGAGCAAGAACTGCACGAGACCTTGCAGCTTCCCAGCTAAGTATGGGCCTGGCTGAATCGGGGTCGTGAGCAAGATGTCGAGCGTTCCATCTTCGCGCTCCCGGCTAATCGCGGTGGCGCTGAGATTGAGCGCCGTAAGCAACACGACGATCATCTCCGCGCCGACCGTTGCAAGAAGTCCTAGTCGAAGGTCTTTCGGCGAAATCGAACCCTGATGATGCAGTCCCACAAGCACGAGAGCCGCGAAGATCCCGAGCGCAAGAAACAGCCAACGACCAACAACGCCTGCAGGACTCGCCGCGCGCAGGCTTCGCTCACGCCATGCAATCGGATTGGATCCCACTCGCCTTGATTCGCGTTCGCCGCCAGTCGTGGACACCGCGAACAGCTTGTTCCACCAAGATGCCCCTGCGGGTGAACGACCGATAGAGCGCACACGGAGGGTTGACCAGAGCACCATGCCCATCGAGAGCACAATGGAGAGTGAGCAGAAGGTCACCGTCGGATACGCGTACCACGCGATCGCGATCGGATTGGACATCGTCTCGGCGCCTCGGGGCACATAGGTGTTTGCGGCCAGCAGCGCTTCGAGCGCGAGGAACGGATTGAGCGGCGCGAAGAAAGTCGTGTACGACGCGCCCGTCCCCGCGCCAAGCGAGTTCCAAGAACGGAGATAGAGATCGGCTGCGTAGGTCGCGAACACATACATCACGACCGCTGCATAGAACACAAAGACCGCACGCTTGCCGCCGATCCGAGTGACGCACAAGGTGACCGCCGTGGCAGCAACGAAGAGCGCGCTTGCACTGGCGACCAAATCGCTCATGACAATCGAGCTGCCAGGTACGCCCCCAAAGAACTGCGTAAGGATGAAGAGAGGCAGCGTCGAAAGAATCAGCGTGAGCACGAAGAAGAACCGTCCGAACAGATTGCCCAGCACGATCTGCAGATTCGAAAGCGGCGTGGTGAGAAGGATGTCCCAAGTGCGCGGGCTCGCCTCTTGCAGAATCGCGCCGGCCATGAAGACGGGGGTGAGCAGCACGATCAGCGCAACCTGCCCGAAACTGACCACGGTGAATGCGTTCGCTCCCCGCTGTGCGAGCTGCCGCATCGTCGTGTCCGAGCCCAAAAGCTGGATGAGCAGGACCACAATGACGATCGCGAGGTACGCCGAACGGAGATAGAGGTCGCGGGAGCGCCGAGAACCGCCCGCAACCACCCGAACGCAGATCGGATTGGTCGGGAGCAGGCGAGAAAACCAGAGGACAATCGGCGGCACTTCCGAAATCCTACCTTGACCGAGAGGGCAAATCGTCGGATACTCAACCCCGTTCGGGAGCCGTCCTTGCGCCCGAATCGGGATTGCGCGCCCTCGGCTCAATGCCGCTCTTCACCCGGTTGCCCATTGCGCCCCGCGCGAGGCGACCGTTCACAGGAGGGTTGGTCTCAACCGCCAAACCTCCCGGTCAGTTCGCTGGCCGATAGATCGACTGCTGCACCAAGTTTTCTGCGTTTGGTTCGCGTCTGACAACTGCATACGACTACGCGTGACGCACGCTCGGAATTCGCCCCTCAGGCGGAGCCGATGTGCACGATAGTGAACATGTTTCACCATCTGGTCTCGCGCATGCACTTTGGATGCCGAAACGCAGCACGCTCGCAGCATCGATCGGAACGGATCGCCGAAGGCTTTGCCGCATTGGAACAACGGGCATCGATTGTTCCCCCCTCCCTCGGAGGTTTCTGTGCTGCATCTTCTCCTCCAATCTGACCCTGCGACAACTTCAAATGTGTCAACGGGATTCATTCTGACCATTGTGGTCACGGCGATCGTCGCCGGTGCCATCGGCGTCGTGATCACTGGACTTGTCACCGGCCGCTCCATGAAGTCTGCGAAGGCCGAAGCGGAGCGCATCGCCACCGATGCCAAGACGCAAGCAGAGTTGAACGCGGAGAAACGATCAGCGGAAGCGGAGTCCAAGGCGCGGGGCATCGAACTCGCGGCTGAGAAACGGGCCACGGAGCGCCGGACCACTGTCGACCGCGAGTTGCAGGCGCAGCAAGCGAAACTCGATGAGAGCCTCAATCGCGCGACGAAGCGCGAGGAGACACTCGATCGCAAGCTGGAATCCATCTCCCAGCGCGAGGCGCGGATGGACGCGCGTGAGGTCGAGCTCAAAGAGACGACAGCCGCCGCTGAAGCGATCGCTAAGGAAAACAAGGGGATTCGCGTCGATCTGCAAAATCGACTCTCCCAGGTTTCGGGTTTGACGCGAGAAGCGGCGACCGAAGCATTCATGACGGAGGTTCGAGAAGAGTGCGCGCATGATGGAAGCGCGCTTCGACAGAAAATCCTCGATGAAGCGACTCGTGACGCTCGAAACAACGCGCGCGAGATCACGCTCATGTCGATTCAACGCTACGCAGCCGAGAGCGTCGCGGAGTCAACCGTGCGGTCCATCAAGATCCCAAGCGAGGACATGAAGGGTCGCATCATCGGTCGCGAAGGTCGCAACATTCGCGCGATTGAGAAGGCCACCGGCGCCGACATCCTCGTCGACGACACGCCAGGCGTCATCAGCGTCAGTTGCTTTGATCGCGTTCGACAAGCGATTGCTTCCGAAGCGCTCCAGCGCCTCGTCGCCGATGGGCGCATTCATCCTTCGCGAGTTGAAGAACTCGTTGATCAATGCAAGCGCGACATTGAAGAACGCATTCAGAAAATGGGCAACGACGCGGCGGTCGAGGCAGACATTCGAGGCCTTCACCCCAAGGTGATTGAAGCACTCGGAAAGATGCACTTCCGCACGAGCTACGGACAGAATGTGCTCCGTCACTCGATTGAAGTTGCTTTCCTCTGCCAGATGATTGCCGATCAACTTGGCTTCAACGGCGCGATCGCTCGGCGGTGCGGACTGCTCCATGACATCGGCAAGGCCATGGATCACGAGATGGAAGGCGGCCACCCCGCCATCGGTGCGGAGTTCCTCAAGAAGTACGGCGAGAAAAGCGAAGCCGTGCTCAATGCGGTCGCCGGGCACCACTCTGACATTCCCTCGACGACGCCCTACACGCCCATCGTGATGGCGGCAGACGCGATCTCCGGTGCGCGACCAGGTGCCCGCCGCGAGTCGATGGAGCTCTACATCAAGCGGCTCGAGCAACTCGAGTCCATCGCGAAGGAAAATCCGCACATCGTCGAAGCGCACGCGATTCAAGCAGGGCGCGAAGTCCGCGTCATTCTTGACGCGCGGCACGCGGACGACGCCACCGCGTTCCAAATCGCCGAGGCGATCGCGAAGCGGGTTGAGACGGAAATGACCTTCCCCGGCGAGATCAAAGTCACGGTCCTTCGGGAAGTCCGAGCCGAAGCGATCGCGCGCTGACTTGAGCGCTCGCGACTTGAATCCGCAGCGCAGCGCTGCGGATTCCTCGCTCGCTTTCGACTGCGCCGCCACGAGTGAATCGCGAGCGGCGCAATTCCTACGTCTCGTTCTTAAGCGCTCGATTGACTCACGAAGCCCGATCTCGGGCGCTGCCGATTCACTCGGTCCGCTAGAGTCCAAAGCGAGTGCAGCGTTTTTGCCGCTGGCCTTGCAGCGGCAAGTCAGAGTCAAGCCCGCTTCAGATAACTCATCCGCAAGTGATTCCCCGGCGCGATGTATTCGACGTCCGTCATGTAGGCATGCATCAGCATGACGCCGCGCCCTGATGGGATGTCGAGATTTTCCTCGCGCGTTGGGTCCGGGACTGCACCGGGATCGAACCCAGCACCCTCATCGATCACTTCGATGTCGATCTGCTTGGGCGAGATGCTGCTTCGAAAGTGGACGCACTTGGCAGCATCGCCCTTGTTTCCGTGCCGATGCGCGTTGACGACCGCTTCTTCAATCGCGAGTCGAATTGCAAAGGCGGCAGCCTCGTCATACCCAAAGCGGCGCAATGCCGCCGCGAACTCCTCCTGAAGTTCTTCAAGACCGGGGCGCAACCCGAAGAACTTGCGTTCGATGCGGAGGTTGTCCTGAGCCGCGTTCATGGGGCAGTGGAAACTCGCAGGCTGCAATTGTGACGAGAGTCACCCAAGCGTCACTTCGTCGTGAAACTGGCCGCCGCTTGCTCGACGCTCTCGTGAATAGAGAACAGTCGGTTCAGTTTCGTAATCACGAACATCTCGTAGATGCGACGGTCGATGCTGGAAAGCCGGAGCTCGCCGCCCTTCTTCTCGATGCTGTCCTTCAGAGCCAGCAGCGTGCCGAGTGCGGCGCTTGACATGTGCTCCACATTCTTGAAACAGATCAGCACACGCGGATGCTTCTCTGCGTCAATCGCTGTGCGGATCTCCTGTTCGATCTGATGCAGATTCCCTTCATCAAGAATGTTTTTCTCGACGAAGTCGACGCGGATTGCGCCTTCGACGCGACGGATTTGCAGCAGCGAAACAGGCATTGATGGCTCCAGCGAACTCGGGAGAAAGCGCCGCGCGGGCGCTTCGCCGTGCGGGGTGGGCAGCGTACCATCGTTCCGAAAGCGGCAAAAACAACCGGAGGCTCGCTTGGCGAGCCTGCGGCAAAATTCCAAATCTGCATGACTCACTCAGTTTGCCCTACGACCGTCGCGACCTCTCTTGATCGTTCGCGACTTGGAATCTGCTCCAAGCAGCAGATTCCTCGCTCGCTCTAAGCTTCGCGCGGCCGGAGTCCAAAGCGAGCGCTCAAGGGATGCATCAACCGCCCATGGCGCCGAGTTGATCGCTCAGGCCAGGGAAGAGTTCGTCCTCGTTCTCCTGCTGAATCACGATCTCAGGACGGATCAAGATCACGGTCGAGAGCTCTTCTTCCGAATCGATGCGATTCGTGAAGAAGCGATTCACGATCGGAATCTTCGACAGAACGGGGATACCAGACTCCACTTCAAACTCCTTGAAGCGACGCTGTCCACCGAGCAGCATGGTTCCCTTATCCGGAACGCTTGCCGTCGTTGCGACCGAGGTCACATTGATTTCTGGCAGCTGGATAACGCCAGTGAAGGTCGATGCACGACCGCCACCGATGTCGCCACCACCCGCAGCGCCCTGCACAGGAATGTCGCGGAAGTGAAGGTCATCGCTCACCGAGAAGTTCACATTCATCGTGACATAACGGCGATCCGCGGAAATCGCGCCTTCAAGATCGAGCACGAAGCCGACCTGCACGACGCCGACATCTGGCTGGAACGCACCCGACGAATCGCCGGTCACAGGCGTGAGACCTGAGATGAAGCTGACCTGCTTCGCGATCGTGATCCACGAGCGTTGCCCGTTGAACTGCGAAAGACGAGGCGCGGACAACATCACATTGCGCTGATCTGCTTGGGTTGCCTTGATGAGAAGGTCGACTTGGATGTCGTCCATGTAGGAGAGCTGCGTGAAGCCTGCTGGTGTGAGCAGCGCGGCTTGACCGACGGCGCCAACTGCAGCGCCTGCGAGTCGCTCGTCAAGACCAAGCGAGTTCTGCGTGAATCCGATCGGCGCCCAGCCTTCTTGACGACGGATTGGCGAACCGACTGGTCCGTAGACATACTCAATGCCAGTGCCTGCTGCGTCCGGCACGCCGAAGGCAGCGCCGGTTGCCGGAGTGTTTGAGAACGCCGGAGTATCGTCGAGGGTTCCGAAGATGACAGGATCCTTCAACTGACCGTTCTGGAATGGGCTACCAGGACCTTGGCCCTGGAAGAAGAAGTCACTGAGGTTGAAGTTGGGATCAGCCGCGCGCGCCTGATTCCACATGTCATCGTTCGTGTTGAAGTAGAGATCGAGGTCGATACCGACTTGCTCGAACCACTCAGTGGTCACAGAGAGCAAGCGGGTTTCGTAGCTGATCTGCAGTGCGCGGATCGCGCGAAGCTGACTGAGCAAACTCTCGATCTCGCGGTGATTACGCGAGGTGTTGGTGATGATCAGGTTCCCGTTGAGCTCTTGGAGCTTGCCGGTATCGCCACCCGCATCAACCCAACCCTCAGGATCAACTTCTTCCTGAATGATCGTCTTGATTTGGAGGATGAGTTCCTCACGAGTCTTGCGCTCTGGATCCTCGGCTGGGTCGCCGATGAGGCCGCCGCCACCTCCACCGCCGCCGCCACCGCCGCCCATACCGCCACCACCACCGCCGCCGCCACCGAACCCGCCACCGCCGCCTCCACCGCCGCCGCCTTGACCACCGCCGCCGCTGCCTTGTCCGCCCTGCGAGAGAGCAGCGCCAAGGTTGAAGTCAGGCGCGTTGTCGAAGTAAGGCACTTCGAAGAGGAGATCGCGAATGTCGTACACGACGAGGAAAGTCTTCTTGCGAAGTGCTTCGCTCGAGCTCACGACGATGATGCCGTCCTCGATGGCGAAGTCTGGATGGGAGAGATCGTCACCCATCTGCTCAAGGACGCGCTTGAGCGCGACATCGCCAGGAACATTGGCGAGTTCGAGTGTGACGGTGTCTTCTGGATTGATGCCCGACGCTTCGAGCGCCTTCCAATCGGGATAGAAATCCGCGCCCGTTGTCTGCTTCATGTAGTTGAAGACTGACGCAACATCGTTGTTGTTGAAGTTGACGGAAACTGGGCTCGAGAGTTGATTCAAAGTCGCCTGATTTTGGGCGGTTTCTTGGAAACCCGAAGCCTGATTGCGCTTGCGCATTTCCGAGAGTTGCATCCAGTTGTCTGGATACTCCAGCACGCCCGTCAACGAGCGTCCCTTCGGACGAGGCAGCGATGCCTTCGGAGGGACGCTAGCCGCGAGATTGTCGACTTCGAATTGTCCGTACGCTTCGCTGCGACGCACTTCGATCTCGGAGTACTGACGGTACATGTTCGCCGTCTTAATCGCATCACGAAGCGCAAGCGCTGCTGGATTGTTTGGATCGAGTTGCAGTGCAGTCTCGAGTGCCTCGAGTGCTTGCGTGTAGTTGAACTCTCGTTGAAGTTGACGCACGCGAATGAGGATTTCGTTGATCTGTTGCTGACGCTGCGCGATGGCTTGCGCTTGCGCCTTCTGTGCGGCAGCAGATGCTTCGCTGCGCACGCGATCTTCGTCGACCATCTTCTGCGCCATGCGACCGTCCTGAACCTGCACGAGCAATCGCTCGAGTTCGGTCGAGAGCTTCACATACTCAGGCTGAGGAAGAATGTTGCGCGCAGTATCGAGCTTCGCGCGCGCGCCGACGACAACCGATTCCGCGGTGTTGTAGTCACCAACCGAGATGAGCTGGTTCGCGCGTTCGATCGCGTTGTCTGCAGTCACGCGAGCGCGTTGCTGCAGAAGACCAAGATCGTTCTGTGTCTGGTTCAGAAGCGAATTCTGATCGAGGTGCGCCTTCGCTTGCTCAATCATCTGAATCGACTGCGCATCGCCAGGGGCTGCCTCTTGGACTTGAGTCCACGCAGCAATCGCGTTGTTCCAATCGGACTTCGATGAAAAAGCCTGCGCTGTGGCGCGAAGTTCATCCACGCTCGGACCCGCTGGAACTGCTGGCGTTGGCGGCTCGACCGGCGCGGGAGCTGGTTCGGGAGTTGGTTCTGGCGCGGGCTCCGGGGTTGGCTCTGGTGCTGGCGCGGGTTCAGGAGTTGGTTCAGGAGATGGCTCTACGGCTGGCGGATCAACCGGCGCAGGAGTTGGCTCCGGAGTTGGTTCCGGAGTTGGCTCTGGAGCGGGTGCTGGCTCAGGTGTTGGTTCCGTCGCTGGCGCAGGCTCTGGGATCGGAGCCGGAGTTGGATCTGGAGCAGGCTCGACCGGTGGTGGGTCCTGCAAGTTCAGTTGTGACGCGACTCCTGCGGAGGAAACTCGCGTGAGCGCGATCGATCCCACAAGTGCGATAGCGAGGAGGCTTGTGATCTGACCCTTCGCGGAAACTCCGCGTGAGCCTGTCTCAAAGAACATCGACGGGGACAACTTGAATCGCTGCATGCAGTTCTCCTACTCAGCCTTTCTCTTCGAAACCCGCGCTGCAAGCAGTGCGAGTTCGTCGTCGGATCGTGGAACTCAATCGGTACTCAGGGGACAACTCTCTGTTGGAAGGGGTCAAAGCTAGGCCTTCCAACACCTACAGACTCCTCGGTTGACGCGGTGGGTGAACACCTCGCACAGCAGGGGGTGGCGCAAGGTACCCCCACCCTCCATAAGGTGCAAGGAGCGAAGCGAATGAAGTGTGGCACGACCGCACGGATCAAGCGGCTAGACGAGCGCGCCTACTGCGGCAAGTGCCTCTTGCGAGCGCTCCATGTCCGCGTGGGAAAGCGGTTTTCGACTCTGCATGATCGCGATGAAGCAATCAAAGAGGTAGGTCGAATCATGCGGTCCGGGGCTCGCTTCAGGGTGATATTGCACGCTGAAAATGGGCTTGGCGGTGTGCCTAAAGCCAGCGCAGGTCCCATCGTTGAGGTGCCGATGCGTGACCTCTCCCCCTGCGGCGACTAGTGACGCCTCATCCACACAGAACCCGTGGTTCTGACTCGTGATCTCGACCCGTCCGGTCATCAAGTTTCGCACCGGTTGGTTCGCCCCACGATGACCAAACTTCAGTTTCCAAGTCGTCGCGCCGAGTGCCAAGGCCAAGAGTTGGTGACCGAGGCAGATTCCAAAGGTTGGCACCTCTCCGGCGACCTCCTGAAGTGTCGCAATGACGGTGTCAACCACAGCCGGATCGCCCGGGCCATTCGAGATGAACAGCCCATCCGGGCGAAGCGCGCGAATGTCCGCCGCCGTCGCGGTATGCGGAAGGAACCGCACTTCACATCCGCGCTCGCGGAGATGCCTATATATGTTTCGCTTCGCACCACAGTCGATGGCAGCAACCTTGAATCGCGTTGCCTCCGAAGCGGACTCAATCCCGCGTGGGCACCATTCGCTGAGCGATTCGTCCCAACCGCCTGCGCAAGTTGGACTTACCGCCGCTGCGAGATTCGCTCCTGCCATCGATGGAATCGACTTCGCGCGATGCACGAGTGCACTGTCGCTTGCAGTCGCATCGGTCGTCAGGATGCCACGCATCGCGCCACCCATGCGCAATCTCCGAACGAGCGCTCGGGTGTCCACACCTGTGATGGCTGGGATGGAGTGCCGCTTGAGCCAACTCGACAACCCCTCAACCGCGCGATAGTTGGAAGGGGTCTCGACCAACTCGCGCACGACGAAACCCGCGACGCAGGGGCGGGCACTTTCAAGATCTCCCTCAGAAATCCCGTAGTTTCCGACCTGCGGCACCGTCAAGGACAGAATCTGCCCGGTGTAGGAAAGGTCCGTCAACGCCTCCTGATACCCCACCATCGAAGTGTTAAACACGACTTCACCCGAACCTTTGACGCCGCAAGAGAGCAATCCACCGAACGCAAAACCGTGAAAAACCGCCCCGTCTTCAAGAGCAAGACGAGCTGGGATCTTAGGAATCGTGCCGGATTCGGACTCAGTTCGCGCCGTGAGCATTGCGACGATGATAGAGCGTCTTTGCTTAAGCGTTGTCGAATCGTGAGAACTCTCGCACACTCCCTCAACGCGCTCGAACTCGACTCCATGCCCCCGATCACCGACTCCCTCTTTCAGACCGCCACCGCGGATGCAAATCCGAGTGCTGGATTTGCACTCGTGGCGATCGAGCGCGGCATGGACCACGCGCCAGATGGCCTGACCTACGCCATCCCGACCGCGCTTGCGCATCTCCCCGAGGGCGCGCGCGTGCTCGTTCCGCTTGGCCGAGGCAACCGACCAACCGCTGGGTGGATCGTCCGAAAGGAAGCGGATCTTGCTGCGTTCAACGGTGCCGCCCTCGATCCGTCGAAACTCAAGTCGATCCTCGCCAAAGATGACTCTGAAGCAGTGCTTCCGAGCGAACTCTTGGCGCTCGCCCGTTGGGTAAGTGGCTATTACGCCTGCCCGATTGGAATGACTCTGGCGAGCGTGCTTCCCGGTGCGGTCCGAAAGCAGATTGGCCGCGTGACGCGAGTTTTCTACGAGCTTGCAACTCCAACGGATACCGACGCGCCTCCGAACCTGACGAAGCGACAGCGAGAAGCGCTCGATGTCATTCGCGGGATGGAACTGCCCGCCGAGCAAACCGCGTTGCTTCAAGCAACCGGCCTTTCGAGCCCACAAACACTCAAGCGACTCGTCGCGCTTGGCCATCTCCGTGCGAGTCAACGCACCGCGGTTGAGGCGACCTGGAGCATGTCAGCAGTTGGCTCGGTGGCAGAGGTGCGCCCAACCCCCGCACAACAACAGATCGTGGAGGACATCGCGAAGACTTTCGCGACATTTTCACAGCACCTCCTCTTTGGCGTGACTGGGTCTGGCAAGACCGAGGTCTACATTCGCTTGATTCAACGCTGTTTGAGCCTAGGAAAGAAGGCGATGCTACTCGTGCCCGAGATTGCGCTGACGCCGCAAACTGCCGGACGGATCGTCGCGCGATTCCCTGACTCGCGTGTTGCGATCCTGCACTCTGGTCTCACGGCGAGCCAACGGAACCTCATGTGGTCCCTGGCGAGCGATGGCTTGGCCGATGTCATCGTTGGCGCGCGAAGCGCTGTTTTTGCGCCAATTCCAGACGCATCGCTCGGACTCGTGATCGTCGATGAAGAACACGAGACGGGATACAAGCAAGATTCTGCGCCCCGTTACCACGGTCGCGATTGCGCGATTCGGCGCGCGCAACTTGCGAAATGCCCCGTCGTGCTCGGGAGCGCGACGCCGTCACTCGAATCGTGGTGGAACGCCACGAAGCGCAAGACCACGGTGCTCCATCGACTGCCGGAACGCGCTCCTGGACTGCGAATCCCGAAGGTGTCGATCGTCGATTTTGCCGCAGAAAGAAGGGAATTCCGAGATCGCAAGGTTCATCTCATCGGGCCGACGCTCGAACGGGCGATGCGAGACACACTTGCCGCGCGCGGGCAAGTGTTGCTCTTGCTGAATCGGCGCGGGTACGCGAACTACATCGCCTGCGCGGACCAACGCTGCGGTTGGACGGCCCAGTGCAGCGAGTGCGATGCTGGAATGATCTGCCATCAAGATCGCATCGCAAGTTTGCAATGGGTGCGCTGTCACCATTGCCAGGCCGAACAACAACTCCCTCGAAACTGCCCGCAATGCGGCAAGGTCGTCACCGTGTTTGGGCTTGGAACACAGCGCGTCGAAGAAGAGTTGCTGCGTCTCTTCCCTTCCCTTGAGGAGGACAAGAGTCTTGTGCGCGTAGACGGCGACACGATGCAAACCGCGAAGCACTTTCATGACTGCCTCGCCCGCTTTGCGAGCGGTGAGATTTCCGTCCTCATGGGGACGCAGATGATCGCAAAAGGCCTTGATTTCCCGAATGTTCAGCTCGTCGGCGTGGTCAGCGCCGACACCGCATTGTCGCTCCCAGATTTCCGCGCAGGCGAGCGGACATTCCAACTCGTGAATCAAGTTTCTGGTCGATGTGGTCGGGGCGCCGAAGCGGGTCGCGCAATCGTGCAGACCTTCTTCCCCGACAATCCCGCCATCCGACTCGCTGCCGCTCACGACTTCGAATCCTTCGCGAATCAGGAGACCCAGGATCGCGTGGAGTTTGGCCTTCCTCCTGCGCGAAGGCTTGCTCGCCTGACGATGCGTGATGCAAGTGAGTCGAAAGCGCAGGATGGCGCGCTCCAACTCGCCAACGAACTTCGCGCCATTGCCGCGCAAGCCAAGCAACCTGCGGAGATCCGAGGCCCACAAGCGGCACGCGTTGCGCGAGTCTCGGGCGCGTATCGCTTTGAGATTGAAGTGCAGCACGACAACGCTGCGGAGATCTCCCGAATCCTCGCGGCGGCTCGTTCCGCAGGACTTCTGCCCCTAGGCGAACACCTCGCGGTCGATGTCGACCCTGTTTCATAGCCCGAGAGCAAAATCAGCCGAACGGATCCCCCATTTGTTGCTCGCGAGAGCGGCATTTTGTTTTCTAAAATCGGAAGGAGGCTCTACACTTCCCACCCGCTCGCGCGTGTGTTGCAGCGGCTCGTTTTTGTAGGAGATTTCATGGCTACCCCGTCCCCACATACCCGCCCCTCCGTCAATGGTTGGCAGGGCGAATATCTGGAAACCCTCTTCGCCCAGTGGCAAGCAAATCCCGACTCGGTGGCTGCTGAATGGCGCGACTTCTTCCGCGGCTTTGAACTTGGACTTGCACAGCCTGCACCAGTGGACGGCAGCGCCCCACTGACGACCTCGACGATGCCAGCGACCTCATCGACCCCGGCGGTCGCGTCGCATGCGACTCCGCTTGAGCGGAAAGTCGATCGGCTGATTTCTCAATACCGAAGTTGGGGGCATCTCGCAGCCAATCTCGATCCGCTCGGCACCACTCGACCCTTTCCCGTCCAACTCACGCTGCAATCGCTTGGGATCGAAGATTCCGACCTCGCGACGCCCGTCACTGTTGATTCCCTCCCGCTTCCAAGCCCGTCGACCGTCGGCGAAGTCATCGCGTTCCTTGAGGAGACCTACTGCGGCTCCATCGGCGTGGAGTACATGCACATCGAGGATCCCACGCAGTCCGCGTGGCTTGAGCGACGCATGGAATCATGCCGCAACAAGCCGAATCTTCCTGCGCAGCAACGCACACGCGTAGCGAAGAAGTTGATTGAAGCAACGGCGTTCGAGGAGTTCCTCGCAACGCGTTATGTAGGAAAGAAGCGATTCGGTATCGAGGGCGGCGAGAGTCTGCTCCCGATGCTCGACACCATCATCGAAGCAGCGCCTGCGCTTGGCATTACCGAGTTTGCATTTGGCATGTCGCATCGCGGCCGACTCAATGTGCTCATCAATGTGATGGACAAGGCGCCTGAGCGACTCTTCACAGAGTTCGATGAGAGCTGGGAAGAGGGCTTTATCAACTGCGCCGGCGATGTGAAGTACCACTCTGGATACTCCACCGACCGCGCGACGCAGTCGGGTCAGCGCGTTCGTCTCACCCTCTCGCCAAATCCCTCTCACCTCGCATTCGTTTCCGCGATCGTGCTTGGGCGCGCGCGAGGAAAGCAGCGACTCCACAACGACACAGAGCGCAAGAAGGTTGTCCCGCTCGTGATGCACGGGGACGCTGCGTTTGCTGGGCAAGGCGTCATCCCCGAGTGCTTGAACATGATGCGCCTTGATGGTTACACCGTCGGTGGCGCCATTCATATCGTCGTGAACAATCAAGTTGGATTCACGACGCAACAACAAGACAGTTTTAGCGGCCGTTACTGCACCGATATCGCAAAGGGCTTCAGTGTTCCGGTGTTCCATGTCAATGGCGATGACCCCGACGCATGCGCGTGGGTCGCGCGGCTTGCGATCGAGTGGCGCCAAACATTCGGCACTGATGCGATCATCGATTTGTGGTGCTACCGAAAGTACGGCCACAACGAAGCGGATGAGCCAACCTTCACACAGCCAGTGCTCTACTCGCGCGTGAAGAAGCAGAAGAGCATCTCGACGAAGTTCCGTGAGGCTCTCGTCGCACAAGGCGTCGCACCAGCGAGTGAACTCGAGTCCTTTCAGACGGACTACATTCGTCGGCTTGACGAAGCGCAGTCGCGCGCGAAGCAAGAGACCATCATTCCGATCATCGATCCGTATCAGTCGCTGTGGACCGGGCTCACACGCGCGTATTCGCACGATCCGATCGACACCGCAGTCAGCGAAGAGCAACTCGCGCAGCTCGCCACGAAGATTGGCGCTTCCCCAACCGATGCGAAGTTGCATAAGGTCGTCTCGCGTCTCTTAGAGACTCGCGCCAATGCCGTCTCAAGTGGAAGCATTGACTGGCCGACCGCCGAATTGCTCGCGTACGCGACGCTGCTGACGGAAGGTCACCCGATTCGTCTCAGTGGCGAGGATGTGCAGCGCGGAACCTTCAGCCATCGTCATGCGGTAGTGCACTGCCAAGAGACGGGCGCTGATCATCTCACGCTCAACGAACTCGCTGAGGGTCAGGCGCGATTCTGCGTGCACAACTCCCCTCTCATTGAGCAAGCCGTTCTCGGATTCGAGTACGGGTACTCGCTTGGTGATCCGAAGATGCTCGTCATTTGGGAAGCGCAATTCGTCGACTTCGTCAACGGCGCGCAAGTCATCATCGATCAGTTCATCGCGAGCGCCGAGAAGAAGTGGTATCGATCGAGCGGACTCGTGCTGTTCCTCCCCCACGGCTACGAAGGACTTGGGCCGGAACACAGTTCTTGTCGCGTCGAGCGCTTCCTGCAAATGTGCGCGGACGACAACATGATTGTTTGCCAGCCCTCCACGGCTGCGCAGATGTTCCACCTCGTTCGTCGCCAAGTGAAGCAACCGTTCCGAAAGCCACTCATCGTGCTCACGCCGAAGTCGATGCTCCGTGCGAAGAGCGCAGAGAGTCGCGTCGACGCGTTCACGAAGGGGCGCTTCCATACCGTGCTCCACGACCCGACCATCACCGATGCGTCGAGCGTGCAGCGCGTGATGCTTTGCTCAGGAAACATGTGGCATCAACTCGCGCTTCAACGCGAAAAGAGCGGCCAGACCGGCTCCGCGCTGGTGCGCATCGAGCAGTTCTATCCATTCCCAGAGGCCGCACTCCAGAAGACACTCGCGATGTACCCCAACGCGAAGCGATTCATTTGGGTCCAGGAAGAACCTCGCAACAACGGCGCGTATCGATTCATCGAAACGATTTTCCGCGAGCACATGTCGCTCAAGCTTGAGTTCATCGGTCGCAGCGATTCGCCCACACCATCGGGCGGCTCGCATCGCATGCACATGATCGAGCAAGAGAAAATCTTGGTCGAGGCGGTTGGTGCGATCAAGCAAGGCGCATCGAGTTCATCTTCGGGCACTGGCAAGGCTTCTGGTCACTGATTCCCACGCAACGCTTTTTCATGAGTACACACATGACTGTTGACATCACCATTCCAAGTCCAGGGGAGTCCATCACGGAAGTCACGCTCGGTGCGTGGAAGAAATCAGATGGCGCCTGGATCGAGAAGGACGACCTGCTTGCGGAGATTGAGAGCGACAAAGCGACGCTAGAGCTCCGCGCACCCGCATCCGGTGCGTTGAAGATTCTGCAGATGGCCGGCGAAGGCGTGAAAGTCGGCGCGGCCGTTGCTGCGGTTGACACGAATGCAGCGAAACCGGCAGGCGCCGGCGTCGCAGCGCCATCACCAACGCCTGTTGCGGCAGCTGCGTCAAGTGAGAGTCCACGCGCGAGCGGCGTCGCCAAGAAGATTGCTGCGGAGAAAGGCGTCGACCTCGCAAGCGTGCAAGGATCTGGAACCGCTGGGCGTGTGATGAAGCAAGATGTTCTCGCGGCTGCAACGACCACCGAGTCGAAGCCGGTGGCGCGGCCCACTGCGGCAGCACCGAGCTGCGCGCCATCATCGGGGGGTCACTCGCGCGCATCGCGTCGCGAAAAGATGCCGAAGATCCGCGTGAAGATCGCTGAGCGGCTGCTCATGAGCCAGCAGTCCACGGCAACGCTCACGACCTTCAACGAGATTGATATGACGGAAGTGCTTCGATTGCGAACGGGCAATAAGGAAGCATTCGAGAAGCAGCATGGAGTTTCCCTCGGTTTCATGAGCTTCTTCGTGAAAGCCGCGGTGAGCGCGCTTACGAAGTACCCGCGCGTAAACGCGTACATCATTGGCGACGAGTTCGAGTATCACGATTTCTACGATGTGGCCGTCGCCGTTGGCACCGACCGCGGTCTCGTCGTGCCTGTACTCCGCAATGCCGAATCCATGACCTTTGCGCAGATCGAGCACGCCATCCGCGAGTTCGCGCTGCGCGCCCGCGATGGCAAGCTCACGGTTGATGAGATGACGGGCGGCACCTTTACCGTCAGCAACGGTGGCGTCTACGGCTCACTCATGGCGACGCCGATTCTCAATCCGCCGCAATCGGCGATTCTCGGCATGCATGGCATCAAGAAGCGGGCCGTCGAAGATCCAGACAATCCCGGCCAAATCGCGCTGCGCCCGATGATGTACATCGCCCTCAGCTACGACCACCGCATCATTGATGGAGCGGAGAGCGTCGGCTTCTTGAAGCACATCAAGGATTGCATCGAACACCCTGAGCGCATGCTGCTGGGCGTCTAGTTGAGCGCTGTCGTTTGAGCGCTCGCGACTTGCGATGCGTTGGATCTAGTTCGGCGCACATGTTGTACGCGTATCGCCTCGCTCGCTTTCGACTGCGCTGGGGCGAGTGAATCGCCCTCGGCGCAATTCCGGCGTCGTAGGACGGACTGAGCTCGCCCTCCGACCGTCGCGATTCATTCGCGCGGTCGGGGTCCAAAGCGAGTGCAGTGTTTTTGCCGCGTTCCTTGACGCGGCAAGAAACCTGACGGGAGCGCTCAAGGGACGCCGGCAATCCGCGTCTTTGGTTCGTATGGAAGATCGACGCCGTGCGGCACACCGATGTACTCGAGTGCGCCGTTCATGATCTTCGCGGCGCATGGGCCCGCGAGTGCGCCACCACCTACTCCGTCGCCGAGCTTCTTTTTATCGGGGTCCTCAATCGTGACCAAGATTGCAAGCTTCGGTTGATCGTAGGGCGCGCCGAGGAGAAAACTCGACATGTATCGATCGGCGTAGTAACCACCCTTCGGAGTGGCGAGCTGCGCGGTTCCGGACTTTCCAAATCCGCGGTAGTGGAGGATCGGCTTGAGCCGCTTTCCTGTGCCCTCGGTGATGACTTTCTCCATCGCTTCGCGCGTCACCATGACCACTGGCTCCGTGAGCACCGGAACCGGAGCCGCGCTTGATCGAGCACCGACGAGCATGCGCAAGGGAACCATCGTTCCGTCGCGGCAGAACGCGCTGAACGCGTGCACGAGTTGCAGCGCTGAAACACTCACGCCTTGACCAAACGCAACGGAGGTCTGCGCGCGCGTGCGATTCGTCCACTCATCGCGAGGTGGAAGTTGGCCTGCGGTCTCACCGGGAATCCCGATGTCCGTCTTTTTCCCAAACCCAAACCCACTGAGCATGTCCTTCATGTCCTGCATCGGCATGCGCAGCGCAACGGTGGCCATGCCAGCGTTCACGCTCTTGACGAGGACATTCTCCCAAGTCTTCGTGCCGTAGCTCGTGCGATGCGCCTCGTGAATCGTGCGCTTCGCACGACCATCGGTGAGCGTCAATGGGCCATCAGGTAATCGAATCGTCTCGTTCGGTCGCGCGAATCCGCCCTGCACTGCCCACGCCCAGACGAATGGCTTGAAGATCGAACCTGGTTCAAATGGATCGGTCACCCAACGCATGCGCGCGAGCGACGCATCAATCTTGGCGCCTGGATCACTCGTGATCGGCGTGCGCCCGGTGTTGTTCCGAAGCGTGTCGCACGCAGCGAGGACTTCGCCGGTTTCTGTGTCAACGACGAGGCACCGACCGCCCGAAGCGTTCGCGCTTTCCACCGTCGCTTTGAGTTCTCGCTCCGCAATCTCTTGGATCACCATGTCGAGGGAGAGCACCACATCATCGCCCTCCGCGCCAACTTGCAATCCGTGCTCCGGAATTGAAATGACTTGACCGCGATTGTCGCACAGATAGGTCACGCGACCATCGGTGGGCGAGAGCGCTTGCTCCGCTCGAAACTCATAGCCTGAGAGACCTTTGTGATCCGCGCCCACCTTGCCGATGATCGGTGCTGCGAGACCACCGTATGGATACGCACGAACGGGACGCGGCGACAGCACCGCGCCCGGAACCTTTGCGGTGCGAAGCGCGTCCACTTGCGCATCGTTCAACGCCGCGGCGAGCACGATGTAGCGAGGAAACTTCGCCCACAACTCCGGCGAAAGATCCTTCTGCAGCACATGCAGCTCGGGCGTCGTGCGCTGCGTGATCTCCGCGAGAATCTCTGCCTGGTTTTCACCGACTGCCGTCGCGACGCGTGCCGCAAGATCTCCAAATGGATCTAACGATGGTGGCTCAATGCCCTTCGCTTGCATCGCCGCACGCTTGGTCTCGCTTGCTCGTTCCCAAGCATCAAGCGCGTCTTGTGCGTCGCGGTAGACGACCTTTGGATCGCAATACACAAACCAACCGGTCGTGTCCATTGCCACGACCTGACCGCGGCGGTCGTAGATCGTGCCGCGCGGGAAGGGCTCAGCCAAGGTGCGTTCATGAATGCTCGTACCGTTCTTGCGCACCATCGACGCCTCAAGTGCATCCGATGGATTTGACTTCAACCACTGCACACGCGCGACCGTCAAGATCAGCGCACTCGCAATCGAAACAGTCGCAATGCGCGACCAGTACGCGATCGAACGCGCCCGAGTCTGTGGCTCCATCGATGTCATCCTCCTAGCCTCTCAGCAGCGTCAGCCTCTTGCGCCATCGCGTCATCCTCGAGCAATCGTTTGGCTCGAGCTGGGTTGTATCGATACAAGATTGGCTCCCACGCATCTCCGCCACTCGTGAGGAGTGCACGAACCTCATCAGGTCGTACCGCGCGAGCAATCTCTGCGCGAAGCCGGCTTGCGGCGCGCTCGTGTCGATGCAACTTGAAGTGCATGCGACTGATTTCGGCGGCCGCGTCGACGCGTTGTTGTCGATTCACGAGAAGCGCGCCCGCCGTTGCTCCAAGCGCAAGAATGATGATGCAAATCTTCGCGAACATGGTCGCCGTCCTTGGCGATCACGCGAGTGCGACTCGCGTGACTCAGTTGTTGGGAACTCGCAGCGAAGCACCTGCGCGCAGCGCGTTGGGATTGCTGATTCGACCGCCATCCGCTTGCGTGATTTCTTCCCACCGCGCGCTCGAGCCGAGTTCACGCTTGGCGAGTTGATAGAGCGTCTGGCCCTTGTTGAGCGTTACCGTGCGAAACGCTGCAGCCTGAGGCTCGACACCGTGAGACTGCATCGTCTGCGGATCGATGGGAAACGTATACCCGCCTTGTGGTTCAACTGGCGGAGTGACCACAACGGCCTTCGAAGGATCAATCACTTCAATCGGTGGAATCTGAATCTCTTGCCCGATCTTCAACGCGCTCGAGCGCACGCCGTTGAGCGACTCCAACTGCGCGGCGTAGCGCGTGGTGTTGTAGTACTTTTTCGAAACTACGCCGAGCGTCTCACCCTTGGCGATGACGTGTACGCGAGGCTTTGGCTCCGCGAACGCCATTGGTTGCTCAGGCACAGGAATGAACCCCTGCGGCTGCTCGATCTCGAGTGGCGGCTGCTCGCGCACGATGCGCGTGTTGTCGAACTCTGGCATCGTCAGTGGGAGCGCGCGGTCTTGCTGACCAAACTCGCGCGGCGCTTCCGGTTCGCGTGGGAGTCCGACCGGTTGCTTCGAGCGCAGCGCGACTGGGACCGATGCCGGACCTGCGCGCGCAGAGAGATGATCTGAAACCAAGATTCCAACGAAGAGCAGGAATCCAAATCCGATGATGAGTGCCAGCTTGTTCTCGCGAGTCATGCCATGCGTCCTTGCAGTGTTGTCAGCGCGGAATGAAACCCGCGCTTCGCGACTACCTTCCATCCGGGCGACCGACCGTGGCTGCCCGGAGCTTTGCTGAACGAGCCCGCGGGTTGGCCGCGAGCTCCGCATCCGATGCGACCATCGGCTGCTTCCCCTCGAGGCGGAAGATGCTCCGCTGCGAGAGATCGACGAACTGGCGTTTCACCATGCGATCCTCGAGGCTATGAAACCCAATCACTGCGACGCGTGCTCCAAGGTTCATCCACGATGGTGCTCCTTCGTACGCGCGCTTCGCGGCGACTCCAACTTGCTCAAGAAACGCGCGAAGCGCACCGAGTTCGTCGTTCACTGCGATTCGCAACGCCATGAAGGTCCGCGTCGCTGGATGCATCCTCGAAGTTCGCGCCCGTGAGCCGTATGCCTCTCGGACAAGATCCGCCAGTTGCGTCGTGGAATTGATCGGCGTTCGTGCGCGCAACTCGACAATCTTCAGCGCAATTCGTCGAGCGAATGGCTCCTCACCAAGCTGCTGAATAATCTCCGCCAAATCACGCTCGCTCAGACGCTCAAGAAGCTGCGCGGCGGTCTGCCCTTTCGACGGGTCAAGTCGCATGTCGAGCGGTGCGTCTTGAGAGAAACTCATGCCCCGCATCGGGTCATCCATTTGATTCGAAGCGAAGCCCAAGTCTGCGAGCACAAGGTCGGCGCGAAGCGATCGCGCCTCAAGTTCTCGACTCACCGAGGTAAAGCTGCCGTGAACTGCGATTGGAGTGATGCCCGACTCAGCCTTGACCCGCGCCGAGGCGTAGGTGAGGTTTGTCACATCGAGGTCGAACAGCACAACCGTTCCACTTGGGCCGATTCGCTCGGCGATTGCCGATGCGTGACCTCCCCTCCCAGCCGTGCAGTCAACAAACACTTCGCCAGTATTGGGTCGAATTGACTGCAGCACCTGTTCCATCAGAACAGGGATGTGACCAGGCTCCGGCACTAGATTCGTCACGAATCCTGCTGCGACGAGTCGCTCACCGCCGCGTGAGGTTGAATTGACTCAGTTCCACGCGCGGCCTTGGCGGCAAGGTCCATCTCCCATCGACTGCGGAGGGCGACCTTCAGCGCGAAGGCGCCAAACCCACCGAAGAGCACGATCACAAAGGCGTACACAACTCGGAGCCGAACCACTTGATCAATCGCGAGCGCGCCGAGCGTAACGCCCAAGACCGCGAATGCCAGTGCAACCACATAAAGCGTCAAGACCGCAAGTTTCACTCGACCCTGAAACGCGCGCTTGAGCAGATGGTGAATGTGATTTGCGTCAGGCGCGGACATCGGCAGCCCCGCGAGCTTGCGCCGCACAATCGCCAACGCCGTGTCCATGATCGGAAGCGCGAAGATGATCAGGCCCGCAGCGACCAAGTGTGTGTCGCCGCGCTCGCCGAGCATGAGGATGATGACGACGAACAGGTAGCCAATGAGCAAGCTCCCGCAGTCACCGAGAAAAATGATCGCGGGATTGAAGTTCCACGGGAGGAATCCAAGCATGCCTCCAAGGAGCGCAAGGCAAAGCACGATGCGCGCACCCGCGAGTGACTCGAACGGATCGCCTTCGACACCTTGCGCGGCCATGAACATACACAGCACAAGAAGCCCCGTCGCCATGATCGCGCTCGTCCCGCTCAAGAGTCCATCGAGGCCATCGATGAGATTCGCGGCATTGCAACCGCCAAGGACAAAGAGGGCGATGAGTGCTGTGCCAGTCCAGTAGTAAATGTCTTGACTGGCAAGCGCCATTCCCGAAAACTGCACGAGCACAGTTTCGGGTTCGCCGAACATCGGAAAGAGCGCGCCTTCCGCGACGCGTGTGCCAACATCTTCAATCGCAAGCGCGGCTGCGGCGACGAGTTGACCGGCGATCTTCACGCGTGGGTCAACTTGCCAAATGTCATCCGCGAGACCCGTGAATGTAATTGCGAGCACACCAATGAGCACTGAAATCGGAACGGGGCCGAGCAATCCAGCCGGCCCATCGACGATGAGGTAACTCGCCCCCAATGCGACGACAATCCCAAGGAACACCGCGAATCCCCCGAGATACGCGATGGGGAACTTGTGCTCCTTGCGGCTCTCGTTGGGGTGGTCAATGATGTCAAGGGCGATCGCGCTTCGCCGAACAATCGGCGTTGCAACCAGGGTCACAACAAATGCAACGAGGAAGACGAGCGCGTATCCATTCAGCAACTCGAGCGCGGCTTGCGCGCCCGCGGCAAATCGCCCCACGATCGGCAAGCTCTCAACCGCGACCTGCGCGTGCAAGGCGTTCTCCGTGACTAACTGCATGACGCGCCTCGCTTGGGTAAGCCAGAGCACGACGCGGCGCGGAATTCCTCCGCCAAATCGCGAATGGTTGCGTCAAGGGAAATCTTCGGTGCAAATCCAACCGCGTTGCGAATGCGGGTGAGGTCGGGCTGGCGAACGAGCAGATCGTCAAACCCGTGCGCGAACGCCTGCGCGTATGGAATCAGCCGAACGCCAGAGCGGGAGGAAAGCACTGAAATCACGCGCTGCGCGAGTTCAAGAATCGAAATCTGCGTGTCATTACCAATGTTGAAAACGCGACCGGCGCATTCGGGGCGAGCGAGCAGTTTCGGCAGTGCTGTCACGACATCGCGCGCGTCACAGAAGCAGCGCGATTGCATGCCATCCCCGTGCACTTCAAGGTCTAATCCTGACACCGCAGCTTGCACGAAGCGCGGGAGCACCATTCCATACTCGCCAACCTGACGCGGACCGACCGTGTTGAAGAACCGCACGATGTATGCAGGCAGTCCGTGCTCACGGTGGTACGCGAGCGCGAGGTACTCGTCGATCGCCTTCGACGCTGCGTAAGACCAACGTGTCAGCGTCGTAGGCCCGTACACAACATCATCGTCCTCGTGCATGGGCGTGCGCAGCCCTTTGCCATAGACCTCGCTCGTCGACGCAATCAGTGTTCGGCATGCACCACGCGCAGCAAACCGCAACAGAGCACTTGCTTGCTCGACATTGGTCTCAATCGTATGAATGGGACGTTCGACAACCAAGCGCACGCCCACAGCGGCCGCGAGGTGATAAATGACATCGAAGTCTTTCGGATTGAGCGACGGAAGTTGCGCGGCGAGGTCGCCTTCGATCAATCGGAATCGCGCACTCCACTCAGGATGCGACTCGATGTATGCCAGATTCGATCGTCGACCCGTTGAGAAGTTGTCGATCACGACGACGGACGCGCCAAGACCCAGCAAGTGCTCCGCAAGATGCGAGCCAATGAACCCACCGCCTCCGGTGATCAACACTCGCTCTCTGGGTAGGTGCGTCATCAACAATGCTCTAGAAAGACTTCGGACTCCTCAGACGCTGTGAAGTTAGCTTCCGCTGTACTTCGCCATCGTCTCGAAGTTCTTGCGGAAGTACCCACCCGCAGTGTTCATCGGACGACTCAACACGACCCCGAGGACCAGCGCCCGCGACTCTGCGAGTTGCGCGGCCATGCGCGCGACCAGGCCTCGTTGCTCTTGGAATGCGCGCGCCACGATGAGTGCGGCATCGACGCGATTGGCGAGCATGACGCCGTCCGCGGCCACGACTGCCGGCGGCACATCGAGCACCACGAAGTCGAACTGCGCGGCCGCTTGCGTGAGGAAGGTGTCCATCTGCGGCGTGCCGATGAGCTCGAAAATTCTCGAGTCAGGAGTTCCTGCTCCCACGCACGAAACGCCCTTCCCAACATCTCGGACAAGCGCGTCAAATCCGCAGTTCCCCTTCAGATAATCACCCAGACCAACAGCGTCAGGCTCGAGCCCAACGGCCGCGGCGAGATGGCTGCGGCGGAAATTCGCGTCAACAACGAGCACTTTGCGACCGGCAGCGGCGCCGCTCTCAGCGAGATTCGTGACGAGGCAGGTCGTGCCAGCCTCAGGAAGCCCGCTCATGCAAAGCACTGTCTTCAGTTGTCCCGCATCCATCTGCTGGAAGACCTGACCCGCGATCTGTCGGTAGCTCTCAGCCAGAACGCTTCGCGGTGAATCAGAGACGACGCGCTCAACCTTCTCAGGCGACAGCGGGTCTTCTGACAAATCTGGAACCATGCCGATGAGGCGGAGATTCGGGATGCCCTGCAGATCTGACGCGTAGCGCACACGCTGATCGAGGAACTCGCGCAAGAAGATGAACCCAGCGACAGCGCCGAGCGCGACCGCCGCGCCCAAGGGCAGCATGAGTTTCCATTTCGGGAACGCGAGCAAGCGAGGCGTCACCGCCGATTGCGAGATCGTGACGCGCCGCGCGTCTTCGCGGGCTTTCAACTGATCGATGCTTCCGATGATCTCGATCTGCTTCGAGCGCTGCTCCACGAGTCGTTCGCGACGATCCTGGAGCTGCTTCACCGCGGAGAGCGCCGCGGCGAAGTCTTTCATGCGCGTCTGCTGCGCGGTGAACTCGGTCTGGAACTTTTCAAGCAGCGTCGTGTAGCTCTCAGATTGATCTGAGAATTCCTTGAAATCTGCCGCGAGATTACGCTGCAGCACACGGCGCACGAGAGCGTCTCGCTCTTGCAACGCTGCTGCGTACTGGCGAGCTGCGTCGATCGCCGCAGGGTGATTGGCGCCGAACTTCGTCTTCGCACTCTCCGCTGCAATCCCGGTGATGTTCACCGACTGCATGATGTCCTGCACTTGGAGATCACGCTCGGCCAATCGAATGTCGTCCGCCGATGGCTCGAGGCGGCCGTCCATCTTGTCGTGAGTTTGTTGTCGGCGCGTTTCGGAGAGCGTGAGGTAATTCTTCGACTCGTTGATCTGTCGAGCCAGGTCCTCGAGGACAAGCAGCATGTCGTTGCGCTCGTCATTCAACGATGTCATGCTTCGCGAGGAAATGAACGCAGCAATCTGTGCGTCAAGATCACTCAACTCGGTTTCCATCGACTTCAGCTGCTTGGTGAACGCGCTGCGGTTCTTGACGAATCGCTCTTCTTCGCGTCGACTCTCTTCGGTGGTGTAGGTCTCGGCAATCCGGTTCAGGATGACCGGGACATCCGCCGCGACATGTGTCGACCAAGAAAGCTCGAAGTATGCCGTGCGCCGTTTGTGCCCAGCGCTCAGTTCATCCTCAAGATCATCGACTGCGTCGGCAGGAATAAACACGCCGTTCTCGTCGCGGTACCCCTGACTCCAAACGGTTTGCTCGACATCTCGGTTCGCAACCGCTTTCTCCAGCAATTGTCGCGAAAGGATGCGAGCGGCTTCCGTCTGGCCCAATCGCTCAACCGCTTCTTCGGTGCGATCGTCCTTCAGAATGACGTCACCGACTTCTTCGGGTGGCGCACGCAACTCAAACAGCACATTTCCCCAATAGAGGGGGTAGACCGCAGCGCAAACAAGTTGCGCGATTGCGCCGAGGCCAAGTCCGGCAACGACTGCGACAGAAAGGGTCCAGACATTTTGCCGGAGGATGCGGACAGGGTCGATGCGAGGAGCCGCTGCGCCTGCTTGAGCTGCACGGGGACGACTCGCTGTCGGTCGCGAGGGAGTGGGTCTAGATGGCGCTGCGGTCATGTGTATTCTCGGTCTGTTGCATCGTGCAGACAGGGGCTAGCCCTTGAGCGAAGTCTTCTGCTATCGGGGACTACAAGCCGAGCTTCTTCGCGACCGCATCCAACTCTGCTTGCACGGACGGGTCTGGGTTGAGTTCTCGGGCGCGTTGGAGCGCGGCTTGGGCCTCCGCGGTTCGCCCCTTCAGGAGATATGCCTCAGCCATGTGCACCGAAGCAGACGCGAGAGGCTTGATACCAGCCGCGCGCCCGAGCACCGTCAGCGCTTCGTCCGCATTTCCTGCCGCAATGAGTAGAACCGCGAGCGTGTCGAGATACTCGACACGGGTCGGCTGCATCATGACTGCCTTCCGAGCTGATGGAAGTCCCTTCTGCGGATCCTTCAGGCAGTCATTCGCGAGAAACGCGTAGTTGTTCAAGACTTGATCCGCGTTCGGAGCCAAAGCGAGCGCCTTCTCAAACATCGCGAGAGCGAGTTCGCAATCACCCTGCCCCTTGCGCATGTAATAGGCAGCACCGAGTCGGTCATACAGTTGCACCATCAGCATCGGTGCGCTCGCGAGTTCGCTCGATGCCACTACTTTCTCGAGCATCGAAATGCCGATCGCCTGACTTGCTGGATCGCGCAACGCAAACTCTGCGAGGAATGCATCATCCCACGCTGACTTTGTTCCGCCCGCGATCTCGGTCACGAGTGCATCAAGCTTTGCAAACTCATTGGGTGCAAAGCCTGTGCGGAGCGCCACATGCCATGACTCAAGTGCCTGTGGGTTACCTGACGACGCGAGCGCGATTCCCTGCGTGCGCGACTTCCGTAATCGAGTGAATGCTTCCGTGCGGTCATTCTCGGCGAGAAGCGCGAGGCCAACCATGCCTTGGAGCGCCGGGCTTGCCTCGAGCAGTGCCGCGCGGCCGCCCGCCATCGTGAGCAATCCCTTCGGGTTCTTCGCGCGGAGAAGTGCGTCAGCTGCCTGCACAAACACATTGATGTCATTGCCATGCTCTGCGGCACGGAGATACGAGGTCGAAGCCGCCGCGAAATCACCACGAGCGGCAAGCAGATTGCCTAGCCCGATGTGCCACGGCGCGTATGCGGGAACCGTCGCGATGCCTTCGCGAAGCGCGGCTTCCGCCTTCTGAAGTTGTCCAGCTTCAAGGCAGAGTCGCGTGTATCGCTCACGCGCCTCCGTCGACATCGGCGCGAGGCGGAGGAATCGTTCGAGTTCCAGAATCGCGCCTGGAGTGTCGCCACGAGAGAGCAGCACTTCACTTCGGACTGCTGACGCGAGGAAGTACGCGCCACCAATCTGCACGGCGCGATCCGCAGCAGCGAGCGCCTCATCTCCGCGCTTGCTGTCATTCGTCAACTCAAAGAGTTTCCGCTTCAACTGCGCGTCCTGCGCAAATGCTGCGGGATTGCCCGGTGCCAATTCCCGCGCTCGAAGCATGAACGGAAGCCCAACTTCATACGCAACCTTCGCCGCAGCAATGTCGCCGGCGTTTCGCTTGGCATCTCCGTCGCCCATCTCGATCATGCCGCCGAGAAGCTCCGTAGAGACATCTGGTTTTCCTCCAAGCTTGAGCGCGTTCTGAAACGCAGTTCGCGCGCGGTCAATCTCGCCCGCACGCAGCGCTGTCTCTGAAAGACGAATCCATGCCATTCGAGAAGGCTGCGCAATCGCCACGCTCTCAAAGAGCGGAAGCGCCCGCGCAGGATCGCGCTCGTTGAGCAACGCCTCGCCTGCTGCGAGTGCTGCGCCGCGCGTCGCAGGGTCATCTCTGCGAACGATTTCTGCGACGGTCGCGTCCACAAGCGCGAGGTTGCGCTGCTTGTACGCATCTTGAAGCTTCAGCAGCAACGCGTGCCAACTTCCGTTTGGTCCGCCGGCCGCAATGCACGCGTCGATGATCGCACTCGCTTTGCCTGCCTGCCCGACATTGCGGAGATAGGCGGAATACCCCGCGGCAACCTGCGCGTTCGATGGATTCTTCGTGGAGAGAGTCTCGAGCACCTTGAGCGCTTTGTCGCGCCACACCCCGCGCTCCGCATCAATCTTCTCCGTGCGCTCGGCGTCCGTCAGCGCGCGCCAGCTCAACTCGGAGTACATCGGCTTCATGGTTTCATCGAGAATGTCCTCGCGATCTGGATTTCCACTTGCGAGCAACACGACATATGCCATCGCGTTGTCGAGATCATCCGGACTACCGGTGTATCGCGTCTCGCGCATTCGACGAGCAAGCGAGCGATCGCCCTGCGTCGACTCAAGCCCGAGCCACATGTCCGCAATCTGACTGTCTTCGCCCGCCGTGCGACGAATCTCGCGCAGCACCTGCAATGCTCGCACACTATTGCCGACACGCAACAATGAGTCGGCGAGCACACGCGCCGTCGTCACATCGGTCGGGCGCCGCTTGTACGACTCTTCAAACGCACTGATCGCGCCGTCAATGTCGCCAAGCTCTTGACGCGCCACGCCGAGCGCTCGGTAAATCGTGGACGCATCGACGCCGCCCGCGATCGCGTCATCGAGAATCTGCATTGCTCCGCGCGTGTCGCCCCGCATGAGGAGCATGCGCGCCTGCATGATGGGTACCTGCGTTGCATCCCGAGCGCCCTGCTTCGCAAGTTCAACCAGTGCTGCAAGTGATGCGTCGTCATTCGCGATAAGCGCATCCTGGAACTGCGTCTCAATCAGCACCGGATGGAATCGGTCGGCTTCAATCGCAGCAAGTTTCGCGCCCGGCAGTGCGTCATTCAACTGCTTCGCCAGCTGCCCCGTCGCGGCTGCCGTAGGGAGCGCAAGCAGTTGTTCATTGCGGGCGCGATCGGTGACGAAGCGTGCTTCCTGGCGCAAGCGGATGTAGAAGCCGATCTTTCGTTCGAGATCATCCTTCGCCGTCTCGTCGACGAGAGCGCGCACGCGCTCGACGGGGTCTTCGGACGCTGTAAACGCTTGAATGCGGATGAGGACTGAATCGCCAGGAAACTGAACGAGGTAGCCGCCAATCTCGGCGAGCGCCTTTTCCTTCGGTCCTTCGTTTGAACTCAGTGTCGCCAACATGCGAACAAGTCGCACATCTTCAGGCACATCCTTCAGAATGGCGTTGATCTTGGCGCGCGCCTCCGCAAATTTCTTGGCATTCGCGAGCTCCTGCACCTCACGAGCGAGCACGAAGATCGGATCCGTCGGCTTCGCGCCAGCAATGTCCGTCGCCATGTAGTTCTTCGCAGCCTTCACCAACTCCTGCATGGCAGCGTCGTTGGGATCGAAAGACAAGACTGCCTCCGCCGCGGCAATCGCCTCGAGCGGCCGCGAGTTCTCCATGGAGAGCTGGGCCTTCACACGCAACAGCGCGACATTTCCGCGAGAGACTTCAAGAGCTGAATCGATGAGATAGAGCGCCTGCCCGCGTTCGCCGATCTCGCGATTCGCGATGGAAGCGAGCAACACGATCTCAACTTCGTCGCGAGAAAGCGGGCGACCGCCAGCACCGCCCGCTCGATCCGTCGACTTCATCACTTCGTTGAACTTCACAAGCGAGTCCAAGAAGTTCTTCTTCGCGAACGCGAGCTTGCCATCTGCGCGTAGGAGTGGGAGCGGATTTGCTTTCGCATCCACTTCGCTCTCGAGCACCTTGCGTAGTTCCTCACAGTGCGCGATAGCCGCCGCGCGCGCAGGACCATCTTCGGATGCGCTCACCGCGTCATATGCAATGTCAAAGAGCAACGAGGCCGCAGCGGTGCGTGATTCTTCGTAGGTCGCCGACGCGAGGCCAGTCATCGGTCGCTTCGTCGCGAGCATCTGCTGCGCCTGTTTCTCGGCGCTCGCACGATCACTGTCGCGCAACAACGACGCATAGATGCGACGCACGAGTAAATCCTCAGGCGCCCGCTCGAGCCATGCCTCAAGCACCTCCGCGGCGAGCGTTGCGCCCCCCTTTTGAGTCAGCAACGCGGAGAGTGCGTCCATCAAGTCCTCGCGCGAAGTCGCCGTTTTCGCGAGTTCCGCGAGCGCTTCCGCCTGCACAAGCGCATCTGGGACCGTACCGCCGATCGCGCGCAGCGATCCAGCAGCCAAGCGCGTCTGGAGTGAGTCTGGCGATCCCGCCACGAGTTCGTCAAACGCTGCCTGCGCGAGCACGAGAGCTTCCGCAGCTTCACGAGGGCGCAGAGCGTTCTTCGCAACAGCCGATACGCCCGCGTGCAATCGAGCGAGAGCCGAGCGTGCCTGTGCTTGTTCGGTCCCCGTGAGCGCCGCTGATGCCGCGGCAAGATCCGCAATCGTCACTTCTCGATCTTCCGGACTCATCGCTTCGGCACGACGGAAACCTGAGAGACCACGATGGAGCTTCGCCGTTGCAAGCGTTGGCGAATCATCTGGCAAGAACTTCATCATTTCATCAGCTGCGTCGCCCACAGCCTTCCAACCCGCAACTCCATCACTCAGATTCGCTTGCCCTTCAAGCTCCGCAAGAAAGTCGGTCCACGCTGCTGCATCTGTTCGCTTCAGCCGCGCTTCCATCCCAAGGGCCGAGACGAACTGACCGTATCGCTCCTTCGCCTCGCTCGCCGTCGGCGCGACATACACGCGCAGCGCCGCCTCGTACTTCGCGAGGTACTCGAGGTTCGTGGACTTCTTTCGAACCGCGCGGCCGTACTGGTCCACCGCAGTCTTGAAGTCGCCCGCGGCAAACGCGGCATCGCCAGCAGTCATGTTGCGCGACGGACCGAGACGAGAAAGCGCGAGCGGCACAATTGCACCAACGACGGCGACACCCACGAGCACAAGCAGGATGCGCTTGTTGAGTTTCTTCTTCGACGCTGGTTTCTTGGATGGTTGAGTTGCCATGATGGTTCTCTGTATAGGCGCGGGAAAGGCGGTGGGTGCAGGGGATTATGGCGTTGCGGCCACTGGGGTTTCAACAAGCGAGCTCCGCTCCCAAGCGGGCCAATCCGGAAGGCGTTTCATGAGGTGTGGCAGCAGTTCGCTGAGAAACACGCGGACCTCGCGTTCAAAGCGCGGAACGAGGGTTCCGTCTGGGTCTTCGACCGTGCCCGACATCGTGAGCTGCACCTTGCAGTAATAGGCGTATCGGTTCGTGAGATCGAAAGCGATGCTTCGCACGCCAAGCGCCGATGCGGTGGTTCGCCCGTTGGCGAGGAAGAAATAGCCTCCGACTTGGCGGCTTCGTGGGCTCGCCGGATTCTGAAACTCAAGAACGCGCATCGAAACATCCTCAAGGGGCATCGTGACGCGATCGAGTTCAGCGGTGATCGGATCCCGCACCACTGCCGTGCGATAGGGCAAACCAGTCGCGCCGTTCACGGGGTCTGCCGAAGGTGACCACGCCGTCGTATCCAGTTGCAACGGAATTGTCATCGCTTCGCGCGTCATCTCCAAACCATGCACGGCCCAGCATCGCTCAGGGATGTGTGGGATCGCGTCGATCGTTCCGGTGTAGTACGCAATGTGCAGCAGCATCACGCCCTGCTTCGGATCACCGTTGAGGACATAGGTGCGATCGAGGTATTGCTTCGTGCCGAGCTCCTCGACAAGCGCATCATCGAACCGCGCGTCCTTGCCAATGCGCGACCAAGGGCCAAGTTTCGTCGGAATCGAATCAAGCCCCTCGCGAAGCGGCACCGCTTCCTTCATCAAATACAGATTGAGTTGCGAAACTGCTGCGCGAAATCCAAGCGCGCCCGCGATAAGAATCGCCAAGCCGACTGCATACGCGCGGTACACGCTCGCCTCAATGCGCATCGGTGACCTCCGTGGACTCAGCATCGTCGGATTCAGATTCGACGAAGAGGTTTCGAATGAGCCACAGCACTCCCATGTACAGACCAAGCGCTGGCACAAGCCACACGAGTCCAATGAAGGAGTGGAACTCGCCGGTGGTGAAGTTCACATCAAACCAACCGAGAATTCCGAGTGTCACGACACGCAACACATTCACGCCAAGCGACACCGGAAACCCCGCAAGAATGAGCAGCGCGCGCTGCCAAAACGAAGTCAAACTCGTGTACGCGATCAACACACCGAGGGCGAGGAACGCAACAAGCATGCGCATCCCTGAACACGCTTCCGCGACATTGAGCGATTGCTGTTCACCGTTATGCCAAATCGTGAGGACATTCCCGCTGCGCTCCACATCGGAACCCATCACCACGAAAGACCAGTACGCGCCAATGCTCGACCAGTCTTGCATTCGTTCGGTCACAGGGCGCAGAATGCCGTCACTGACCTTCTGCCCAAACACAATCCAGTAGCAGAGCGCGAAGATCATGTACTTCGTCGCGCGACTTCCAAGAATGAACCAACAGAGACCAATGAGCGTGATGCCCACGCTTCCGCCTCGGGCGTTGTGATGTTGCGCGAACCATCCTGGTCCGAAGGTTGCGAGCGCGTAGCCCAAGATGCCAAGCACGACGACGCACGCAGCAGGCCAACATGGTTTGAGCGCGACCGCGAGGATCTGTTCACGGCGTAACCAAACGAGATACCCAGAGATAAACGGAATGGCAAAGGTGTGCCCCCAGTCCGAGGGTTCTTCAATCGACATCCGCCATTGCGCGACGAAGAAGGTCCAGAATCCTGCGACGAAAATCGCGAGCAGCGCGAGTCCCAACAACCACGCCTTCACAGGTTCGATCACAACAATGCGCGTACCTGAGGCGTCGCGGTTGCTTTCGAGTTGGGAAGATGAGCTAGACATGCGCGACGGCTACTACGAACTTCCGGCAAAGACGAATCTCACGCGCGTCAGCGACGCGTGGATCGCATTGATCGGCGCATCCACTTCGCAGATTGAGCCAACTCGACGAAAGCGCGACTGAGGCGCCATGTTCCAAGAAACGCGCAGAGACTAGAACGGTGAATACTCAGGCGGTGGCCCGAAGACATCGTTGCCGAAATTACGATCAAGCAAGAACCCAAACCCATACGTCACGCGGAATCCGTTCCGCAGCACGGCCAGCGGCGTGGCAAAGAAGTTCGTGCCGATGATCACATGATCGCCAGGACGAATGTAGAGATCGGGTTCTGCGCGATTGCGAATCGCCTTCAAATCCACGCGAATCGTGGCTTCGCGATCCGCGCCAATCCTGCGCACAAGATCAACGCGATCTGGAATCGCGATCGGAGACAAGCCCCCTGCCGCGCTCACAAATCGGCTGAGTGTGAGGCGCGTGTTGTCGTTGAGCAACTCATACACACCAATGCGATTCACTTCACCGTCGATGTACACGAATCCAGTTTCAGGCGGCTCGACGAAAATCTTGTCGCCCGGTTGAATGACGACATCGTAGTTTGCTTCGCCACGCGCGAGCGCTTGGTAATCAACTTCGATAATGCGCGTCGCGTATGCATTCTCCGCGCTTCCCACTCGCGTCACAGGGCGAGCCGGATGCTCATCGGCACTCTCCGCAGGAGCGATAGACGACTCCACCCACTGCTGCGTGTTGAGATCGAACACCCAACGCGTTGCGGGCGTTGGAACGCGTTGCAACATCTGCGCGGTGCTCGGCGCTGCTTGCACGATCTGTGCGTCAGCGGGCTTCACCTCGCGGACCTGCACAGCGCTCACATCGTCAACATCCACTGGCGGCGGCGCGTTCTGCATGACCGACGCACCACCTCGAATGCCGCGCAGCGAACCCGGCGCGCTCGCGGGAACTGGCGCGCTCGCAGGTGTTGGTTCGGCAACCGGAGGAGTCGGAGGAACAACTGGAGCGTCAACAGCGGGCGTCGCTGCATCGGGTGTTGAACCAGGAGTTGGCGTTGGCGCTGGCGTAGAAGCAGGCGCGGGTGCTGCGCGATTCTCAAGTTGATTGATCAGAGCATCAATGTCGATGGCCGGCGCAGTGGAAGTTCCGGCGCCATTCCCATTTGAAGCGCCATTGCTCGATCCGCCGTCCTCTTCAGGTCGTTGCTGATCGGCGCGAACACCGCCTTGCATGCTCGTGCCGACAGGCGCGTCAGTGAAGTCTTTGCGCAGTCGATCATCAAGTGGCTCACTTCGAATCACATACAGGCGTTGCGTTGTCGCCAAAGTTCCGCCCGCGAGCGAGATGGCTTCCATCAAACGGAAGTCAGGGCGCAGGAGCGGGTAGAGGCCAACCGTGCCGACTGAGCCGTAAATCTGGAACTGGAAGCTTCGCCCGTTTTCCAAGATCACTGAGACGATTGGATCGGAGAGGTAGCCCTGCAGCTTCTGTTCGATCGCTTGGTGTGCTTCTTCAATCGTGAGCCCGCCGAGCCGCACATCGCCAACCGATGGCAAGCGGACGATCCCGCTTGTATCAATGGTGCGAAGTGCGACTTCCGTCTGACCACGCGCGACGAGCTCGAAAATCTCGATGCGAATCTCATCGCTTGGGGCGAGGCGATACTTCAAGCTCCCTGGTTCGAGGTCTGATGGAAGCGGCGCCGAAGTGTTGCCCCAACCAATGCGCTCAGACTCGATCACATCAATCCGCTCGATCACTGGCATCGAGGTTGGCGTGTGCTCGAAGTATCCAGTCTTCGATGGGTCGAGGAACGAGTCAAGGTTGCACCCGGTGAGCGCGCAGCTCGCGGACGCAAGGGCGATGAATCGTGTGCAGATCTGAAGTCGAGGAAGGGATCGCATGGGGGAACTTTGGTGCTGACACGCCGCCGAGCGCCCACAGAAATCTCGGCGTCAGCGCCAAGTTCGTGCCCGGAAGCATTGGCAAGATCGGCTCAGACCCGCCTGTGCTTTGAGAATACGGCGGAGGCGAACGACTTTATGCGCTCATCATGCATAGATGATCGATTCCGCGCGATACCGCGTTTGCCTGAACACAACCGACGCAAAAGTGAAGGCAGGGCCTTCGACCGAGGCGATTTGCACGCCTGAATCCAACCCGCAAGCCCTTATTCAACAACTATTTGTGACCGCAAGCGCGCGACAGAACCGCCATCCGGACGGCGACACCAGCGGACACCTGTTCAAGGATCACGCTCGACACGGCGTCATCAGCCACGGAGTCATCGATTTCCACACCGCGGTTCATCGGGCCTGGGTGCAAGATCAGCGCGTCGCTTCGAAGCCGAGCACGACGCGCCTCAGTAAGGCCATAGGCGAATCGGTAGTCGGATGCGATCCCGCCTCCCGCAGCTCTTTCCATCTGAATGCGAAGCATGATGATCGCATCAACTTCGCTGATGATCGAGTCCATATCGTGCGAGATCGATATGTTTTCGCCGGAAGTCAACGCGTTCCACCCAGATGGAAGCAGCGCGGGCGGCCCAACCGCGATGACCTGAGCGCCAAGGGCAACGAGGCCATGTGTCGTCGAGCGGGCGACACGACTGTTCGCGATGTCCCCAACGATCGCGACGCGCTTACCGCGAAGGGGACCGAGGTGACGGCGGAGGGTGAGGAGGTCGAGGAGTCCTTGGGTTGGGTGCTCATGACGACCATCGCCTGCGTTCACCACAGCGCATGAAACATTGGAAGCGACAAGCGCAGCACCGCCGGAGATCGCGCAGCGGATGACGAGCGCGTCAACTCCCATCGCCTCGATGTTTCGAGAGGTATCGACGAGGGATTCGCCCTTGCTCGCGCTTGAGCCGGAAGCGGTGAGATTGACGACCTCCGCACCAAGCCGGCGAGCAGCGATTTCGAAGGACACGCGCGTTCGCGTGGAGTCTTCAAAGAACAGGTTCGCGATGAGCTTGCCCGAAAGTACTCGTTCGGCTGGCGCATCGCCAACGGCAGCCGGGAGCAGGCGCTCGGCAGAATCAAGTAGCGCAGTCAATTCAGCAGCAGGAACGCCCTCAAGGGCAAGGAAGTCAGGGCCAAAAGAGCGCGAAATGATGCGAGTGCGTGTGCGCGTCACAGCAGAGACTGTAGCGGAGAGGGGGAGGCGAGGCGTACTACGCGAGATGGTGGGCAAAGATCAACGCACACCACGCGCCGTGTGCACCTCTGGTACCCGAAACGCTTCGATGAACCGGAAACGGTCAGTATCGGTACATCAGTTTCGCGTCGGGCTCTGGGTCGCGCGCCCAATCACATGAGTCACAGAGCCTGACGCGGATGAATTCGCTGTAGCCAGAAGAGAGCCCCCGCTCAGTTACACTGGTCATGGGGACTCCTAAGTTTGCGCGATCGCTGTGGCCAGAAGAGAGCCCCCGCTCAGTTACACTTTTCGCGTACGCCTTCCTCGATCGATGCGAGCTGTGGCCAGAAGAGAGCCCCCGCTCAGTTACACTCATCATCGACGCGATGACGCGGTCGATCCTGCTGTGGCCAGAAGAGAGCCCCCGCTCAGTTACACTCAATCTCGCGACGCGAGCGCTTGCGCGATGGCTGTGGCCAGAAGAGAGCCCCCGCTCAGTTACACTTTGTTGCGGTGTAGTGCGCCGAGTCAAGGAGCTGTGGCCAGAAGAGAGCCCCCGCTCAGTTACACTACGCCGCCGCCGACTCGTGGATGATCGCTTGCTGTGGCCAGAAGAGAGCCCCCGCTCAGTTACACTCAATCGCCGACTCGATGCGACGCAAGTGCCGCTGTGGCCAGAAGAGAGCCCCCGCTCAGTTACACTCGCACTGGTGTCGCCGACCTGGTCGTTCCAGCTGTGGCCAGAAGAGAGCCCCCGCTCAGTTACACTCCGTTGCCCATCGGTGTGCATTGCACATCGGCTGTGGCCAGAAGAGAGCCCCCGCTCAGTTACACTCAAGCGTGGTTGTCGCAGATGACCCGCGCCGCTGTGGCCAGAAGAGAGCCCCCGCTCAGTTACACTCGCCTCCCGCTGCGCTGGGCATACACCGTGGCTGTGGCCAGAAGAGAGCCCCCGCTCAGTTACACTGCGCTCCAACGCGGCTGCATCGACCAGTGTGCTGTGGCCAGAAGAGAGCCCCCGCTCAGTTACACTAAGCGCGCACTCGCAGCCATCGACCGCCGAGCTGTGGCCAGAAGAGAGCCCCCGCTCAGTTACACTCTCGATATCTCGAACCTCGGTCGGCCGGCGCTGTGGCCAGAAGAGAGCCCCCGCTCAGTTACACTTATCGCGGCGCGATTGTGCGCCGTGTTGGGGCTGTGGCCAGAAGAGAGCCCCCGCTCAGTTACACTGCAACTCAACGACCGCTGGTGCAGTCGTCGGCTGTGGCCAGAAGAGAGCCCCCGCTCAGTTACACTTGCTGGCGGTAGACCTCCGTCCACGCGAGCGCTGTGGCCAGAAGAGAGCCCCCGCTCAGTTACACTCTGTGAAGTGGAAGATCGATGCGCTTGCGGGCTGTGGCCAGAAGAGAGCCCCCGCTCAGTTACACTTCATAATCCTCTTCCAGCACACTCCCTGCTGCTGTGGCCAGAAGAGAGCCCCCGCTCAGTTACACTCCGTAATGATGGGTCCATGCCGTGATTTTCGCTGTGGCCAGAAGAGAGCCCCCGCTCAGTTACACTTGGCAAGCAGGGACTGTGCTCGTACAAGCAGCTGTGGCCAGAAGAGAGCCCCCGCTCAGTTACACTATCAACTTGCCGCTGTCGGCTTCGCGCGAGGCTGTGGCCAGAAGAGAGCCCCCGCTCAGTTACACTGAAACGGCGCGAAGTATGCTATCTTGCGCGGCTGTGGCCAGAAGAGAGCCCCCGCTCAGTTACACTGGCTATACCCACCAGTGGCGTGATTCTCGCGCTGTGGCCAGAAGAGAGCCCCCGCTCAGTTACACTTAGCGAGACAAACCGAGGGCGCGGGCGCATGCTGTGGCCAGAAGAGAGCCCCCGCTCAGTTACACTACACCAGTGACGGTCGCGATGTGAAGACGCGCTGTGGCCAGAAGAGAGCCCCCGCTCAGTTACACT
>SXUI01000036.1 GCA_005790605.1 Planctomycetia bacterium | reverse complement strand
CACTGGTGGCAACCTCGATGAATGTCGCGATGCGCTCTGCCGAAACTCCACCGTTCCCATCGGCACCGTGCCGATCTACTCGATGATCATCGGGAAAAAACTAGAAGAGTTGAACGAAGAAATCATCCTCGCCACGCTTGAACACCAAGCGGCGCAAGGGGTCGATTACTTCACGATTCACGCGGGCGTGCTGAAGGAGCATCTGCCCTTCATCAAGAAGCGCGTCATCGGCATCGTGTCGCGCGGTGGTGCGCTGCTCGCGAAGTGGATGTTGGTGCACAACAAGCAAAACCCGATGTACACCGGTTGGGAGAAGATTTGCGAGGTCATGCGTCGGTACGATGTGACCTTCTCCATTGGTGATGGTCTTCGTCCGGGTGGCCTTGCGGATGCGACCGATCGCGCGCAACTTGCAGAACTCACGACGATCGGCGAGTTGACCGAGCGAGCGTGGCGTATGGGTGTGCAGGTCATGGTGGAAGGACCTGGCCATGTCCCGTTTGATCAAATTGAATACAACATGAAGTTGCAGCGCACACTCTGCCACGGCGCGCCGTTCTATGTGCTCGGTCCGCTCGTGACCGACATGTTCCCGGGCTACGACCACATCACGAGTTGCATCGGCGCGACCGCGGCGGGCTATCACGGCGCGAGCATGCTTTGCTATGTCACGCCGAAGGAGCATCTTGGGCTTCCGAAGAAGGACGATGTCAAGCAGGGTTGCATCGCCTACAAGATCGCGGCGCATGCCGCGGATGTTGCGCTCGGCATTCCAGCCTCGCGCGACCGCGATGATGAACTCACCAAGGCGCGCGCGGCGCTGAATTGGGAGAAGCACTTCGAACTGAGTTTCGATCCAGACACCGCCCGCGCGTATCACGACGAAGACCTCGATGTCGATACGGACTTCTGCGCGATGTGTGGGCACGATTGGTGCAGCGTCCGCATCTCGAAGGAGATTCAGGAGTTTGCGAGTGGCAAGGATGAGGAGTATCAGCGCGGCAAGCCAGTCAAGAGCGCTGCGCTGACGGATGAACAACGCGAGATTCTTGCCAAGCGCGGTGTCCTCTCGCCCGAAGAGATTCACAAGCTTGCTTCGAAGACAAAGAAGGCGATCGGTGCCGAGGATGGGCAGAAGGCATCCTGTCACTCTGACTTCGTCGATCCCGACGCCGCTCAGTCGATCCAAGGCGAGAAACTTGGCACGCTCGTGCAGGTCAATCTCGCACCCGTCTTCAACATCTCGAAGGATGACCGCGTCATCTGACGCGGGAAGTGATCTCGAGGTTTGAGGCGCACGCGTACGCGAATCGGTTAGCGCGGCGCCCCACACTCAGGGCAGCGCTTGAGTCCAGCGAGTTGGTGCCCACAAGCGCGGCATGCACCACGGCGCGCGCGACTGCGGGATGAGTTGCGCAGTGCGAACCTGATGCCATATCGCGCGCCTATCCCAAGCCCAACAATCGACCACCAAAGCATGAGAAGGCACGCGCCGTGGATGAGCGAATCGGCGAGCAGTCCGAGCCAAACGACGCGCGTCGGCAGAAAACTCGCGGTTGGAGTTTGAGTCCGGACGCCATCTTCGGTGTGCGTATCAATGAAAGCCGGAACCGATTCTTGCTCGCTTCCCTCCACGGTCAACCACGGAAAGGCCATCCATGAGAGATTGGCGATCGGGTTCTGCTTCAGGCGTTCGTAGCGCGCGCCGTGGAGCACGGATACAGAGGTCCAAGAGGTCGGATCTTTGGGGTCAGTTGGGTACTCGACATCCTCACTCACGAGGCAAGGCAGCGGCCATCCGAATTCGACCTCGTAGAAGGCATTCCATCCAATCGCAGCGCGTGGAAAGTCTTGCTCAGGATTCGATGCAGCACTCCAGTACGGCGGTCGCTTCCGAGTGAGCCCTTCGTTCCCGGGCCACTGGGCGATCCGTCGAATGGGATTTCCAGAAAACCAACCCGTTTCGCGCATCTCCCAGATCCAGCCTTCCCAGAGAAACCATTCGAGGTTCGACGGCGTTGGTATCGCGCGCCAGTGTCCGATCGCCGACGATCCAGCCGATCCGTTGGGAGTGCGCCCGACGAGGGACTGCACTCTGGCGGTAGTCCAACTTGATACCGCACCGAGCGCAAGCACCGAGGCGAGCCAAATGGAGCGTCGTCCGAATCCGTGACGGGACAACCCGCGCACCGTTTACTGCCAGTCCGTTGTCTCAGTTTCCTGAGAAGGTGTCGGGGGACACGCGAGGGCATCGCTCGAGCAAATGCCGGAGTTGGATCCGTTGAACTGCGGATTGCATGGTGCGCCTGTTGGGCATGGGTTGGAGAAGAGTGCTCCTTGGCATCCTGGCGGCATGAAACCACTCCGTTGGCATACGCCGTTGCTCTCGTAGTACTCGGTTCGGGACTCCATCGTGATTGTCGTGGTGCAGTCAATATGAATTCGGCCGACGGATCGGAACTGCGTCCGTTGAATTCGCTTCACATAATTGCAGTGATGAACGCACCCCGCGACCGGTTGGCGATCACAGTCAACGAGCACATACGCCGCCGAACCACAGTTCCATGGTCCCCACGGACCAGCCGTCTCCACAGTCGCGGGGATACACCAAGGGCGACAGCGCATGATGGATTGCGCTATGGAATCCAGTGCCGTCGCGAGACTCTCGTCGCCCGACGTTTCAATCGCGCTTGCCATTGCGTCGAGCACGACAGTCGCCGAGCACTCGACGTCGCTTGGGTCAGCCGTCGCCATCCCAATCTCTTCGAGCGGATCGATCCATGCGGCCTTCCAGCCCGCAGCTTCGAGCATTTCCACCAGCGGCCTTGGATTCTCGAGTTGGGTGATGAGGGGTGCAAGTGGATCGGATTCGAGGATCCCCCGCGTCATTCGCTCTGCGTCGGGGGCTGGAACGGGCGCGATGGCAACCGGCCACGATGCGTCCGTCGTATTGGACAGCGCGAGCGACTCCTTCACCGCACGGACTACTTTCGACTGATCTTGCTCGACGAAGCCCTTTGTCTCCCACGCTTGTGTGCCGTCGGCAATTGCGACTCTGCGATACCACACGGCTGTGAGATTCTCTCCGCAAGCGAGTCCCTGACGCAGTGCGAGAAACGACTCGACGCTTCCTTCCAACATGGTTGGCACGAGTGTCCAGCGGCGACCTTCCTCACCGAGCGAAATGCGAACATCTGAGACACTGCGTTCACCCGTCGCGGCGATCGCGGTTGCGTGCAAGGGCGTGATCCACGCCAGGAACGCGCCGAGCGCGAACATCACCTTCGTCCGTGAAGCAGCCAACGATCGTGGTCGCCGCAATCCCCTCCGACTCCACCCGTTCGTGATCCTACCCATCAGCAACTCTCCTTCTCATTTCTGGTTCCGCTTGCCGCGTGGAACTTGACTGAACTACCGTGACTGCTAGTGTAACGCGCGCGACACCCTATTTAAGAGTCCCCGATCGTGGTCAAGAGGTGCAAGCAGCACTGCAAGCAGGTTCGCTCCCGAGCCCGAAGGCGGCAGGCATCTGGCAATGCATAAAGCAGACTTGCGGAGTGGCACATGTCCACGCGATAGTGCCACTATGTCCCGAAGGATTTCGAGGCTGCAACAACCGCGCCGAGTTGCGCCGTTCGCCATTGCAGGTGTTGCGATGTCGCTGTTCACAGCATGGGGGCTCCCGATGCTGCTCGCGCTGCGCAACATCGACCCTTCAAGCTCGTCGATGGTGACTTGGCAGAGCGTGAGCAGTTACTCAGGTGAGGGATGCGCGCGAATCGAAGTCCGTCAAGGTGTGTGTAGTGATGTGTACACAGCGTTTCGATCGACACGCATCGAACCTGAAGCGTCCCGTTGGCCGACGGGCATGCTTATGCGCGTGGGTCTCGCGTCTGCGCGCTTTCACTACCCGCCCGGCTCCGTGATCACAGCACCCGATGTCGCCGACTACGACGATTTCACGCAGATTCAAACCACGCTTTCCGGCTGGCCCTTCCGTGCGTTTGCGAGCGAGGCGTGGCAGCCGGTGGACGGTGCGAGGGGCGCGGCGCCGACCGGGTTTCGGTGCGCGGTCCAGTTTGGGTTCGTTGATGACCGAGCGTTGCTTGTGCCGCTTCGACCGATTATTGCGCCGTTGATCGCGGATGTCTTGGTGTGGACGAGCGTCGCATGGATCGTCGTCGCGTTTCCGCTTGCGCTACGCCGGCGAAAGCGAGAGAAGTTTGGTCGATGCACCGTCTGCGGATTCGCGCTTGATCCACACGCTGCGCATCGTGCGCAGCATTGCCCTGCATGTAGCGCAGCGTTGCCGCGCGATGTCTTGTCGTTCGCGCGGAGTCCAGAGATGCGTTTTCAGAACGCGTATGTCTGGTTCATCTTCTTCTCAAGCCTTGACATCATGCTCACTTGGAAGATCCTGGAAATCGACGGCGTCGAAGTGAATCCCGTCGCCGCGTTGGTGATCGACGCTTGGGGCATGCAAGGTGCCGTCGCATTCAAGTTCGCGCTCGTGATGTGGGTCATTGTGATGTGTGAGTTGCTCGCCCGACTTCGAATGAGCACCGGAAAGGCGATCGCCATCGCTGCCATCTGCCTGAGCGCGCTTCCGGTTGTGTGGTCCCTGGTTCTGCTCACGCTGCACACATTTTTCCCGCGTGTGTTTGAGGCATGAGTGTGAGCGCTCGCGACTTGCGCCGCGTCGGGTCAAACGCGTGATCGGTGCTGTAAGCGCGTCGCCTCGCTCGCTTTGGTATGCGCCTGCCCGAGTGAATCGGGACAGGCGCAAGTTCGATGTCGCGAGGTTTGAGCGCTCGCGACTTGCGCCGCGTCGGGTCAAACGCGTGATCGGTGCTGTAAGCGCGTCGCCTCGCTCGCTTTGGTGTGCGCCTGCCCGAGTGAATCGGGACAGGCGCAATACCGGCGTCTTTTGTTCGCGCTCATCCGACGGCCTGAGCTCGATCTCCGGCGGTGCCGATTCACTCGGCCCGCCGGAGTCCAAAGCGAGTGCGTAGTTGAGCGGGAGCGCGGAATTCTGCCGCGAAGCGCGGACAAATTCCATCGCTCCCTTTGGCATGCGCCGCCGCGAGTGAATCGCGATCGGCGCAACTCCAATGTCTTCGGACGGACTGAGCTCGATCTCCGGCGGTGCCGATTCACTCGGCCCGCCGGAGTCCAAAGCGAGTGCAGCGTTTGTTTTTGCCGCTGGCCTTGCAGCGGCAAGAAACCTGTCACGAGCGCCCAAACATCGCGCGCTCAATCGCGTCGATTGACTTTGGAATCGCGGCAGTCAGATTCGTTCCGCCAGATTTCTTGGTGACGAGAATGTCGTCTTCAATGCGAACGCCGAAGTTCTCGCTCGGGAGATAGATCCCCGGCTCGATCGTGACTACGGCGTTTTCGGGAATGACGCCATCTGGTGTGATGTCATGCACCTCAAGTCCGAGGTGATGGCCCGTGCCATGGAAGAAGGCATCGGCGTATCCCGCTTTCGTGATGACATCGCGCGCGGCCTTGTCAATACTCGCGAAAGTCACTCCAGCCTTGGTTGCGGCGATGGCCGCGAGTTGCGCGTCGAGCACGATGGAGTAGATCTCGCGTTGGCGCTTCGTGAACTTCCCGTTCACCGGGAAGGTGCGTGTGACATCGCACGCGTACCCGTTGAAGTCGGCGCCGGAGTCGATGAGGATGAGGTCGCCGCTTGCGAGCGGTGCGCGATTCCCGTGGTAATGCAGCACAGTTGCGTTGAACCCGCCGCCCGCAATCGTGTGATACGCAGCGCGTCGAGATCCGTTGGATCGATATCCATGCTCGATGACTTCCTGCACATCGAATTCCGTCATGCCGGGCTTCAGTTGCTTGAGCACCGCGCTATAGCCAGCCGCTGTGACATCTGCCGCGCGCTGCATCAGCGCGATTTCCGCCTTTGACTTCGCTGCTCGCATCACGGCGAGCAGCTGCGACTGATCGACGATACTCGCGCCCGGGATGCGTTCGGCACACTTTCGGAAGACATCGAGATCGGGCGAGACGGGCGCCGTGTGTGGCGCGAGCGAGTGAAGCAAAGCGAATCGCTTCGAGCGCTTGGTCGCTTCGAGAAGGAATCGCGCAAACGCTGTCGTACGCATGACGGTCTTGATGCCGTACTGCGCCTTGAGCGCGGAAGAAATTTCCATCCGAAATCCATCCCACTTCTCCAACTCTGGATTGAGTGGCTTTAGGAAGAGGAGGACTCTTCGATCCTCGATAGGGTTCTGTGGATCAAGCAGGAGGATCGCGCCCGCTTCATTGGTGATGCCCGTGAGATACTCGAAGTTCGCATGCGCGCGGAACTCGCCGTGAATGCTCGCGTCCGCGTCACCAGCAAAGACCAGTCCGACGCAGTCCTTGAGTTGCTTCAACAACTTCGTGCGGCGAGCGGCGTATTCACCAAGCGTGATAGACAGCGATTCACTCATGCGGGGAGGGTATCGCATCCGTTTGAGCGCTCGTGCAGGTTTCTTGCGGCGCAGCGCCGCAAAAACCTGCACTCGCTCTGGACTCCGGCGGGCCGAGTGAATCGGCATCGCCGGAGAACGAGCTCCGTTCGTTCATCTCTGTCGAGATTGCGCCGCAGGCGATTCACTCGCCGCGGTGCTCCCGCTCAAGCACGCGACTCAGGAACGCCGACCCCGAACTTGCGTCGCAGCGAATAGAACATGTAGAAAAAGCTTGGGACGACAAGCTGATCCATGATGGTCGAACCCAGCATGCCGCCGAGCACTGTGATGCCGATCGAATGCCGAGCTTGTGCACCCGCTCCGGTCGCGACAACGAGGGGGAGGATTCCGAGGATGAATGCAAAGCTCGTCATCATGATCGGTCGCAATCGCAATCTCGACGCTTCGCTCGCGGCGTCCATGACGGACTCGCCTGTGTCCGCGCGCTCTTTCGCAAACTCGACGATGAGGATCGCATTCTTCGCTGCGAGTCCCACGAGCATCACCAAGCCGATTTGCGCATAGACATCGAGTGCGCGTCCGCTGATGTGGAGAGCGAGAAGCGCGCCGAGCACGGCGAAACTCACGGCAAGCAAGACATTGAAAGGCAGCAGCCAACTCTCATAGAGTGCCGCGAGTAAGAGGAAGATCGCGACGATGGCCATGCCAAAGATAAGTGGCGCGAGGCTCCCTGCTTCGATCTCTTGGAAAGTCGTTCCTGTCCACTCATAGGAAAAGCCCTCGGGGAGCGAGGCCTTCGCGACCGTGTCGATCGCGCGGATGGAATCTCCGGAACCAAAGCCCGGCGCGGTCTGTCCGTTGACCTGCACCGTGTTGTAGAGGTTGTAGTGCGTCGCGTTGTCGGTGCCTGTCTTGATGGACGGCCGAGCGAAGGATGCGAACGGGACCTCTTCGCCCTTTGAGTTGCGCACGCGCAGGTCCATGATCTCGGCGATCTGCATGCGCGAGGTGGCCTGCGCTTGCACCATCACATTGTAGACCTGACCGAAGTCGTTGTAGTTGTTGATGAAGGTCTGCCCGAAGTTCTGCCCGAGCGCGTTGAACACATCATCGATCTCAAGGCCGAGCGCGTACACGCGCGTGCGATCGATCTCGAGATGAATCATCGGCACGGAGTCAGAGAACGGGCTCGTCAGCCCAGACAACTCCGGTTGTTTCATCGCACTGGCGAGGAACGCTTCGCTCACTTCCGCGAGTTCATCGAAGCTCTGCCCCTCGAGCGCTTCGAGTTGCAACTGCCATCCGCCGACGCTTCCAAGGCCAGGAATCGGAGGCGGCGGAACCGGCATCACGATCGCATCAGCGATCGCGTGCATCTTCGGATAGGCACGCATGATGATCGCGCGGAGATTTTCTGTGCGCACATCACGCTCATCCCAATCCTTCAAGACGCAAATGAGCAGTCCAGAGTTGGTCTGCTGCGCGCTCGTGAGGAAGTTCAAACCACTGATCTGCACGACATCCGTGACGGCTGGATCTTCTCGAGCAATCGCTTGCAGTTGGTTCGACACTTCCTGTGTGCGAAGCAGGTTGGACGCGGGTGGCAATTGGAAAATGACGAAGTAGTAGCCTTGATCCTCATTTGGAATGAAGGCGGTTGGCGTAGCACGCAAGTAGTGCACGACGCCAAAGCACCCGATCATGAAGACGGCCACCATGCCGTACCAGTGCTTGCACAAGAATCGAACGAAGAGCGCGTAGTGGGTTGAGACCCATTCAAAGCCGCGATTGAAAAGCACGAACGGAGGAAACTTCGTGGGGTGCTCTTTGCGGAGGAACACGCCGCAGAGCGCCGGCGAAAGTGTGAGCGAATTCACCGCACTGAACGCGACGGAGAACGCGATCGTGAGCGCAAACTGGTTGTAGAGCTGACCTGTGATGCCAGGCATGAGCGCCGCGGGGATGAACACCGCGAGTAAGACCGCGCTGGTCGCCACAATCGGACCACCGACTTGCTCCATGGCTTTCTGCGCAGCGACCTTGGGGTCCTCGATGCCACTCTCGAGTTGTCGGTACACATTTTCCACGACGATGATCGAGTCGTCGACGACAAGACCGATGGCCAAGACCAGCCCGAGCAGTGTCAGGGTGTTGATGGAGAATCCAAACACCGCCATCATCGCAAAGGTGCCGACGATGGACACCGGGATTGCGATCATGGGGATGATTGTCGCGCGGAACGACTGCAAGAACACAAAGATCGTGAGCAGCACCAGAATGCCTGCTTCGATAAGCGTCTTGACGAGGTCGTCGAGCGATGCTTTCACGAACTTCGTTGTGTCGTAGGCGATCTTGTATTCAAGATCAGGTGGGAACTGCGAGCGAAGTCGCTCCATCGCCTGCTCGGTCTTCTCCACGACATCGAACGCGTTGGCGGTCGGAAGTTGGTAAAGCGCAACGGTCGCGGTCGGGCCGGCGTTGAGGGAGGAGGAACTCGAGTATTGGTAGCTCCCGAGGTCAACGCGACCGATGTCCTTCAGTCGAACGATCGCGCCGTTACTTTCACTTCGAATGATGATGTCTTCAAACTCGTCCGTCTTCGTGAGTCGGCCCTTGGTTTGAATGGAGAGGGTGGTCGCAGGCTTTCCAACCGAAGGCTCAGCGCCAACTGCGCCTAGCGATGCTTGGTTGTTCTGCGCGCGGACAGCCGCGAGCACATCCGTCGGTGTGAGATTGAGTTGTGAGAGCTTGTCGGGGTCGAGCCATACACGCATCGCGTACTGCTCAAGACCGAAGATCGTCGTATTGCCGACGCCGTCGACGCGCGAAATCACGGGCTCGACCGTGATGTTCGCGTAGTTCGAAAGAAACGAGCTGTCGTAGGTTCCCTTTGGCGAGTAGAGACTGATGACCGCCGTCATGTTGCTCGACTGCTTCGCGATGTTGACGCCGACGCGTTGCACGGCATCGGGAAGTTGCGGCATCGCCTGATTGACGCGCGTGAGCACATCGACAGCGGCAATGTCGAGGTCGTAGCCAATCTCGAAGGTCACAGTGATGGTCGAAACACCAGTACTCGTCGAAGTCGACGACATGTACAACATGCCTTCGACGCCATTGATCTGTTGTTCGAGAGGAAGCGTGACCACCTGCGCAACCGTGGCTGCGTCCGCACCGTTGTAAGTCGCGGAGACTTGCACGGTTGGTGGAACAATGTTTGGGTACTGCGCGATCGGCAGAACGACCGCGCAGATGATGCCCGAGAGCGTCATTACAAGCGCGATGACAGTCGCGAAGATTGGTCGGTCGATGAAGAAGCGGAAGAACATCGTGCGGTCAGTCCTTCGTGCTGTGAGGAGGAGTTGCGACGGCGGGCTCGGACGCAGCGTCCTTCACCTTCATTCCCGCGCGGAGTTTGCCAACGCCCTCGGCGACGATCTTCGTTCCAGGCGCGAGGCCACTCGCGAGCACGATCTCGTCTCCGTACACCGAGACGGGTTCAACGGCCACGCTTTCTACGGTCGTGTCTGCATTCACCTTCCACACAAACATTTCGGTTTGTCGAGCAAACACAGCAGTGCGCGGGACGACGACAGCGTCCTTCCGAGTTCCGAGGTTGAGCGTCACCGTGGCGTAAGCGCCAGGACGGAAAATCTGCGCAGCGTTCGGAAACTCAATGCGCATAAGGATCGTGTCTGAAGTTCCGGAAATCTGGTTGTTCACCATGACGAGCTTGCCTTCAACCGTTGGCGGATTGGCGCCGAGGGTGACGGGCTTGTCTGGACCGGGCGCATAGGCCGCGCCCGTGAGCGTGACGGTCGCCGGAAGTTGGGTGGTGCCTTGCTTTGCCAGAATGATCGGGAGGTAGTTTGCGCTTGGGCTGAAACTCGCCCACATCGGATCCATCTGCACCACGGTGTTTAGGAGTTGCTTGCTTGCGTCGCCGACAAGTGAGCCTTCGAAGTACTTCGACGCCCCCATGGTCCCGTCGAGCGGGCTCTTGATCGTGCACCACTCAAGATTAAGTTTTGCTGATTCGATGGACGCGGTCGCGCTCAACGCACCCGCCTGCGCGAGCGCAATGTTGCTGTTCGCCTGTTCCACACTCGCTTTCGACTCAGCAAGATTCGCCGTGATCTGATCCCACTGCTCTTTACTCACTGCGCCGGCTGCGACAAGTGGTTGATTTCGATCGTAGGTCGCCTGCGCGAGCACCTCTTGCGCAACGGCGGCATCGCGCTGACCGTCTGCGGCCTCGAGCTGCGCCTTTGCTTGGGCGAGTTGCGCATTGGCTGCGTCGAGTTGCACTTGGAATTGGGACGGATCAATGCGGTAGAGCAGTTGATCCTTCTTGACCACCGAGCCGTCTGGCGTGTCTTGCTCAAGCAGCCAACCTGTGACCCGCGCGTTGATGTCGACGGATTGTGGCGAAGTGATCGTTGCGGGGAAATCGTGCGTGAGTGGAATGTCACGCGTCCCGACCAGTACGGTGGACACAACCGGATCGAGCTGAGGCAGCCCTGCAGGCTTCGGCTTTTCGCAACTGGAGAGTGTCGCGATGCATGCCATAGACAGAAGCGCCATGGCAAGCGTGCAACGGGGCGTCGCATTGAATTCATTCATGATCGTCATTCCTTCGTCTCCGAAGCGGCTTTCGCGAGTGGGCTTAGGGACGCAGCGTGTGCTGGCGAAGATGCGATCGCGCTCGATGCATCTTCTTTCGTGTTGTCCTTGGTTGGTACGACATCGCTCCAACCTCCTCCGAGCGATTTATAGAGTTCGACAATCGCTTGCGCGACGAGGCCGCGGGCTTGCGCCTGCGAATCCTGCGCGCTCAAGAGATTGTTCTGCACATCGAGGAGGTTCTCGAGTGTCGTCGTCCCCGCTGTGTATTGCATCGTCGCAAGTTGTGTCGTCTCGGTCGCGCTTGTGACGGCCCGCGTGTATCGCGCATCGGCGTCGCGTGCGAACGCGACCGTCGCAATTGATGTGTCAACTTCGCTCACGGCTCGAACGAGTGTGCCGCGCCATGCATTGAACGCGAGTTCAGCTTGTGCTTTTGCTCCCACGATCTCCGCAGAGATTTGCCAACCTGTGAAGATTGGGAGCGAAAGAGACGGACCAAACGAGTAGGCGCGGTTCGAGATATCTCCGAGACCGGAGAATTCCGTCGCCGAGATGCTGAAGCTTCCCGCCAAACTCAGCGCCGGATAGTTCAGCGCCTCCGCCGCGCCGATTTGCGCAACGGCCGCTTCGTAATCCATCTCTGCTGATCGCAAGTCTGGCCGGCGCTGCAGAAGCGACGCCGGGATACCGACACTCACGTGCGCAGGTCCGATGGGAATCGGCGTGGCACTGCCGAGAATCGCGGTGACTTCGGTGACATTCGTTCCGCAGAGAATGGCGAGTTGACCAATCGTCTTTGCAAGCGAATCTCGGAGCGACGGAACTTGGGCGCTCTTGAGATCAAGATTCGTCTGCGCCTGACTCACCGACAACATCGTCGTCGTCCCAGCGGTGTACTTCTGCTGTGTGAGCGCGAGTGACTGCGTGAGATTTGCAATCGCTGCGTTCAGCGCATCGAGCCGCGCTTGAAGCGTCCGAACTTGGATGTAGCTCGTCGCGACTTGCGCTCGGACCGAAACCATCGCCCCACGAAGGTCATCCACACTTGCCTCGAGGTCAGATGTCGAAGCCGCGATCGTCTTCGCGATTCGACCCCAGAGGTCGATCTCCCAAGAGGGAACGCTTAGTCCGTAGCTCCACGAGTCGTACGGTTCGAGATCGACTCCCAATGCGCCGAGTTGCGAGAAGTTCTGTTGCACGCGGGCGTAGCCAGCGCCGCTTGTGAGTGTTGGCCAGAGTTCCGCTTCACTGACCCCGAGGCTCGCTTGCTTCATCCGAATGCGCGACAGCGCTTGAGCGATGTCCGCGTTCAGCAGATCAGCTTTGACGATCAATGCGTCGAGCGCTGGATCTTTGAACTGCGTCCACCAGAGGTCGACTTCAGCCGCGTTGGTAGCGATTGTCGCGTCCCGCGCGGTCGCGTCCGCGGCGATTTCTTCTGTCGTCATTTCTGGCGGCGTAAAGGTCGCGGCAGGCGCGACGCCACCGTCTTGCGATGCGAGGGGAACGACCTGCGGGCCCACCGAGCATCCAGAGATCCCGAGAATGAGCGACGAGGCGCAGAGAAGCGGGAGTCGCTGCATCGGCGCCGACGAAAATGCAATGAATACGCTCCGCATCTGCATGCGGAATATACGCGAATGCGCGGATGTTCGGTGCGACAAGCGCGCTCAGGTACGCGCTGCTAATGCACAGCAGCGGGCGAGCGTTGCGCCTCGTCAATGAGCCGCTTCGCGTAACTGTTCATGGCATCTCGCAGTTGCGCGAAGCTTTCGAGGACATAGAGAATCGGTTGATAGTGATCGATCTCAAAGCTCGTGTTACAGACGGTGTCAAGATCGAATGGTCGGCGGTCGACTTCGGTGCTCGTGAGAGCATGGACCGATTCTCCTGGGCTTGAGATCAGCCCTGATCCATACAGTTTGACTTCTCCGCCTTCACGAATGAGCCCAAACTCAACGGTGAACCAGAATAGGCGGGCGAGTCGTTCAGTGTGATATGGATCGTTCGTGAGAAGCGCGGCTTTGCCGTAGGTTTGAAGGAAGTCTGCGAATACAGGATCAGCATGCAGTGGCACATGCCCGAAGATGTCGTGGAAGATGTCGGGTTCAGGTAGATAGTGGAGTGATTCCTTCGGGCGAATCACGACAGTCGTCGGGAACTCTCGACGAGCGAGGCATGCGAAGAACGCTTTCGCGGGTAGGTACCCAGGCACCGCGCGACTCTGCCAACCCGTGAGCGTTTGCAAGAAGTGATTGACGCTCTTGGGACCTTCAAGGTAGGGGATGTAGTCGCGCACGAGGTTGATCGAGCGGGCGCCACTCAGATACACACTCGATGCGTGTGTTGTGAGGTACGCCATCTGCTTGTCGTAGAGCGTGCGCCAGCTCTCTTGATTCTCCTCGGTGTAGCCCTCGTAGCGCTGTGCGATGTACACCTTCGTGATATCGGTGTAGCCCGGCTCGCCAAAGCGATTTGCGCACTCCTGCGCAGCACGGCCTTCAGGGCCGTCAATCATCGCGCTGTTGAGGCTGCCGGCATACTTTTGATCGCGTTCAGTGGTCGCCATAGGGGATGAGTTTACCTTCCTTCAAGGGAGAATCCGTGGCGCCGAAGTTCCTCGCAAAGATCCTGCTCGTTCTCGAGTAAATCTTCGCTCTCGACACGAACGATGTCGAACGCTCTCCGAACATCGAAACCAAAGGGATCAACGCCAACCAGAATCGGCTCCTCAATCTCAAGCCCCGCGCGTTCAGCGCAGAAACGGCGGAGCGCTGGGCGATTCGCGTTGACGGCGCGCACCACATGATTGGAGCACGCCGCGAGAGGATTCGGTCGCATCATCGCTTCGCCGTCGATGAACAACGAGTCAAATCGCGCGGCATCGATACTCATGCGCGCCCAACGAACATCAGGCGGCTCGCCGTGATAGATCTGCCAGCGATCGCAGCGCAGCGCATCTTCGCCCTTGGGTTGAAACTCTTCGAGTGAGACTTCAAGGTGCAAGCCACACACATTCTCGTCGGGCAGGTACAGCGTGGTGTCAAAGGACTGCAGCATCGCCGCCATGACCGACGCGATAAGGCACCCATCTTGATCAATGACGATCTTGATCGGAACGAAATCGCTCTCGAACCGAAGCGTTCCGCAGAGGTTTGAACGCAAGAACGCGATTGCGTCATCAACACTAGGCTCTTGTTGCACGCGACTAGTTTAGGTCGTCGCCGTGCCGACCGCCACGCAGTTCGCGCGTGCGCTGTTCGTTCAGTCCGCCTGCAACCAAAGCTCAGATTGCAACGCGGCCTGTCTGAGAAACATGGATTGCCCGTCGACGGTCCGTGCGCCACGAGCGCGGGCGAGTTTGAGCAGGGGAGTGTCCTTCGGCGTGTACACCGTGTCGAACACAACAGTCTCCGCATCGAGGTGAACTGCATCGGGGAGAATGAATCCATCTGGATCCGGACCTCCCGCCATGCCAACGGGCGTTGCGTTCACAAAGCAGTCGAAGCGTTCGCACTGCGGGGAGTGGCACGCGAATGCAGATTCATCCATCGCGCTGACGACCGACGCGCCACCATGGGAAAGCTCTTGCGCAAGGTGCACCGCTTTCTCATGCGTGCGATTGACGATCGCAACAAACGCTCCTTGGCTCGCCAACCCGCCAGCAATAGCGCGAGCGACGCCACCCGCGCCGAACACAGCGATGCGCTTCCCTCGCAAGGGAGACGCGAAAGCCTCGGCGAGCACGCTGCAGGCCGCAGGGAGGTCTGTATTTGTCGCAAAAAGCGTGCGATCACCGCGAACCACAAGCGTGTTGGCGGCGCCGACCCGAGCGCTCGCTTCGTCCACGATCCCACCGCACTCCTCAACGAATCGCAGAAGGTGTTCTTTGTGCGGGATGGTGACGCTCGCGCCGCGGAAGGAGAGTCGTGGGTCATCGAGCAACATCGAAAGCGTCGCTTTGAAACTCTCCCACTCGGGGCGTACCGGAAGCGTGAGGTACACCGCGTTCCGATTCGCTTCGGCGAAGCGCGCATTATGAAACGCAGGCGATTGCGAGTGTGCGATTGGAAAGCCGATCACTCCATACACCGCTGTCGACGGGGAAATCTCGCGCCATCGATACTGCCGCATCAGGCTGTCAATCGTTGGTTGTCCGGGTGCGCTTTCGAGTCCATCGCCCTCGGACGCGAAGGTGAGGAACGCGTTGAATTTCTTCGCGAGCACTCGCGTGGCGAGTCCCTCTTCTCCCATGCACAGAAGAATCGAGGGTTTCGCGCGAAGCGCGAGGAGTTCGAACGCGTCGTGGCAATCGCGAACACTGCGAGCTCGGTAGGCAATCTTCGCTACCGCACACCGATCGTCTTGTGCCATCCGCTGATAGATGCGCGCGAGTGATGATGGCGGGCCCTGCATGTCATGCGCACTGAAAAGAAGCGACGCGCCTCCTGCGCGGACTTGCGGGGTGCGACCGAGTTTTTCGACCATCGCAAACTCTACATCGACAAATCGAGGTGGGAACTGCAGGGAGGCGATGTCGCCGAGCACCTCGAAGAGCTCGTCTGCGCGCATCGCACACTGGCCACCCTCCGCAGTCGTGCGCGCAGTCGCGATCGATGGCAGGACGCAGTCACGAATCAACCGCGCAAGTGCATCGAGTGCGGACTCATACGCGTCTTGCGTGTCGAACGATTGCGCGACGAGCGGGTCAATCCTCCACTCAATGATCTCTGCGCCGTGCTCCGCAACTCGCGCTGCGCGCGCAAGGAGCGACGGGATCTCGTCGATGGCATGCACAGGAATCGGGACGCAGAGCAAAGTCATTGGTGTGAGCTGCGAACTTACCGCGTCGCGTCGTGTTCTCGAAGCACCGCGTCAGGAATGAACTTGCTCGTCACGGCGTAGGGGAGCAGTTTGCACATACTCGCGGCGAACTTGTTGAACGCGCCTGGGATTACGAGCGCTCGATTCTCCTCGACGCCGCGGAGGCCTGCTTCCACGACCGTGCGCGATTCCATCCACATGTACGCTGGAAGTTTATTCATCTGGTCGCGGCATCCGAGCGCATCGTGGAACTCAGTATGCGTGAAACCAGGGCAGAGCGCAGTGCAATGCACGCCAGTCTTGAGGAGGTTCAATCGCAGCGCGCGGCTTGCGCTCGTCATCATGTACTTGGCTGGTGAGTACAAGCTTCCTGGTGGTTCAGGAGTCAGAGACGCAAGGCTCGACACATGAAGTAATCGACCATGCCCGCGCGTGCGCATCGCGGGGAGAAAGAGGTGCGTGAGGTGCAGCCATGAGTTGACCATGACTTGCAAGAAGTCCGCGTGTGTCGACCATGGGACATCAAGGAACCTCCCGCGAAGCCCGTAGCCCGCGTTGTTCACCAAGAAGCTGACTTCAAGTCCTGAACCCTCAACAATGGAGTGAATCTCGCGCGGAGCAGTCGGGACCGCGAGGTCCATTGCGATCACCATCGCGCGAGCCGCGAACCGGCTCGCAACTTCTTTTTTGAGGGCAATCAGCCGATCCTCTCGCCTCGCGATGACAACGAGGTCGTATCCGCGTTCGGCTAACGCGATCGCGAAATCGCGACCCAGACCACTCGATGCGCCCGTAACAACGGCCACAGGTCGCGGGGTCGACGGAAGACTTGTTGTGGGCTCTCTTTGACTCACTTCGGATTGCATCGAAGCGATGGTGTACCACGGTTAGAAGGCGCGCGCGACGCTGCGGCGGTGGTTTGCAGAAAGTGAATGATTCGTGGTTGCAACCGCGTTTCTATCCGGCACACTCTGCCTTGCAAGGCGATTGCTTATGAACAAGACTCACGCATCACTCACCACGCGTTGTCGTTTCACCTTTGGGGCAATTCTTGCCGCTGTCGTCGCCATCGAAATCGGCTCGAGCGCGTCCGCGGCGGACGGCCCGAGCGCACCAGAGCGTGAGGCGTGGTGGGTCATGCTTGCGCCGAAGGAACTTCCCAAGCGCGCGCTCCGTCTCTCGGATACGCCGCTCACGCAACGCGCCCTCGATCGCCGGGCTGCGCGCGGGACGATGCGCGAACTCATCACTTCAGCGGATCTTCCGATTGCGCCTGCGCGCGTCGATCGCCTCACCGCGACTGGCGCGTCCCTCCGAGCCGTGAGCCGCTGGTTGAATCTCGCGAGCGTGCACGCATCGCCGAGCGAACTTCGCGCGATCTGCAAGTTGCCGTTCGTGCGCGGGGTGTTCCCAGTGCATCACTCGCGACGACTCGAACTTGTGGACGGAGGCGAAGTCATGCAAGGAGGCGTCGCGGGAAGCGGCGCGTGGAGCGACGCGCAACTCAATCAGATCGGTGTAGATGAGATGCATGCGCGCGGATTTCGCGGCGCAGGTCAAGTCATCGGCGTTCTCGACACGGGATTTCATCGAGCGCATGCCGGCTTCGCTTCGGCGGAGCATCCCCTGAGCGTCATTGCGGAGTGGGACTTCATCAACAACGATGGAAACACTGGCATCGAAGCGGGCGATGCTGGCAACCAGCATTGGCATGGCAGCGCGGTCCTCGGATTCATGGCGGCGTACTTGCCGACGCAGATGATTGGTGCAGCGTATGAAGCGCAGTACATCCTGGCGAAGACAGAGGACATCACGAGCGAGACGCCGGTCGAAGAGGACTACTACGTCGCTGGGCTTGAATTCATCGAAGCCAACGGCGCGGACATCGCGACGAGTTCGCTTGGATACATCGATTGGTACACGCCAGAGCAACTCAACGGCGTGACCGCCGTCACTTCACAGGGAGTCAACATCGCGACAACGCTTGGGTTGATTTGCTGCACAGCTGCTGGAAATCAAGGGAATGACAGCAATCCAGCGACGAATCACCTGCTCGCGCCTGCCGACGCACTCCAGGTCATCTCTTGCGGAGCAGTCGATCTCAACGGAGCGACCGCGTGGTTTACGAGCGACGGTCCGAGCGCAGATGGACGCGTGAAGCCTGAGGTCTGCGCGCGAGGCGTGGGTTGCTACACGATTGATCCGAACAACCCAACCGCGATCACCTCCGGAAGTGGTACGAGTTTCGCGACACCGCTCCTTGCGGGGGCAGTCGCGAACATCTTGCAGGCTCGCAGCGAGTACACGGTGAGCAGCATGCGCACATCGCTCTTCACGACTGCGGATGACGTGCTCGCCAATGGGACCTTTGATCCGCTCTACATCCGTGGATATGGCGTGATGAACGCGTTGCGTGCGGCTTCGATCGGCCGCGCGTCAGAGGACATCGATCTTGATGGCGAGGTCGGTGCTGCAGATCTCGCAATCCTCCTCAACGCCTGGGGACCATGCGCGGGAATCTGCCCAACCGATTTCAACCTCGATGGCGTCGTCGACGCAGCAGACCTTGCGACGCTGCTTGCCGCGTGGGGAACCTAATGTTGCTGCGCAGAAGATCCTAGGCCTGCGTGGCATTTTCGCGCGCCGCGAGGGAGTGCCTCAAGGCTCAGCTCAGAACGAGGTAGAGAAGAAGATGCCGAGGAACGGTTGCGCGTCGACATCGGTCGATGTGAGCCCGTTGCCATTCCGATCGTAGAGATGGAATTCGCTTCCGACGCGCACGCCGCCGAGGAGGTCGAGGCGAATGGACTTGTTGATGTTCCAAGTGCCGCGTACCCAGAGCGGGAGTCCCTCATCTTGCCCAACGCCATCGGGATTCGACGCATCATCGTCAAGTCGGAAGCGATCAATCTCCCAGCGCCCGCCGAATGCGAGTTCGAACGAGTCATTCACGCGCCACGCGAGTTCGAGACCGTTCCCCGTTGGATATGCCGCGGGTCCGGCGACATTCGTCACTCGAAGGTCCTCGTAGATCTCCCAGTCAACGATCAACAGCGGGATCACCAGGATGTTGTCTTCAATCTGACTTGTCGCAAGCACCCCTAGACCGAGCGTGAAATCCTGGTTGAAGGAGTAACTCGCACCGACCGCTCCGCCTGCTGTCGCGCTGTCCCAAACATCCGCGCTGTTCTCGCCGCTGCATCCAACGAACACGCGCGCGAATGCGTTCCAGTGCGCGTCGCACTTGACGCTGAGGGAAGGACTGATGAGGAGTGAGGTCACCGCGCCCCACGGTGCAGCGCCCGGCGCGGGATCGAGAGGGGAGGCGCCTTCAAAGTCGTACCAGGTCCCGGAGTAGTTGAAACTAATGCCGAGCTTCGTCGCGTCGGTCCCAACTTCTTCGATCGCATACTTCGCGTAACTGCGGTTCTCGCTCACGCTTCCACTCGTACCTGAACCAAAGGAGGCGTCGAAAAAGTGTGCGTAGCCAACTGCGAGCGATCGGTCATAGGACATTTTCCTAGGCTCTTCCGTCTTGACTTCGACGGGCTGAGGTTCCGATGTCGCAGGAAGGCTCTCCTGCGCATGAACAGCGAGAGTCGAAGAGGCGATCACAACAAGTGAGGAGAGTGAGAGATATGACATGAAATTTCTCCGAGGCAATCAAGCGCGCGCGTCAAGGACGAGCGTGTCGACGATGTTCTGAATGATTTCTTCGCTCGTACGACCCTCCGCCTCCGCTTCGAAATTGAGAAGGATGCGGTGCCGAAGTGCAGGGAGCGCGTTCGCCTTGATGTCGTCGAAGCTCACTGCGGTTCGGTCTTGAAGAAGCGCTTTGACTTTCGCGGCGAGAATGAGCGTTTGCGCAGCGCGCGGACTCGCGCCAAAGCGCAAGAACTGATTGGTCATCGGCGTGGCGAATTGACCTTGCGGATGCGTTGCGAGCACCATGCGAACTGCATAGTCCTGGACATGTGGCGCCACCGCGACCTGCCGCACGAGTTTCTGATGCGCGATGATCTTCGCCGCGTCGAGCACTCGGTTGAGCACCGGTTCAACGCCCGTGGTGGTTCGATCAAGAATGGCGGAGAGTTCATTGCGCGTGGAATATCCCACGACGAGTTTGAAGAAAAAGCGGTCGAGGTGCGCTTCTGGAAGCGGGTAGGGGCCTTCCTGCTCAATCGGATTGTGCGTCGCCATCACCAAGAATGGTCGATCGAGTTGCTGGGAAACGCCGCCGATCGTCACGCTTCGCTCTTGCATGGCCTCGAGCAGCGATGACTGCGTCTTCGGCGTTGCGCGATTGATTTCGTCCGCGAGCACGATCTGCGCGAAGATCGGTCCCTTTCGGAATTGAAAGTCGCGACCGTGCTCCGTTTCCACCACGATGGTTGTGCCCGTGACATCCGCTGGCATGAGGTCGGGCGTGAACTGCACACGGCTGAACTGCAAGTCGAGCGCTTGCGCGAGCGAGCGAATGAGGAGGGTCTTTCCAAGACCTGGAACACCCTCAAGCAAGCAGTGTCCGCCGGCGAAGAGGCAAGTGAGCACGCCATCGACGGTCTCTTCGTGTCCAACGATTGCCTTTGCGATTTCCGCACGCGTTCGAGCGTAGTCTTCGCGGAAAGTTGTCACGAGCGAGCTGATCTCCGTCATAGGTGGGAATACTACCGACGATCGATCGAGCGGCGTATCCTTCGAGGATGGGTATGAGGCCGCCATCACGACTTCGCGTCTGCGTTCGGCGCGCAGTGAAATGCCTCGCGCTCGTACTGTTTGTGTTGCTCCTCGCGGGAATCTGGCTTTGGAATGACCCGCCTTCGCTCTACCGATGCCTCGTGCGCGCGGGTCAGTGGCGAGCGGGTTTGACTGAGCGCACCGTCATGATCCAGGGTTTCTCTTGGCGAGTGCTTGAGACAGACGATGCTGTAGCAACCGCCGTTTCCTCCCGCACGGTTCTTGTGTTGCACGGGCTTGGGACAAGTGCGGAAGCGATGCTTCCCATCGCGTCCATGGTTCCGGCGGGCGCGCGCGTCGTGATTCCAGACTTGCCAGGATTCGGCGATCACGACTCACACGGCGCGTTGGCGCACGATGCGGCGTTCTATCTTGACGCGGTGCATGCACTGCAAGTTCACGAGCGACTCGGCGTCGTTGACTTGGTCGGCACTTCCATGGGAGGCGCGCTCGCAGCTGCGTATGCCGCACGGTATCCCGACCTCGTGCATTCGCTAGTTCTGCTCTCACCTGCGGGCGTCACTGCGCCGGTGACCAATACCTTCATGAAGCGAGTGATCGCAGGAGAGATCCCGCTCGACATCAAAGACGAAGCGAGTCTGCGCGAAGTACTGCGATTGAACTTTGTACATCAACCGCCGATGCCGCCGCCGATTCGCGAGGCGTTCATTGCGCGAGCGCTAGAGCGGCGGGCCAACTACTTGCGGATCGTAGAAGATCTTCGCCCATTCTTGACAACAGGACTTGAGGCAGACCTCGCGAATATCCAGACGCCGACGCTTGTGCTCTACGGCGCGAGCGATCAACTCACGGATCCGTCCATGCTTGAGGTTTTCTTGCGCGAAATGCCGCACGCGCAGGGGGTCATTATCCCCGACGCAGGTCATGTGCTTTCGTATGACGCGCCGGACGCTGTGCGTGAAGCGATGCGCGTGTTCTATCTCGCGTTGCCTTGACTTCACTTCTCTAGCCGCGCTGCGAGGCAACGCGCAACGCGTTCGACGGACAACGGCGCGCTTCCCTCAGCTTTGTTGTTGACGACGATCCATGCACCCAGACCAGCTTGCAGCGCAGCGGCGGCGAGCGCGGCAAGATCATCTCGATTGCTGTCGTCTGGTTCGGCGAGCTGATCGAATGGCGCGTACAGGTCCTTCGCTTCTGCATACGCGAGGTTGCCGCGGAGCATCCATCGCATAACGAGTGGACGCGATGGATCGAGCGCGAGTGCTTGCGACTGCTCGCGCAGTGGCGGCATCGTTGGATGCACCGTCAAGCACGGTGTGACTCGATGTGCGGCGAGCAACTCACCAAACTCAGCGCACACGAGATTCCGATCGCGTACCTCGACGGCGTAAAACGCACTGCCCTGCGCATCAAGTGTGGGGAGCGCGGCGAAGAACCCGCAAAGCCGCTCCATGTACGCCGCTTTCGCGCGCGCACTTGCGTAGTTTGACGGCGAAAACTGAAAGAGCAAAGGCCCCGCCTTCTCGCCGAGCCCCTCGATCGCGGGCAGAATGCAGTCAATCGTTGCGATGCGCGCATCGAGTACAGCGCTTGGGGCATTTGGATTCGCGCGCGAGTCGTCATCGATGACGCCGCGCCACATCTTCGTAAGAAAGCGAAAGTCCGCAGGGACCTGACTCGCGAGCCGTTCGAACTCTGCACGCGGCGCCGGTCGGTAGTAGGTTTTATCGATGCCGACGGTGCGAAAAAGTGGATGCGCCGCGTAGGCCCGTAAGCCATCGCGCGCAAGAGTTGCTTCGCTCGCCTCTGATTCCCACACGATGCCGCGCCAGCCTGGAAAACTCCAACTTGATGTCCCCATTCGCAGCGCGGGAGGCATCTTGCTCGCAAGCGTGTGCAACTCGCTTGCGGCGCGAGCAAGCACGAGCTTTCCGCGCTTGGGCGATTGATCGCCGTCGTCGCCCTCAGGACCAAAGAGACTTGGCGTTTGGGCGGACATACATGTTTGAGTTACGACGCTTTGGGCGAGAGCTTCTCGAGAATCTTGTCGACAAGCCCGTACTCGAGCATCTGTTGCGAAGAGAGCCAGAGGTTGCGCTCGCAATCCTCCGCGATGCGCTCCTTCTTTTGTCCGGTGACTTCCGCATACAACGCGTAAATCTGGTCTCGCAACCGGAGAATGTGGCGCGCCTCGATTTCAAGATCCGTTGCTTGCCCCTCGAGCCATCCGCTCAAGAGCGGTTGGTGCATCAAGTTTTCGGCGTTGGGCAGCGCGTATCGCTTCCCCTTGGTGCCTGCACATGCGATCACTGATCCCATGCTTGCGGCTTGTCCAATGACATAGGTCGCGACATCACACGGCACGAAACGCATTGTGTCGACGATGCCTAATCCCGCAGTGACGCTGCCACCAGGGCTGTTCACATAGATCGAGATGTCGGCCTTTGGATCTTCATTGGCGAGGAACAGCAATTGCGCCACAACCAGATTCGCCATGCCATCACTCACAGGGCCCGTGACAAAGATGATGCGATCATTGAGGAGGCGGGAGACGATGTCGTAGGCGCGCTCGCCGCGGCCAGTTTTCTCAATGACGATCGGAATGATGCTCATCGCGTAGTCCTTCGGGCTATAGGTTCTGTCGAGGTCAGCAGAAGTCGTGATCTAGGAGGATTGCAATTGTGGTTGCGGTCGGTTGGAGAGCGGGACACGATCGATAATCGCATCGATCAATCCATACTCAAGCATTTCATCAGCGTTCAGCCAGCGGTCGCGGTCGCAATCTTGCGTGACTTGCTCGAGCGACTTCGAAGTCACTTCGGCGTACAGCAGGTTGCATCGCACTTCGAGTGCTTGCATGTGTCGCGCTTCGATTTCGAGGTCGGTGACTTGACCCTCGATGACGCCGCCGATGCGGCCTTGGTGCATCATGTGCCACGCGTTGCGCGTCGCGAAGCGGCGCCCCTTCGTTCCACAGGCCGCGATCATGCTTGACATGCTCGGCGCGCATCCGACGACATAAGTCGCGACGCTGCACGGGATCGCTCGCATCGTGTCGATGATGGCCAAACCATCAGTGACGCTGCCGCCCACGCCGTTGACATAGATCGAGATTTCAGCCTTCGGATCATCCGAAGCGAGATAGAGGAGTTGCGCGCAAATCGAGCTTGCCATCTCCTCCTCGATTTCGCCTGAACACATCACGATGCGATCCGCTAGGAGTCGCGACCAAATGTCATACTCGCGCTCCGTTCGTCCGGAGCTGTCGATGACATGGGGGACGAGGAGCGGTGGATCTTCTTCACTCACGGCGAGCAACTCACGCTTGCTTTGCGGGGGAACGCGACAGGGAATCGGTTAGCGCTTCGCCTTCTCAGGGAACACACAAAGTTCATCGACGAGCCCGTATGCCTTCGCTTCCGCGGCCGAGAAATACTTGTCGCGCTCGCCATCGCGGGCGACCGCATCCACATCGCGACCGCAATGTCGTGCGAGAATCTCATTGAGCGTCCGCTTGGCCTTGATGATTTGTTCCGCTTGAATCTGAATGTCGGTGGTCTGTCCGGTCACGCCGCCATGTGGCTGATGGATCATGACCTTCGCGTGCGGCAGAATGTGGCGCTTGCCCGGTTGACCGGCCGCAAGCAGCACCGCACCGCCTGAATAGGCGCGACCGATGCAGAAAGTGGCGACTTCGCTCGTGATGAACTGCATCGTGTCATAGATAGCGAGCGTGTCATCCACCGCGCCGCCTGGACTATTGATGTAGAAGTTGATGTCTTGGCCCTTTTTCTGGTTCTCCAGATAGAGCATTTGCATCAAGACACGCGCCGCAGAGGCGTGATTGATCTCACCGATCAGAAAGATCACGCGGTTCTCGAGCAGCAGCTCGTCGATCGTCATCTCGCGTGTGCGCTGATAGCTGGTCGATGCCAAGATGTCGCGCTGCATGTGCGGAGGAAGTGCGGTGAGCACGCCGGCGGACGATTGGTTGTTGAAATGGAGCATCGGAGGTAAGGGACCGTTCGGTCAGTTGAATCTTGAGAAGGGGGAACTACAGCCTTGGGGCGCATCATAGGCTCGACCCTTCTTCGGCAAATGGGAGCGCTGCCCCCGCAGCAATTTCAATTTCGGCGCGAGAAAGTTCGAGACTTCCGCTTCCCGAACGATTCGCCAACTTGGCTTACGGCCCGAAGGTCCACGGCACATCTCGACTTGAGGCAGAACGCGGGGCACGCGTTGCGTCAAGGTCATCGAGCGAACTCGCGTCTTCATTCCCAAGCCGTGATGCCTGAATGATGAGCGCGATCTCCGTCCCGTGCTCGTCGCTTCGAACCAGTCGCGCGCTGCCGCCATGTCGATGGGCAATCTTGCGCGCGACCGCGAGACCGAGTCCAGTGCCTCGTTGCCCTTTGGTTGACAAGAACGGTTCAAAGAGCCGACTTCGTAGGGAGAGTGGAATCCCCGCACCATTGTCGATGACCGTGATGCACGCGGCATCATCTTGCGCGTTGTAGCGGGTGCGAATCGTGACCACGCCGGTTTTCTCCGGCGCCGCTTCAATGGCGTTCATCGCAAGGTTGGTGATCGCTTGATAGATCGCGCTGAGGTCTGCGTACACAGGTGGCAGCGTCGATTCGAGTTCGATTCCAAGGCGGAGGCGTTTTCGAGTCGCGGCAGCCTGAAGCAGTTCTTTCACCTCGGTGACGAGCGCGTTGAGATCGATCATCTCTGGTTCGAGTGGCCGTTCCTTCGCCCATGCAAGCATGTTGAGGACCAGCGACTGAATGCGATCAAGATTGCGCTGCAAAATTGGCCAGCCTTCGCGTGCTTGGGCAAGATCGCCTCGCGCGATCGTCATCTCCACGGCATCGGCGCCACTGCGAAGCCCTTGCAAGATGTTCTTGATGGCGTGCGAAAGCGTCGCCATCGACTCCCCGATCGCCGCGAGTCGACCATCGTTCTCGCTGTTCGCAGCGCGAGCCGCAAGACCAAGGCCGACGAGTTGCGCGGAAAGTTGCAGCGCTGCAAGCGTCGAGGTGCTTGTCAGTTCCGCACCACCGCGCGCGATGAGCACGGTTGCCACGGCGCCATGCATGTGCGCTGCGATTGGAATCGCGACCGCGTGATGATTGCCGCGTTGTTCATCTCGCGCGAGCATCGGCTCGCCACTCGCGAGAGCTTGCTCGGCAAGTGCGAGAGGCGCGTGCTGCACCGTTGTTGGGACGAGAAAACCATTGGCTCCCCCGCGCAGCATCACGCAACTCTCAAGACCTGCACTCGATTGAATGAGTCTTGACGCTTGCTCTAAGAAGTCATCCGTGCGCGTGGGCTCGGCACTCAACCGAGCGAGGCGGTACGCAAGAATCGCATCACGCGACTCCGGGAGAGGAAGCGCGGTTTGTGTCGCAGAGGAAAGCTGCGTTGTGAGATCAGGTGCAGCAGTGTGTATCGCGCCTTCATCGACGACGAGGAACTCACTATCGCCAAGTCGCAGTCGATCTCCGCGTTGGAGTGCGACATGTCCTGCGGTTCGCAGGCCATTCAAGAAAGTCCCATGACTCGAACCAAGATCGCGCACAGTCCAGTGATCGCCATCGGGCGTGAGTTCGGCGTGCAATCGCGAGACCGTGCGATCCGTCAATCCAAGGGCTTCGGAGGAACGACCCACCAATTGCGGCTCATCCGGCGGGAGCGGAAACGCTCGCCCGCGATCGGGGCCATGCACGACGAGGAGGGTGGGCACGATGTGAAGTGTACGCAGACGCGCTGTTGCCTTCGTACACTCCAAGCATGGCCAAGGCGGATCCTCTCAATCACACCATGCGCGTGGTGGTGCTTCATGGGAAGGACAACTTTCAGCTTGTCGAGCGGTTGAAGCGCCTCCAACTCGCGCTTGATGCCCATGCGGGCGAACCGGTGGCGCGGTTTGACTTTGACGGCGCGTCCGCGTCGCTCTCGGACATTCTCGATGAACTTCGCACGTTCGGCTTGCTTGCCTCACACAAGTTGATCGTGGTGGATCGCGCGGATCAATTGCTTGCGGTGGAAGAGCGTCGACGCGCGCTTGAGCGCTACGCCGAAGAACCAGCGGAAGGGTCGACGCTCGTCCTCCGCGCGGAGACTTGGCGACCAGGCAACTTCGACAAGATCGTGGTTGCGAAGGGCGGCGCGGTTGTGAAGTGCGAAGAGCCAAACGCCGCAGATGCAGCGGCGTGGTGCATCAAACGAGCAGCGCATGTGCATCAAGCGGAATTGCTCCCCCAAGCGGCCGACGCACTCGTCGACCGTCTCGGGACAAACCTCTCTCGACTCGACTCAGAGATTGCGAAGTTGGCCTCGTTTGTTGCAGGAACGGGCGCCGCGGGCTCGACACCCAAGATCGACGCAAAGGTCGTCTCGCAACTTGTAGGTCGGACCCGCGAGGAGCAAGCGTGGGAGATTCAGTCGGCAGTGCTTCGAGGTTCCCCCGGCGGCGTGGTTTCGAAGGTGCGCGAACTCGTGGAAACTTCGCAAGCACCCGAACAGCTTCTCATCTGGTCGCTGGTTGACCTTTCAAGAAAACTGCACGATTGCGCGCGACTCATGGCGCAAGGGGAGCCCGAGAACTCCGTCTCAAGGACGGTTCGACTGTGGGGCGATGCGACGGCGCCGACGCTGAGAATGGCGCGCAAACTTGGTCCCGCACGCGCCGCGCGGCTCTTCGCGGAGTGCGTCGACCTCGACCGCCGGTCGAAGCAGGGGGCAGCGGGAGATCTCCCAAGAACGATTGAAGGCTTTGCGGCACTCTTTGCCGATAGCGTTCATTGATTCTGTGTGAAAGTTCGGTTGCCGCCGCGCCTTCTCATCAGTCCGCACTGCACTCCGCCTTTGGGTTTTCCAGAGGCGAGGGCAGTGTTTCTTGCGCCGCGTGATTCGTTGATGCCCGGAGGGCGTCAGACGCAGCGCAAGTCACCAGTCCGCCCGGCATGTCCGCCGAACTGAATGAAGACGCATGGAGGCGTCGCCATGGCTCAGTACTCAACCAAAGTGTGTTCCCGTCGACTCATGGCTCGCGCGTTTGCGGAAAGGCAAATGACAGCGGTGTGCATGATTTCGACCTTCCTCGGAACTGGTATCGCATTCATGTTTTTCGGCGGATGCGCGAGTGCGAAGGAGTCATCGCGACTTGCGTACAACGATGAAGGCCTTGCCCCAGTCGAAGTGGAGATGAGTCCACTTCCAGAATCCGCAGCCGCGCCAAGCGCCGAGTTCACAGGGCCCGCGGACACGACGAGTTCCGCCACGGTCTCTCCAACTTCCGCGCCAACCAAGGCGACGGTGTCGGACTTAGCGGCGACCTATGAAGCGGATCTCGCGGCGCTTGCTTCGATGCAGGCGTCTGCTGCGGCACCTTCCGCGACAGTCACGGCATCAGGTGAGTCGTCGATGGGTTCCCAAACTGTTTCGCAGACATTCGCGCGATCCGTGACACCGACGACTGCAGACACTGCAACGCCACCCACGATCGAATGGAGTGATGGAACAACCGGGGCTGCTCCCGATCGACTCACTTCCATGCGCTCGAGTGCTCAGCGTGATCTGCTTGATCGCGCAGCTGCGGCGGCGAATGCATCCATCGCGCGCTCGACCGAGGCACCCATGGTGGCGGGCGATGCTGCTGCGCCTGCGCTGCCCGAGCAAACCACTGCAAATGAGCCACTTTCTGCTGCGCTTCCGACTCCTGCGACGACCACGCTGCCCATCGATGCGCAAGGCATCGCGACGAAACTTGCCTCGACGCTCTCGAGCGATGCGACGACGAGTGCCACGCCGATGCGGCAATTGCTCGCGCTCTCTGCCTTAGCAGTGACGGATCCAACGATTGAGTTGCCGAAGGATCTCTCGACGCATCTCACGGATGAAGAGCGCGCAACAGCGGAGAAGTTCCACGCAGCATTTGTACGCATCGGTCGCGACTTGCAAGAAGGCAAGGACGACGCGGCGCTCGTGAGCACGATCGAGCAACTTCTCACGGCACTCAAACCAGCGCCGATGCTTGCGTTGCCGCGAGTGGAGTTCTGCACAAGGGTGCAGGCGTTTGGGCAGATTGATCCGATTGACAATCGAAGATTCCTCGCAGCAACAAGTCCGCGCGTCATCGTGTATAGCGAACTTGAAAACTTCGTCAGCGCGATGGCCGATGCGAAGTGGACGACACGATTGGCGACGAAGATTTCGATCTTGACGGAGCGCGATGGCGTGGAAGTCTGGCGACGAAGCCCAGAGTGGACGGCGGTCGTTGATGCGAGCGATGTGAAGCGCGATGACTTCTTTGTGGGAGAGATCGTGACGCTCAGCCCGCATCTCTCGGTGGGAAGCTATGTCCTCAAGATGACGATCCGCGACGAAGCAACCGCAACCGTTGCCGAAAAGAGCGTCGCGTTCCAAGTTGTCGCGGACCCCACCATGGTCACCAACGCGGGGTAGGGGGAGTCGGTTGAATCCGGAAAGCTTCGAAGTCTCGCGCTGAACGGCAGTCAGGCGCTTGACCGGGCAAAAAAAACCCCAACTCGGAGTTGGGGTCGGGGTTGCGCACCGAACGCAAGCGGTCGGGAGCAGAGCCTCGCGCAGGTTTCCCTACTTATCATGACAAGAAGGAGCACCCGCTCAGTTACACTGCCCATAGTGTAGAGGATGATGGCTCGGTGTCAAGCGAAGCCATGCTGAGATGAGAAGATTTCCAGGCAGACCTTTTGTGGAGAAAAACAATGAGCACTTCGCGCACGACTCAGACGGTTCTTGGCCTCGACATCGGTGTTGCTTCAGTTGGTTGGTGCCTTCTGGAGTATCGGAACGAAGTCCCGAGTCGGATTCTTGGTACCGGAAGTCGGATCTTCTCTCCAGGAGTCGATGGCGATTTCAAGAATGGTCGTGATGAACCAAAGAATCAGAAGCGGCGCCAAGCGAGGCAGATGCGTCGACAACTCTGGCGCCGTCGCCGACGACTGCTGAAGTTACTTCGGGCGCTCGTGCGACTCGGGTTACTTCCAGATCCAGGAGCATTCGATCCTGCGTCGATCGATCGCATGCTCAAGGAACTCGATGCCCGCCTTGGCGCTCAGGATCCTCTGATGGGTGATCGTCGCGGTGCACAGGTGTTTCACTACCGGCTTCGAGCACGCGCCGCGCAAACTGTGGTCCCTGCGCATGAACTCGGACGCGCGCTCTACCACTTGGCGCAGCATCGTGGGTTTCTCAGCAATCGCCTTGCCAAAAAGAAGGACGGCGAGGAGGACGGCGTGGTCGCGGAAGGCATTCACGAGTTGCAGGCGAAGATGAATGCGTCGGGCCTCCTGACGCTTGGCGCATACTTCGCGTCGATTGACCCTGAGGTTGAGCGCATTCGCGCGCGCTGGCTCGGTCGCAACGAGTTTATCATTCCTGAGTTCAAGGCAATTCAGAGAGCGCAGAGCCGCCATCAGTCATCTTTGAGCGAAGCCGATTGGCAGCTGATTGAAGACGCAATCTTCAGGCAGCGACCATTGCGCGATCAGAGTCATTTGATCGGTCGGTGTTCGATCGAGCCTGCAGAGATCCGCTGTCCAGTCGCGTACCCAGCTGCGCAGCGTTTTCGAGTGCTTCAGAATGTGAATCACCTTCGCGTGATGGAGATGGATGGTGAGATCGAGCGCGTGAATCGCGCACTCACTTCCACGGAGCGCGACGCGCTGATCAAGGCACTTGAGCTCGAGAGCCATCTCACTTGGACGCAAGCGAAGAAGTTGCTCGGTTTCAAGCCGAAAGGCGTCAAGTTCTCGATAGAACTTGGAGGAGAGAAGGATCTGATCGGCAATCGCACGGCTGCCACAATGCGCGTGGCGATCGGAGCCTGTTGGGACGACATGAGTGAAGAGGATCAAGCACGGCTGATTGATGATGTTCTTGAGTATGAATCACAGGAAGCACTAGAGACGCGGTGTGTTCGCCGATGGGGGCTGTCGAAGGATGACGCCAAAAATGTTGCGGCCATCAAACTTGAGGCCGCTCGGCTGAATCTCTCAGCGCGTGCGATTCGTAATCTGCTCCCTCATCTTGAGGCCGGCCTCTTTGTAGCGGAGGCGAAGGTCCTCGCGTATCCATCACAGAGCGGGGTCGACGCGCCTTGGGAATTCCTCCCTCCGATCAAACCCGATCGCGTTTGGCAGGAGCACAGTTCAGGAGGTCGTCCATATCGAGGGATAGAAATCCGAAATCCAGCAGTGGAGAGGTCGTTGTCGGAACTGCGCAAGATCATAAACGCTGTCATTCGCCGTTGGGGTAAGCCGGATCAAGTGCGCATCGAGTTGGCGCGCGATTTGAAAAAGCCGCGGAAGGAACGGGTGGACGAAACGAAACGGATGCGTGAACAGGAGGGGCGACGGGACAGTGCCCTCGACCGAATGGTTAAGGAAGGGTTTTCGCACATCGCCGACTCGAACAAGAGGTCGGATGTCGAAAAGGTTCTGCTCTGGGAAGAGTGTGGAGGCGTGTGTCCATACACGGGCAAATCCATCAACTTCGAAGACCTGTTCGGGCAAAGCCCCCGCTTCGAGGTCGAGCACATCATTCCGTATGCCCTGTGCCTTGAGGATGGATTTGGGAACAAAACGCTTTGTGAGGTCAATGAGAATCGCAACCGCAAGCGCCGCAACTCACCTTACGGGGCGTACCACGGCACCCCGCAATGGGATTCCATCATTTCACGCGCCAAGCTGTTTCGAAGCCCGTCTGCGCGAAAAAAGTTGCGCCTTTTCGAGAGCGTCGCCAACGGTAGCGAAATCTTCGGCGACTTTCTCAAGCGACAACTGAATGACACGCGCTATGCGTCGCGGCTCGCCATGGATTATGTGGGATTGCTCTTTGGCGGCGGTATCGACCTCACGAAGCGCCAGCGTGTTTTCGTGAGCGCCGGCGGTGCAACGGCAATTGTTCGGCGCAAACTCGGCATTGAGGGCGTGTTGGGTGGTGGTGGGAAGAACCGCAGCGATCACCGTCATCACGCCATCGACGCCATAGCAATCGCTCTCACCGGGCCAGCAGAGGTCAAGGCGATCGCTGATGCATCAGAAGCAGCAGTCGTGCGCGGTGAAGCGTCACATCGGCTGAAACTCGATGTGCCTTGGCCCAACTTCATTGACGATGTAAAGCGCTCTATCGCGGGCATCGTCGTATCGCATCGCGCCGATTGTCGGCTGAGCGGACCGCTGCACCAAGAGAAGAACTACAGTCGCCCGATTCGCGATGCTCGGGGTGATGTGAGGAGGGGGGTTGGGAAAACGAGCGCCCTGCGTCACCGTCGCTATCTCCTCGTTGAGCTCGGCGAGGGCGATGTCAAATACATTGTCGACCCCCGCGTGCGGGAGGCTGTGCAGCAGAAACTCGCGGAACTCAAGCAGCCGAATCCGAAGGTCGCGTTCAAGGACAAGGTGAATCTCCCCTCGATGCGACATGGGGATGGGCGTGATGTTCTGATTCAGAAGGCGCGCATTCAGGTAAATGTCACGCTCGATGAAGTGGGTCGAGGCGGCGCGGCGCGACATGTCGTGCCTGGCTCGAACCACCACATGGAAGTCATTGAGACGCTGGATGCAGAGGGCAAGGTGATCGGCTGTGAACTCGAGGTGGTCACGCTTCTCGAAGCATTTCGGCGCAAGCAGCGCGGTGCGCCCATCGTGCAGACGGATTGGGGTACGGGACGGCGGTTGGCGTTCACACTTCGCAGCGGGGATTCCGTATCACTGAAGGATCGTGAAGGCGTGAGATGTATCGCTCTTGTGACTGCGGTGTCCGACGGCGATCTGCATCTCAAGCGCGTGAGCGATGCGCGCCCGCGAGGCGAAGCGAGAGCGGAATCCAAGGCTGGGCGGGATACTGGACTATTGCGAGTTAGCTCGGCGAAGGCGTTCTTTGCCGCTGGAGTCGAAAAACTAGTCGTGCATGCCCTTGGCGATGTTCGCCGTAGCAATGACTGATCGCATCATTGAACTTACAGAAACCCCAGTTCGATTGCGAGTTGATCTCGGTCGCCTCGCCATCGAAGTCAACGGTCAAGCGCCCGTCTTTGTCCCGATGCGTGAGATCGCGGCGATCGTTGTGTCCAACCCCGCCGTGTCGCTCTCCCAATCGGTGCTCGCGGAACTTGCAAAGGAGGGAGGAATCTTCGTCGCCATGTCGGAGCAGTTTCTTCCCATCGCGATGTTGCTGCCACTAGATTCGCATTCGACCCAAACAGCACGGATGGCGAAGCAGGCTGAGGCGCCCGAGCCGACAAAAAAGCGCGCGTGGCAGTCCATCGTGCGAGCGAAAGTTCGTGCGCAGTGGGAGCTACTCGAATACACAGGTCGACCGCAAGTAGGTCTAGAGGAACTGCTCAAGAGCGTGCAGTCGGGTGACCCTAGCAATGTTGAAGCGCAAGCCGCGGCGCGCTACTGGAAAGCGCTCTTCGGCGACGCATTCCGTCGCAATAGGGACGCACCCGACCAAAACCGGCTGCTCAATTACGGCTACGCGGTGTTGCGCAGTGTTACGGCGCGCGCGATCTGTGGAGTTGGGCTTCATCCAAGTCTCGGGGTGCAGCACCACAATCAGTACAACCCATTCTGCCTCGCGGACGACCTCATGGAACCCTATCGTCCATTGGTGGATCGCGCGGTTCTCAATGTCGTAGCGCGCGAGGGCGGTGATGGAGAAATGTCTCGAGAAGTTCGAGCAGAGATTGTGTCTGCGCTTCTTGGCCGCCACGCTGCGCGCGGTGAGGAGCGAACGCTGTTTGACCTGCTTTCGCGCAGCGCGGTTAGTTGTGCGCGTGTGTTGACCGGCGAAGAGCGCGACCTTGAACTTTGGGTTCCTTCATGCCGCGAGCAGACCTGAGACGCTGTCCAAATTCTGGATACAAAGCCATGTGGTTGATGGCGATGTTTGATCTCCCAGTGAAGTCGAAGGCGCAGAAGCGGAGTTACACGCGATTTCGAAAGCACCTGCTCAATCAAGGTTTTTGCAAATTGCAATATTCGGTGTACGCTCGGCATTGCCCATCCGAGGATTCAGCGTCGCACTATCGCGACTCTGTCGCGCGCGAACTCCCGAGTGAGGGGCAGGTGCGACTCATGAGCATCACGGATAGACAGTTTGGCAAGATGCAGGTGTTCGTTGGAGAAATGAGCGTTGCGACCGAATCAGCACCCGTTCAACTCATGCTTTTCTGAAGCAGAAAACAAAGCAACTCGCGTGGAGCACGCGAGTTGCAAAGAGAAGAGTGTAACTGAGCGGGGGCTCTCTTCTGGCCACAGCAGAAACATACATCGCCCATGTAGGGCTTGGAGTGTAACTGAGCGGGGGCTCTCTTCTGGCCACAGCCGCACCGACGAGCGCGATGATCGCGTGCTGAGTGTAACTGAGCGGGGGCTCTCTTCTGGCCACAGCATCCGATGCACGATGCATCGGTAGGATCATAGTGTAACTGAGCGGGGGCTCTCTTCTGGCCACAGCTGTCGCCAACGACGGAGATCGCGGTATGAGAGTGTAACTGAGCGGGGGCTCTCTTCTGGCCACAGCACGGAAAACCTTCTCATCTTGCTCGAAGGCAGTGTAACTGAGCGGGGGCTCTCTTCTGGCCACAGCCGAGAACAATCGCAAGAGCGGGTGGTCGTCAGTGTAACTGAGCGGGGGCTCTCTTCTGGCCACAGCATACGCGATCAATCAGTACATGCCGACGGCAGTGTAACTGAGCGGGGGCTCTCTTCTGGCCACAGCAGATCGTTCGCGATGAGCGTGCACGCTCGCAGTGTAACTGAGCGGGGGCTCTCTTCTGGCCACAGCCTTTGTCTTCGGCGGCAATCTTCTTCGCGAAGTGTAACTGAGCGGGGGCTCTCTTCTGGCCACAGCGTGACGGGTGCAGGATGTCGGTGATCGGGGAGTGTAACTGAGCGGGGGCTCTCTTCTGGCCACAGCCAACGCGCATCGACTCGGGCATCATGTAGGAGTGTAACTGAGCGGGGGCTCTCTTCTGGCCACAGCGGGAACTGAATACCCCGTTGACGGTCGAGGAAGTGTAACTGAGCGGGGGCTCTCTTCTGGCCACAGCTCGCATTCGGGAGTCGCGGAGGATCGACGCAGTGTAACTGAGCGGGGGCTCTCTTCTGGCCACAGCATAATCCGTATTCGCGAGTTGCACGCCGCTAGTGTAACTGAGCGGGGGCTCTCTTCTGGCCACAGCATCCAACGCGACAGCGTTCCACGATGCGCCAGTGTAACTGAGCGGGGGCTCTCTTCTGGCCACAGCGTGTCAGAGTGTGAAATCCTCCACCGCTCCAGTGTAACTGAGCGGGGGCTCTCTTCTGGCCACAGCCATCGATGCGCTCTACCCCTCCACCACATGAGTGTAACTGAGCGGGGGCTCTCTTCTGGCCACAGCTTCATTCGCGCATACAAGTACGGCGTGCCGAGTGTAACTGAGCGGGGGCTCTCTTCTGGCCACAGCGGGTAATCTCAATCCCGCGGCATTTGCGGCAGTGTAACTGAGCGGGGGCTCTCTTCTGGCCACAGCAGATGAGCATCGTTGGATTTCCAGCGTTCGAGTGTAACTGAGCGGGGGCTCTCTTCTGGCCACAGCGACGCGGTGTAAATATAGCGATCGAGTTTCAGTGTAACTGAGCGGGGGCTCTCTTCTGGCCCCAGCCTCCACGCTCAAGGGATCGAGT